>DATLSU010000024.1:0-2274 GCA_035533975.1 Patescibacteria group bacterium
CTCTCCCAAACGCGAAAGAGCAATTCCTTGAGCCGCGCGAAATCCTCGGGGCCAAGCTCGGCGCTCCATTCGCGCTCGATATCGCAGAGGACATTGAGGGCCTTGGCGTAGGCGGCGTGACCTCGCTTCGTAAAGTGGACAATGCGCGCGCGGCCCTCGTCCGGCGCGTCGGAGCGGACAAGATAACCGAGATCTTCGAGGCTCCCGAGGAGTCGATTCATGGCCTGCTTGCTCATCCCGGCACGCTCGGCAAGTTCGCCCGGGCGAGCCCCATCCGGGCTGGGAAACCGCAGCACCGCCATGTGCGGGAAGCTGAGCCCCTTGAAGCCCGCCGCATTGAGCTCATTGATGATGCGACGCTGAATGGCCTGGGCCGGAACGCGCAGCAGCGCGCCGATGAGCATATCCCTGGTTTTGACGGGCGAATTTTCCTGCAAAAAAGACATTGACACACTCAGTACACTATGTTTACCATGATTCCACGGTAAACATAGTTTACCACAAAGGAGCAGCAAATGACAGCGCAGACCCTTTCCCCGCTCGCTCATTCCTCGGACGAGACCGTACCGGAAGATTTGCAGCAAACCACGCAACAGGCCGGCGCCGGGAGCGCAAATGGCACCGAAACCCAGTCGCGGCAAAACCAGGTCAAGTTCGTGCCCGCAGGAACCGGCGCGGCCTACTGGGGCCCCGGAAATCAAATGACGTTTCTCATCACCGGCAAGGAAACGGGCGGCGCCTTTTTCCTGGCCGAGATGTCGGTCCCGCCGGGCGGAGGCCCACCGCCGCACATCCACCACCGTGAAGATGAATCGTTCCAACTCCTCGAAGGCACGCTGACGATTCAAGTAGGCGGGGATACAATCACTGCATCGCCTGGTGATTTTGCTTTCCTTCCCCGCGGAATCGCTCATTCCTTCAGGAACACCGGCGCTGTGACGGCGAAGGCTTTGGTCTTGATCACGCCGGCGGGCCTCGAGAACTTCTTTGCTGAAGTGTTCGATCCGGCCGCGGATCGTTCCGCGGCGCCGCCGCCCGCCAGCAGAGAGTTGATCGCCCGGTCGCTCGCGGCTGCCCCCAGGTACGGGCTTGTGCTTCTTCCCCCGGCATAGCGGGCCAAAATCGGAATCCAGAAAAAAGGAGGTCCACATGACACTGCAAGCTATCGATCTAAGCGTCAATCCCGCCGACGAAACGATCCGGCTCGGGCCGCTCGCGGTGCGCTTCCTGCTTACCGGCGAGAACTCGGCTGGCACCATCGCGGCCTTTGAAGTTGTTGTTCCAGGTGCGCAGCGGCTGGCGGCTCCAGCGCACAGCCACGACCATTACGAGGAGACGATCTACGGCATCGACGGCGTGTTGACCTGGACCGTGGACGGCAAACAGATCGACGTGGGTCCGGGGCAGGCACTCTGCATTCCACGCGGCGCCGTTCACAGATTCGACAACAACACAAGCCGGGACGTGAAGGTGCTCTGCATGGTCACGCCGGCTGCGATTGGCCCGCAGTATTTCCGCGAGGCTGCCGAAGTGGTCAACGCGGCGGCGGGCGGGCCTCCGGACCGGGCGAAGATGGCAGAGATCATGCGCCGCCACGGGCTCACGCCAGCCCCGCCTCCGCCGCAGGCTTAGTCCCAGGGGATGCGCTAGGCCGCGTTCAACGAATCCGAATTGTCCCCTGCGAATGGATGACTGGTAAAACGAAAGTTTCGACGCAATTCCGTCGTGGGCTTTCGGCCAGGCTCGAGACGCTTTCACCAAAACCCCTGGGGAGCGACCGGGCATAGCCCGGGGTCAATCGGAGGTCTTTCAACTTTCCGGCGGGTTCACCCCTGCGCCGCCGCTTCAACCTCTGCCCAGTCTTCGGCGCTCAGCTTGAGGTGGGCGGCGGCGAGGTTTTCTTCGAGGTGGGCGACTTTGGAGGTGCCGGGGATGGGCAGCAGGACGGGCGAGCGCTGGAGGAGCCAGGCCAGCGAGAGCTGCGAGACGGTGACCCCGTGACGGGCGGCGAGGACCGCGAGCGGCTGGGATGCGGGATGGCCGGGGCGGAGAAGTTTGCCGCCGGCGTTTGGATACCAGGGGAGGAAACCGATGCCTTGCTGCTGGCACCAGTTGAGCGTGGCTTCGTGGCGACGGTCGCCCAGGCTGTAGCGGTTCTGGATGGTGACGACCTGGACGTACTTGCGGGCTTCTTCGATTTCGGCCGGGATGACCTCGTCGAGGCCGATGTGGCGGATCTTGCCCTGCTCCTGCATGCGCCGGAGCGCGCCGAGG
>DATLSU010000025.1:0-110263 GCA_035533975.1 Patescibacteria group bacterium
CGTCAGAATCTTGTGCGCTCGAATCATGTTCCGAATGTTTCGCCTTTCAGATTGCCGGAGCACTCTCTCTTTCAGATCGGGCTCCCGTCCAAGAGAAATCGCCTACCGCCTCGATCCATCACAAATGCGATTCGTTTCCGCTCCAGGGCCGGCCGGCCCGGCCAGGCCAGGATAAACCGGATAGACACAACTACCCCTCTTCGCCCTTCTTTGACGCACCGCGCCGCTGCTCCGTTACGCCCAATGGTGTAATGATGTTAGGAAGACTGCCTGTGCGGCTCGTCACCGGGATCTACCGATATCCTGAAGCTTCCAGCGCCCTGGGGCCCGTTCTGACGAGGACCTCGATTGTCCGTGATTCGACCGGTTCGCCTTCCTTGGAAAACTATTCTAACCGGCAACGCCTCACCCCGGCTAGCAACGCCCAAGCCGGCTCAGGCGCTCGGCGGCGGCTTGAAGGGTCTGGTTGGTTTTGCAGAAGGCGAAGCGCAACTGGCTTCGGCCGTCGGCGGGGTCGCGGTAGAAGCTCGACCCCGGGACAGCGGCAACACCCACATTTTCAATAAGATGGCGGGAAAAGGAAACGTCGTCGGGGAAACCAAAGGCGGAGATGTCGGTCATGATGTAGTAGGTGCCGCGCGGCCGGAAACAATGGAAACCCGCGCCTTCGAGCATGCCCAGCGCCAGATCGCGTCGAACCGCGTAATCGGCGGCCAGCTTCTCGTAATAGCTCGCGGGCAAAGCCAGGGCGACGGCTCCGGCCTGCTGGAGCGGGGCTGCCGCTCCAACGGTCAGAAAATCGTGCACCTTGCGGATGGCCGCCGTCGTTTCCGGCGGGGCGATGCACCAACCAACTCGCCAGCCGGTGACGGCGTAGGTTTTCGAAAGGCCGTTGATCGTGATCGTCCTCTCGCGCATGCCGTCGATCGTGGCGGGCGAGATGTGGCGGGCGCCGTCGTAGAGAATGTGCTCGTAGATTTCGTCGGTAATGACGAAAGCATCGTAGCGGGCGGCGAGGTCGCGAATGATCTCGAGTTCTTCCCGGGTAAACACCTTGCCGGTGGGGTTGTTGGGCGTATTGACGATGATGGCTTTCGTGGCGGAGGTAAACGCGGCGGCCAGCTCGTCGGGATCGAAAGTCCAATCGGGCGGGCGCAGCTTGACGAAACGGGGCGCGGCGCCGGAGAGGACGGCGTCGGGGCCGTAGTTCTCGTAAAACGGCTCGAAGACGACCACCTCGTCGCCCGGATTGATCACCGCCATCATCGTGGCCATCATCGCCTCGGTAGCGCCGCAGCAAACCGTGATTTCGCGCTCGGGATCGATCGCCAGTCCCTGCGCCTCGGCGGCCCGGGCGGCAATCGCATCGCGAAGCGCCTTCGCGCCCCACGTGATGGCGTACTGATTGACGTCGGCCTCGATGGCCTGCACGGCGGCGCGCTTGATCTCGGCGGGGGCGGCGAAATCCGGGAAGCCCTGCGCGAGATTGATGGCGCCGTGAGCCTGCGCCAGACGGCTCATTTCACGGATCACCGATTCGGTGATCCGCTCGGTCTTGCGGGAATGGCGCGCGCGGCGTGGCGACGGGGAAGCGCTCATCGGGAATCCTGGTAAAGCCGGCGATAGATCGCCGCTCCATTCAGCACCACCTCCACGTAGTGGCGCGTTTGGCTGAATGGGATCGACTCGACAAACTCGGCGGGATCGTCGTAGTGATGCTCGGCCTGCCAGACCGCCACGCGGGACTCGCCGGCATTGTAGGCGGCGACGGCAGCCTGCACGCTGCCGAACATCAAAATCAGCGACTGAAAATAGGCGCTGCTGACGCGAAGATTGTACCGCGGATCGCGCAGCCGCCTATACGAATACCGGAGGTGAAGGATGCGGCTCCATTTGCGCGCGGTATAGGGCTCCAGTTGCGCGAGTCCGACGGCCCCGGCCGAGCTGAGGGCGTCGGGCTGGAAACCGGACTCCTGGCGGATCAACGATGCGTACAGCATGGGATCGAAATGGTGGTGGCCGGCGTAGAAATCGATGAGGGATTTGAGGGGCCAGGGATAGACGATTCGCCAAGTCTCAGCCGGAACCGAATCCATCGGGCGGGATTCGAGATCGGGCGCCAACCGGCGCACCAGCGCCGCGCCGGTCAGGTACAGTCTGGCAGCCTGGGCGGCTCGCGCGGCATCGATGAGCAGTTGCGGCGCCTGGGAGACCCGGTAGGCATCGCGAAATTCGAGCATCGCCGAGTCGTCGAATGCGATCGAACGCAGCGCCATCGCCCGCTCGTATTGCTCGCGCACATCGGCGGGAATATCGTCCTCGAGCGGCTCGACCGGCCCGAGGGGCGGAATTCTGGCGAGCAGCGGCAGCGCAACGGGCGGATCGGCCTGGGTGACGATTCGCGCGGCGCGCTCGCGCGCCAGCCGGCCAAAATATGTCTCCGCGAAGCGCGAAGAGTCCTTTTCGTAATACGTGTGGGCCAGGGAGGCATCGCCGCCACGCTCGGCCAGACGGCCGAGCCAATAGAGGGCGTCGGGAACGTAGGGGGAATCGGGAAATTTCTCGATGTGGCTCCGGAGCAGCAGAGCGGCATCGGCGCTCTTTTCGAGATAAGCGGTCCAGGCGATCCGCCAGTTCGCCGTCATGGCGTCCGGCCCGGCCGCTTCGCGCGCGATGAACCGGCGATAGTACGCGACGGCCTGATTGCGTTTCAGATTCGCCCAGTCATAATCTCCCATCAGGAATAGAACCCGATCGGCCATCTCGGCCGGCGCTCCCGCCGCGCTGAGCTGAATCACTTTGTCCACAGCGGCCTGCATCTGGTCTTCGTCGTTCCTGGCGCGATAGACCTTGAAGATGGCGATCCAGCGCTTGCCGTCGAGCGCGGGATCGGTGAGCGATAGCGTCTCGAGCGCGCCGGCGCTGCGGGTCAGGCGGCTATCGCATTCGGCCACGCGCAAAGCCGCTCTTTGTCCGCCCGTCCCGGTCAAGGAATCGAGCAGCGCCTCCCAGGCGTTTTTCGCATCCCGCCACTGGCCGTTCTGATAGAGCGTTTCCGCGCGGGCCATGCGATCGGCAATAGGCGCTTCGGGGAATTTGCCGCCGAGCGAAGCGCGAAGCCGCTCGATTCCCCTTCCGGCGATCCCGGCGGCGCTGCTCAGTGAAAACTGGTCGTACACGCGCTGAAAACCGAGAGCGGCGGCCGCCAAATCGCCCGCCCGTTCCTCCGCCAGAGCCACGCGCAGCAGCAAGTCCGAAGAATTTTCAAGGCCGGGATAGGCGCGAAGCGCGGCCAGGGCTTGAGCCGGCTGGTTACCGTCAATGGCGGCGTCGGCGTAGGCCTCGAGAGCCGCCTTGTCCATCACCGATCCGGGGAATTTTTGCTGGAATTCGCCGAGCAGCGCCATGGCGTCGCCGTCCTGGCCCGCGGCCGCGGCGGCCATACCCTCCCAATAGAGCGCGTAGCCCTGGAGCAGCCGGTCGCCGCGAGCCTCCTGGAACCACGCGCGCGCTTCGGCATATCGTTTACGTCGGTAATCGTAATAGCCCAGAGCCAGGGCCGCCCGGTCCCTTTGGGCGCGGGGCCAGCGGCGCGAAAGCGCCATCAGGCGAGTAAATGAGCGCGCCGCGACGACGCGGCTCGGATCGCGCAAACCGCGAGCGAGCGTTTCGAGTTCGCGTGTGCGCGCCGGGGCGAGGGAACTTTTCGGCTTCGCGTGTGCTCTGGCTCTGACGTGTTTGCGGGAATGTGCCGCGCGCGGGGCGTGGCGCGCGCCGGTTTGCCGTCGCGTGGCTCCGCCGAGCGGCGTGGCAGCCAAACATGCCGCCAGGACGCACAACCCCAGCAGCCGCGCCGTAATCGGAACACCTTGGAAAATATCGGAAATGCCGCAGGATCTTGCCTGAATCGCCGAACCCTCCCCGAGGGCCTGTTCTTTTCTTTTAGTGTTAGCCGTTGCCGGCCCAAGGGCAAGTGGTAATTCTAAGAATCAATAGGACTGTAGGCGTATGAATTGACCTGACTCCGCAGGGGGGGTAGCATTATCTAATCACGTATAAGGGGGCGAAACGGTTTCGACGGAAGCTGGAGCTTTCAGAAGGCATGCCGGCCTCCACTTGTCCGTTATCGAGTGGAAAACGAAAACTGCCAATCCACAGTTGGCTTTGGCTGCCTAATTAAAGGGTAGCCCGTCTCCCCAGGCTTCGCCCGTGGGCTTGGGATGAGGCGTCGCACAGCGGGCTGGTCGTTCGGTTTCGGCCCGTAATCGAACGACGAGACTAATCGGGCTAGTCGCCGACGTTTCTTGCCGGTTCTGAGCGACGGCGGCGAACCCAATGGAATCGGATACGCATGTAGTCTTCTGAGGGCAAGGTTTTTCGGACGGGGGTTCGACTCCCCCCGCCTCCAAAAAATATCCCTTGTAGTTTCAATGGTTTGAACGTACAATCCTCGTCGCGTACAAGGATTGTACAATGCTCACCGTTTACCGAAGGCATCGCGAGAGCTGCAAGCACCGCTCGATGGGCCAGCGGAAATGCAACTGTCCAATCTGGGTGCATGGGAAGTTGAATGGGAAGTTCATGCGCCAGTCATTGGGGACGCGGAACTTCGAGGCCGCTCACCGGATGGTGAGGGAGTGGGAGGAACAGGGAAAAGCGGTCGAGGGAATCACGGTCGCCGAGGCGTTCAAGCGTTTCATCGCGGACTGCAAGGCGCGAGGGCTGGGGTCCGCCCAGCTTGGAAAATACGAGCTGCTTGAAACCGAGCTGAAGGACGAGTTTGGGCAGAGGCCGGTCGTCATCATCACGGCCGACGATCTCCGAGCCTTCCGCGAGAAGTGGAGTGTCGCGTCGGTCACCGCCTACAAAAAGCTGGAGCGTCTGCGCACATTTTTCCGCTTCTGCCACGATTCGGGGTGGATTAGCAAGAACCCCGCGCGAGTGCTAAAGCCGCCGAAAGTGAAAATGAAGCCTACGCTTCCCCTGAGCAAAGAACAGTTGGAAAAAATCACTTGGGCGTTTGAGGTCTATCCGGATCGTCCGAAGGGAAGACGCGAGCAAGTCCGGGCCTTCATCCTGCTCCTTCGGTATTCCGGCCTCCGTATCGGCGACGCGGTGAGCTTGACCGCCGACAAAATCCATGACGGGAAATTGATGCTCTATACCGGCAAAACGGGGACGCCGGTTTATTTGCCGTTGCCGGAAGAAGTGGAAAGTTGTTTGAAACATGTTGCGGACATCGACGGCCGTTTTTTCTGGTCGGGGAATGGGATTTTGAAATCCGCGGTTGCGGATTGGCAGCGGTCGCTCTCAAAGCTCTTCAAGCTCGCCGGCGTGAAGGCCCATGCCCATCAATTCCGGCATACGTTCGCGGTGAACCTGTTGCAATCCGGCGTGTCGCTCGAAACGGTGTCCATCCTCCTCGGGCACTCCTCCCTCAAGATCACCGAGAAGCACTATGCCCCTTGGGTGAAGTCGCGGCAGATCGCGTTGGAAGCCGAGATCCAGAAGGCGTGGAATACCACTTGAATGTGGTGGTGTGGACGGGGAAAAAGATGTGTTCCCCATGCGCCCATCGTTTCGTGAGTTCAGCGCGGGCGGCGAGTTTTTCGTCCATATCAGTCGTTGCCCTCTTTCGCTTTAAAATGAAATGGCGCCAGCGCGTCATGCAAGTCCTCGGTGCCTTCGCCGCTGACCGCTTTTTCAGCGGCGGCGACGAGTTTTTCAATTTGCCTCTTGAGCGTGGGCCAGTACGCCTTGATGTCGGTGATCTCCTCGTCGAGAAGCGGGACGATGTTCTTTTCCCATAGCTTTCCGCCGTGCTCATCCTGGCCCTTCAGATATTTCGGCCGGATGTCCTTTTTTGCCTCTTCTTCGAGGAAAGCGATATGCGCGTCGATCTCTTCTTTGGTGGGTTCGGTCATTTCTTTCTCTTGCAATTAAGGCACACGGGCCGACGGATTTTTGATTGCCGCTCGACGGATACCCCGCAACGGACGCACTTCATGGAATAGTTATGGATGGTGGCGCGAGGTTTCATGCTAGGTTCACGAGAGCGGGTATGGGTAGGGTTAAGAGCCGTGTTGGGGGCTGTTTTTTAGCGGCTGCTTCCGTTTTTTCATTCGCGCTTTGAAAACTTGGGGTGGTTAATTTATTGCTGTTCTTTGACGAGTAAGAGCGACCAGAGTTGGGCTTCCTGAAGCTTGGTGAGGATGAGCACTTTGACGCGTGGGTCGCAGAACTCGGACTCCCATGCCGTTAGATTCGAGATCACTGAACCGATTGCACGATTGGTGTCGTTGATTGTGTATGTTTTTTCTTCTCCCATAGTGGTGTTGCCCCAAGTTTTCAAAGAACGAAATCGTCGGACCGCTTCACTTTCCGCTCTCCACCAAAGTTGCTTTCGCCAATGGGGGTTCGTCGTCCTCGCCGGAAAGGGACGGGGATCGCACGCTAGGTTCACGAGTTGCGGGTGAGCCGAATCCTGTCGGTCACATCTGGTTACCTAGTCCGAGCTTTTAAGTGGCAACCGCCGGGAGGCAGCTCGGTCCGCCCACCTTCCCCGACAGAAATGAAAAACTCTTTGGCGAGCGCGTGAGCTTTTTACAGCTCGCCACGCTTCCCAAAGAGTTCATCTTATGAAACGTGGGGCTCGCCATTCCGTTACGGAACATTTTCATGATAAATCCGTGAAAAACGGCGTCAAGCGGCCTTAATTGTGGATAACTTTTTCGATACGGGCACATGACCACAGGTCGGCATAGCCATGCTCAAACGCCCAGAGCGCCATCCGAACCGCGTCATTCTTCACCATCGGATCGCCGCCCAATCCTGAATCCTTCACGAAGCCGGCCCACGTGGAGCTTTGGATCTGCGCGATGCCGTAGCTGTAGTAGCCGTTGGAATCCACGATTTTGACGCTTTTATCCTCGCTCTCGCACGCGATGACGTAGGGCAGAGCGTAGATTGCCTGTTCCGGGGTCAAACGCTCGCCTGAAGCGAAAATTTGGCCGCTGTAAGGGGGTCTGGAGCCGTATTCGGCCACAAGCCGGTCGGTGGTCGTGAGGATGGACGCAAGGAGGCAGTGTCCTGCCAAAATTTCGCTATTACACGCGTCCCGGGATGGCCGGACGGCCTCTATGCGGCTAGAGGCGAGAATTGGGGCAAATATGAGCGGAAAAGAGAGAATTACGAACCATTGGGATTTACGCATTCAGCGGGAGTACGGACTTTGCAACCGTTTCGGACAACGCTTTCGGGACTCCCAGCTTTAAGGGTAGAAGGTCTGAGGGGGGTGTCAAACGGGGGATGGGGATAGCGGGAATGAACCAAAACGACCCCTGTCGGGGCCGTCTTGTCTGCACAGCGTCCATATGTCTTTTCGGTTTGTCTAGAAGGGAACCGTGTTCCCGAAAAGTGCACGACCCAAATTGTGGACTATGGGTTCAGGGTCTTGCTTGATCCATTGTTGGGGTACCCCGCACACGGGGACCAGACAGACACCTCACAAAAAGTAAAGCATACTGGCGGGATACTTCAAGCGAGGGGTGTGGATAGCAAGGAAAAGCGCTATTGGAAGAGCGAGCGGATAGGGGGGATTGCGTGGCCATTGCTAGGTGGCCCGAGCTCCGCGGGGCGTTTAGCGATCTTGTCATTTGGGCCGGGCACGTAAACCGGTTTGCCCAGTTCGCGCCTCGGCAGGGCGCCGTTGAGTGCGAGCTCGATTCGCTGACGAGCAATTTTCAGGTAGTCCCCCGAAAGATCGGAACCGGCAGCGCGGCGGTCATGGATAACGGCGGCGCATGCGGTGCTTCCAACTCCCATATATGGATCGATGACGAGGTCGTTCGGATTGGTGAGCGCCAGAACGAGCCTCTCCACGAGCTCGATCGGAAATTGGCAGGGATGGGCGGTCTTTTCGATGTGGTTGTGCTTCACGTTTGGGATGATCCAAACGTCTCCGGGGTTCTTGCCAAGCGGATTACAGGAATACTGTCCTGTTTTCGGGCCTTTGAAATACTTCTTGCCGGGATATTTCTGAGGCACTCGGATGGGGTCGAGATTGAAAACGTAGTGGTCGGATTTCGTGAACCACAAGATCGTCTCGTAACGGCCCGATAACCTTTTTTTTGAGTGAAGGCCGTGCTCGAATGCCCACACAATTCGATTGCGGAGCTTCAGTCCCAGCTTCTTGCAGATGCGGTAGATGTAGATGTCCAGAGGAAAAATTTCGCCGTCGCGCGCGATATGATTGCCGACCTGCCAGCAGAGGCTTCCGTTCTTGGCGAGGACACGATAGCACTCGGTAATCGTGGCTTCCTGCTGCTCAAGGTAGTGATCAAATTCGAGGCGTCTCTCGTATTTTTTCCCGATGTTGTATGGCGGTGATGTGACGATGAGGCGCGCTTCGCCCGCGACTATTGACCTCAGGAGATCCAAGCGATCGCCGAGAAAGAGAGAAGCCCGCGCTTTCTGGTTGTAGTGGTCGCAGATTCCCGACACGGTGCGGTTCACGATGCCTTGATTTTACTGGAAGGACGCCCGTGGTCAAGTCGGACTCTTTCGGCATTTCAGGGCTGGATTCCCAAAACCCAGATCGGGAGCGTAATGCTCATTTTGGCGTAGGGGAGTTCTCGGATGACGCGCTCGTAATAGGCGACGTTTTCGTCAATGGTAGCAGCAAAGGCCTGTATGGGGACGACGAGGACGCCTACGTCGATGAGGCCCAGGGAATAGGAGACCTGAAATTTGAAGACGTCCGTGTACCACCGGGCCATATTGCCGAACTGCACTTCGACCTGAACCTTGTCCTTCTTGTAATCGGCCTTGATTTTGGTCACTCCGTCATTGGTGACCAACGGCTGGCAATCCCACCCCCGCTGTCCAAATTCATGATCGAGAAGCTTGTTCAGGGCCAACTGATCCGTGGTGAAGGTCATCTTCTTGCCGTTACGCTCTCTGGTTTTCGGCTGATTGAGCTGAGGGATCGCGTCGATGCCTGCAAGAACCTCGATGATGTCGTGTTTCTTGTCACTAAACCCCTCGCTGTCAAGAACTTCCGAAGCGAAGCGGTAAGAATATGATGTGATTTGCATGACAGCCGCAATAATCTCTCCTGTGAGCGGTTCTGAGAAGGGCAATACGCGGTCTTGTTGTCGTTTTAATACCTCCAACAAAAAGCCCCCGTTTTTCGGCAGGGGGCGAGCCGGTTATCGTGGAGACCACCATTCGCGCCGGAGGATCTCGACGCATTCATCGAAAGAATGAGCATTCGAGAACAGGAGGTGATATGCCTCGTGTTGGTTCCTCGGCTTGACGAGGATGAATTGGGGCTTGGTTTTGCTTTTCGGCGGGACGTGATGGCGGGTCGGTTCGTGCTTGTGGTTGGGAGGGAGGTTGGATTTCACTGCGGCCCTCCCATCTGCTTCTCGAAGGGTTCCATGACGCCGCTGAAGAAATCGGCTGTGAGGCAGTCATGGATGATGCCCCAGAAATGCCGGTAGAGGGTGTAGTCCCGATAGCACTTGGGACACGCGCAATAGAGGGCGATATAGCCGCCGGAATTGGCATGGACTTCCATCACCATCAGCTTTGCGCCATCCTCCGTGCAGGTTGCGGTAACGGGATGGTAGGGTTTGTCTTTATGCAGTTCAGGTTGCATCGGGAACCTCTTGCTGTTTCCGGCGTTTGAGCCAGTTGAGCAAGAACTCGTAATAGCAGTTCTTGCCTTTCGGATCGCGGTGAAACCAGATGGGCTGGCCCGTATAGGGGTGTTTGAACCTCACCCACGGTGTTCCTTCAGCCATTGATTCACTGCACCAAAAACATTCGTGCATGGCTCCTCCTTACTTCGGCTCGACGTAGCCGATTCCCGCGATCAAGGCGTTGTTCACGAAGAGCACCGCTTTGTCGGTTGCGACGACGGTCATGCCGTCCCGTTGGGCGACGCATCCGAAGACGATCACGTAGCCAGGGAAGGTCTGCCAGTTGCGGTTGAGGTCGATGTCGGGATTCTCATAAAGGGATGGGGCGCGGTACACGAGAATCGCGTTGCGGCAGTGGGGCAAGCCCTTCAGCTTGGGATGGGGCCGAAGGATGAAGTAGAGGCACGGCGGCACGACGGTGAAAAACAGGATAAGGGTGATGTAGAAAGACACCTTGATCGCTCTATCCATAGCTCCTCCTTGAGATTGGTCCGGCGTTTTTCATGGGTCGGCGGAACGCCGGCAACCGTGAGGTCAGATAAGGCGGGAGGGACTGAAGCTCAGAAACGGGCAAAGAAATCGCCCAATTTTGCGGTGGCCTTGAACTGCGGGATTGGTTCGAGCTCCTTGAACGCCGAAGTGAAGGCGTTCTGCAAGCTCCAGACAGTCCGCGGGGCGAACTCCTGGTGTTGGGGTTCGAAATAGAGAGAGTGGACGGCTCGGGCCAAGTGTTTCGGAACGTCGAGATCCCCTTCGATGAACGCGCGGTAGATCGTGAGCTTCGCGTTCTCGTCGGTGAGCTGCGCTTCGCGCCATGCGAGCACTTGGGAACGCATCGGCTCGAAGTTCCGCTGCATCCGGTCGAGACCGACCGCGATGGCGTCCATGAGGTTGAAGTTCTTGGTGTGCTTGTGGAGGACGGGGGTGAAATCGCCCCAGAACGCCATGTTGTCGCACACGAAGACCCGAAACCCGACGGTCATCGCCAATCTCATTGATTTGTCGTTCGCGTTGCGGATGCCGAGGGAATACCTGGCTCCGTCAAAGCCCTGTTCGAGTTCGAGGATGCCGAAGAGCTTCATGCCGTCCTCGGAAACGGCGTACTCATCCTTCACGATGTTGATGTGCCGGTACGAAAGGCCGTCGAGGACGCTCTGCACGAGGTCGATGTGAGAAATGGGCTTGAAGGTGTCGGTCGCTTCGGGTGCCGGAATGGTCGCAAGCTGCGACCGTGAAAGCAGTTCGGTGTTGTGGTGGGACAGCAATCCTTCCATCGGTGGTCTCCTTTTCAGTTGGGAATGAACGGATGGGGTTTAGCGCCCCGATCTGTGCCGTAAAGGTCGAACAAAACGGCACAGATCAGGACGTTCAACGTGGGTCGGGGAGGATTGGCGCAACGATGGTCTTCGCGCGCTTCTTGTCAATGAGGAATGACGCTTGCTGCGGTCGCTCGTATTCGGCCTTTATCGTCAAAGCGTACGAGTTGTAGCCGATGAGCGAGCCGTTCGAGACGAAGTTGCCGCCGTCGCGGAACTGGTGGAAGTGGCCGAAGATGTCGAGGTCCGCTTTCCTCGCCTTGTTCCACTGCGCGAGGGCCTTGTTCACGGGGATGTAGATCCCGCCCACTCCGCCGCCGTAGTTCATGGCGTGGCCGTGGTGGATGCGGACCGTCTGGCCGTACACGTCGAGGTAAATGTGGTAGCCGTCAGAGAGGATGAAATTGGTCCTCGGCTCGCCCTCGTAATGCTGGGCCAGCGTGCGGTACATGAACGATTCGAGCGAGTTCCCTTCCTCGGTCGCATGGCGCTGGTCTTTGGTCATGCGGCCGTGGTTGCCGGATTTGCAGGGAAGGATGAGCTTCGCCTTCGTGTGGTTCAGGATGAAGTCGATGCCGGAGATGAGGATGTTCTGGGCTTTCCAGATGGCTTCGGCCGGCGCGAGTTGGGCCGTTTCCACCAATTCCTCGTGGATATTGCTCGTGATGAAGTCGCCGAGGAGCGGGAGAACCCAGTTCTCGATCTTCACGTCCTGCGCGAACATGCGGTAGAGGCGCAATGCTTTTTGAAAGAACTTTTCGGAACGCTTATAGGCGATTTCGAGGTTGTACTCGTTCAGGCCGTTCACTTCCTCCGCGCGGACGCGCTCCTCGATGTGCCAGTCGGAGGCGACGGAGAAATACGTGGCTTCCGACGTGCCGGAGCCGTGGTGGGGCTTGATCTCGCTCACTTCCGGCGCTTGCTTCAGCCGGAGGATGGCCTCGCGCTCGCGCCGCATCTTGTCGATCTCGCGGAGCGCGTAGTCGTATTGCTTTTTGATGGTACTTTCTGACGCGTCGCCCTTCTGTTCAAGGATGTCCGCTTCAAGCGCCTCCTTCAGCTTGCGTCTCGGAGGCTCTTCGACAACCCGCTTGATGCCGTAGCGCATACGGACATTCGTGATCTGGTAGGTTTTCATGCCGAACGCGCGGGCTGCCTGCGCGTCGGTGTGGTCGGGATGAAGCGTGAAGTATTTGACGACATCCTCATCCCACGAAGGGCGAGGTTTCATTGATCAGTGGTGGAGGTGAAAAGCGAACCACAAGATGACGCCGATAATCACAAAGCCGATAAGAACGGGATCGATCAGGAGGAGGACGATTCCGAGAATGACAATCGCGATATAGGGATTCGCCAATAGGAACGCGATGGCACTCCCGATAATTGCGTTGAGCTGGCTGATGTCCATGGTGGTGGTTACTGGTCGGCCTTTGGAGGAACGGAGAGCTGCCCCGTCTGGATGAGGTGGACCGCGTAGTTGGGATTCTTGTAGGCGTAGACCACCTGGGCCACGTTAAACGCCAAGAACACGATTGCCACGATGGAAGCCGGAAGGAGCTTCGGGAGCGCCGCGATGATGAGTGAGTTGCCGCCGAGGCTCACGATGGCCTGCAACACGAGTTCCGCCTTTGCGCTGATTTGTTTGAACATTTCGAACACGATGTATTTGCGACCTTTAAATCTCCTTCTTCATGTCTTGAAGGATTTCCGCAATATCAGTGAGGATCTGCTGTGTGATGCTGATTTTCTGCTGCGGTGTGAGCTGCGGATGTGAGAGAACCTGTTTGATGCTCGGCGGGATGTCAACCGTCGTGCCCGCTTCCAGGAAGAATTGCGGCTGGATGTACTGCTTCGCGATTCGTTTGAGCGCGAACTGCTCGTCCGGCTCCGCGCTGTCCACGATGAGAAGCTCGCCCGTGTTGTCGTCCCAATCGTAGGCGAGGATGAAATGTCCGTACTTTGGAGTGGTGAACGTCGGGGTCGAAGTCCCCCAAAATCCCTCGTCGCACTTGATGAGAAGGATGACCGCCTTCCACTGATTGACCGCATCGGCAATCGAGTCGTAGGTCGGGCCGCCAGGCGTCTCGTCGAAGGCGTACGATTTGATGAGATTGTTCTTTGACTCGGCAAGCATCGCCGGCGTGAGAACGGACGGGTCGAGGTACTGCGCGAGAGGCAAGAGGGTGTCGTTTTCGAGCGGCGCGAAAGTGTTCTGGCCCGCGACCGCCGCTTGGAAAAGATGCCGCATGTCCGTACCGGCATCCGGCGCGTAGCCGTCGTAGACGGGCGATCTCGGGTCTTTCATGCGGATGCCGGTGAAGCGCGGCGTGTAGCGCGGAGAGAGCGAAGGGACCGATGCGTGGTCCTGAACGGCCTTGTCGTGGCTCAGGGCGTGCGGTCCGCATGTGGGGATCTGCGCCTGCCAGTTCCGCTTGAACCAGCTCATGTCGGCCCCGAGGGTGGAGGGCCGCTTTACCGGAACGTAGGTCGCGCCAAGCGGAAAATCGCGCTCATCTTTCGGACGCTCCAGTCCCCCTAGTTTTTCGTACGGGATGTCTGGCATGCGGGGTTACTTTAATTGTGAAACATTTATGAAGTTTGTCGAGAGTGAGTTATGCACCTATCCCCTCCCCTACCGCTGATGTCCCGTATTTCCTCGTTTTTTGCGAAGAGGGGAGTGGTCCGAAAGGGGAGGGGACAGGGAACGATCAGTACCCCCTGAACTTGCTCCACGTCCAATTGATGATGAAAGACACTGCCGCGCCGATGACGGCTCCGATGATGCCGATTTTCACGCGGATGGTCGAGAGATCCTTTTCATTTTCGGTAATCCGATTTTCGAAGTCTTTGATGACGGGCGCGAGATTGTCGATGCTCTCCTTGACGCCGGACATCTGCCCTTCGAGCCTCCCCAGCGCAAGCATGATGTCGCCATTCATCTTGTCTTGCGCTATTTCACGTGCGGTGGTTCGGTCGTCGTTCATGGGATTAGTTAAGGGTAATCGTAAAGTTCGAGGTCGGGGGTGTTCCTAGATTAACGGCGCCGCTAGGCTGGAATCCAACCTGGTTTCCTCCGATGATGAGAATGAGGCCGTTTTGCGAGGTGACTTGGAAACTGTTGCACGACATCGCTGATGTGGCACCGCTTTGCACCCAGAGATACAGGTCGAAATAGTCGTTCACGTTCGCATAGAACGTGCCGAATGTGTTCCGGTGATAGCTGGTGTCGGCGCCGTAGCTATACGTCGCCACTTGCACTCCATTCTGATACAGTGCCGCGTACCCGGAGTAGGTAGCGGCGAGGTCCGCCAAATTCGCATTGAACGTATAGAACCCGGCGACGTTGCAGGAAAGTGTCTTGACCTTGGTCGGGGTCGTGGTGTTGTTGCTCCGCACGGTTGTCGCATCCTGTAGTACGGTCCCCGAGCCCCCGACGGGTTGAAAGGCGTTGGGCAATCCGGCGGCCCATAAGGGATTTGCTCCCGGACCTTGAGTCTGGAGCATGTAGCCGGACGTTCCGGCCGGCAGCCGCGCCCACGCCGACCCGTTGAAATAGATGATGTCGCCTTGAGCATCGCCGCCCGGATCGTGGATGAAACTGCTCACGAGGGCGGAATCGGGAACCACGGCACTCCCGAATTGCGACGTGCTTGAGATATAAGGCGGCGCGGCCAGTGGCCGCACGTCGTTCAGGATGTATCCCTGCCCGGCAATCTGGTTGTCGTTGTCGTAGAGCGCCGTTTCGCCGACGACGTTGTAGACCTCGCAGATGACCATCTTGTTCGTGGGATAAGAGGGCGCGACGGGCGAAGCGTTTTCCGTGCCTTGGACGATGGCGAGCGTGCCGCTTGAATCGGCCGTGAGAAGGTCGATGCGGGGGTTGGAGGTCGGCGCGGTGAAGCTCGGAGAATTCCCCCCAGTGAAAAGGACCCGAGTCGTGCCGATGTAATAGACCCCCGGTTCGACGTAGAGCGTCATTCCCGGCGTAGTCTGCTCGTGCGCCAAGAGCATAGAGCTGCCGTAGGCGTCGTCCCGAAGATTGTCAGCCCATAGCGCTGTTCCCGCGTCGCCGGGTGAAACTTTGGAGGATCTCATTGCGATAATGTGAAATCGACTTCGACCGTTATGTCCACGCCCGAAACCTTTGCGTAGGGCGTTGTGAAGAGCGCGTGGTTGAACATCTGGCCGGTTCCGAGAGAGGATTGCCCGTCCACAAAGGTGCCGAATTCGTAGTAGGTCTGGTTCGGAAGCGTGCTATCCGGGAAGAAGAACTGGAGCACGGCAATCTGGTTCGCGTTGTCGGCCGAGTACGTCGTGGAAACGCGGGCGACGTCGTTGCCGAGCTGTGTATCCGAGAGCGCGGGCGTCGCCTGGCCGATGCCGATCTCGCCGTGCGTAATGTTCAAGGAATATGTGTTCGTGCCGACGAGCCGCTGGATCACGAGGTCGAGCCCGTAGCTCGGCGAATCCACGACGAGGTTGGGGGTAACGATTTCCTCGAGGAGCTCCTCCGTGTCTGCCTTGTAGGCGCGGAGAATGACCGTGCCCTTGATTTTCAGGCCGCTCTCACTTATCCGTATTGTCTTGCCATTTTCTGAGGATGCCTCCATTGATTTAATCGTAGCATTCTGCTTTATGAAGGCCTGTGGATTGCGCTCAATCCCACGTAAAGAAGTTCCATCGGATCACGTTCGAAATCTTGATGATGAGGGTCTTCGTCGCCTTCGCGAATCTCGATGCAGAGTTCATCATGGAAACGGAAGCGGTCCTCGTCCAAACGATGACTTCGTGCCATGCGGCAGTGGCGTAGCGGGACGCGCTGTTCATCATGGAAACGGACGCGGAGCGGGACCAAGTAAGCGCGCGCTTGGCGGTAGCGAAGCGTGACGCCGCGTTCATCATGCTCACGGTGGCGCTTCTCGCGCGTCCCATGACGCGCTGAACGGTGGCATAGCGGGATGCCGCGTTCATCATCGTGACAGAGGCGTTGAGATTGAAGATGTATTTGAGCCACTTCGAGAAGCCGGTTGGCTTCTTCTTCGTCGCCCATGCGTAGTATTGGGCGATGAGGTCGTCGGGTATGTACTCCGAGAAGAACGCCATCTCGCCTGCATCGAATACCGCGCCATTCACAGTTCCGAAGTCCGATCCGACCCAGAAGTTGCCTCCGACATTCACAGTCGCTCCCGATCCGGAATTGAGGAACTTCCCATCGTAGTTCGCGTCGACAGTCCCACCATTCACCCGCATCACGAGGAGATGCCACTTTCCATCATTGAAGTTTGTGCCCGTGGAATAGAAATATGGACCGCCGCTTCCGTTATAGGTCTGCACATAAAGCTGCCCCGTCGTCCTCACTTGGAATCCGAGGTTCGTGTTGTTGTAGCTTGTCCAGTAGTATGCGCTAGGCGCGGATCGGGGGCGGTACCATATGAAGAGCGAGCAAGGATTATAGGTCGATGGAAGCGCTCCGCTCGTCTGGCTCGACGCACCGTCATAGCTCGCGAATCTCTCCGTCGCAGCGGTCGGCCGCGATCCGCTTCCCTTGTATATGACTGCCGTGTCCGACCCTCCAGCCGTTCCGCCAGTGTTGTCGCGCGAGCTGCCCTCCATCTGCCAGTACGCAACCATCGTCGGCCGGTTGCCGAAAAATGTGCCGATGCGTCCCCTGCCCGCTTTGCCGAACCAAGCCATTACGCCACCGTCAGATAGTCCGGAGCCACGATGAGCTTGAAGTTCGCCGCCGTACTATCGAAGGCCGCGCCCGTGTTGTTCACGACGCAGATGGAAAACTTTTTCGGGAGGCGGTCGAAGACCTTTGAGAGGCGTTCCGAGGCTAGAAAGCTTGAGGCGTTCACATATGCAGGGAAACTGAAAAGGAATGTAGAGCCAACAACGGGCGATAGTCCGCTGTCCGTTCCGCTGAAGCCATCGTCCCAGTTCGTGCCGTCGAGGGATTTCACGATATATACGTCCACGTGGCCCGTGGAAGAAACGCCCGTACCTCCTGTCTTGATTTGGAGAAAGACCACCGCATCAAGGTCGAGCGCCGATGAGTTGTCAATGGCGGTACACGCTCTTGTGGCTCCGTTCGCAAGGCTAGCTAGCGTTATCGTCGGGGTCTGCGTCGATTCGTATGCGAGCTTTACTGATGCCATGTCCTAAAAATTGACCGTCCACGTGACCTGAAGGATATCGTTCGTGCTCATCCCAGCCGACGTGGCAAAGTTCACTTCGGCAAACATATTTCCGCTCGAAGCAGCATCGAAGAGCGCCGTCGAAACCACCGTCGTTGCGGTGCCCGTGAGCGTGAAGGATTTGTAGATGTCGAACGAAGCGCCGCCGTCAAGCGAGCTTGGCGCGACGTAATTCTGCGCCGTGCCGAGCGCCCTACCGAGGCCGGCGACGGATGTTTCGCCGGAAAGGGTGGTGTCCGTCGCTGCCGGAGTGAGGGTAGAAGTCGAGAGCGCGATGTAGAGCGGAACGGCCGGGGAAGTCAAGCTGCCGAGATTCGAGCCGGAAAGCAAGTAAGCGGCGAGCTTCGCGCCGACGTTCACGCGGGAGTTGTAGTTGAAGCTGAGGCGGGGTTTGAGGTAGACGCGGGAAAGGCCGTCGTCGCTCTTGAGGACGATTTCCTTCCGGCGCAATTTCTCGCCGTGGTAATCGCGGAGATATTTGAAATGCGCGCTCTGGACGCGGTTGATGCCACGGAAGCCGAGCGTGAAGGCGAGGGCGAGGCCGATTTGCCTAAGGTGCGGATTGTGAAGCATCCGCTTGACGATGCCCCGGATCGTGCTGCCACCTTTGGTCTTTAGATTTGCGCGGGCGTCCTCCTGCATTGGTTTAAGTGTAACATATTGAATAACTTAGCCCCATGTGTACGGCCAGGATTCGTGAGCCAAAGCCACCGTATCGTCCACCTTGACCGTTTCCGCGAGGGAAAGCAGCACCTCGAGCACCGTGCTGTCATCCACCGTCGTGTTTGCGTTCTCTTGCTGCAATAGTGTGCTGATGATGTCCACGAAGGTCACGTTGTCGGAGCCCAAGGCTTCAATCTGGTATTCAAGCTGGCCCTGCGTGCCGGGAACGAAGACGCTCGCCTCGATGCGCTTGATGACGAGGTATTGGTTCGTGATGCCGAGCTTCGGCGAATTGAGGATGATGGTCTGGCCGATCTTGCATCCCGAAGTCAGCGTGTTGAATTTCACGTCGTAAACGGCGTGTCCGAACTGGAGGATCTCCGCCTGCGCGCGCTGCTGCGCTTCCTGCACGCTGTAAATCTGGCGGTCGATGATGGAGTCCTGAAATTCGCCGTAGGTCGCGATGCCGACGGAGTCGGAGGCGTGCGCGAGGATGGGGATGCGGGCTTTGCCGTAGACAAGGACGGTCTGGCCGCTTGAGGGTGCGCCCGCGGTGAAGCGGACGAAACGCTGGGCGTCGTTGTAAAGGACCTGGACCGTGCTCGGGTCGGTCTGCTGGTCCGTGCCTATCGATTGCGCGACACCATCTAATTCGACAACGAGCGTGCTTTTGTCATAGGCGTAGGCGAGCGAAAAGACCTGTTGCTGGCCGTTCGTGAGGTACACGTCCACCGCGTCCAAGGCGGTGAAGGTCTTGTCGTACAGCCCTCCGATGACGTAAACGCTGTTCTTCATGTTCTGAAGGTTCACGTCGATATCAAGCGAATTCCATTCGATGTCGCCGGAGGTTTCGTCAATCGTGATCGGCGCCGCGCCGCCTTCGCCTATGCCGTTATCAACCGCTCCCAGGAAGAAATGCACGTCCTTGTCCGCGTCGATATACCAGTCCCAGCCGATGAGCTTGGCGAGCGCCTCAAGCGCTTTCGTTGGCTGCTCGTAGTTGAATTTAATGGACGGGACGAGGAAATTGCCGACCTGCACGTGGTTCGTGGTGAAGCCCTTCGCCGTGCCTCCCACCGTGCTCACGATGTCGAGGACGATGTCATGCGGGTCCATGCTCGCGTAGTTCTTGGCGATGAGGGTGCCGTCGAGCGTGTAGCTCCAGTCGGTACATGAGATCTGGTAGGTGAAAAGAAGGCCCGCGACGGTGACTTCGGTTTCCGTCACCGTACCGCCGAAAATGACCCCGCTCGAATCATACATTTTGATCACATCGCCCACCTTCGGCACGGTCTTCGCGGGCGTCGTTTGGCCTGCGCCGAGCTTGACGTTGAATTTGAGCGTGCTGACTTCCTTCGTGAGGACGGAAACGAGGTCAACGGTGCTCCAGTCGATGGAATTCGAGATGTCGGTGCCGTTGTCGGTGATGTAAACGGGATTCGCCATTTTACGAGTAGTTCTTGAGCTTCAGTTGGCGACCGATAAGCTTGGCGATCTCGTTCCCGATGAGCGTGGCCGCCTGCCGGTCGAGATACATCCCGCCGTTCACGTTCACGACGATGTTGCCGCTGGCGCCGCCTCCGTAGCCGCGCGCGAGCGAACTGCCGCCGGAGAACGCGGAAAGAGGGATGACGGCTTCCGGTCCCGCTTCGCCGACGAGTGCAAGCGTGGGGCTTGACACGATGCCGCCGGAGGCGAGCTTGGGGATCACGGACGAGATTGCGCCTCCGACCGCTCCGCCGATCTTGCCGGCCGTTTGCGCGATGCCGGAGATGAAATTGCCTATGCCCTGGATGGGCGCCATGATCTTGTTGGCAATCCCTCCGACGAAGCCGAAAAGATTGTTGAGTTGGCCCATGACGAAGCTGATGGCGCTTTCGAGCGCGGATTTGATGCCGTCCCATACGCCGATGAAGAAACCGCTGATGCCGCCCCAGACGGCGTTCCATGTGGTTTGAATTGCCGTAAGGACGGCCGCAATCACGCCCTGCAAAATCTGCAAGGCCGCGTTGACGTTGTCCGTCACGTATTTCCACGCCTTCTCGGTTGCCTGCTGGATCTGCGTCCAGTGCGTGACGATGAGATAAACGACTGCTGCAACGATGACACCGATGAGGATGGGCCACACGCCCAAAGCCACGATGACCGCCCCAATGGCCGCGACAAGAGGCCCGATAACGGTGATGATGGTCCCGATGGCCGAGATGAGCGTTCCCACTACGACGAGAACCGGCCCAACGGCAGCTACGAAGACCCCGAAATAGATGATTGCCTTCTGCACGCCCGGTGAGAGGTTGTTCCACCAGTGAACGAGGTCTTGGAGCGCGTTGATGACGATGGGGAAAACCTGGTTCGCGATCTGAAGGAGGGACTTGCCTACCGTGTCGCGGAAGATCTGAAAATTCGAGTTGAGGAGCGCGAGCTGTCCGTTCCACGTTTCGTTCTGGGCCTGCACGTCGCTCCCGAAGCTGTTAACCCCTGTTGCCAAGTCCGCGTATTTGGACTTCAGGCGGTCGGTCTCTTCGAGGAGCGTGAGAATGGCGCTCGAAGTCCGGCCGCCACCGAACGCTTTTGCGATGATGGCGTTCTGCTCGACCGCGGTCTTGCCGGAATCCTCAAGGTGCGTCTTGAGATCCATGATTGCATTGAGGAGACCGTTCGGCTGCCGCATGTCGGTCGCGAGTTCCGTAGAAGAGATGCCGACACTTTTCAGAGCTTTCTCCGCCGCAGTGGTCGGCGCGGACATGAGCGAGAAGGTCATCCGGAGCCGCGTTGCCGCGTCTTCGGCCGGGATGCCGTTGTCGGTCATGGTGGCAAGGGCGGCTGATACGTCCTGTATGGAAAGGCCGGCGCTTTTCGCGGCCGGAAGGATGCCGGTGCCGAGCGCAGCGACGAGGTCGGTCATTTTCATGTTTCCGGCGCCGACCGTGGCGTTCAAAACGGCCATCGTGCCCTGGTAATCGCTCGTTCCCTTGATGCCCGACGAAATCGCGCCGCCCAAAGCGGTCGCCACGTCCTCCAAGTTTGCCTGCCCGACCGCCGCACCCTCGGAAGCGGCCTTCAAGGCATTCATCGCGTCCTGTCCCTTCAACCCCAGCGAAACGATGTGGAAAAGGCCTTTGGCGAGTTCCGTAGGTCCCTGCTGGCTCGATTGAGCGAGAGCCATGACCTGCTGCGAAAGATTCTGGACATCGGCCGCCGAGCCTCCGGCCTGCGTCTGGATCATTGTCATCGCCTGCTGGAAGTCCATCGCGCCCTTCACCGCATAAGTGGCGAAGGCGACGAGCGGGAGCGTGATGTCCGTCGTCATGGTCTTCCCCACCGAGCTCATGCTCTGGCCGATGCTCTGCAAATTCGAACCAAGCCCCTGCATCGCGGCAGTGGCTTCGTCTTTGAGCTTTACGAGTATTTCGAGCGTGGTGGAAGACGTGGGCATTAGGATTGCTTTTGCTGGCGTTTGTAGTGCTCGCCCTCGGCTTGCATGAGGAGGATGAGCATCCTAACGAACCACACCGGCTGAGACAGGTATTCTTCCCACGTCCACTTCATCTCGCGGCAGAGGAGAACGGCGATCTGTTCGGGATATTCGATGCTGCCGTCAAGGGCGAAATAGCGGCTCCACGCCAGTTCTATTTCGCCGTCTGAAAATTTGACTTCGTGACCTTGTTCACTTCGGCCACGACGGCGTCGTAATCTTCCGAACGGAGGTCAAGCAAGCGCTCGGCCACGTTCTCCTGATTCCCGTCGAGGCTGACGATGACGGTTTTGAGCGCTTCGCGCTCCTGTTCGAGGAGCGACGTGGCGGGGATGTCGTTGACCTCGGTCTTGCCGCTTGCGATGTCCGTCATGGACATTTTGATGCTCGCGTAGAGGACCTGCTTCAGGTGGTTCGCTTCCCGGGCGGTGAGGTAGGTCTTGAGGACCACTTCGTGTCCGCCCGGGGTTTTGAATGTCGTTGTTTCTCGTTCCATGGTGAGGTTATGGCGAGGACTAGTAGCTGGCGACTGTGTTCGTCACGACGATCTTGGCCATCTCGGAGTCCGTGACGGAATACGCCGCCACGAACTTGACCGTCTGGTAGACGAGGTCTTTGACCTTGATCGGCCGCGAGTACTCGGTGAAGTACACCTTGTCAAGCGTGATCGCCACTTCGGGATTCGCCGCGGTGCCGATGGTGACATCCGTGTTCTTGATGTCGATGGAGAGCGCCTGCGCGACGTTCGGGTCCGCGAGAGCGACCTGCTTGAAGTCGGTGTTGTTCTCGAAGATCGCTTCGAGCTGCCCCGTGATCTTGAATTCCTTGTTCAGGAAGTCAAGCGGCGAGTCCTGGCCGAGCACGTCGTCGTCTTCGATGCTCTCGTCGATGGAGAGCTTGATGGACTTCAACGCAATTGCGGTCGCGCTGGAAAGCCCGGACACCGTGGTCGCGTACTTGAACGTCAAGTGCTGCGGCAGGAAGCGGTTCTCTGCCACGATGGAAGGCGTGAACGAGGTTTGCGTCGCTCCTTTGAAGGCCTTGACGGAGAGCGAGAGGTCGATGAACTTCTTGAGTTCAGCCGTAAGCTCCAGCTTGTGGATCACGCCGTTCGCGTGCGAATAATCCTGCCCCGACAGCGGGTCGTGGATGAAAAGCGTGAGCGATTGGTGCTGGGCCGTTTCCCCCACGGTGAGCGTGTGGTCGTAGACCGTCGTTTCGCCTGAGTGCGTGGCGTCGGCGTTGTGGCCGAAGATGGAGTAAAGCAAGAGCGGCAAGCTCTGGTCGGTGAGAGGAACCTTGAGAGTTCCCTCCGCCCAGTTCTTTACCCTGAACTGCCCTACGGAATCCTCGATAATGCCATACGCCTCGTCCTGCGTGACGTTCTCGAACTTCTCGTCGATGCTGGCGTCGCTGAAGGGAATCCAGTACGTGGCCGACGTTTCCGCCGTGCCGCGCGCGGTCTCCTTCGCGATGCCGACGCTGAACAGTCGTCCTATTCCTTTTTGAGCCATAGCTATTCGTTATTGGTTTCTTTCGGTTCCTCGACCTTTTCCGGAATCACCGGCTTTCTCCGTTGCTTCCAAATGTGCGTCGCTTCCTCGATGGTCGTGGCAACGACGGCAAGGGGCTGCCAGATGCCGCTTCCGGGGAAGTGGTATTCGTTCTTGATCTGGCTCACTGCGCGGATCGTGACCTTCTGCGGAACCTCGTCTTTCTGTTCGGACGCGGGGATATCCATCTTGTTCTTGTACTCTTCCATCATGTGGGTGGGTTTTCTTCAGTATAACATTTTGATTATTGCGTCCCGGCCGTGACGAGGGTGCGGGCCTTGAGGGTGATGTAGAAAACCACATAGGTGACGCTACCGGAGCTTACCGGGCCGGGCGGCTCGATGACGGCAGGCAACACCCCGCCATCCGAAGCACCTTTGAGGGTTACGTCCTGGTCGAACACATTCAACACCGCGTCCATAACGCCTTCAAGGAAGGTGGAGCTTGTCAAGTCCTCGGGCCGCATGACGACCATGACGAACCATGTATATTCGCGGAGGTTCGTCGCCGTGTCCTCGTATTCCGAAGTGCTCACGGTCGGAGGAATGACCAACGCGGCCGGAAAGCCGGGGAAATTGCGGTCAAGCGGATTGAGCTTCGAGAAATCGTCCGAAATGACGCAGTTCAAGGTCGCCGGAACAAGGGTGTTCAGGTCGGCGATGATCTGGGCTTTCATGTTCTGCGCGTAGGTCATAGGCTTGCTTGGCTCGCGATTGCGGCGGTGATTTTCTCGAGCGCCTTGCCGAACAGCGCGGTGATCTCGGGTTGGGACGCCTCCACGATTCGTTCCATGAAAGGATTTGCTTTGGTGCCGGGGTGATGGACGAGCTTGCCGAAAATCGCATAGCCGCTCTTGCTCACCGGCCCGGACCAATTCGCGCCAGGCTTACCGGCAAGGACGCTGCGGTTCTTGACCGCGATGTCGTGCGGCTGGGTGCCGAATTCGACGTAAGGGGCATAGGTGGCTCTGGGAGAGTAAGCTGCTTGGAGTGTCCCGACCCTGAAATCCCAATATGTCAAGAGGTAGCCTTGTCTGAAAGGAACGATGGGCCGGACCTTGTGCTTCGCAAGAATCGCTTGGGAGCCCATGATGGCCTTTTGCAGGATGGGAAGCGCGATTGCCGGATAGGCCTTGAGCGCCGCTTGGAGCTTGTCAAGGTTGGGGATGCTGACTTCGAATTGTGAACTGGGATTCATGTTAAAAGACGTTTCCGAACCGTTTGTAATTCGCGATGACGTTGAGGTCGAGGGCGTCAAGCGCGTCGCGCCATGACACGGTCGCGCCCTGGATGTTCTCCGAGGCTTTGCCGTCAAGCTGGCGCCGCTTCCAGAGCCGCACGACGAGGTTTTCGCACGTGCCGGTGAGGTCGGCCGGAAGCTGGTGCGTGGAACCGTTGCCCGCATTTGCCCAATCCACCGGATACCCCGCCACGTAGGTCGCGCGGATCATGTTGTTGTAGAGGCCGGGAATTGAACCGTAGACGCGGATGATGCCCGAATGGCCCTGCTGGTCGAGCTCGAACTGGTCTTGGATGAATGAGGTCCAGTTCGGATTGCTCGGCGTTCCAGCGCGCCACTGGAAATTGATAAGGCCGCTGATTTCGAACGTGGCGCCCGTCTGGGTGGTGCTTGCGGGTTGGCTCATCGTAACGGTGCTTCCCGAAACCGACGAAACGACCGTGTTCTGCGGAAAGAGTCCCTGAATGGCGTACAGCGGCATCCCTGCGACGATTCCCGTCGAGGGCGTGACGTTATTGACGGTTGCGGAGCCCTGCGTCAAGTCGCCCGTGACAATGAGATAGGTAACGGGCGCGTTGCGGAGGACGAGGCGTTGCTGCTTCCTGCCTTGGGCGGTGTAAACCTCGTTCGTGTACGTCTTCTGCGTGAAATGCCCGTCGTTCGGGTACATCTCAAGGCCGCTCTTGCCGCACTCCCGCTCGATGAAGTCGGTGGCCCCGTTTATGAGGCGCGTCAAAACCGAGTCGTAGGAAGTGGTGGTCTCTTGGAGCCGGTCCTTGACCCTTGCGAGCGACGTAAGCGCGTATGAATAGACTTGTTCTCCTGCCATGTTGCCGAGGATTAGATCCTCGCTTCATGGCGTCTCACCTCACCGGAGACGCCATGTCAGCGAAGATTCGAACTAGGTGTTCGAAACCGCCGTATCCACCGGGAGCTGCGTGTTCGCGCCGAGAAGGATCTGGGCGTAGGCTTCGCTTGCCGGTGACGTGCCGCCCGTGAAAGCGGGCGTGATGACCGCCCGAAGGTACCGCTTCCGATTAAGGTTGAGGCCTTCGATGCGGGCGACGTTCTCGGCCGCAGCGGACGTAACGGTCAGCGTGAAGCCGATAACGGCTCCCGTGTTGTCCTTCGCATCGGTGTACGTGCCGCCGCTCGTGTCGCACTCTTGGAGTGTGACCGTGAGCGTCGCCGCACTCGGCGAACCCGAGGCCGCTGCGCCGTAGGCGTAGATAGCCGCGCTCGCTGCGCCCTGCGTGTCCACGTCAGAGCCATCGACAGCGGTTGAGCCGCTGATTGACTGCGGGGCGACCGATGTGCCCCCGACGACTTTCAGATTGTCATAGACAGTGTCCATGTAAGTGATGTGCTTGGCCCCTGCTTTCCTTCGACTTTATTCGGAAAGGACGAACATTGCTGTTCGACGGGCGGTTTATTTTGGATTCCTCGTCCGAGTCCGGCGCGAGCGAGGATCACTGAGCGCCGGAACCGGATCAATGGGCCTAAGCGTGCGTCTTGCAGACGACGAAGGCTTGAGGAAGAACGACTACGAACGCGTGGCGGTGCTTGTACACGATTCCGCGCTGGTCGGAGAGGGCGATCTCTTTTCCGCCGAAGCTGCCGGATTCGAACTGCGCAACCCGCATGTCGCCCTTGTCGCCGAAGGCGGCCGCTTTCATGTTCCCGAAGATCAGGAACGCGGTACCTGCCTGCGAAGAGGCGGTGTTGGTGGGAAGCCAGCGGTTCGTGTAGACCGGGAAGCCGAGGATCGAACCAGCCGGACGGATAGGACCGCCAGTCGGGTCGATGTCCAAGGTCGCCGGAGACGCGAGGCCGCCGAAGAGCAAGACGGGCAAGCCGTTCGAGCCTTCCTGCGTGCGGAGGGCAGCCCAGACGGTGCGGTGCATGTAGAATGCGGCACCTTCCAAGATGGATTCCTCCAGTAAGCCGATCATCGCGGACGAGTCCTTGATGACGTCAAAGCTGGCGTAGGTCGTGCCACTGGCGAGCGTATAGGTCTGCGTGTTCGCCGCGTTCAAGATGCCGACGAAGGGACCGGGGGCCGTGGTTGCGGTTCCGCCGATGAACCCTTGCTGGTCGATCATGTTCGCGAGCGCTTCGCCGGCCATTGCGAGGAGCCAGTCAGCGAGCTGCACGGAGGCGTCGGCCAAAAGGTCGTTGCCAACCGTGAATGCAAGCTGCCATTTCCGGGCAATGAGGACCGCTTGGCCGAAGGTCAAGCCGGTAACCGTTCCGGGAAGGTCAACGCCGACGTAGGAGCCGGTAAGGAACGAGCCGGTGTAGTTCGGGATGCCGAGCTCATCGGTTTTCATGGGCCATTTCTGGCACTGCTTCATGATCGTTCCAACGGATGCGGCGATACGGAGAATGGCGTCAGCCACTTCCGGCTCGACCAAGTATCCGCCGCGGTTGTCCTGTTCCTCGATGAGCGCTTCGTTGGCTTTCACCTTCAAAGCACCCTCGCGGAAGCCGCGATAGACCGCCTGCACCTGCTTGGCGAAGGCGATCTTCCGCTCGCTGTCCAAGGCGGACACGTCGCGTCCCTTGACGGAACGCTCGATGAGCATTTGCTCAACGACTTTGCGCGCGTTCTTTACGGAAACTTCCTCCATCGTGGGGATGAGGGACTTTTCCATAAAGTCGTTAAAGCCTTTCGAGACTGTTTCTTCAACAGCCTTAACAACTAATTCTTTGTCCATTTATTGAGTTATGGAGCGTGGTCTTATCGACGAGCGGGGAAGTGCTTCCGAAACTTTTGGTTGAGGTCTTCGAGAGCCTGCCCGACCGCCTTATCGACCGTCCGAAGCACCTGGCGATTCACCATGAACGCCTCAAACGTGTCGCTGGTGGGCCGGATGTCTCTGACCTCGACCTTGGGTTTCGGGGCAGCGCCGGATTTTTCCGGCTTCTGTTCCTCCTCCTCGCTACCCGCATCGGGACCGATGAGGTCCTTTAGGGCCGCGATTTGCTTCTCGTGATGGGCTACCGCCGCGTCAATGATGGACTTGATCTTCTCCTTGTTCTTGGCCGAGATTTCGCGTCCGCTCTTCCTGGCCAGTAATTCGAGGATCTTCTTGTCCTCATCATCGGCTTGGTCATTGTCGCCGTCGCCATCCGGGTCTTCGGGGCTCTCCGGCGCGGGCGTGTCAAGCGCCGCCTTCTTGTGCCGCGCAAGCTCCTTTTCCGCCTTCTCTTCGAACTCGTCGATGGCTTTCTTGCCTTCCTCGCGGGTTTCCGGCTCGCTCGGATCGCCGTCCGGCCAGTCCTTCTTGAACTCGTCAATCGCTTTTTCAAACGTCTTGACGTGCTTCTCGTGCTCGTCCTTCATCGCTTTGCGGTACTCGTCGATGGATTTCTTCGGCGCCTGGTCTTCAAGCTGGTAATTCTCGTCAATCGCTTTGAGCGTCTTTTCGAGGTGGTCAGCGTGCTCGCCCTCCATCTTTTCCGTGAATTCGTCGATGGCTTTTTCGTGATCCTCCTTGCGGGCCGCTTTCTTTTCGTCGCCCAGCGCTTTCTCACGGAACTCGTCGATGCTCTTTACGATGGCTTTCGCGTGCCGCTCATGCTCCGACGTGAGGGCCTTGTGAAGCTCTTCGTGCTCGTCCTTGGCGGCTTTGTTGCCTTTGCCGTCCTCCTTGGGAACGCACACGAGCTTGCCCGGATTGTCGGAATCTTCGGCAAGCACGCCCAGCGAGCCGTCCGGCATTTCGCACGAATCGCCTACCTCCTCGGCTTTCACGGCTTTCTCGAACTCCGGCGGTTCCTTGTCGAATTCCTTGTAGTGTTTGGCGAGATGTGAATAAACGGCGTGCTTGTCCTTTTCCGGGATATCTGCGCCGCCGCGCGCGCCCTTAAGCGCGCCCATCGCGGCCCGAACGCCGTTCCAGACGGCCTTCAGGTCGGAAGCGCGGTGGTGCGGGAGCTTGTAGGACGATTTAACGTCGGGGTTCTCGGCGTCGTACCACGCGCAGATGTCCTTCAACTTTTTGAAATCTTCGCCGCACTCCTTCACTTCCGCCGGGCCGTCCCAAGCGGTATCGGGATCAGCTTTGCCGTGGTCCTTGTACGGAACCGCGCCTTTGGTCGTGAAACTGAATCCCTTCATGACGAGCTGCGGAAGGTTCAAGCCCATCTTTTCCGCTTCGCGGACGGACAACGCCTGCGCGTTCGCGGGAACCGGAACAACGCTGATCTCCAAAAGCTCGTACGAACCGTCGTCGTGCTCGATGTAGCCGACGGAGGTGGCGTTCAGATAGCCCTCTTGGACGAGCGCGGCGATTTGGGCGGCGAACGGATTGGCATCCGCCGGCGCGAACTTGACCGTGGCGACGGTTTGCTCGCCTTCCGTCTTGATGTCCGTGCAGATGCCGATGGGCGGTTCGCCGTAGTTGTGCGCCCAGAGGATGACGGGGTTCTTCTTGAAGTTTGCGAAGTTCCACTTCGACTGGTCGAGCTCGTCGCCCTGCCGGTCTATCGCGGAGGTGGAAACGACGAACGTGAATTCCTGGCCTTCGGAATCAGCCTCGGTCTTGGCGATGACTTCATCGGTCTCCTGCTTTTCGAGAGCGGCTTTGAAGTCCTTGAGGAGCTCTGCTGAGAATTTCTTGAGTGTTTCGTTCATGATCCCGGGAGAGGTGGGAGATCCTAGTGGTGAGGTAGGAACTAGGGATCGGTGGGTTTTTGCTTACTTGCTTTCAGTGTAGCAAATCGGCTTTTTGATGCCCTGTGGATATCTCGGGAGGAGGTCGAGGCACGGCGAGAATTCCAGATCGCCGGGCGTGACGCGCGGGCACGGCACGAGCGGGTTCAGAAGCGGCAGGCGGCCGGCTTCGAAACCGGCCGCAATGAGGTCGGAGCAAAACCAGCTCTCATCCTGCCGCCAGTCGCCGATATCCAAGCCCCAATCGAACACGCCGCGCCACCAGTAAGGTTTTCCGAGTTGCCTGAGAAGAAACCCCTGCAAGAGCCGGACGCGCCGCGCAGTCAATCCCGTTGCTGAGTAGCGCCGGATTGCGCTGTATTTCCAGAAATCGTGAATCCGCACGCCCTCGCTGATCGCGCCGATGAGGACCGGCCCTTTCTCGATCCGTTCCATGCTCACGGGATACTTCCGGCTGATGGCCTTGTCCAAGAACTCCTTTTCGTTCTTGCCGGCGAAACGTCTCACGTCGGCCCGGAACGTCGGCCAACCGTTCGGGAAAAGGATGTCCACGTGGCTTGCCCACGAGCGGCTTTGCCAGCGGATGACGCGGGAGATGATGGAGTTGGTCGCGGAAAACTGGATGGTGACTTCAGACATGCCTTAATCGAGCGAAATATCCTCGGGCAAAACAGTGCATTGGCAGTTCGGATGAAGCGGAGGAGCGCCCACGCCGGAATAGTCGATGTTCATGGTCTGGTCGCCAACGGTGAGCGAATCGCCTTGGTCGAGGAAGTTCTTGTCGATGGACACCGTGGAGCCGTTCAGCGATTCGCAGAACTCGCACGGCTTATTTCCGGCGGTGTACCACGTAAGCGAATGGACGACGCCGCTCTGGCGCCATGCTTCCCTTTGCGCGTAGTTCGCGGCCCGGAATGATTCCGTCCGCGCAACCCGCTCCGCGCGCCAGGTGTCGCTCCACTCGTAAATCTGCTTCACGTTGTCGCGGATCTCCGAAAGCGGTGCGCCCGCCGAAAGCCCTTCGTTGATTTTGCTTTCAAGCGTCGCGAGCGTCGTTTCGTTGTAGCTCTTCGCCATTCTTTGCACCGATTCGTGCAACGCCTTCTGTGCGGCCGGTTCCGTGAGAGGATTGAGGTTCGGCTTGCCCACTTTCGAAGCCGCGATCAATCCTTCCGCCTCAAACAGCTTTTCGAGCGTGGGCGTCAAGGCGTCCACCGTGAGCGAGATCCATTTCTCGATGTCGAATAGCTTGGCGGGATTGACGGCTTTTTCGATGGCCTTGTCAAGGTTTGCCAGGACTTCCTTTTGCTGCTCCTCGTTCAGCTTGTGGACCGTTTCGACGATCTCTTTCTCCGCGTTCCGGGTGCGTTCGTCGAATTCCTTCCAGAGCGCAAGCTTCTTCTCGGGATCGGTTTCGAACTTCTTCGTTCCGAGCTTCTTCTTCAATTCCTCGGCAACCTTCTCGGCAAGGCTCTTTGCCATTTCGCTCCGCTGCTTCGCCCTGCTCTGCAATTTCGCGCGCGGAGGGCGGAACGCAACGCGCTCGCCGTTCGCTGCTTTCACGATCTTGGCCTTGACCGCCGTGTCATGGATGTCTTTCGCGCTTCCCTTGTCTGCTTCCGGCGTTACGTCACCTTCGCTGGTCGGTTCTCCGACCGGCCCCATCGTGGTCGGGGACATGAGCACGTCGCCGCCCTCCACAGGGCCGAGGCCCATGAATTCCTCGCGCGCTTCGTTCACGGTGAGCACGGGCTGGTTGTCCACTACCGCCTGCATTTCCTGCGTCCGGAACTGCCGGTCTTCGGGGACGGGGTCGATGAAGGTGATGTAGAGATTGTCGCCGTAGCGCGGGACGAGCTTCTCGTTGAGGAAGCTGCAAATGAGCTGCATGCGCGGCCGGATAACGCGCTTCGAGAAGACGTAGTCGGCCGTCTCCGCGGTGGCGCGGTTCGTGTCTGATTCGGCCGTGCCGAGGATCGTCTTTGAAACCCGGAATCCTGCGAGGATGCGGTCGCGCACGTCCTCCGAGAGGTTCTTGAAGTCCATGTCCTTCGGGCTGGAACCGGCCGTTTTCCACGTGACGCCCTTGGGCAGCACGGCGATGCGGTTCATGTTGTCGATGCCGCCATGCACGTCCATAAAGCCGATTTTCAAGGACTCGATCTGCGTTTCTGCGACGGCTCCGCTTTCCAAGAATCCGGCCGGCCGCGCGCCGTTCACGAAGAACTTGCGGTTGAATTCCATCGCGTAGTTGTCGAGGTCGATCCATGAGGCGATGCTCTGGACCGTCCCGACGCCCAAAAACGCGTTGCTCGGGTCGGGGTCGCGCAAATGGAGGATCTCGTAAGGCTTGAATGTGCGGTGCGAATTGCCGATCTTGATCTTGTAGCCGAGGAGCTGGTACGGGAACGTCGTGCGGTCGATGAGAACGCTCACGTCGCTCGGGTTCAGCGGATAGATGCCTTTGGGCTTGTCAAGGTCGTTCTTCACGCCTTCGAGATACCAGTAAGCGTTGCCGGCAAGGTCGAGATGGGCCGAGGTGAGGAATTTCAATTCCGGCCCGGTCATGAACTCGTTCACGCCGTCGAGCAAGTCCAAAAGGTCGTGGTCTTCCTGCTCCTTGTGGTTCTTGCCGTTCACCTGGAACAGCCGGAACTCGATGTTCATGACTTCGTGGCCGATGGCTTTCACGGCCGCGTAAACGTAGCCGGTGTTATTCGCGAGCGCCTTCCCCGCGTCGATCTGCTGTCCGGCCGAAGGACGGTAGATCGCCATTGAATCGTCGGTATCGATCTCGGCGAATTTCCCTCCGGCTGATTTGCTCATGCCGTAGCGGTTGAATGTGAAGTTGCGCTCCTGCTCGTAGATCTCGGGTTCGATGCGGAAGACCTTGCGAAGCGTGCGGATCGGCCAGGACGGGCGGTTCTTTGCGGTGAGGGTGGTGGGTTGTTTCTCGGACTGCGCCATGCGTTATACGGCGATGATTTTCCCCTCCTTGACCTGGAAGGCGATGGATTTGCCGTCCGGCTTGGCGGCGATGCCCTGTGAGCGTTCGTAGCTGCACGCGATGGGCGTCTCGATGGTGAGCGGGTCGAGCGAGACGATCTTGTGCTGCGGCGTCGTCGCGAGCGGCATGTTGCAGTTCGGGCAGTTCAGGATCACCGCGTCGTATTCGGGCCAGAGAAGCTCGACGATTTGCTTCACTTCGTACTTCTTGCCGAACACTTGCCAGAGGAGGTTGCGGAAATAGCCCTTGGGCGCTTCAAGGGGGATGCGCTCGAACTTCCGCACCGGCTCGCGCTTCGGGACGAACGTGAAATCGCCGGGGCTTGACAGGTCGGCGGAACTTTGAACACGGCGGACTTCGATGGCTTGCATGGAGGGATTAGCTTCAGTTTAACGTTTCGGCGCAAAAAGACCATGTGCATAAGAGTCGTGCTAGAATGGGCCGATTCGGAGGTTCGCGATGAGCCAGAAGAAGAGATTTGCCGTCGGCGCAAAGGTTCGCGTGAAGATGCCTGGCGTAAACGGTATCGTCAAGACCGTTTCCGACGAGATAGGTGCGTTGGGCGAATACTGGCACACAATTGAAACAGAACACGGGGAACGCCAGGAACCCGGCTCAAATCTTGAACTGATTCCGAAAGCACAAAGTTAGCGTCTCACGCCTCAATCCACCTAATCTTCGGCAGTTCCAACCCCTGCTCGACAAGTCCCTGCACGAGCCACACGAGGGCGTCGGCCAAGTCGTCATGCGACTCCACGCCGAGATTGAAAAGCTGCCCGAGCAATTCCTCGCACCCGTTCCGGGGAAAGAGCACCGTCCCGTTCTTGATGTACGGCGCAATGACCTGCAATCTTGACCGCTTGTCCGTGGTCGGCTTCATTGGCACGACCGGCAGCATCGCGCGCTCCATCTCCTGTATCGCGGCTTTCTGGTAGCCCACGTCCTCCACGAAAAAGAGATTTGCGCCTTTCAGTTCGCCGGGGATGTTCCGCACGTGCTGCAAGAAGTCATGGAAAACGACGTGCTTGTTGAAGGGATTGGGACGCACGAAAATCTTCGGTGCGTCCTCCACGTAAAACACTTCGCCGGAAACGATGCTCGTATAGTCCGCGCTCTCGGCTTGTGAGATGGCGAGGTCGATGCCGTGCCCCTTGAGCGAAGCAGCCGATTTCGGCTTTTCGTCGTAGTAATGAATATCCTCCGGCTTGATGATCTGGTCTTCCTCGGCGACGATCTTGAGCAACATTTCCCGCTGCCACGCGACCGCGCCCATGTCGCGCTCTTTGTCCTTCAAGCTCTGTTCGGTCGGGTACATCGCCGGCCACGTGCATTTGCCGTCCTTATCGATCAGCGGGAATTCGAGAACGTTGAAACCCGTGTCGGGAGCCTTGAGGCGCGAAAGCAGCGCGTCCATGTGGAGCAGGTTGCCGATGACGACGAGCTTGCCTTTGCGCGCATCGATGCCCGGCATGATCTCGGAATGGAGCCAGCGGTCGGTCTTGTCGCGGTTTTCCTTCGTCCTCACCCATTCGCCGTCCTCCGGGTCGTCGATGACGACGAGCTTCGGGCGGTATTGGAGATGCCGCAGTCCCCGCACCTTCTGGCCGCGCGAACGGGCAAGGATTCGGACGCCGTTCGAGAGGACGATGTTCTGCTTCTGCCATTCCTCGCCTTCGCCCTTCAAAGCGAAGTCCTCGATGACGTTGCCCTTGATCTCGCCGTAGTCCTGCTTGATGAGGGTGTTCGTTTCGAGCTCGTGCTTTATCGCAGAGATGTTGAGCGTGGCCTGCCTGCTCGAATCGGCGACGAGGATGATGAAGGGAAATTTATCGGGATGTTCGAGCGCGGCCCACAAAGGCAACGCCAAGCTGCCGAACGTGCTTTTGCCGGAGCCGCGGAAGCCGATGATGAGCAACCGGCGGTCATCGTCGCTTTCTAACGCATGGATGAGCTCGGGATGGAATGAGGCGGGAGGGTCGGTGAAATAGCCGGTGAGGTAGACAAGCGAAAAGCCGAGGAGCGTCTTTGCGCTTGCCCGGCGCGCATCGTGCGTATCGAAAAGCGAATCAACCGGCTGGATTGCTGTTTGTTCCGGCATCCTCCTTCGGGGCTTCTAACAATCCCCAGTTCTCAAAAACGGAGCGAATCGCCTGCTTGCGCTCTTCGTGAAGCGGCGTGTTGCGGATCATGAGGTCGATGCTTCCGCGCTTGCGCTCAAACACGCCCGCGTCAAAGAGCTTTTCGAAAACCACGCTGTACGCCTCGCGCACCTCGCGCATGGCAAGTGCCTTGTCCATGTTTCGGGCCATCGGGTCGTTGATGATCTCCCATCCCGCGCGGGCGATCTCGGCCATGGCGTCCTGGAACGCGGCAAGGGCCGTGTTCAGCGTCCATGTGTCGGCGCGCTTGATCCGTTCCGTGTACACGCTTTTCAAAAGCTGGCCTAAGTATTTGCGGTCGAGCCGGATGCCATCCTGCTCAAGCCGCATCTGAAGCTCGCGCTGGGTGATCTGCGGGTTCTGCGAAAGCACGCCGCGGATTTTCGACTTGTAGAGCTGCTTGTGTTCGGCTGATATGCGCGGCATGAGGTGATTGGAGGGATTGCTTTCATCATAGCTGGATGGCGCCCTCGTGCAAGTCAGACGCGGATGCCGGACTTGTGCAAGAGTTCCGACACGAGCGCCCGGAACGGAGTGATCTCTTCCCTGATGTATTCTCTGCGGCAGATATACTCGATCTTGTGTGCGGAGAAGTTCCCGAGCGTTCGGAATACGTCCACCGTCTTCTTGCTATTGCGGGACAGATTGAGCATCGTGTTGTTTCTCGCATCGCTGATAATGCCGTCGAGCAGGAAATAGTTCCCGCTGCTGTCCTTTATCGCGGCGTCGATGCCGAGTTTCTGGTAGGAGAGGATCAGTAGGATTTCCACGAGGCGGCGCATGAGCACCGCGCAGCCGTCGAATATGTTGTGCTCATAGGCGGCGTTGATTTGCTTCGCCAGAGATTCGATGTAGCCGCGTGTCTTTTGATAATCGGCGGCGGGGAGTATTGTGCCGGTGTCTATCACTTCCTGCGACTTCTCCGCAACATCCGGGAACCGTGCGTCGAGCTCGCCGATGAACTTCAGGCTGAGACGAAAACCCCGTCCGCTCTTGATTGTGCTTTGGGAACTGCGGAGGCGCTCGGTGAGGCGGCTACGATTTGGCTTGGCCGAACCTGCTTTCACCAGCCATTGCTCCACCTCGACGACGGTGAACTCTTCTTTTTTTTCCTTGCGAAGATAGAAAAAAGCGAGGTAACACGCTTTATCGACTTCGGCGAGCGACGTGAGATCGCACGCAGCGACAAATTGTTCGAGGGTCACCGCTAGCCGCCGAGCGACTTCGCCACGAGTTCCTTTGCCTGACGCTCACCTTCGTCCGTGAGATACCACTGCCCCTTGTCCTCGCCGACCGGCGCCGGGGCGAGCACTTTGGCTTTCGCGAGCTCACGGCTCAAGAGCGGGGGATGGAGCTTGCCCGCGGCCTTAAAATTCTCATTGAACGTCGCGACGAGTTGAGCGGCGGAGTATTCCTTCACGCCGGTGATCTCCCGGAGGACGTAGAGCAGCCAAATGCACCGCTCCGTCACGCTCCAGCCCTGGACGGGACCGCCGAACTTCGCCGAGTCGTGGCGGAATTCGACCGGGGCCGCGGTTTCCCCGCCAGAACGGCTTGTGCTGCGGCGTCGGCTCCGGCGACTCGTGCTGTCCGTCTCAGCGTTGCCGGACGCGCGCGAGCCGTTGCCGATCTGCTTACCTTCCGCGAGGACATCGATCGGCTCAACGATGGACGACAGCTCCTTCGCGACTGCCGCGGTGATGAGGGGAATGTCCTGCCGCTCGCCATCCACTTCCAGCTCTAAACCCTGCAATTTCAGCCGCATCTTGAACTTTGCCATCTGAATTACTCCCAACCCTACACGAAAATTACGAGAATCTAATCAGGCAAGTATAGCACCTTCTACTCAAGGATAATCCAATATCTGGGCCTGTCACTTCACCCCCTGATGCAGGTGCAAACTTACTTCCTTTATTTCTTCGATAGCTCCTTCAGCAATTCCCCGATCTTCTTCAGGTCGGCCGGCTCGCATAAAAGGTCAATCCGGGCCTTCATCTGGTGGAGCTTGGCGAGCTGGCCTTCGTCGAAGCCGTTGCCTTCGTTGAAGTGCTTCATGAGGTCCTTGTGGCTCACGGCCGGGGTGAATTTTAGTGTGTAGCGTTCGATCATGGATTTTGTTTTCGGGCGACGTATCGGAACCAGAACCAATGCACAGGCTGTCCCTGCTTCAGCTTGCCCAGCCATCCGTGCCGGTAGAGAACGACGGCCGGATAGAACCACGCGTTCTTAATGCGGCGGCCTGCGACGAGGAACAACGCGACGGGCGCGAGGACCATCCAACTATCCAGCGTCCATGGATTCCAGTATTTCAGATGAACGTATACCCACCCGAACGGCCGCTTGCGAAACTCCCGCACGTAATCCAGAGGGCAGCGGAAAATAATCCACTCGTGCCATTTCTCGGGATGGTAGGTGATCCAAACGCGGCCCGTCTTTGAGTCTGTGTGTGTTTGACAAATCATTTTTTGTAATTCGTGATGTTTCTGTTTTGAATCGGCCGGGAAGCCCCTTTGCCCGACGGCGGGGCGGTTGCGGAGCTGGATGGGAAAATGCCGTCCGGATCGGTTCCGCCTATTTGTACTCCCAGGGCGTTGCCGCTTGCTGTTCCCGGCCGTTTGACTACTCGCCTTCGTTCTCTTCCTCTGCCGGCGCTTCTGACTCGCTCGCGGATTCCTCCGTTGCGGGCTGCTCGGCCGGTGTCTCTACCGCCGCTTCCGGCTGTGCCGGCGCTTCCGTCGCGGGAGCCGCGGGCGCGGCCTCTCTCGGCACCGTCGAAAAGTTCTGATCTTCTGACATTGTTGTGATTTAGTGGTTTTCCTGCGGCGCGACCTTGATGTTCACCGCATGGTTTAAGATTACAATTTTCTCAACCTGTCCGCGAATGCGCGGCTCTGCGCGGCCTGGCGTTGGAAGTGGCTGGCCGTCGTTTCGTGCTGCTTGATCTCCTCCGGCAACTGCTTCTCGGCGTAGTCACGCTTGGATTGGAGTACTTTCTCTGCCTCATTGCGCTCCTTGTCCGATTCGTACTGCTCCTGGCCAGTCATCTCGGAACGCTTGACGAATTTAAGCGTGGCTCCGCACTTCTCGCACTGTTTGGGATCAGCAGGCGGATGCCCGCTTACGATGCGCACATCCTTGCTGCCGTTAGACTCATGGCCGTTCTCGCACAGCCAAAAGCCCTTTTCTTCCTTCTTCACAAGCTCAGCGATGCGAGCCTCGATGGCGTCGGCTTCCTTCGAAACCTGGGCCATGAGGTCGCGCTTGTCCTTCGCCTGCGAGAGCGCGGCTTTGGCGTTCAATTCGTGCACAGCCGCTTCAAACTCCTCTTTCCACACGTAGCGGCGCTTGGCCCACCATTTTGCGAATAATCTAAGCATCGTTGTTTTCGTTTATCGTTATCGCTACTTCGACCTTTCCTTTCCGGTCCTTCGCGTGGGTGTAGCGGATTTCCCCCGCGAGATGTTTATCGTTTGAGAAAATCGCATCGGCTATTGAACCGAAGACGGATTCGCTGTCAGCGTGTTTCTCATTCGCCCAATAAATCATGATTTCCATCTTTGCGTCCGGCGTTCCGTCGATCGGCTTCCCTTTCTGGAGAAGGTTCTTCTTGAAGGGCAAAGCAAGGACCTCCGGCATCTGGTCGATGAGCGTCCATGCGACGTAATCCTTCCAGGCCGCATAACGCTGGGCCGCCGGCGTCCACTGCTGGCGGAACGTCTTCTTGATCTTCGGGATCGGGTTGCCATTCGGGTCGTCCTGATTGCCGGGGATGATGAAGTGGATGGTCATGTGAGCGTTTCGAAGAATGATTCCGCGCTTTTGCCTTCCGCGAGGTGGTCGATAAAATCGTGCCAGCGGCTAATCCATTCGTTGCGGTGCGCCGTATCATTTTCACCCCACCCCAGCGCCTTACCGAGCGATTGCCAGAAGGAGGGGTCGAGGAAAACGTCAGAGCCATGCCTATTTTCTGGGTCTAAGTCCCATTTATCTTTCCATCCTCCCTCTATCGCTTTTTTAATTGCTTGTTCTATGGTCATGTTTGTGGAGCTTTGAATTGGGCCTCGAATAACAAATTGCAATCTTCCCACTCCGTGATGATCTGGGCGAGCAAGTTCCGCATCATCATCGGCCGCATCGGTTCGGGAATCATCGGAAGCGCCCCGAGCACGCCTTCCGCGTAGTGCGACACGAACGTGTGGAGCGACGGGTCGCTTTTCATTCTGAGCTGCAATCTCGCTTCGGCCGCCCGCGCTTCCTTCATGATTGCCGCGGTGTCGTAGGCGAGCCGCGCTTTCTGTTCTATGTGCTCCTGCACGATCTGGGGAAGAGTGCGGATCATTTCAGCGAAAGGAAAAAGTCGGCAAGCCCGATGATGAGGGCGGTTTCGAGAACAAGCAGGAACAGGACCTTGAGGATTCTGACGATGGATTTGTAGGTGCGTTCGGTCATTTAATCTTCAATAAGGTTGGGGTCGCGGTAGGTAACGGTGCGCGTTTCGGGCAGGTTCTCCTCTTCCGGCTTTTCGAGCGCGGCGAGAAGCCCTTTTTTGAACCCGGCCGCGTAGCCCGCTTGGTAGCCTTCGTCGTAGGCATATTGCTCGGAGGGCGTCATGTCAGTTTTTCGCTTCACGAATCGACCAACAGGTGAGGTTCGTACCGCACGCGTTGCGGATGCTCTGTTCGGAGATCGTGGGTTTGTTCCGGTAGCCGAACTCCACCGCGACGACGTTTTTGTAGACCCCTATCCCGACATCTTTCCATGAGGGGTTGAGGAGATTCTGGCGGTGTTCTGGCGAATTGAGGAAGGCATCGTCGATGAGGACGGCGCGGAAAAGGGTGCTTGAGACGTTGAATCCCTCGGCGAGATTCTCTCCGACGTGGCCGTAATAGCCGGTCTGGTCGAAGGGTTGGGCGAAGCCGTCATGCGAGAAATTGAGATATGCCTGTGCCGCGCGGATCTGGGCGACTTCGGTGAGCGTCGGCGAAATCCTCAACGGTGTTGAGCGGTTCAGGTTGATGAGAAGGGCTAATGCGGTGATGAGGGTCATGCGAATAATGATTGCGGTTTTGCGGCCTTTTCCTCGCTCCAAGTGGTGTGGGTGTGCTTCCAGTCAAATGTGCAACCTGGGCGCGGGCATTTCCATTCGGGAGGCGTAGGAAGGTGTGCCTCTATCGCGTCGTCAACCGGGGAACCGACGATAGTGCCGATGTAGTTCTCGGCCGGAATGACCTTCATCCGATACCAGTAAAGTTTTGGATTCTCCGGATCGTGCCAGCCTTTCAAATCGCCCTTACTGATTCCGAGAAGATTGCCGTGAATATCGATGAACTGACACCTTGTCTTTCCTGACCATCGTCCCTCCGCAAGGTCATTTATCCTGCCGCCGACGCGAGCCAAGCTCTTGAAGTCGCCGCGGCCACAGTGGAAACAGATATTGGAGGATGGGTAGACGGCCTTCACGATCTCGTCCGTCCGGTGAGGTCGGCCGTCTTTCAAAAGCTCGTAGAGACGCGCCGTTTGTGAGATTGGGGCGTTGTGGGTGGTCATTTCTGGGTACTGGGTCAGTTTGAATCTTCCCGACTCTAAGGGCTCAAGCGCTTGGCATCATAATTGCCTGGCGGCGCGGGGTGTGCTTTGATTCCACCTCTCAAGCCGCGCGCATTCGGCTTTCGACCGTTTCCTTGTCCGAATCCGGGGCGGCTTCCGAAACGAGGCTGCATGACGATTGCAATCGGAATGTTGTGCCACGGAGGGGCCATTCTGGCCGTGGACGGCCGGGCCACCGATCTCGACGGTACGGTTACGCGCGGCAGAAAACTTTGCGTAGTCAATAATGCTCAGGGAATTTCTTTCGGAATTGCAACGGCTGCCGATAACTTAAATGCAGCAGAGACGGTTGTACGCGAAATTTCTACGAGGATCATCGGGAAAGCGAAAACGATTAAGAAATGGGCACAAGTAGAACGCTGCATCAAAGAAAAAATGACAGAGTGGGCGCGAGCTTATGGACAGAATCCTTTCCCCCGAACTAATCTAATTGCCGGAATAACAATCGCGGGGCAAGGCACGCGGCTGTATTTCTGCGAGCCTCCGAACACAGTTCTTCCTAATAAAGACGGCTATATAGCGGTAGGAACCGGAGCGGCAGTCACTGACCCTCTTTTTACCGCGTTTTTCACTCCTCTTTTTGCGAGTTCGGGGCCGCAATATGTTTGCCGTGGACTCTGTTACCTGATGTACCGTGCAAAGAAAGACAATATGTATTGCGGGGGACCGACAGATGCGGTTTATTTGGATACTCACAAAGCATCAGCAATCTGGCTCAATGGAAATGACTTCAGGGATGCAGAAAGCGCTTCTTTCCAGCTAGATTTAATCCTTCAGGCAACCACAACAGCCGCTTTGACCGACGCAGGGCCATTCTTAAAGAACAATGCTTCAGGAATCGAAAATTTGATTGTCCAATGTGAAAGGCTCAGGGAAACGGTATTCCGCGCTGCCGGCGGAAAGGCAATCGGGAAATAAATACTCAGATGAAACCATCATTCCCTGCTATCGAGCAGCGAAATCATTTCCTCGATAGACCAAACATGGTCCGCGATTCCCGCTTCCATCGCGGGAGTCACGCGGAGCGTTTCGTGGACTCGGCAGAAATTGTAATGCATGTAGTGAATCGCAATCGACGCGATGTGATTCTCGACTTTCTTCGAGTGGGCGTTGGTCAGTCGCGTGAATCGGCGCATGTGCATCCGCATGGTGAGGTTTTGCCTCTCGACGAAACTGGTAGAGACGTGCCGGGAATCGGGCTTTCCAGAAATCGCCACCTCGCGGCAGCCGATGCACTCTGCCGGGCTGTACCGCGTGTCATTCGACCCATCGTTACCGTAGAGCTTGACCAGCATCGCGTAATCGATCTCGCTTCCAAAGCTATCTTCCACAGCATTCAGATATGGGCGATGGCCGTCCGTTGTCAGTTGCACGCGATTCGCAAGCCGCTTTGCCAAGTCCTGCATAAAACCGTAGGCGCTTCCAGCGTCGCGTCCGGCAACGAGCCAAGAAACGATCAGTTTGCTGTCGGCATCCATTCCAACCCACGTCCACACGTCGCCATAGCCAAACTTGCCGCGAAGCTCTCCCCGAAGGTTTTTCTCTTTGGCATAGCAGAAAGACCAAATTTCGTCGCACTGAATGCGCTTGCTGTTCAAATTAATCAGGGCCTTGTCGAGGTATTCAGAGCAGGCCGCACCAAGTTCAACGAGCAACTTCGCAATCGTGTTCTTGGAGACGCCCGTCATGCGCACGGTCGCCCGGATGCCGTTACCTTCGACAAGGGCCGCAACCACTTGACGCCGCTTCTCTGTGCTCAGCTTGTTCATAATGGACACATTGTATAAGCGGTCAAGCATAAAGTCAAGTAGAAAATGAGGCAGTAAATATGCATGAAGGAGAAGGATTACATACTGTAACTCTTGGGTTTCAAGCTGACTGGTTAAAGGAGATGCTAGGAGAAGTACTTTTATTGCGGGATTCTGATGCTGATGGTCTACTTCCTGCGGAACTTCTCCAAAGTTTTCTCGACTTCCAAGAGGCCCCTTCGGAACTTTTCAGCTTCGACTTTAAAAGAGAAGTTGCAGGCGGGGCAGACGAGTATCGGATTATTCTCAAGCCTAGCGATAGATTCTTGAATTTTGTGCTGGCACTTCGGGCATGGGATCGGAATCGTCACGTTGCGGTTTAGCATGATTCTATTTCTTTCTCCATCGCGCCTTAGCTGCCTTTGCCGCGATCTGGGATCGTTTCCTCTTGCTCAAGGCTGCGGCACGGGCATGGCCTCCCTTGAGGCCGCCCAAGCGCCCCAGAGAGACCGCAGCGGGATTTTTGGGGCGCTCGGCGGGGGGCTCAAACTTTGGAACTTGGCCGGTGGATTCGAGCATGATCTGATAGGCAAGCTGGTTCGGATCACGCGGGCGGGCTTGCTTCTTTGACCGCTCAGGCATGTACTGATGGTAGGGCCGAAAGAAAACGGAGTCAAACGAATGAAAATTCAAACTGACCCAGTACCCATTTCTGAGTTTGATTGTCTTGCCATTTTCCGAAGCGTATAATGCTGGCCCAGAGGTGGTTTATGCCTACTTCACTGCTCGATGGTCGGCAAGACCCAGGCAAGCCGGGACCGCATCCGCCGTCTCCTAGGCCCGGCCCTACGAAGCCTCCGCTCTAGCCGATCACAAGCCGTTAGAACGGTATATCTTCGGTTTTTATTTTCTCCTCGCCCGGCCACGCGGGGAACGCTTCATCCCCTGCGGGTTCTTCTGTTGAAGGCTGAGCTTGGGGCTTTTCGGTCTTTCCCTCCGGCTTCGGCCCCAGCTCGATGTGCTCCGCCACGATCTCCGTGGTGCGGCGCGTTTGTCCGTCCTTGTCCGTCCAGCTCCGCGTCTGGAGCCGCCCTTCAATGAGGACGAGCGACCCTTTCCGGAGGAAATTCGAAGCGATCTCCGCCTGTTTGCCCCACAAGACGACGTTGTGGAACTCGACCTCCTCCTGTTTCTGGCCGTTCTTGTCCGTCCAGGTGCGGTTGGTGGCGACGCCCATGCTCGTTACCGACTGGCCCCCCGGCGTGGTCCGCAATTGCGGATCGGCGGTCACCCTGCCGAGGATGATTGCTTTGTTGAGGTTCATGATGATGGTTGTGGTTATTTGATCTTCAGTACTCCAGTGAGTTTATAGAGCCTCACTTCTGACTCCGACCTTTCGATATGGAATGTGTCCTTCGTATCTTCGGTGTAGCCGTGCTCCTTGAGGAATGATTGGTATCGCTCCTCTCTTTCGAGCCGTTCCCTTTCTTCCCGCTTTTTGTGCTCGTTTTCCTCTTTCTCACGCTGTGCGCGCGCCTCGGCTTCCTTCTTCTCGCGCTCAAGCCGTTCCTCTTTTTCTTTCTGCTCCCGTGCGAGCCGTTCGCGCTCTTCTTGCCGTGCCTTTTCTTCGCGCTCGCGCATCTCCTTTTCCCGTTGCTGCCTCGTCTCTTCTTCTCTGATAGCGGCCTCACGCGCTTCCAGTGCCCGACGGTCGGCCTCGTTCTTGTCCGCGAGCCGTTTGTTGATGTATCCCTCGAAAGCCGGGCCGTCCATATCGAGAAGGGCGTCATCGGAAACCTCTAAGCCGTCGCCTACCGCCGCAAGCCGCTCCCTTCGGTGCGGCAGAAGCTCCACGCGCGCCTTGCGCTCCACGGCGATTGCGGCGGTATCCTCAAGCCCGGCAAGACGGTTCTCCTCCGGCTCGATGATGGCGACGAGTTCTTTCTCCTTCGCAATTACCGCCTTTTGAAACTTCAGCGCATCTTCCCGCAGCGCCTTCCCGGTCTTCGTGATGGCCACTCGGGCGTCGCGGATGTTAAGACGAGCATCTTTTACTTTTCGGAGCTGCGCCTGGTCGAACGGATCGGGCAAGTCGAGGGCTTTCGATTCCTCTACCAGCTTCGTAAGCTCGGCTTTTGTGGGACTGAACTTCTCAATTGCTAAGTCCATCTTTTAGAATGTTAATTTGTTTACGATCTCGTTCACCTCGGCGATGACCTCTCGCTCGTAGGTGAGCATGTCGTCTATCTGTGACTGCACCTCTGCACGCGTGACCGGAATCTCGAAGTAGTCGATCTTGGCTCGCTTCCCCGTAGGGTCCGAGAACATCGCAAAACGCGGATCGAAGAAGATGAAATGCAATAGCTCCAGCTTGTCATTCACGATGAAGTATTGGAGGGCTTGCATCTCGTATTCCGCTGGAATCTTCTTTGTGAGGAACGCCTCGATGTGCCGAGCGGATGAGAGGCATTTCGCTTCTACGGCTTCGGTCTCGGAGATCACTCCGTCCGGCGATATGGCGATGTTCTCGTTGTCGTCGCGCGCCCATATGATGAGGGAAGTATCAACATCTTTTCCGGCTTCCTCCTTGAAACGCTCTATGGCGTCCTTCTCAAGCCTGGCACCGCGCTCCATCGCGTTCTCGTCGTTGTCCGGTGGAAGGCCAAGCTTTTCAGCGATCAGCTCATAGAAGCCGATCTTCTTGCCGTTGCCGCGCTTCACCACAATGTCCTTGAGGCGTGAGCCGGTTATCTTCCCACGGCGCGTATAGAGCCATTCCTCGCGCTCAGTTGGCTGAAAGGTCAGGGTCTTCATTGACGTTGGGCAATTCGTTTTCGAATTTCTTTTTGAGCGACTCTTTGAGGTCCGCCAATTCCTTCTTCGCCTCTGCCGGCAGCGCCGCCCAGGCGTTCTTCAGTTCGTCCAGTGTTGTTGCCGCCTCTAGTTTTGCTTTATATTCCGTGATGTCGGGAACGACCGTCGCTGGCTTGCTCTCCCGCTCGATTTCCTCCTCCGTATACGCCTGCGCCAGTTCTTCGGGACATGCCATGCGAAGCGCGTGCATCTCGGCGACCTTCGCTATCATCGTGCGGGGCTTCGTCACCCACAGATTCTTTCCGGTGCTGTATTCGTCGAAATACACCTTTGAGACGAACTCACCGATGTCGCTGCCTACGCGGCGCTTGATGGTGATGCTGCACGAGAACAGCTTGCCTTCTTTTTCCTCGAATATGGGTTCCGACTTCCCCACAACGCCGGATTTCATTCCGATCTTCCGGGCGTGGTCGATTGAGGTCACGAGGCTGTAATTGCTTCCGTACGGAATCGCGTACACGTTCCGCTCGCGAAAATCCTTGAACGTGAAGCCACGTATCATCCCGTCTACGATGGCCAGCTTCATATTGTCTTTCGTGAGGCCCTTGAACGTAGTGACAAGAAGCGCATTGAACATCTCGGGGTTCGAGAGCTCCCTAGTCACTTCCTCCTGAATGGCTACTAACTCCGACTTGTTGTGTTGCATTGGTTTAGTACTAGATTTCTCTTTGATTTGTTATTCTGCTTTTTCGGCCGTGAGCACGTCGGACGACTTGTAGACCTTGATGGTCATTTCCACCGTGCGGCTTCCCTTGAACTTCTTCTTCCACTCGCGGATTGCGCGGCTCACCGCCGTTCCCCATCCGGACGCCGATACGGTGTAGTCCGTTGGGTATTTGTCCGCGAGGATTGTGACTCGATACAACTTCATTTGATTGGATTCGTTGGCGGGCAAAAGGCAATCGTCTTATACCCGCCAGCGAATGATTGTCTTTATTTCGACCTTAGATGTGTTTACCTGAGGAAATGCGGAAAGTACGAAGGAACGACGACGAAGAGAAGATAGAAGAACGTGACGAGGGCCGCGACACCGAGGATGTCCTCGATCATGTCGCTTGCCTTTTCCTCGCGGGTGCTCCAGTCATGCTCGATCTCGTTACCGAGAAGCTCTGTTTCAATGTCCATGTGATTTTATTGCTTGGTTTGTTCGACCTTTTTCTTGTCCAGTATCTTTTTGAGGCGCACCGCCCAGCTTTTCTTCTGTAACTTACGGAAGTGTTCGCTAACTGCGGGGTCTACTTTCTTTCTTGGCATAGTTTCACAATAACATACGAGCGAGCGAGCGCAAGCCCTTAACTGTGGATAGCCGGAGCCGCCCTATAAGCCCGATAAAACCTCACCTTTTGAGCGATTTGAGCGATTGTTCTTCCCCTTACGCGGGAATTGACTTCATGGGATTCTGGCCCTGAAAGGAGGCATATGAAACGGTTACGGGATAACCCGAAGTACCGAAACCTCACCTATCCGAAACGGTGGAATCTCCAACAAGCGGAGGATGGCAAGCGGAACGCCGCCGACCGGCAGAAAGGATGGAAGATGGTGCAAGGCAGACCCCGGCCGGCAAGTGAACGTCCTCGCGGCTTCTTCACCTAACCCCACGGCCCCGGTGCACAGCCGGGGCCTTTCCTTTTCCTGTGGATGCTCTACGGTGAAGTCAGACCCTTGAAAGGAGGATCTCATGGGCGAACAGGTCAAAGTAGATTTCAAGCGATTGAAGTGCGTCCCGCTCGATTCCGTGCTCCAAAGGTACGGCGTGCAAACCCGCAACTCGACGAACAACCAGCTTGTCGCCAACTGCCCGTTGCCCACTCACACCTCGAAGGACAAAGGTTCGTTCAAGGTCAATTCCGTGAAGAACGTCTGGTGCTGTATGTCCGAATCGTGCGTGAAGGCATCCGGCAAAAAGGGAGGCGACGCGCTCGACTTCGTTTCGCTCATGGAGAAATGTTCTATCCTTGACGCGGCGAAGAAGATGCTCGAATGGTTCCCCGAAACGGGGCAGCCGAAGATTGAAACGGCGTTGCAAAAGCCAACCGCTTCCGAAAAGGAACAAGCTCGTGCAAAAAATGCACCGCCTGTCAACAAGCCCCTCGGCTTCACACTTCAGGGCATTTCCTACCATCCCTACCTCGAATCGCGCGGCATCTCCGAAGAAACCGCGAAACATTTTGGCGTAGGATTCTTTCCCGGAAAAGGAAGCATGGCGGGAAGAATCGTCATCCCGATCCACAACGAACACGGGGAGCTCGTGGCCTATGCCGGACGGTCAATCGACGGCTCGGAACCGAAATACAAACTGCCGCTCGGTTTCCAAAAATCGCTCGTCCTGCACAACCTGCACCGCGTGGGCGAAATGGCTCACTCGGTCATCGTCGTCGAAGGATTCTTCGGGGCGATGTGGGTCTACCAGTGCGGCTATGCGAACGTGGTCGCCTTGATGGGACATTCCATTTCCGACGAACAGTTGAAGCTCCTTACCTTCCGGCGCATCATCCTGATGCTCGATTCATGGGAAGATGGCGCGGATGTCCGGCAGAAAACAATCCTCCGCATCGCCTCGCAATCGTTCGTCCATTCCGTCGAACTGCCGAAGGGCAAGCAACCCGACGGCCTCACGCAAGAAGAACTGAAAACCATCCTCGGTCCCCTGATCTAATCAGGGGACCATTTCTATCGGCACGGTGATGGAGAAATCTATCGGCTGGACGTTGTTCGGGTAGGGCGACGCGAATATCTGCTGATGCGGCTGGAGATGGAAATTGAGGACGACGGCTTGGGCTGAAGGCAGGATGCCGTCCACCATGAGGGCAAGCTCTTCCGATTGCTTCCCTGAAAGCTCCACGCGGCAGCCGTAGGTGAACTCGCACGCCGAACCCCCTATCTTCACGCTCTGCGGGACGTACTCGTTCCCTGATTCGTCCTTCACGCCGGAGAGAAGCAATCCCTCCGTTACGCTCTGGTCGTAGGTGTTCGTGATGTTCCCCACGCACTTCACCGCCGCCGCGTACCGCCGGCAGTCCCAGAAGGCGACATGGAGCACGTCCGCGTCCGCCGCGACCGCCAAAGGGCCGGCGTCGATGGGAAGGGGCTTTGCCTCGACGGGAGCGGGTTCCGCGCTTTGCGGCGGGGAATAGTTTTGCGGAGGGTTAACGGGAGCGGGTCGCCCGTATTGGAACACGAGCGAAAGACCCAGCACGCCTATCATGCCGCCGATCCCCATGAAGACGAGCGCCTTGAAAAAGCCGTTGCTCGTTTGAGGCGGTCCTGGCGGCCCAACCTTTCCGACGATTGGCATGGACGGGACTATAGCATTTTTTCCGCCGGGGTGGGAAAGCCGCTCGCGGGGATGCGAACAAAGAAAAAGCCCCGCCGGAGCGGGGCTGATTCTTGCGAGGCTACCCCTTGAAAATCTTGATGAGGCGCGCCCTCACCATCGTTCCACTTTCCTTGAAGGTACCCTCCGGTAATTCCTCGATGTAGGCATGAACAGAATCGAGCCACTCGCGGAAATCGACGGATTTTGTATTCTCGCGGAAGAAGGGACTTTCACTCACAATCGAGACGAGAATGCCGCCGGATTGCAAGATGTCGTAGGCATGTCGGATATGGTCGATGTCCTGCTGTTTAGAAAACGGTGGATTCATAACTATCCGTTGGATTGTGTTGTCTTCGAGCGTGAGGAAATCGCCAGCAAAAACCGAATAGCCCTTGTCCTCAAGAACCTTCGCCATTTTCGGATTGAGTTCGCAACAGCGGAAAAGGCATCGTGAACCGTCAACCTCATCTGCTATCGCCCCATCCCCGGCCGATGGTTCCAGGACCCCCATCAACTCCTTCGGGTCATCGCGATACAGGTCAGCTTCCTCGATCATCCTGCGTGCCAGGTCCTTGGGTGTCGGAAAGAACTGGTATTCTTTCTTCGCATCAACCGTCTCACCCGTGAGAAGAACCGAATCAAACAACTCTTTGGGGTCTTCAGTGAAGACGTGTGCTTTTGCTTTTCGGTTCCACTTACCTCCAATTGTCTCCAGCACCTTGTTGATGTCGAGGTACAACTTCCGATCAAGCTGAATCGATGGCAGAACTACCTGATTTCCGTCTACTACGCATTGGTCAAGTACATTCATGACCTCCTGCGATACTTTCATGTAGCTAAGTAGTTTAGTTTTCGACCTTGTTTATTTAATCAAACCACACTCACGGGAAGAGGCAAGCCCCGCGCCTGTGCACGCGGGGCCACGCTCCCTATTCCCGTTTCAGCCAGTCGTCCAGTGCGCAGAGGTCGTGGAAGATATGGCTATCCGGTTTCCCATCCTCTTTCCACGATTTGTATTCGTCCTGCCAGAGATAGTCCAGGACGCGGCGCACGCTCTCCAATGTCTGATCGTCCATAATTTTGTTTCGGTTTCGACCTTTGCGCCGTGTCGCTTCACGGCATCCATGAGGCACGGGGCAGGACCCGCCGGGTCAAGGTGGAGCGTCCTTAAACTGAAATCACATTTTGTGATTTCAAAGAGTCGTACACCTTGAGGCGGTGGGGTTGCCCCGTACAATGAAAAGAGAAGTGAAGCGAACTACAGAAATTAGAATAAGGAAGTGCCTTATTCTAATCTGCGAGCGGCTGGGTGGGAAATGAAGAGGCGAGGCGAGGCGCGAGCGCGTTCCGTCTGCGCACGCGAAGCGTTCGGCCGTCTGCGGCGCACGCGCGAGGGCGAGCCGAAGCCACCTATCGTCTGAGCCTGTTTTCGATGTCGGCCTCTACGATGCTCCGTTTGGTGCCCGTATTTTCCCGCGCCCACGCGAGAGCCTTTTGGACCGGCACTTCGTCGCCCCGCTTTTCGGGTGCGGGGTAGGTGGTCACGGGGCCTTCAAGAACGGGCAGCCCGTCCCGCAAGGTCCACGCATAAAAGTTGTAATTGGCGAGGCGAACGAGCGATGGCGCGCCGTCCTCGTCCGCGCAATTCAGCGCGATCTTCTCCGAGTCCTTGCCGCCCACTCTGAACGAAATGACGGTCGAGCAATTCCCGAACGCGATCTCGTCGTTCCAAATCTTCCGGTCTTCGTCCCGCATCTGCGCCGTCGTCTGCGTCGCGAAAAAGAAATTGACCCCGTATTTCCGAAGCTCGGCCAGCATCATCTCGAAGTCGATGCCGTCGAGGAAATTGTGGATCTCGTCAACGAAGACGGTAAATTGGTTCCGTCGCTTCTTCCGGCGCGGAGCCGCGAGATTGATGTTCATCAGGCACAACGCGCCGATGATCTTCGCGGGATTCGTGCCAATCTCGCCCTTGGGCAGCCGGATAAAGACGATCTTCCGCTCGTCCATGAGCCTGTCCCAGCGAAGCGATTTCTTCTGCGCCACGATCTCACGAACGCCCGGGCGCATCAGTTCGTCGATCTTGTTGAGGGGATGGGAAAACGCTTCCATGCGGTCTTTGGCGCTCACCTGCTTTGAGAACCAGCGCGTATAGAAGTCCTGCACGAGCGGGTTCTTGCTTTGCCGCATGAGGGAATCCGCGAACCATTTGCGCGAGAGAACCTTGTAGACATCGAGGATGGTCGGAGCTTTATATGCGTCGAGCACGGCGTCCGCGGCGCCACGCAGGATTTCCGCCGTCCGCGGCCCCCATCCCTTGCCGGCGCGCGCTTCGATGTTGCTCATGAAGTTCTGGAGCGACAGTTCCTTGTTCTTGCCGTCGAAATACCCGACGCCGGGGAGCTTCGGGGATTGAAGGTCGATAAGGACAACATCCTTGAGCCTGTCCAGCGGAACGTATTGAAGTGCCTGGTCGATCAGGTCGCCGTGGGGATCTTCCACGGCCAAGCCTTGATGCGTCCGCATGGCTCCGACGATCCCTGCGAGCATCGCGGTGCTTTTTCCCGTGCCGGACTTGCCGAGGAGCCACGTATGGAGGTGCGGATTGATGAAGAACGGGACATCCCCGCCCGGTGTGGTCTTAAAGCCGAGTTCAATGTCCATACGGAAAGGCGGGAATCGAACCCGCCCGAGCCGCCAGGATTCCCGTGCCGGCCGTCCCCGATTTCGAACGGTCCCGAGCGGGCACCGAGGAAAGCGAGAATGACAGACCCCGCCCGTGGGCGATTACTTTAAGCATAGAACTTTTACTTGAAAACGCTATACGTCCTATCCCGGAAGTCTTTGGGCGTCCACCAGATTTTTCCCAGAATCCGCTGCTTGAACGATTCCTCGTCGGTGAACCAGAACTGGGTGGAAGGCATCTCCTCCTCGATCTTCCCGAGAAAGTTGGCGACGCGGAGCTTCGTAGGCATCGTGATATAGACGCGATGGATGCCGAGCTTTTTGTACGCTTCGAGCTTTTTCTGCAAGCTGGATTTGCCCCGCTCGTATTCCGATTCGTATGACCTGACCACTTCTAAGAGAGAAGGTTCCTCGTCGTCGATGATGAACCGGGCGTCGGGGATGAGGTCTATCTCTCCGTCCGGGTCGAGCATGTCGGCCATGTCGCCGCGCCACTGCTCCCATAGAAGCGTGTGCCCCGATTCGTGCAGCGCCTTTTCGAGCGCGAGATGGAAGTCCGTAATCGTGAGGTCGTGCATGACGTGGGTGGGACTTTTGGCGTCGGTCCAGCGCGGAGCCGGAAGATAGCCCAGCTCCGCCGCCTGCCCGCCGCCATTCTCGGCGAGAAAATACACCCACATCGGATACGGGCTTTCCGTCACGCGGACGCGGTTCAGTATCCCTCCGGCGTGAAGCTGCATCATTCTGCGCCTCGTGGCGATGATGTTGCGCTTCAAGAGCGAGGCCGCTTGCTCCACGGTGAGGAATTGGTATTTCGCAACGTGTTTCAGAATCTCCGGATCACCCTTGCTCGTGTAAAGTCGGCGGTCTCTTTTTGGGCCTTGCGCCACGAGACTCATAGGATTTACTCCTTTCAAGGAAAGCGCGTTCCTGTTCTTTGAGGATACGTTCGGCATCTTGTAAGGGAATCTGGTTGGGGAGGGTTTGCATAAATCGTATCATGTCGTCCGAATCGAGCAAGACGGGTTCAACCCACGGCACTTCGCGCTCCAGCGTCCCGTTCGGGAGCTTGACGTAGCAATGCTGCCTCGGAAGCGACGTAAGCCGTTCGGCAAGCTGCGACAATTTCTCCTCGTACGTCCAGTCCTCCTGGCCGTCCACGATGCGCTCGACGGACGGGATGAGGCGCGAGCCGCTCGTCACGGCATGGGACGAGCCGAACTCCCCCTCCGTGTCGGTCACGGTCTCGAAAGAGTCCTCGTAATGGTCCGTGACGTAATGCACCTTGTCGTCCTTCTTCCACCGCTTATTCAATTCGGGAAAGAACAGCGTCTCGGCCGCCATCTTCGCCTGAGTAGGGGTGAGGCCTCCGAAAATGACTTTGATCTGGGCGTTCATATCGAGGGAATCGAGGAGGGCCGGGTTGTGGTGGAACTGCCCCGCGTGGTGGTGGATGAGGGTCAAGCGAAGCCCGGTCTTCAGCACTTGGTCGAGGATCTGGCCCGCGTCCGTGGTCAAGTAGTTCTGGCACTCGTCGAGGTAGAGGAAATACGGCCTTTCCTCGTCCGTGTGGTTCAGCGCGGAATGGAGGAACTCGGAGAGGAGCAAAGCGGCGAACGTCCTTCCGGCTTCCGCTGAGAGATAGTAGGAAGGTTTGAGATTGACGAGAAGGATGGCTTCCTTGTCCACGATGTCGTCGATGTGGATGCCTCCCGGAAGCCCTGTAAAGAGCTTCACCGAGTCGGATTCCACGAACCGGGCGAGCCGGTTTTGCGTGGATTCGACCTGCCGCAAGTATCTTTCATATCCGTTCCTGAGAAGCGAGAGGTACTGCAACTGCTTCCAGTTCTGCTTTACGGTGTCGTTCTCGATCACCGCGATGGCCCACTCGCGGAGTTCCTTTTTGGGATATTCCAAGAGCTTCGCGCAATGGTGGATCGGCTCCCCGGAAACCGCCGCGAGCGAAAGGACCATCTTCACGATGCGTTCGTAGGTGGGCATGAGGTTGGGGTCGTTGCCCCACGGCTTGAGGATGGTGTCGGACATGCGGTCAACGTGGGCGCTCACGGAACCCTTCCTGAAACGGAACGGATTGAACGGGGTGATGAACTGCGGGTCGGACGGGTTCAAGAGGTAAACGGGCTGGCCCGTTGGGAGGTAGGCCAGGTAATCCAAGACAGCTTGATAGAGCGTGCCGTGCCAGTCGAGAAGGCAGAATCCGTTCCCTTCGATGACGTGCTCCCGCATGCACCATTCGGCAAACTTGCTTTTGCCGGATTGGGAAGTGCCCGTGATTTCGCAATGGCTTTTGTAGTCGTACCAGTCAGTCAGCATGTATTCTCCTTTCGGCCCCCGCCACCGTGAGCGATAGCGGCCCTCGGCGAGCGATAGCGCCGTATCGGGTACCCTTCGCGGCGATAGCATATGGAGCGCCGGTAAAACGATAGTTGTAGGCGCGGAATGTGAAGGGTACCCGAGACGCGTCGAGGGCACGGTGGCGAACCGGCAAACCGCGATAGCGCAACACGATAAGCCGATTTTGCCTTCGCGCCATTCGGCGCGCGGCGATACGGATACGATACGAATTTAGGTGATGGTCCAATTCACATTTCTCATGTTCTCGACCTTTCCGAAAGTCGAGCGGATGGTGTGCTTGATGAAAGTTTCGAGGGACTGGGCGTAGTCGGTATGGGTCCAGATCTCGGGGTATTCCTGTTTGGATTCGCGGACGGCTTCGAGGAAGCCCTGCGCGGTGTCGGTGCGTTCGCGGAGGGCCTGTTTGATTGTTTCGAGCCGCGTGGGTGTGGGCTCGGGTTCGCGTTTCGGGGGATGTTCCAATAGGGGAAGGATGCTCGTCACGATCACGCCGATGATGGTGAAGTTCTGTGACCAGATATATGAGAGCCACTTGGCGACGGACTCGTAGGTTTCTTCGGAGAGGGACTGCGCCGCGTTTTGGAGGGTGAGCGCCCAGCGGTTCACGGCGGAATCGGCGAGGGCGGACACTTCCGGCTCGCAGTCGTATTTGGACTCGACGGTGATGAGGGCTTTGACCTGGATGGTCTCGCGGTTCTTGAGGAGTGGCGCGTGGGCGTACTGGTAGTGAATCCTCATCGCGCACCTCGGAGGGTGAAGCGTTCCCTTATGCGTTGTTCAACGGATTGGGGGATGAGAATGGTGGAATATATGCGCGGGCGGGGACGCCGGCGGCTCGGGTTGCGAATGATGATGACGCCGGGTTCGTTCGTGAACAGACGGCGAATGGTGTCGGGCGACACCCTCCATATTTTGGCCAGCTCGTTTACGCGGTAGACGGGTTCAGGAATCAACTATCAAATTCGCCAAGGATGACCTCCTTTGTTCGCAATATAGTCGTTCTCTTTTCGTGGTCTTGTGCCGCCGGCCCACCAGGAAACGTAATACGCGCTTGAGGAGAGGATTGGCTTTGGGCGAATGCACCATAAGCACGAATCGGGTACGCCCCTCGTATACGCCACGAAAAGCGTTTCCTGATGGGCAAGCGGTCTTCATTGATTCGATTTTGAATGAAAACGCTTAAATGGCAAGCGGATTTTATGGGGTTTCGTTTTCTGCGATTGTGCTCCCAGTACTGTACAAAGATTGTACAAAGACCCCGCTGATTTCGAGCTTCATGCGTTTTGAGCGGCCTGATTTTTCAATAACTTCCGTGTTTTCAATGCCTCGAAAAAGATCGACTCCCCCCGCCTCCATCTGCCTTCGCGCAAAAACGGCGCTACGGCAGACAGGCCCGCCTTTTTACCGCAGCGGGCTATCTCTACAATGTGTGCTTCGGCGCGAAGGCAGATGCGCGCCGTAGCACCGACCCGGCATTTCCCCCGTCTCGACGCATCCCCGCCCGTGCTAGCATCCGGCATCGCAATCTCATCGCGCGAAGGCGGGCGAACTATCGCGAAAGCAACTCCGGCGGCTTCCCTGCCTCCCACGGATTCAGCCAGAAGTCCAGCCCCAGCCAAAGACCGTAGGAATACGGCATCACCGCCAGCGGGAGCAGGACGCCGCCCGCGCTCCACATGACCGCCATCTTCCACGCCGGAATCAGAGCCAGAGGCGGGAAGAAGATGAAGCTGGCGACAAAGATAGGCGTAACCAGGATAAACGAAACGATGAAGGCCAGGTTCATTGCCCCGACGTAGTACCCCGATTCGGGCCAATAGCTCAGACGGCATACCGGGCACGCATCGAGCACCTTGAATCGGTGGCGAAACACCGGCCCTTGCCCGCAATTGGGGCAGCGTCCGCGCAGCCCGCGAACGAGCGCTTCGCGAAACGGCGCCCGGCCTGGCCGCGCTTCTTCGTTCACTCCGCTACTGTTCGCCAGTCCCACTTTGCTTTCCCCGCCGCGCTATTCGTCATCGCCGGCGAAGACGCTGGCGAATACGGTAAGGAGCAAAACCACCGCTTGGGGCGGAAAGGGCGCGGCCGCCCGCAGCATACGTCGGCAAGCGTCGCGGTGCAATGGCCGCTCGGACCATCGGCATTTGGCTCCCGCGCCTTGTCTCGCGCGATTCGCGGTGCTAGGTTTGCGCCACGGAGGGAGCGGAAATGCCCGAACAGTCCGTACAACCGCATGTGCGGCTGGTGCAGATGGCAACCGCCTGCTTTCTTTCCCGTCTTGTCTGGGCGGCCGCTAATCTGCGCATTGCCGATCATCTGGCAAGTGGCCCGAAATCCGCGGACGAGCTGTCAGCGCCGACGGGATGCAATGCCCGCCCGCTCCATCGATTCCTGCGGGCGCTGACGAACTTCGGCATCCTGACGCTCGGTGAGGACGCTCGCTTCGCGCTCACACCCCTTGGCGAGGCGCTCAAGAGCGACGCTCCCGGCTTCGCCCGCTCCACGATTCTATCCATGGCGGGGCAATGGAGCTGGAGGGCCTGGGAGGAGTTTCAGTACACGGTCGAAACGGGCAAGCCGGCGATGGAAAGGGTTTTCGGCATGCCTCTTTTCGAGTTCCTGGCGCAGCATCCCGACGAGGCCGCCCGGTTCAGCGAATCCATGGCGAGCGTCCATGAAGCAGAACCGGCCGCCGTGGCGGAGGCGTACGACTTCTCGCCGCTGGGCGTCATCGTGGATGTGGGCGGCGCCACGGGCAATCTGCTGGCCCACATTCTGGCTCGATACCCCGCCAGAGGCGTTCTCTTCGACCGTCCGCACGTGGCGAGCCAAGCGCCGGCCTTGCTGCGCAGCCGAGGCGTGGAGGGCCGGGTGGCGATCGAGCCGGGAAGCTTCTTCGAGAGCGTTCCCGCCGGGGGCGATGCCTACATCCTCTCGCACGTCATCCACGATTGGGATGAGGAGCAGTGCCTGACGATTCTCGGCCACTGCCGCAGGGCGATGAAGCCGGCGAGCAAGCTGCTCCTGATCGAGTTGGTGTTGCGCGAGGGCAATGCGCCGGGCTTCGGCAGCTCGGACATGGTGATGATGCTGCTGACCGGCGGCGAAGAGCGCACCGCGCAAGAGTACGGCGCTCTGCTCGCCCGCGCCGGGCTGCGGATGACGCGCGTTGTTCCCACCGCCAGCAACGCGAGCATCGTCGAGGCGGAAAGGGCGTAGTTCTTCGCAATTTTAGGATTACGAGCACGACCTTGTAATTACGGGTGCGGGGATCTCGGCGGAAAGCGGCATTCCAACCTTTCGCGCAAAGGCAGGGGTGATGGAAGTCGCGGAATCCCGGTGACCTTGCGACTATGGAGGCATTCCGCGCCAGCCCCCGGCTTGCCTGGAAATGGTATGAATACCGCCGAGGGCTTGTTGCCCGAGCCGAACCCAACGTGCTTCGGGTCTTTGCCGGGTGTCGCGTGTTGAGAATTAGCGTCCGCCAACGGTCAGGTCCTGGTAGTGAAGTTCATTTCATAAAAATGGACATTCATCATCTAAAGAAAGCGAAAGTCTTCCCATATTTGTTGCGCACCCCCCCCACTTGGCCTATATGTGCTTTAAACTCAAATAAATAGCCTGTTTACCTTTTCGCAGGCCGATCTTTGAGTGGATAGAAAATTGCTAAGAACAGAGCAGCCTCTGACGCGGAGGTTTAACTTTCCCTACAGGAGGTTACGCGCGTGAAGAAAACGTACGTGAGACCATGCGTTAAGGCGTTGGGCCTGTTACGAGTCGTCACGCAGTTCAGTTGCAACGACAACGACGATTAAACTTCCGGGAGCAGGGTCCGGTGGGGTCACCCGATCAGGGCCCTGCTCCCGGAGGAACTTTTTCAAAAAAAACGATCGAAGTGGCGGGCAGACGTACACAAGTCACAATCGTCCTGAGTTGATCGAGGTGAGCGGAACACATGATGAGCCTCTTGAGTTGTCCCCAGCGCAAACAGCAAGTAATCGCGCAGAAAGCTTCGAACGATTTTCTGCTGTTCAACATGCAGGACGGTAACTATTACTCTCTGAATGAGGTGGGCGGCAGAATTTGGGACCTCTGTGACGGAAACCGCACCTTGCGGCAGATCGTCGACATTCTCGCGGCAGAGTATGAAGCTCCGACGGAGACCTTGAAAGAAGACGCTTTGGGGCTCCTGGAGGAACTGCGAAGTGGAAAACTGATCGTCGAAGCCCGGGCCACCGAAGACGTTTTGAGTTGATTTCGCCCCGCTTCAGCCTGCCCGTCCAGGTCGAGGGTCCCTGTGACGATCAAAACCCGAACGCGGCGGCGGAGGCAGGCTTAAAAATGAGCCCAGTTTCCAAGGCCTTTCTCTTCGTCCGCGTCTTTCTGTTTGCTGCCGCTGGGGTTCCTTCCCTTATGCGGCTCAAAGTCGTGCGAACGGCCGCGATACTGGAGCCCGGCTGGGAACCACAGGCGGTTGATCCTGACCTGGTGAAGAAAATCGTCGCCTATGTAGAGACCGCAATCCGGCGAGGCGGCCCGCTTGTACGCTGCGGATGCTTGACGCGGGGGCTCACGCGCTACTACTTTCTGCGCCGCGCCGGGCTAGACGTCTCGCTGCACTTTGGAATGGGCCGGTCCGGTAAGGGGAGAGAATCGGTTGGCCATTGCTGGCTCATGAGAGATGGCGAGCCATATCTGGAGGGGGAAGACCCTCGGCCGCTCTATATCGAGATGTACCGGGTCTCGCGAGTGGGCAGCCCAAAACCAGGGGGGAGCGAAGCAATCGGGCTGGGCCGGTTGACCCGCTCATGAGTAACCATCAGCCAGTGCGAAGCTATTCGCTCCACGGAACCAAGCTCCGGATTTCTTGTTCCGCGGCGATGTCGGCCTATCTCGACGACCGGTTTCGTTTGCTTCCCAGCGAAGGCCGGTGCGCGGAGGAGGTCGTTTTCGATTTCCATGCCGCGGCCGGCCCGGGCCGGCACGCCGTTGCGAGGCCGCGGGGCGGCGGAAGACCGTTCTATGAAATGCCGGGAGGAGAGACACGCTATTTTGAAGACACGGATGAGGTATATCTGGGCTTTGGGGACGGAGTGCGGGCGCTGTACGAGCCCGGGATGAACCGCGTCTCGGTTTCCAGCGTAGAGTCGGAGTCCAGGAACTTGTTCGCGGCCTCGCACCTCGTGCTAACGATTTTGCTGGTGGAGATCTTCAAGCGGCGCGGCTGGTATAGCCTCCATGCGGCCGGGTTCAGCGAAAACGGCCGGGCGATTTTGATTCCTGGCACGAGCGGTGCGGGAAAATCGACTCTCTCGGTGGCGTTGCTGCGGGCAAAATTCGATTATCTCAGCGATGATATGGTTTTCCTGGGAGGGCGCCCGGAGGACCTCACGGCGCGCGGCATCGTCGAAGATGTCGACGTGAGCGATCAGACAATTGGCTTCTTCCCCGAATTGAATTTTCTCTTGCAGTCCCCCAGGGCCGTTGGGTTGCGCAAAAGGCGGGTCCGCGTGGAAGAGGTGTATCGGACAAGGGCGATTGCCGAGTCCCATCCCCACGCGATCATTTTCCCGCGCATTTCCGGCAGCCCCAGCAGCGTCATCACGCCGGTCGGAAGCGACCAAGCCCTGCTCGAGATCGTGCCCAACGTGTTGCTTACGCAACCGCGCGCCTGCCAGGCTCATCTCGCCGTGCTCGCCGGCCTGGCCAAGCAAGCAGCTTGCTACCGGCTCGACACGGGCCGGGATTTCGACCGCATCCCCGCTATTTTCCGCGCGGTCTTGAGCGGCGATCGGGAGAAAGTCTGTGCCTGAGAGAGCCATCCGGTCCCCGGCGCGAGCGATGCGCCCCGAGGAGGATCTGCTTTTCTCCACGGCCCGAGCCCGAATGACGATAGGGAACGCAGATCGCATTCGGGAGGCCGCTGGGAAGCAAGTGGACTGGATTCGATTGATCCAACTGGCGCTGCAACACGAAACGACGGCACTGTTGTGCCGGAATCTTCAGGATGTCTGCCCGGAAGCGGTGCCGCCGGACGTCCTCAAACCCCTCGCGGCGCACTGTGAGATGCAGGCGGCGGAGGCGCGCGACCGAGCCGGGGAACTTGTGTGCATCTTGGCTGCGCTCGAGGATCGGGGGATTTTCGCGATAACGTACAAAGGCCCGATTCTGGCGCAGCGGCTTTATGGCGATCTTTCGCTTCGGGGATTCTCGGAGCACTCCGACCTGGACATTATGATCCGCGAGTGCGATCTGGTCAGGGCGCAAAACGTAATCCTGAATCAGGGCTACCGCTTGGCCTATCGTAAGCAGCCTGTCCTCGCCGCGGAAGCCAGGGAATGCGCACGAACCCGCCGTGAATTGCACTTCCGCCGCGAGCGCGGCGGCCGGCGCATGTTGGAGTTGCAGTGGCGTTTCATGGTGCGATCGGCCCGTGTTCAAGGAGACCCGGAACGCTTCTTCCGGCGTCTCGAAACGATCTCGCTGGCCGGCGCGAGTGTGCGCAGCCTGCCGCTCGAGGATTACTTGCTGGTTCTATCCCTCCACGCGACTATACACAAATGGCGAAAATTGAAGCTGATCTGCGATATCGCGGAAATCCTTCTTTCGCCCGATGTTGACTGGGAATACGTACTACGCGTGGCCGGCAGCCTGGGGTTGAGCCGCATGGTAGCGATAGGCGTCCTGTTGGCCGAAGACCCTTTGGAGGTCGTAGCCCCGGCCGGATTGACGCGCCGGCTGAAAATCGATCGGACGGCCCACGTCCTGGCCATCGAATGCCGCCAGTCGCTGCTACAAGAACCCGATGAAAATTGGCGCGAGGCGGCGGAATACAAGTTCTTGCTGCGGAATCGCGAGCGTCCGCAAGATAAAGCGCGCATGTTTCTCGGCAAGCACGTGTTACCTCGGTTCACGCCGGACGAGCGCGACAGGCGGTTGGTCGCCATACCGGAATCTTTTGCCGCTTTGTATTATTTTGTGCGGCCCGTGCGCATGGCTTGGGAAAAAATCACGGGACGCCCGTAAGCGCATGGGTCTTGCTCGCGGCGGCAAGAGCCAATGCCGCAATCGAGGGGAAAACTGCAAGACATAGGGCGCAGGGCTCACCCGCGCCGGTCTGAGGATGACGCGCGTTGTTCCCACCACCAGCAACGCGAGCATCATCGAGGCGACGCCGGCGTAGCTCTTCAGAACGAGGATTCGAAACATTGCCGTCCCCTGTCCTTGGGGCAACTTCCCACACGGCCATTGACCGCCCGGCTTTCCAGGCGTATCAACGAAAGAGCCCCAGCCCGCGAGACACCCGAATGAAACGAATCGCACAAATCGTCACCCTGGTTCTTGTGCTGTCGATAGCCGGATTCGCAGCACCTGCACGGCAGGGCAAGCGTGAGAGCCAGAGTCCCTCGATCCTATACACCGTCTGGGCGCCCAAGACTGATTCAACCGCAAGCCACAGCCACGCAGATCACGGCCCCGGCCGGGCAGATCGTCAGCGCGAGCCCCGGCGCGCCGAGCCGCGCGTCATCGAGTTGCGGCATCACCACATCAAGCGAAGCCGCCAGGCACGATTTCATGCGGGAAACGGGCTATCCTCACGGCCGGCACGGCCATGTGATCGATCATATCGATCCACTGGCATGCGGGGGCCTGGACGCGCCAAGCAACATGCAATGGCAAACCATCGCGGCGGCAAAAGCCAAGGACAAGGTCGAACGGAAACACTGCAAGCAGTGAAACGCGGGATTGAGCTCTCCCGAGCTATGACCGGCTGCACCTGTCGGACCCGGGCTATCGCAGGGTGATGATGGTTGCGCCCCAGCCGCCGGCTTCGGCCGGCGCGTCGCTGTAGGCAGCGACGAACGGCGTGCGAGCCAGCACGGCGCGCACGATCTCGCGTTGCACGCCGATGCCGCGCCCGTGAATGATCCGCAAAGCCTTCAGTCCCATTCGGCGGGCTTCTTCGAGGTAGGCTTCGACGACGGCTTCGACTTCCTTCGGCCGCACCGTGTGCAGGTCGAAAACGTCGGTGATGGGAATGCGGATGGGCTCGTCGTCAGCCGGCATGCGAAACCTGCGCTACTCCTTGTCCCCGGGCTCTTTCGAAAGGTCGTCGCCGGCGCTTTCGCCGGAATCCTCGAAGTCCTCGTAATCACCCTTATGGTTGCGAATTACGCGCCAGGGACCCCTCGCCCGCTCAGGCGGCCCGGTCAGTTCCCTCGCAGAGCGGCGCGCACGCGCTGGCCGAGAACAGCCGTCGAAAGCCAGCCGTCATGCCGCCAGAGTATCTTGCCCGTTCGCGAAGTGAGCACGTACCAGGGCAAATCCTCGACCTGGTAGCCGTCGGCGAGCCGGCCGTCGGCATCCTCGACGATTGGCGTCTGAAGCTTTGCCGCAATCGGCGCGAGAAGCTCGCGCGCGGCCGCTCTGGAGGGTTCCGTCGTCAGTTCGTCGACGGCGACGGGCATGGGCCATCCGTGCCGGCGCGCCTGGGCGCCGTAGGCGTCGAGCGCGGCAAGCCTTTCCGGCAAGTTCGTGCTTTCCCCAAGCCATCCCGCAAAAAAGAGCACCAAGCGCGGGCGCGCTCCTCCCAGAACCACTTGCCGCTGACCCTTGCCCAGAGCCGGCAGGCTCGCCGTGTCCGCTGGCTCGAGCGGAGACGCCTGTTGCTCCAGCGAGGCATCGCGAAGAACGGCCGGATGGCTCGGCAGCAGAGCCGCAATCCCCTCCGCCATCGTCTCGGCCTGCGGGCCAACGGCTCCATAGCTCATCGGGGTCGAATAGATTTTGCGCTCGCGGCCCTTTCCGTCGATCAGGAATACGACCGCCTCATGGTCGATGTCGCCGGCGGCCGCGGCAACGTAGACGTGGTAGCCGTGCCAGACGCGCTCGAGCTCGGCGCGCGTGCCGGTGAGAAACCGCCAGCGCCCCTCCAGTCCGTGGGCGCGCGTGTAGGCGGCCACGTCCGAGACTTGCGTCTTCAGCGGGTTGGCGTCGATTCCGAGCAGTTGCACCCGCGTCGCCGCGGCGGGGCCGAGCAGGCGCAGCGCCTCCACCATGCTCTCAGTCGTTAGCGGGCAGATTTGCTGGCAATACGGATCGATGAACGTGAGCACGACCACCTTGCCCCGAAACTCGGCGAGCGACGTCAGCCGGCCCTGCTGGTCGCGAAGCACAAAGCCCGGCGCGCGAGGGCCTACGCTCCGTTTTGGGGCGAAGATTGTTGCCGTCAGTATCGCCGTGACAATGGCAACCACCGCCCCCACCGCGGCGGCCACCAGCCACCGGTCGCGAAATAAACTCGAAAACCTGCGGGGATTGATCTTTTCTTCCATCGCGGCTTGGGCTTGATTCAAGAATAGGCGCGCGCAGCAGTGAATACAAGCGGGGGCAATCGCATTCCATTTTTCTCTTTTTTCCCCGCAGTGCCGCGGCGCGCCGGCATGATTTATCATGGGTTGGTATAGCGAAAGGAGTAAGGAGTGCCGTCGACCCGACCGCCTTTATCGCCGCTTTCCCTCAGGCCCCATCCTCACCTGATCGAAATTCCCGCCTGGACATGGCTCGAAGAGCTTTCCCGGCGCCAGGGCAAAAGGCTAACCCTCGGCCAGGTGCCCGACTCCGAATGGGACCGGCTGCGCGACTGGGGATTCGATCTGGTCTGGCTGATGGGCGTCTGGAGGCGAAGCCCGCAGGCGCGCATGGATTTTCGCCGCGATCCCAGGCGCTTCGCCGAATACGACCGGGCGCTCGCCGGATGGAAGCTCGGGGACGTAGTCGGCTCACCCTACGCCGTTCAGGACTACCGGCCCGATCCGCGCATCGGCACTTGGCGCGAGGTTGACGGCGCGTGGCGCAAGCTGCGCGAACGCGGGATGGGCCTGATGCTCGATTTCGTCCCTAACCACACCGCGCTGGACCACGCCTGGGCGCGAAGCCACCCGGAATATTACGTCGAGGGCGGCGAATCGGATTTCCGAAGCGAGCCCGATCGGTTCTGCCTCCGCGAAGAAAAGAACGGCGCTCTCCGCTTTCTGGCGCACGGACGCGATCCCAATCTGCCGCCCTGGTCCGATAGCGCGCAATTGAACCATTTCCAGCCCGGCGCGAGGCAGGCGCTGGTCGAAACGATTGCAGCGCTGGCGCGCCATGTCGACGGCCTGCGCTGCGATATGGCGATGCTGCCCCTGAACGGCATTTTCGCCCAAACCTGGCAGGGTTTCGTTTTCGAACCGGCCCCGGCAACCGAGTTCTGGCGGGAAGCGATAGCCGCCGCGCCGCAACTGGTCTGGCTGGCCGAAGTCTACTGGGACCGCGAGGCCGAATTGCAGCAGCTCGGATTCCACTTCACCTACGACAAGCGCTTCTACGATTTCCTCCGGGACGGATGGGCTCCCAGTCTGCGGCGGCATTTAGGCGGCGATTTTGCATCACAAGCCCGCATGGCGCGCTTCCTCGAAAACCACGATGAGCTGCGCGCCGCGGCCGTCTTTGGTCCGGAACGCTCGCAAGCGGCGGCCACGCTCGCGGCGACCGCCCCCGGCCTGCGCTTCTATTTCCACGGTCAGATCGACGGAAGGAAAATCCACCAGCCGGTCGAGCTGGCGCGCGCGGCAGACGAACCCGCCGACCCGTCCCTGCAGGCGCTCTATAGCCGCCTGCTCCGGCTTAGCCACGAAGACGTCTTTCATTCCGGCCGCTGGAAACTGCTCGAAACCGCCGGCGCGGGGGACTCGACGAGCGACAACCTGGTTGTCTACCAGTGGCGGTCCGATGCGGCCTGGAAACTGGTGGCGGCCAATCCCACCGGAGCCGCGGCGCAGGGACGCGTCGCGCTCGACGCCGACGCCTCCGGCGCCTACATCCTTTCCGACCAATTGAACGATACCGATTATTCCCGCTCCGGACAGGAGATCGCCGCCGGGCTCTATATTCGGCTCGAGGCCGGGCGGGCGCATCTGTTCGATATTCGCCGCGCGGGCTGAAACCGTGCGTGCGGCCACCACCGGGCACGCCGGGCCCGGCACCATAACCGGATTTCAGGAACCGACGAAAGGAGCCATCCATGAAGGCCATTACCGTTATTCCCGGTCAGAAAAACAGCATTCATTTCGTTTCCGACGCCCCCGATCCCCAGCCGGGGCCCGGAGAAGCCCTGGTGCGAGTCTTGCGCGTGGGTTTGTGCGGCACCGACGCGGAAATCAGTGAAGGCCTCTACGGCGAAGCGCCCGGCGGCAGCAGCTATTTGATCCTGGGCCACGAGAATTTCGGCGTGGTGGAATCGGTGGGGAGCGACGTCAAGGGAATCAAGCCGGGCGATTACGTCGTCGCTTCGGTGCGCCGCCCCTGCACGGAATGCTTCAATTGCCTGCACGGCCGCGCCGATCTCTGCACCAGCGGCCACTACACCGAGCGCGGCATCAAGGGCCGCCACGGCTATATGGCCGAGCATTACTGCGAATCTCCCGACTTCCTGTTCAAGATCGACCGCTCGATCCGCGAGATCGGCGTCCTGCTCGAGCCGATGACCATCGTCGAAAAAGGCGTCGCCGAAGCGCTCGAAATCCAGAAGCGCCTGCCCGCCAAACCCCGCACGGCGCTCGTGATGGGCGCGGGTCCGGTGGGGCTGCTGGCGGCCGCCGCCCTGCGCGTGCGCGATCTCGAAACGCAGGTCGTGAGCCGCGAACCCGATACCGATGCCCGCGCCCAGATCGCCAAGGCGATGGGATGCGTCTACCGGTCGGTCGAGACCACCCCGCTCGACCAACTCGGCCGGCAGATCTCCGCGCCCGACATCATCCTCGAATGCACGGGCAGTTCGGCGGTAGGATTCGCGGCCATGCAGATGCTCGCCGCCGACGGCATCCTGTGCCTGTTGAGCGTCACCGGCGGCGACAAGACGGAACTTGTGCACGCGGCCGAAATCAACCGCGAACTGGTGCTGCGGAACAACGTCGTCTTCGGCAGCGTAAACGCCAGCCCCACCCATTACCGGCTGGCCATCCGCGCCCTGAAGGCCGTCGAAAAGAAATGGCCGGGGGTCCTCGCCCGGCTGATCACCAACCGCCTGCCCTGGACCGATTACGCCCAGTGGTTCAATCGCCAGGTGCAGGGAATCAAGTCGACGCTGGAAATCGCCGGCTAATGTTCTTTCGATCCCTGCCTGGCATCGGGCCTGCGGCAAGAACCGTCTTCCGGGCCGCTTCACCGCCCTTCGGGAGCTGTTAAGGGGGGTGGCCGGGTTGCCGCAGTTCCCGAATGAAACCCGCAGTTGACTAAAAAGGAAGGATTCACATTCCGACATGTCGCCAGTCGAACTCTCTTGCATTATGGGCGGGGAGTCGGGCATCTTAGTAGTTCGTTCAAGTGGATTCGGGGTTTTTTCGTACAACACAAAGCTTCCTGCGGAGGTACCAGTTAGATGCGGGCTGGAACAATTCTGGCAGCAGTAGGTCTGCTCGTCGCAATCAGTTTTCCCCTTCACGCGCAACAGCAAGCGCCAAAATTCGAAGTGGCGGGCGCGTACTCATATATGCGCCTCGATCTGGTAGGCCCAAACTATTCCGAGGGACTTCAGACGAACGGCGGCACCGGGTCAGTCGCTTTCAACCTCACGAATTCGCTCGGCATCGTGGGCGAAATCGGCGACTACAAAACCAGCACGGTGAGTTCGGCCGGTGGCGCATCGATGACGTTTGCGTCCTATTTGTTCGGCCCGCGCTATTCGTTCCGGGGATCGGACCTCCTCACTCCCTACGTCCAAACGCTGTTCGGCGGAGTCAAGGGCAACAATTCGTTTACCATCACCAATAACAGTCAGCCTGTGGTCCTTCACACGGACCAGAACGCCTTCGCATGGACCGTGGGCGGCGGCCTGGATGCCGCGGTGACCAAACACCTCGCCATACGCGTCTTCCAGGTGGAATATTTCCTGACCAAGTGGCCCGAAGGCCCGAGCAACCACCAGAGCAATTTCCGTTTCGAAACCGGCCTGGTCTTCAGCTTCGGAAAGAGATAAGCGCTTCGGGAAAGACAAGCTTTCCCGGCCGGTTCGCTCGAACACAAAGCCAGCGCTTCGGCGAGACGATCTCCGGAGTTATCGGGGATTTTCTTGCTGTCGTGGGAATCAGGAAGTCGTTCGCGCGCCGGCCGCCGGCCGGGCCGAGGCAGGGTGCGGAGCCTCGGTCCCACCGGCCCGCTCGATTTCGATCGAACCTTTGAAGTAGGCGCCGTCTTCGATCATGATGCGGGCCGTTGTCAAGTCGCCGACGACCGATCCGTCTTTCTTGATCTCGATCCGGTCCCGGGCCCGCAAATTTCCCTTCACGTTTCCGAAGACGATCACCTCACGGGCCTGGACGTCCGCGGTCAGCTTCGCCGTCGGTCCGATCGTCAGCCGCCGCTCGCCCAGATGCACGTGGCCTTCGACGGTGCCGTCGATCAGCAAATCTTCCTCACCACTGATTTCTCCCTGAACGTGCAGACCCGCTCCCAACCGGGCCGCGCCCCGCTCGGCGGCCGGCATGGAGCGCGGCGGTTCGCTCGGCGTCATAGTGCCTCCCTGTGGCGAAGGATTCGTCTTTACGGGAGGTGCGGGCGCTGGCGGCGCGCTGACCTCCGGTTCACGCGGCAATTCCCGCTTTTTCCCAGTCCACATGCGGTTTCCTCAATCGATTACTTTCTCACCGCCCGGCGAGCCCAAGCCCGCCGGCCACGGTAGCTCAACACTGTAGACCGGGCTTGCGAAACCAGGCAAGCCGGAAAATGGCTTCTTGCGGCTTTTGCCACGCCCGATGCAAGACTGCCGTGTCCTGGTGAGAAGCGGGAAACTGGCGGAAGGTTGGACGAGTGAGAGGGAAAAGGGGCAAACCTGGCAAGAACCGGCCCAAGCCGGTCAGAATTTCCGCAATACGCCAACCACCCGCCCTTGCAATTTCACATCTTCGGCGGGGACTAGAATCGGACCCATCTCGGAATTGGCGGGTTGGAGCCGGATGCGGCCTCCGCCTTCCCGGTAAAACCGTTTGAGCGTCGCTTCCTCGCCGCGCACGAGCGCTACGACGATCTCGCCGGGATTGGCCACCTGCGTCTGCTCGACGATGACGAAGTCTCCGTCGAGAATATGGTCATCCTGCATCGAGTTGCCCTTGACTTGCAACACATAGGTGTTTCGTCCCCGGCCAAAATCTCCCAGCGAAACCGATTCGCGCTGCTCGATCGCCTCCAGCGGTTGCCCCGCCGCGATTCGCCCGGCGAGCGGCAATTCGAGGGCACGGCGCCCCACGAGATCCTCACGCACCGACCGCGGCAAATTCACGACCTCGACCGACCGGCTCCGGTTGTGACCCCGGCGAATGAATCCCTTCCGTTCCAGCGTGGATAAGTGTTTGTGGACGGTGGACAGAGAGGCGAGGCCCAGGGACTGGGCCATTTCCTCGTAGCTCGGCGAGTATCCCTGCCGGTTCAGAAAACTAACGAGAAAATCGAGCACCTGTTTCTGTCTCTTGGTCAGGGTCATGGAACCTCCCTCAGTTCCCGGAACGAAACCACTGTAGGGGAAGACAAGGAGAAGAGGCAAGAAAATTCTTTTCCGCCGTTTCCTCGCTCTGCGCCGCTAGCGCTTCTCGCGCCGGCCAAGCCCAAGCGGCGGCGCGGGGCGTTGCGGAGTGAGGGAAAAACAGGTCCGGGACTTGGGTTCGGTGCAAATGGCACCGTTCTGCCATCACACGCCAGAGGCAGGCTTCCCGGCAACTCATGGAAAGAATGGAGCCGAGGGGCGGGGTCGAACCGCCGACCTGACGATTACGAATCGTCTGCTCTACCAGCTGAGCTACCTCGGCAAATCCTTGTCATCCTAACGTGAAAACCGTGGCCCGGCCAAGCCGCCAGCGCATGACATCGAGTCACCCCGCCACGCGCCACGAAAAATAAACTTCAAACCGGAACCCGGACTGGCTACACTCTGCTATGGAAAGGGCTGCCGCCTATCGGCATTCGCCGCGCTTGGGACAACCCACTAGTGCCTGAAAAAGCGGCTTTTTCCACCTTCGATGCGCGCCTCTTGCTTATCTCCGGCGGGATTCTCCGGCCATTCAACCAGGCAAACATGCAAGCCGCTGGGAAGTAAAAGCTCAAGGAGGAAGCCATGAACACCGCACAAAACATTCTGAAGGACCTGGTGGGAGAACTCAAAAGTCTCGCCAAGACGGAAACCGTCGTCGGCGCCCCCGTGAGTGTGGGCGAGTTCACCGTTATGCCGATCTCCCGAGTATCCCTGGGTGTTGGCGCGGGAGGAGGCGCCGGAGAAACCGAAAAAAAATCATACACAGGTGAAGGCGGGGGCGGCGGGGGCGGCATCCGCGTCATCCCCGTGGCTTTGGTGGCCGTTCGCGGAGGAGAACTCAACGTGCACATGCTCGGGCGCGGCGCTTCCCTCGGCCATACCGTCCGCAAGGTGCCCGACTTACTCGAAAGCCTGCTCGACCGGTGGGAAGCGCGCAAGGAGAAAGAAAAGAAGGAGAATTCCTGACCCGCCATACGGGGCGCCGGGAAATCCACCGTCTCTGCGGGGAACCAGGAATCCAGACAGGTAACGAGCGCACCCCGCAACCGCCCTGGCTTGTTTGACGCGGTGCTCCCGCCAACCGGGCGCTACCCCGCTCGTGCGACCGAACGATTCGCGCCGGCTTCTTTGGGCTGGCGCAACCAACCCGCAATACCACCGGCTCCGGCCAGGCGAATCGATGCCTCCCCGCCGACAACTTCGATTTCCGCGCCGTGACTCCACGCCAGATCCGGTAGCGATTCCCGCAAGTCTACCGGATGGCGCACCTCGCCGCAGACCGGGCAAGCGTCAGCGGCCGATCGATCCATCCATCCGCATTTCGCGCACTGGCTCAAGGGGATGTTGAATTGTTGGGGAACCACGAGGATGCGTACACTTCCTCGCTGCAGTTCGGCCAGTGTCGAGTCAATCCCCGTAACAACGCCGTTGGCGTCGGCGAGCAGAGCCTCGACCGCTTCGAGTTCCTGCGCCTGCTCCCATTGGGCGACGGCCGGACCGATATGCTCTTCGAGGGCGGGCGAGAAGATTCGGCCCAGATCCTCATTCATCATGACAAGGCGCGATTCGAACTCGCGAGGCAACGCCTCGGCGATCGGTTCGATCAGGCGGTCCGGACCAACCAGAAACAACCCGGCCAAACCCTGCTCGCCGGACAACTCGCGGGCGCGCCGGGCGACTTCGCCGCACAAGCGCCGATATTGCGCATCCATGCGGTGCTCGAAGGTGTCGCGTGCCGAACCTCTGGTCTTCTTCATCTCCCGGGCTCCCCGAAGGGAGGATTCACGGGCCCGGGCCACCTTCCCCATGTCCTTCTTCCGCCACTGGGAAATATCGATCTCGAATTTCCTTTCCTCGAGCTCGGTCATTTCCCCAAGCCAGTGACGGAAAAAGCGAACACCGGCGTGGTCCACGACAACGATGGAGCAAGGCTTGCGTTTGCCGAAAAGGCCGAGCAGAGGAAACAGGAGCGGTTTTCCCCAATGCAGCTCGTTTTTCACTTCGACCCGCAGGGGAACGTAAGTCCACGCGTCCGCCCCCGCAAAAATCAGAGCGCCTTTGGGCAGGGTTACCGAATCGCGAAGAAACGTCTGAACGCGCTCCAATTGCTCGATGAAAAGCTTGCGCTGGTTTTCCGCGACGCCGGCAGCGGCCACCCCGCCGGCCGAATTCAGCCAGATCATGTATTCGGGCGAAGGGCCTCGATTCGACTGCTTGCCAGGATTGGAATCCACATAAGCGGTCAGCAAGGGAGGGGGCAATTGTGAAAATGCCCGTAGTTGGCTGATCTCCAGCATGTTCTCTCCATGTAAACGGCCCGGCGCCGCTTTCCGTTCGCTCCGGTTCTCTGCCCTCCGACGCCGCGCCAAGGCCCGCGCAAATCTTCATCACCCCGGCGCTTGCTACGCGCTTTCTGATGCACGCCACCAGCCGAATGCGCGGGTTACGAGCACAGCCATTAACTCCTTTTTGCAGTATCAGTTGAGCCTTAGGCCGGTAAAATGGAGGGTCTCGGCCCTACGGAAATACGCAAGCGCCAGTGTCAAAACTCTCAGCGTTTCCGCAAAGCGGTCAGAAGGAACCCGTGCAGAAACCGGGATCCCCCGCCGGGCTGACCGACAAGCGTGGGTCGGCAGCTACCGGCGGGAGTGTAATACGATCCCGGACCGCATGTCGCGGTGGGGTTAGGTGGGCATACATGCGGCATCCGACTATGGGGTACGTATGGGGCTTGGGGCGATCGAGTCGAATACCGCGGAGTTGGACCTTTAGATCCATAGGTTATTTGAAAGCATCATACGAATCCGAAGGAGCATAAGTCAACTGACTTCTTCCCGGACCTATTGGGGAGAGGTGCCGGTCCTCGGACGCGCCCCCGCCCATTCGCCTCCCCATGGACTCGCGGCTCGGACGGCCAGGATGCCATTTCTTCTTAACTGTTTCGCGCAAAGCGATTTGCGCGGAGGCAGCGCTCACTCAAGCTCCCAAGAACCCGCCAAGCGCCTGAGCAAAATGAACTGGCCGATGTGGTAGGAGCTGTGATCGGCGACCAGCATGGCCTCGCGGAGAATCGTTTGGCCCTCGCCGTGGGGAATTCGAGCAAACAGATCGACATGAGGATTTTTCACCAGATCGATCAACGCGTCGCGGTCGGCGCAGAATGCGCGAACGCTTCTCTCCCAGGCGGCCGCGTCTGGTGGCGCTTGGGTTGGTGGCCAGTACCCATTGGGGTAGGAAGGAGAAACGTGCCGGCTGTTTCGGCTAAATTCGAGTATATCCCACTGCACGATGCGGAGATGTTCCAAAAGCTGCCATGGCGTGTGGGGCGATCCGGCAATCTTCACCCCGCAAAGATGGGAAGGAAAATCCACCACGGCGCGGTTGAAACCGGCGTGAGCTTGTTCTTTTGACAGAAGGTTGACGAGATGATTGCGCAGGGATCGACCACGGCCATCCTCAACGCCCCGGCGCCTGCCACCCTGCGCCGACCGTCGCTTCGAAACCTTTCTGGGCTTCGACCGGGGCATTCTCACATCCATCCCCCGACCCCGCGAGCGGACTCCAGCTCAGAAAACCGCCCGTTCCGCGCAATCGAGGAACCGGAGCCCTTCTCGCGTCAGTACGACCGGCTCGTAGCGCCCATGGCGCGGCGCTGCTGGAAGCACTCCCGGCAATACACCGGCCGGCCCTGCGTCGGCTTGAAGGGAACCGTGGTCTCTTTCCCGCATTGTGAGCAAGTGGCTCGCGTTTCCATCCTGTGGCTCGAATCCCCACCGGAGTTCGGGCCCGGACTTTGCGCTCGCTTGGCCTTGCATGTCTTGCACCGTTTGGGCTCGTTTCGGAACCCCTTTTCGGCGAAAAACATCTGTTCGCCAGCAGTAAAGACGAACTCGGCCCCGCATTCACCACACTTCAATACCTTATCGTGAAACTCCATTTGCTGCTCCGTAACCCCGCCGCCCGGGGAACAGCATGCCGGGACAAAGGCCACCTCTGAAATCGCCCCAATCAAAAAACGGGAATGAGGAAGAAGGTCCCACCCTGCCCCCTGGCATCGGTTAACGCGTTATCGAAGAATTCACGACCCACCCTTTAGTCCTGCTCGCGCCGCAACTTCTTCCGCAGACGCCTGCGTGAAAGCGCTGCTTTGGCGCGACGTTTCTCGCCGGGCTTCAAGTAGTAGCTGTGCCGCTTGATTTCCTTGATGATGTCCTCTTGCTGCACCTTCCTCTTGAAGCGACGGAGAGCGTTCTCGAGAGATTCCCCTTCTTGAATCGTCACTTCAGCCACTCATGACTCACCCCCTCCCGATGTGGCAATACATAGCGGATCGCTGCCTAAAGACCACGATGGCCTGGACGCGAATCGCTCTATTGGTGGCTTCCTTCTAGCCGAGCCCCCATGGAAAGTCAAGAAATAATTTACCAGAAAACGGCTCCCCGCATTCCGCTCCCGGCCCGGATGTTGTTACAATGGCCGGTATTTTTGGCTTATCTGCACCCGGATCGAGGCAGCACGGCGGTCCGTCCGTGGCGCGCACCAGCACCAGAAGGAAACCGTCGGGAGCGATTCCCCATGCATCCCATTCAAGACGCCATCGCCGTCGTTTTGGCGGGCGGCCAGGGCGAGCGGCTTTGGCCGCTCACGCGCGACCGGGCCAAGCCCGCCGTGCCGTTCGGGGGTATCTACCGGATCGTCGATGTCACCCTGTCGAACTGCATCAATAGCGGCCTTCGCCGGATCTTCGTGCTGACCCAATACAAGGCGCTCAGCCTGAACCGGCACATCCGCCGCGGATGGTCGCCCTTGATGGGCATTGGGGACTTCATCGAGGTGCTGCCGCCCCAGATGCGCGTTTCGCAGAGCTGGTACCAAGGCACCGCCGACGCCGTTTATCAGAACATCTATTCCATCGGCAGCGAGCGGTCGAATTTCGTCTTCATCCTGTCGGGCGATCACATCTACAAGATGAATTACCAGAAGATGCTCGACGAACACCTCGCCACCGGCGCCGAGGTCACTGTCGGGGTAATCCAGGTGGAGCGAGACGAGGCCGCCGGCAGCTTCGGCGTCATCGAAGTCGATTCCCAGGGATGGGTTCTGGGCTTCGCGGAGAAACCGGCCGAGCCGAAGTGCACGCCTCACGATCCCTCGAAGTGTCTGGCCTCGATGGGCGTCTACGTGTTCAACACGCAATCGCTGATACCCATCCTGATCGCCGACGCGGAAGATCCCGCCTCCCATCACGATTTCGGCCGCGACATCCTGCCCCGCATCCTGGGCCGCCACCGCGTCTGGGCCTACGACTTCATCGACGAAAACAAGAAGCAGGCGCTCTATTGGCGCGACGTTGGCACCCTCGACGCCTACTTCGACGCCAATATGGACCTGGTCTCCGTCAGCCCCATCTTCAACCTTTACGACAAGGCCTGGCCTATCCTGACCTGGCAGCACCAATACCCGCCGTCTAAATTTGTCTTTTCCGACCCCAACCGCATGGGAGTGGCGCTCGATTCCATCGTCGCCAGCGGCGCGATCGTCTCGGGCGCGCGCGTCAGCGGCTCCGTTCTGGGCTACGACGTTCGCGTCAATAGCTACTCCCAAGTAGAGGATTCGATTCTCTACAATCACGTCAATATCGGCCGTCACTGCCGGATTCGGCGGGCCATCATCGATCGCCACGTCGATCTGCCCGAACGCACCGTGATCGGATACGATCCCGAGGAAGACCGAAAGCATTACTACGTGTCCGACAGCGGAATCAGCGTCGTCGTGAGGGAGGAATCGATACTGGAAGAGCCCGAGTAGGCGGCCGAGCTTCTGTTCCCGAAGAGGAGCGCGCATGGATACCCGCATTGAGCAAATTCACGCCCGCGAAATCCTGGATTCCCGCGGCAACCCCACCGTCGAAGCGGACGTGCTGCTGTCGGGCGGTGTGCGCGGCCGGGCCGCCGTTCCTTCCGGCGCTTCGACCGGAAAGCGCGAGGCCCTCGAATTGCGCGACGGGGATCCCGCGCGCTACCGCGGCAAAGGCGTCACCCGGGCCGTCGCGAACGCCAATACGACCATCGCCCATGCGCTGGTCGGGCTCGACGCCATCGAGCAGCAGGTTCTCGACCACCGCCTGATCGATCTCGACGGCACGCCGAACAAATCGAGCCTCGGCGCCAACGCCATGCTGGCCGTATCCATGGCCGTGGCCCGCGCCGCGGCCCAGGCGCGCGGAGTCCCTCTGTATCGCTATCTGGCCGGTTTTTCCCGTCGCTCCGGCGCGACGCTGCTCCCGGTTCCGCTGATGAACATCCTGAACGGCGGCGTTCATGCCGATAACTCGGTCGATTTCCAGGAATTCATGGCCGTGCCGATCGGCGCCAAGTGCTTCTCGGAAGCCTTGCGGATGGGCGCCGAGGTCTTCCACCGGCTCAAGGGCACCCTCAAGAAACGCGGCTATTCGACGGCGGTGGGCGATGAAGGCGGATTCGCGCCCGATCTGAAATCGAACGTCGAGGCGGTCGAGGTGATTCTCGACGCCATCCAGGCCGCCGGGTTCACGCCCGGCCGGGACGTGGCCATTGCCCTCGATCCGGCGTCGAGCGAGTTTTTCGACGCCTCGACGCGCCGCTATATTTTCCGCAAGTCGGACCGGTCCGAGCACACCTCGGACCAGATGATCGATTTCTGGACGGAGTGGGTGCGGCAGTATCCCATCATTTCCATCGAGGACGGCCTCTCCGAGGAGGATTGGGACGGCTGGCAGTCGATGACGAAAACCCTGGGCAGGAAAATCCAGCTTATCGGCGACGACATCTTCGTCACCAACGTGAAAATTTTCGAGCGGGGCATCGAAAAAAAAGTAGGCAACGCCATCCTCATCAAGCTGAATCAGATCGGCACCCTCACCGAAACGATCGATTGCGTCGAGATGGCTCTTCAAAACGGGTATCGCGCCGTCATTTCCCACCGTTCCGGGGAGACCGAGGATTCCTTCATCGCCGACTTTACCGTCGGCATGGGCACCGGGCAGATCAAGTCCGGCTCCGCCTCGCGCGGCGAACGCATGGCCAAGTACAATCAGTTGCTCCGGATCGAGGAGGAGTTGGGCGCGAGCGCGAAATTCGCCGGCTGGCCTTCGCGATAAGAGGAAAGGAGCCCGACCATGAATCGAGAACCATCGCATCCTCCGCCATCCAAGACCACCGCGGCTTCGAGCGAATTCACGATCGAAATCGAACAGATCGAGGACTATGCATTTCAGGTGCGGTTCGATAAAGAGCAGTTCCCGCCGCTGGCGCTCGATGAGCCCGCTCCTCTCGGCAAAAACAGCGGCCCGGACGCCTCGATGATATTGGCGGCGGCCGTCGGCAACTGCTTGAGCGCCAGCCTGCTCTTTTGCGCGCGCAAGGGCCGGATGGAAATCGGGCTAATCCGCACCCGGGTTCGAGCACACCTGGCCCGGAACGAGCGCGGCCGCTGGCGCGTCGAGAAGATTTACGCGGAAATCGATCCGCACATTCCCGAGACCGAGAAACGGAAGGCCCTTCGCTGCCTGGATCTTTTCGAGGATTATTGCGTGGTGACCGAGAGCGTCCGGCGGGGGATCCCCGTGGAAGTCTCCGTCATCGGCCTCGAAGAGTTGCGCTCGTCCGAAACAAAATGAACCGCGGCGGCAGGGCGTCCAAGAAGGGATAAAGATCAATGGGAACCGACAACCAGAACGATCCCGCCCCGGGCGCGGGAAAACACGATCGCACGGGAGCGAAACAGCCGGAGCGGTTCGACCCGCAGATCGCCGATCGGCTCGACGACATTTCCCGGCTCGAGTATCTGCCGCCGGAGAAAGTTTGGGAACTGCTCGATCCCCCGCGCGGGGGCCTCGTCGTCGACTTCGGCGCCGGCACGGGAACCTACGCCATTCTCCTCGCGAGCGCCCGGCCGGACGTAACCGTGATCGCTCTGGACGAGCAGCCGGGGATGCTCGGCCGCTTGCGCTCGAAACCGGAAGCGCAGCAACGGAAGAATCTCCGCCCCGTCCTTTCCGGGGAAATGGATGCGTTTCGCGGGCGGGCCGACCGGGTGATGGCATTGAACGTCCTGCACGAGCTGGGAGACGAGTCGCTCAAGGATCTGGGATCGCTTCTGAAGGCCGGCGGTTTCGCCCTGGGCATCGATTGGAACGCGGAGGTGGACCGCCCGGTGGGACCGCCGAAGGACCATGTGTACACTCCCGCCGAAGCCGCCGCCCGGATCGAAGCTTTGGGCTTTTCGGTCGAGCGGCTCGAATCGTTTCCGTATCACTACGCCCTGCGCTTTCGGCTCCGTTAACAGCCGGCCTCGGCAAGATTCTTGAGAGTCGCCGCGTCACGGCCTTTGCGGCTCCCGCCTTTCCCTAATCCGTGACTCTGTGTATCCTGGCGGTCGATGACGAAGCCACCGAAACCCATTCTCCTCACCGTGCTCGACGGCTGGGGCTTTTCACCGCGGCGCGAAGGCAACGCCATCGCGCTCGCCCGCAAACCGAACTACGACGCTTTGCTCAAGCAATTTCCCAACACGCTGATCCAAGCCTCGGGTCCGTCGGTGGGTCTGCCCGACGGGCAGATGGGCAATAGCGAAGTCGGCCACCTGAATATCGGCGCCGGGCGCATCATTCAGATGGACATCACGCGAATCGATCAGATGATCGCCAGTGGAACCCTCCACCGGCAGCCCCTGCTGCTCGAAGCGATGCGGCGCGGCCGCGAGAATCAGCTCCATTTGATGGGTCTGGTCAGCGACGGAGGCGTCCACTCCCATATCCAACATCTGTTTGCCCTGCTGCGCATGGCCGCGGAAAACAAAGTCTCGCGCGTCTTCCTGCACTGTTTCAGCGACGGGCGCGACACCCCGCCCACCAGCGGCCAGGACTACCTTCGCCAGCTTCAGCAGAAACTTCGCGAATATGGAATCGGCCGCATCGCCACCGTCACCGGCCGCTACTACGCCATGGATCGCGACAACCGCTGGCCACGGATCGAACGCGCCTATCGCGCCATCGTCCACGGCGACGCCGAGCACCGCGCGAGCGACCCCGTCCAAGCCGTGCTGGCCAGCTACGAACGCGGAGTCAGCGACGAATTCATCGAGCCGGTCGTCATTACCGGCGCCGATGGCGAGCCCGTGGCGCGCGTCCTCGACCGGGATGCCGTCATTTTCTTCAATTTCCGCGCCGACCGCGCCCGGCAAATCACTCTCGCGCTGGTCGAGCCCGGCTTTGACCAATTCGCCGATCCTCACCGGCCGGCCGATATTCTGCTCGCCGGCATGACGCAGTACGAGAAAACGTGGCCTTGGCTGCGCTACGTGCTCGCGCCGAAAAAAATCGAACACCTCCTGGCCCAGGTTTTCGGTGAAATCGGGTTCCGCAACCTGCGCGTGGCGGAAACCGAGAAGTACGCCCACGTCACCTATTTCTTCAACGGCGGCATCGAAAAGCCCTTCCCGGGCGAGGAACGCATCCTGGTCCCTTCACCGAAAGTCGCCACCTACGACCTGAAGCCGGAGATGAGCGCCGCCGGCGTCACCGAAACCGTCGTCAAGGCCATCGAAAAGGGCAAATTCGACGCCATCATCATGAACTACGCCAACGCCGACATGGTCGGCCACACCGGCAATCTCGAAGCGGCCGTGCGCGCCGTCGAGGCGGTCGACGAAGGCCTCGGCCACATCCGCCAGGCTCTCGGAAACAAGCGCGGCGCCTGGATCATTACCGCCGATCACGGAAACGCGGAAACGATGATCGATCCGGCGACGGGAGGGCCCCATACCTACCACACCACCAATCCCGTCCCGCTCATTCTGGTCACCGGCGACGCCCACGCCGGCCTGCGCGGCGGCGGCTCGCTGCGCGACATCGCTCCGACCATGCTCGGACTGGCCGGCGTTACCCCACCCGCGGATATGAGCGGCCACGACCTGCGCACCAAGAACCACTGACGGCCCCGCGCGATCCATGCCGCGCGCCGGGGCATTCCGGCCCGTATGCTATATTGATCGTCGAGAGAGAGGAAGTCGTGGCACTCACCGAACAGATTCAGAAAGATTTAATCGAAGCGATGAAAGCGCGCGATGAGCTGCGCGCGAGCGTGCTGCGCATGGTGAAAACCGCTCTCAAAATGAAGGAAGTGGAAAAAACGCGGCCTCTCGACGACGCCGAGTCCACGCAGGTGCTCCAAACGCTCGTCAAGCAACGGCGCGAATCGATTGAGCAGTTCCGCCAGGGCGGCCGCGACGATCTGGCCGACCGGGAAGCGCAAGAGATCTCTGTTCTGGAAGCCTACCTGCCCGCCGCTCCCACCGATTCCGAAATGCAGGCCGCGATCGAAGCCGCCATCATGGAAACCGCCGCCAGTTCGCCCAAGCAGATGGGCGCGGTGATCAAGGCGGCGCGAGCACACTTGGAGGGAAAGGCCGTCGACGGCAAGCTACTGAGCGAACGGGTACGCCAGCGACTGGAAAAGAACGCATAGAGGCGCCTCCACGCTTTCTCTTCGCTTCCCCGCATTTGCCGCGGTCCTGTCTCCCTATTTCGCGCGAAAGAAGATCGGCCGAACCGGGGAATCAGCCCGGAATCACGACCTCTCCCGGAAACTTTTTCAAAACCGGCGCGCGCATAAAAAACGCCCCGCATTTTCGCGAGGAAAATGCGGGGCGTATGCTTCAGCGCCTAGAAAAAGCTGCGAGATGCCTCTCTAGCCACCCATCGGCATCGGAACCGACTGCTTTTTCTTGCTGCTCTTCTTGCTGCTCTTCTTCTTGCTTGATTTCTTGTGGGACTTCTTTTTACGAATCTTCTTCTTCTTCGAAGAAGTCTGACTTGCCGCGTCCCTCCGAACAGGCGTCGAGGTGCGGGCAAAGCCCGCCACAGGCGCCAACATCAGTAGAGCCGCAAGTACACCGATCAAGCGGAAACGCATAGGTTGGTTACCCCTCCGACCAAAAGATAGAAACTGCGAGAATCTACCATACGACGCCTATCTTTGCCTAACGGTTGCCTGGGTTGTGCCGGCTCTAATGCCCGCCTCACTGGCACGTGCCGGGATGGCAAGGCTTGGCTCGGGCCTTTCCGGTTTGCGTCTGAATGCCGTCCGCTCTTCCGGCGCGCGTCTTGGACGCCGCCCAAGGCCTCCGGGGAATCAATATCCCTCCCGCAATCAATGGACTAGGGGTGGCTGCATCCGCCATTCCAGCGACCGCCCGGCCACGCCTTCATTAGGGACCCATGAACCTGGTCAGGGCAAACCTCTTGGTTCGATTTCGCCACCATCGCCTATAATTTGGGGAACCTGTAAGGGCTGGCGCCGCCGGCGGAGGCCGGTGGCAATCCAGGCTGGAATCCGCTTCGTCCGAAGCAAAGGCGCATTGATGAGTGAAGCTCTCTTGGACGTCAAGAATCTCCGTGTGAGACTCGACGGCTCTTTGGTGCTGTCGGATCTGAATTTCAGCGTCAACAAAGGAGAATTCCTGACGATTCTCGGCCCCAACGGATCCGGGAAGACGGTACTGCTCAAAGCGCTCCTGGGCCTGCTGCCCTACGAAGGCGAGACGATTTGGCATGAGAAACTGAGAACCGGCTACCTTCCGCAGGGACTCAATCAAATGTCCGTCAGAGAGATGCCGCTGTCGGTCAGGGATTTTTTCATGCTCAAGAACCGGAAGCGCGACGAGGCGTCGAAGTACCTGTCCCTGGTTGGCTTGCCGGCGGGAGTTCTCGATAGGAAGGCGGGCCATCTATCCGGCGGGGAATTTCAGAGGATGCTCGTCGCGTGGGTTCTCTCTTCGCGGCCAAACGTCTTGTTTCTCGACGAGCCCACGACGGCGGTTGACGTTGCCGGCGGCGAGACGATCTTTTCGCTGCTGAGCGAACTCTGGCGGGAGCAGAAACTGACCATTTTTAACGTCACCCACGATCTCAATATCGTCTACGCGTATTCGACGCACGTGCTTTGCCTGTCGCGAGTCGGGCACAGCTGCTACGGCGTTCCGCATGAAGTACTGACTCCGGACGTACTGAATGAGATGTATGCCAGCAACGTCAAGTTTTACACGCATTCGGGCGGACGGGCGGAATGACCAGCCCGGTTTTGCTGAGTCTAATCAGCGGCGTGTTCATCGCCGGCGCCGCGGCGTACGTTGGAACGCTCATGCTGTCGAGGAAAATGGCGGTGGTCGCCGGGCCGCTCGGGCACTTGGCGCTGCCGGGAGCCGCGCTGGCATTGATCTATGGATTCAGCCTTTCCCTGGGCGCGTTTCCCTTTGTCGTGCTGGGAATTCTGGTGATGTGGCGCCTGGAGATCAAGACGAAACTGCAGATGGAAGCCCTGGCGGCGATCGTTTTCGCCACCGGCGTAGGGGTGGCGTTTCTCTTTCTGCCCATCGACAAGGCGGAGGCCGCATTGATCGGCGACATTTCCCACGTCGGAATCGATGCCACCATTGCCACGGTCATTCTGAGTTCGGGCGCCTGTTTTGCCATTTGGCGCAGCTATTCCCAAATTATGCTGATCAACATCCAGGAGGATCTGGCCAAAACGGAAGGAGTCAATGTAAAGCTCTACAATCTGATCTACCTTTTGTCGATCGCCGTCATCGTCGCCTTGGGAGTGGCTCTGGTGGGCGGACTCATGACGGCCGCTCTGGTGGCGATCCCCGCCGCGGCGGCCAGGAACGTGAGCCGAACCCTCTTCCAATACGGGTTGGCTTCGGGAGCGTTCGGAATCATGGCGGCCGTTGTCGGGATCATGGTTTCGGTATTCACCCGCCTTCCGGCTGGGCCTCTGGTCATTATCACGAGCGCGGTTATTTTCTCGGCAACGGTACCGGCGGCAAAGGCCTGGACGTGAAGTTGCGGTAGCTCTGCCGCGTCGTACAATCCATCTCCGCCGGCCTGGCGCGTCCCAAGCGCCCGCTCTTGACTTCGTCCGGCGACGCGCCTACGCTCCGGCAAGCATCCATTCCGGCAATATCCGGAACCCAATCTGGTGAGGAGGCGCGACATGGCCGGTGGTTTCAGACAGTTTCTGCTTCGTGGAAATGTAGTCGATATGGCGGTGGGCATCGTGATCGGCGCGTCATTCGCTACGGTGGTGAGCGGTTTCACGAAGGATCTGCTCACTCCCTTCATCGCCGCGATTTTCAAGCAGCCGGATTTTGCCGGCTTCTACTTCACCCTCCACGCCAGCAAGTTCCTTTACGGCGATTTCGTCAACGCCCTGATCTCTTTACTCATCGTCGCGGCGGTGGTCTATTATTTCGTCGTCGTGCCGATGAACGCGCTGGTGGCTCGCTCGCACCGGGAGCCTCCCGCCGACCCCACCACCAAGAAGTGTCCCGAGTGCCTGAGCGAGATCCCGATCGGGGCCAAGCGCTGCGCGTTTTGCGCTTCAGCGCTCGGTTAGCGGCGCTGTCGCGCGGTCTAACGCGCGCGCTCCGGGAAAGCCTCCTGGGACACCTCTAGAATGCTGGAAACCCGAGCCGCATCGGCCGCTTGCCGTAAGGAGTCCGATGGCAGCGACATTTCCTCCGGTCGAAGCCGCCACCAAGATCGCCGTTTCGCTCGCGGTGGGGCTGCTGGTCGGGCTCGAGCGCGAATGGGCGCACAAGGAATTGGGCGTGCGCACCTTTGCGCTGGCCTCGCTGCTCGGCATGCTGGCGTGGCTGGTTTCGCCGGCCGCCGCGCTGGTGGCGCTGGCCGGCGCGGTGGTGCTGGCGGCGTTTGTGAACGCCCACAGTTTCCTTGTCCATCGAACCCTGGAAATCACCACTTCGGTCGCGCTGCTGGTAACGGTGGTTTTGGGCGTTCTGATCGGCCAGACGCACTACTTCACGGCCGTCGCCTCGGCTCTGGTGATGACGGGCCTGCTGGCCTGGAAAACGGAGCTGGCGCACCTGGCGGGCGACCTGCGAAAGGAAGAGATTCGCGGCGCCGTTCTGCTGGGCCTGCTGGCATTCGTAATCTACCCGCTCCTGCCCAACCGCTACATCGACCGTTGGCATCTGCTGAATCCGCGGGAAGCGTGGCTGGTGGTGGTGGTTCTGGCGGGAATCGGCTTTTTGAACTACGCGCTGCTGCGCGTATGGGGCGCCCGGGGGCTGTACTCTTCGGCGGTCCTGGGCGGCCTGGTAAACAGCACGGCGACGGTGGCGCAGATTTCGCGCACGGTCAGCAACCTCGACGCCAGCGAAGCCGATCTCATCGTGGTCTCCGTGTTGCTGGCCACCGGAGCCATGATGGCGCGAAACCTGGTTATCCTCGCGATCTTCGCTCCGCCGGCGCTGCGCTACGCGTTCGGGCCGGTTTTGGCCATGGCCGCTGTGTGCTTCTTCTTCGCGTGGCGCCGCCGCCGGCGCGCCCCCGCGCTCGCAACCGGCTTGCCGCTCGGCTCCCCGGTATCGCTGCCGCGCGTCGGGGCACTGGCCGCCATCTTCGTTATCATCGAGATCGTCGCCGCACTGGCCGAGCGCCGGTTCGGCAGCCACGGATTGCTCGCCGTCGGCTTCCTGGGCGGACTGGTGTCGAGCGCCAGCACGACGGCCGCGGCGGCCGTTCTCTCTGGGAAAAACCAACTCACCGCCCAACTGGCGGCTTCCGCGGCGGTCATCGCTTCCGTCGCGAGTGCCCTGGCCCACATACCGCTGATGCGCGGACACGAAACGGGAAGGCGCGCCGCGAAAATCGTTGTGCGAGTGATTGCGGTGACGATCGTCGTCGGCTTCGGCTTGCTGGTACTTTCAGTGAGGCGGTAACGGGCGGCGGCTCGCGTTCGAACCGGATGTCAACGGGGCCAGACGCGATCTAATCTTCACTGACCACCCACTTGACGGCGATGTTCAAGATGCTCAGCAGAAGCGCTCCCCAAAACGCCGGCCCAAACCCGTAGATTGCGAAGCCGGGCACAAACCAGGAAGCCAGTTCCAATAGCGCCGCGTTGATGAGCAGGAGCAGCAGGCCAAAGGAAAGCAGAATGAACGGGAAGCTGATGATCTTGAGCAGCAGGCCGAGGGTCGCGTTCACCAGGCCGATCACCGCCGCGGCAAAAAGCGCGGTCAGGAAGCTGCGGACCTCGAAGCCCGGCACCACATGCGCCACCAGAAGCACGCAGAGCGCCGTCAGCACCCACCGCGCAATCAACCGGCTCACTGGTCACTCCCGCCCGGTTCGCCGCACCGGCGCGAAAACTCAGCCAGGCGGCGGTTGGGACCGTAGATGGCTGCTTCCATGGCCTTAGGAAATCACGCCCGGGCTCCGCGCCGGTCCGCGGAGAAATTGCGCGCCGCAACCAGCGCGACGATCGCGCCCCAGACGATGACGACGCCTCGCTCGATCGTCGAGAAGTCGAGCGAGCGCGTAAAAGTAAGCCCGGAAATCAGCAGGAAAACCCCCAGGCCCAACAGGCAAACGTCGGCGCTCAGCAGGCCGCTCCGCCTTTTGGGAGCGCTCATGGCGCTCGCTACCAGGCTGTTCCGCACGCCATAGGTCCAGTAGATGCACAGGCCGATCAGCAACCAGACAATCAGCCGGTACCAGGTCGCCAGGGGCAAGCTCACCATCATGAACAGCGAGATCGCCATGCCCAGAATCGGCACCAGCGGCACCAGCGGCGTCCGGAAGGGCCGCGGCAGATCGGGACGTTTCACCCGGAGCACCCACACGCCCGCGCAGACGATCACGAACGCGAGCAGCGTGCCGATGTTCACCAGCGTGGCCAAGTCGCCGATCGGAATCGTGGCCGCGAAGACCGCCACAGCCACGCCGATCGCGATCGAAGTGATCCACGGCGTTCGAAAACGGGGATGGATGGCGCTGGCCCATTTCGGGAGCAGGCCGTCACGCGACATCGTGAACGCCACGCGCGATTGGCCCAGCATCATTACCAGCATCACGCTCGAGAGTCCTGCCACCGCCCCCATCTTCACCAGGATGCTGCCCCACCGCACGCCGGTTGCGTCGATGCCGATCGCTACAGGGTCGGCCACGTTCAACGCGTGGTAAGGAACCACCGCCGTGAGCAGGGCGGCCACCGCGATGTAGAGAACCGTGCAGATCACCAGCGAGCCGATGATGCCGATCGGCATGTCCCTCTGCGGATTGCGGGCCTCCTGGGCGGTCGTCGAGACGGCGTCGAATCCGATATAGGCAAAGAAAATCACCGCCGATCCCCGCGCGATGCCCGACCAGCCGTAGTCGCCGAACTTTCCGGTATTGGGCGGAATGAAAGGATGCCAGTTTGCCGCGGCCAGAGCGGGGTGCCGGAGCACAAAGGCCGCGGCAACGGCTATGAAGACAAGCACGACCGCAACCTTCATTATCACGATCGAGGTATTCACCGTGGCCGATTCGCGAATACCGATGACCAGGACCGCTGTCACCACGCAAATCGCCAGAAAGGCTACCAGGTTGAAGTGCGCGGTGACGTGCGGAAGGCTGGCAGGATTGATTCCCGCCGACGCCAGCGCTGCGCGCAAGGTGTCGAGCTCGACCCAGTTGCCCTTGTAGAAAACGAGCCGGGCCCCCGGCGTATCGGTCCACTGGGGTGGGATGAAAATGTGGAAATCGGCCAGGAGGCTCTGGAAGTAGCCGCTCCAGCCCGAACCCACCGTCGCGGCGCCAAACGCGTATTCGAGGATCAGGTCCCATCCGATGATCCAGGCGAAAATTTCGCCCAGGGTGGCGTAGCCGTAGGTGTAGGCGGAACCGGCAATCGGGATGAGCGAGGCAAACTCGGCGTAGCACAGCCCCGCAAACGCGCACCCGATACCCGAAAGCACGAACGAAAGGACGATGGCCGGACCGGCGTAGGCCGCGGCGGCCTGCCCGGTGAGCACGAAAATGCCCGCGCCGATGATGGCGCCGATGCCGAGCGTGATGAGGTTCAGAGGGCCCAGCACGCGCCGCAGTCCCGCCGTTTCCCCTTCGGCCTCGCGCAGCAGCGAATGCAGGTCCTTTTTTGCCAGCAGGCCCGTCGTGCTCATCGCCAGCCTTTCATCCGGTACCCTCCCGTGCTTGCGCTGGTTCCGGCCGCGGCCTTTTCCATCCGCGAGAAGGAAGTCGGGCCAATTCCGCTTGTGTTGCCGCGAGCGGCCTGTATATCTTAGCTATCGGAAGGTTGGAAGCGAAGCGGGGATTACGAATCGTGTCCATCAGCCAAACGAACCGGGCCGGCGAAGGGGTGCGGCACGATTGGACCCGTGTGGAAGTCGGGGAAATCTACCGCTCGCCGCTGCTCGAACTGCTTTTTCGCGCCCAGCAGGTGCACCACGCCCACCACCTGGCCGGCGGCGTGCAGACCTGCTGGCTGGAATCGATCAAGACCGGCGGCTGCCCGGAAGATTGCGGGTATTGTCCCCAGAGCGCCCATTACCAGACGGGCGTGGCGCGCCAGAACCTGATGCCGCCCGGCGAGGTGATCGCGGCCGCGGCGCGGGCGAAAGCGGGCGGCGCAACCCGGTTCTGCATGGGCGCGGCCTGGCGGCAGGCGCCCGAAGGCCGCGAGTTCAATGCCGTGCTCGAAATGGTTCGCGGCGTCGCGGCGCTCGATCTGGAAGTCTGCTGCACGCTCGGGATGCTGACCGACGCGCAGGCCGAGCGGCTGAAAGAGGCGGGACTGACCGCTTACAACCACAATCTCGACACCTCGCCCGAGTTCTATCCCCGGATCATCAGCACGCGCGTCTACGACGATCGCCTGCGCACGCTCGCCGCCGTTCGCCGCGCCGGAATCACCGTCTGCTCGGGCGGGATTCTGGGCATGGGGGAATCGGAAGAGGACCGCATCGGCCTGCTGCAGCAGCTTGCCTGCCTTTCACCGCACCCGGAAAGCGTCCCCATCAATATGCTGGTGCGCGTCGAAGGCACGCCGCTCTCGAGCGAGCCCGCGGTCGATCCGCTGGCGATGGCCCGCGCGATCGCGGCCGCGCGCATCCTGATGCCGCGATCGATGGTTCGCCTCGCCGCCGGCCGCAAACAGATGTCGCGCGAGGCCGCGGCGCTCTGCTTTCTCGCGGGAGCGAATTCCATCTTTATCGGCGAAAAGCTGCTGACCACGCCGAATCCCCCTCCCGACGAAGATGAGGCGCTGCTGCGCGACCTGGGCCTCGAGCCGCTCTCGAGCCGCGTCATCGGCGAGCCCGCTCGCTCCCGCGCAAACCATGGGGAATGAATCTACCCGCCTGCGCCAGCGAATCGCCGCCGAACTGGGCGAGCTGCGCCGGCAAGAACAGTTCCGCACCCTGGACCGGCCGGCGGGAATCAACCTGCTCTCGAACGACTACCTGGGTCTCGCCTGCGATCCTCGCCTCGCGCGGGCGCTGGTTGAAGCCGTCCGCCGGAGCGGCCGCGTGGGATCGGCCGGCTCGCGCCTGCTCGGCGGAAACGCGGAGGAGTGGGAGGAAGCGGAAAGCGAATTTGCCGAATTTGCCGGCGCCGAAGCGGCGCTCTACTTTTCTTCCGGCTACGCGGCCAACATCGGGCTGCTTTCCGCGCTTCTCCGGCCGGGCGATCTGGTATTTTCCGACGCCTTGAACCACGCCAGCCTGATCGACGCGATGCGGCTTTCCGGCGCGCGCAAGGTGATCTACCCGCACCGGGACATCGCCCGGCTCGAAGAGGAGCTGGCGCATTACCGGGACGATCCGGCGGCGAAACTGATCGTTACCGAGAGCCTGTTCAGCATGGAGGGCGACCGCGCGCCCCTTCGGCGGCTTTTCGAACTGGGCCGGCGCTACGGCGCCGAACTGGTTGTCGACGAAGCCCACGCGGTAGGCGTGCTGGGGCCGCAAGGCCGCGGGCTGGCAGCCGAGGCGGGGATCGAGCGGGAAGTCCTGGCGATCCTTCACACCTGCGGCAAGGCGCTCGGGAGCGCCGGCGCTTTCGTTTGCTCGAGCCGCACCCTGCGCGAATTTCTCGTAAACCGGGCGCGCACGTTCATCTTCAGCACCGCTTCCCCTCCCTACCTGGCCCGGCAAATTTCCGCGGCAGTCACGGCGGCCCGCGGCATGGACGCCGAGCGCCTGCATCTGCAATCCATTTCCCAAAGGCTGTGCGACGGGCTGCGCGAGGAAGGATTCGACATCTCGAGCTGCGATTCGCAAATCGTGCCCCTAATCATTGGGACGAACCAAGCCGCGCTGGCCTGGGCGGAAAGCCTGCGGGAAGAAGGTTTCGCGGTACGCGCCATTCGCCCGCCCACCGTCGCTCCGGGCCGCGCCCGGCTGCGCTTCTCGCTCACCGCCGCGCTCGCGGAAAGCGATATCGAGCGGCTGCTTCGCGCTTCGATTCGCGCGCGCGACTGCCTGGCGGCCACGCGGACCACTGCCTCGGAAGGGAGCCTGAGAAGGTGATGTTTGACGCCGCCAGGCACGCTCGCCGGTCCATACGTCTGAAGGGCTACGATTACTCCCAACCGGGCATTTATTTCGTAACCATCGTCACTCAAACTGTTCATGTCTATTCGCGGGAATCGCAGGCGTAATCCGCGGGATCCTGTGAATTCGGCTGAAGTTGTAGTGCATGTAGCAAAGGGCTACGGCAGCCGGGTAAAACGGCGCATGGACACAAAGCATGGCGCATTCTTGTCTACCGCTAGGTTAGGTAGAGGTGTGCGCCGCCAGACGCAAGCTGGCACGCCGTTCGGTGCTGGCCCGACTGTGTGTTGCTGGTCTGCCGAAGCGCAATGAGCGGAGTTAGGAGCGCGGGGACTTCAGGAGCTTCTTAGCAACTTCCAGGTACTGTGTGAGGGCATCGATATGCGCGGATGTCAGTTCCTCGTCGCCAAAGATTTCCAACTTGGCCACTGTTTCAGCCGAAAGAGGCCAAGAAAACGAGCGTAGCGCCCTCGTGGTGCTGCCAGAGCGCGTTTCGGGAGTCGCTGCCGTGCTCCCGGTCATACCAGCCTCGCTTTCGCCATCACGGTCGAAAGGACTATAAACCTGTTCGTTCAGTTTTGCAAACGCCACAGTATCCCTGAACGATTCCGCCAGTCTCCTTGCACCTGTTTCCGAGAATCCCATTCTGGTAATTAGGTGCGAGCGCAGAGCGTCTTCGGAGGCTACAATATGCGTTTCATTGAGTCGCTTGAAAATCTCAGGCTTTAAGGCGGCCTGCCGCAGAGCGTGCAGACGTTCCGTTTCATTAGCGGCGTGCAATATCTCAACTGCTAGCTGCGATAGCTTAAGACCATGCTTATCTCGGCTCAAAAGACCGAATTGCTTAAGCGTGGCGACGTACGTTCTGGCGGGACCGCTCAAGGAATTGTAGCCCATTGCCTTCGCGGCCACGTCGGGCGAAACGGCTGTGTTCTGCTCCTTGGTCCATATCTTCCTGGCCAAGTTTACTGCCTCGGTCAGACCGCATGAGGGATAGCTGGGACTTCGTTTTCTGCTCACGCAAACCTCCAAAATCGTGCTGAAGGTAACAAATAGGGAGGGGACTGTCAAGGCTTAATTGGAGTCTTCTAGCCTAACAAATAGCCTTGACAGCCTAAGGCTATTCTGGTAAGGTGCAGGAAGTGAAAAGGCCAGCACAGGAGCGACCCTGGCTGGCCCAGAAAGGGGGTGACGGGGAGTGCCGCCACCACCAAGTAGATCGTAGCTAGTAACGACCGGGGTCGTCAGCGCTAACTGGCGGCCCCGGAAATCTAAGCGCGGAAGCAGCCCGCACTCAGACCAAGATTCATTGTCGGGCTTCTCCGCATGGAAATCAAGGAGAACCCGATGACCTGCCTACGCTGTAAACACGGAACCGCGAAGCGATTCGGAACCTACGGGTCCAGAAGGATTCAGCGTTTCCGCTGCCGTTCATGCAAAGCCACGTTCTCGCTGCCTCAGGAAAAGCCCCTTGGCGGCCATTACGTCTCTTTAGAAAAAGCCGCACAGATCGTCTCCCTGCTAGTTGAGGGAGTGAGCGTTCGGGGCGTAGCGAGGATTACAGGCGTGAATCGCAACACCATTCTTTCCCTCCTGCTGACAATCGGGGAGAATTGCCGCCGCGTGTTCGACAAGCACGTGCGGTGGATGAGACCGCGATTCGTGCAGGCCGATGAACTATGGTGCTTCATTCACACGAAACAGGCTCGTCTCGCGCCGGATGCGCCGAAGGAATGGGGCGACGCATACACCTTCCTGGCCCTAGACGCGGAAACCAAACTGATTCTCTCCTACCACATCGGCAAGCGGGATGGCGAGAATGCATTAGCATTCATCGGAGACTTGAACCGGCGCATTGATGCCGCATGGCGGTGTCAGATCACCACAGACGGTTTCAAGCCCTACATCGGAGCGATTGAGGAGCACTTTGGGGCGAACGTGAATTTCGCGCAGCTGGTGAAAATCTACGGCAGGCCCGAAGGAGAAGCCCCCGACTGGTACGCGCCTGTGCAGGTTCTGGACGCTATCCCAATGGTAGTGAGCGGAAATCCCGATATTCGCCGCATCTGCACCAGCCACATTGAACGCTCTAACCTGACGGTGCGAATGCACTTGCGCCGCTTCACGCGCTTAACCAACGGTTTTAGCAAGACAGCGATGCATCTGAAGGCCGCCGTTGCCCTTTTCGCCGCGTGGTACAATTTCTCTAGGGTTCACCAGACGCTCCGTGTTACACCTGCAATGGAGGCCGGGATTGTGGATCACGTTTGGACGATTCAGGAGCTTCTGACGAACGCCTAGACTGTGGGCACTATTCCCGATTGATTCCCTGACTGGAAATTGTTAAGGTGGGCCACACTATGCCTCTGAGCCAACAGACAGACTACGATCTTTTCGACTACGACTACAGCAATCCGCCGCTTCCGCTAGACGAAGCGATGAAAAAGGCCGCAGAGTTGCGGGCTAAGTCGGGCGGTTCCGTTTTCTACAGAATCGTCCCGGTTGATTCAAAAGAGACCGGCTTTCGGGTGGTTAGCGTTCAATCGCAAGAGGCCGTAAACGACTTCATGAGTCGATTCTCACAGTGGATGTCCCGCTTCAGCATCCGAAGACGGTCCGTTTGATGATGGCAGAAGGCGACTCGAAATCATCCCATGGTCCAAGATTCTTTTTCCCGTACTTCTGTTCAACCCTCCTCGCTGCTTTCAGCGCGCCCTTCCACACGTCCCGCTGAACCGTTTTCCGCGCCTCGGCCAGACGCGGATAAGTTTCCTTGTCTACGACCTTGATCCTTCCCTCCTGAACGCCGGTTCGCAAAATCCAGTGGCGGTTGTACCAGACCTGATTAAATAGCAGGTCCTCAGCTTCGAGAATCTCTGTCAGGCCGCGCGGTTCCTCGGTCCAAGAATGTTCCAGCATCACGTCGCTAACGAGCGATGGTTCCACACGCCGAAGTGCCTCCGGCAGATTAATGAAGTAGAGAGACTTAACACGCGAGAAGATGTGAGCGAGGTCAGGATGAGGCAGTTTCTGATTGCCATCGATGACGCTGAAGTCGTTTTTGTTGTGCGTGACAAACGCGAAACGAATCCCAGAGGCCGCCGTGTCACGAGTGCATTCTGCATAGGTCTCGACAATGATTGAATCCGCCATCGAGTTCTTGCCGTGATGGAACGGTGCTTTTTTCTCGATCCCGCGTTGAGCTGCGCGAAGCTTCACGCTGTCACTCGGCTCAAGACTCGCCGAGGCAACGAGTAACTTTTCGATTCTGTCTAGGGTACCGGCTGCGGCACCGCCTACAATCGGGATTTTGTGATTTACGTCGTCAAGGTGCGAGAGGACGGCGTGCATTCTCTTCTTATCGCCTCCGACCCTACCGACGGCATCTTTCACGAGGCGGATGTTCGTCGAGAGACTCTTGGCACTTTCGTTGGCGATACGTTGACGGTTCCGTCGGAATTCGTCGAGGACGATGCTGGGCACGATGAGTTCAACCAACTTCTGCCCGACCATTTCTTCGATGACGCCGATGACGGGCACCTGTCTGTGGTCCTTCGCAACGTCAAGCCATACGCACGTGTCGATCAACATCCTGAACATGATGCTCACCCTGTCCTTTCCTCACCCTTCCATGGATCGCCCGGCAGACGTTCTATGAGGCGTGATGAAACCACGGGAGCCGCCGTCTTGATGTCCCAAGTGAATCCCGATGCGAGCAGCGGACCTATGTCGGCGGCGAACTCAGGATCGTCCAGCTTGGCCGCGATGTTCTTCTCGAACTGAGCGCGCGTTACGCGGAGGCCTTCCTTCCTCAAATATTCAGAGAACGCTGCGACGATACGATCAGGATCGACCGCCGGGTTGTTCAGCGCGGTTGCCAGGTCGAATATGTCTCGCCCTTGTTTGCGCTGATATAAGGCCCGCAGTTTGGTTGCAAGGAGTTCGTCCAATTCATAGGTATTAATTTCGCAGATGCCTTCGAACCAGCGAGACGCGACATGGAACGGGATTCGCTTGAAACCATAGACCGCGAAATGCTCCCGCGAATTAGTCTCGACTTTCAGCCGGAGCGGGATGGGGGGAGTCTCCTCAGATTCGAAACGATAGACGAACGTTACTCTTCCCTCAGTCTGTTTCCACTGTGGCTTTCCGAGCCAGGGATCAAGGACTTCGCGCAGTGCTTCCATCGTCGGACCCGCCGCCTCCGCCCTCGTCTGGACGAGGTCGATGTCTTCGGAATAGCGGGCAGCGGGCTTGAGATGGAGCTTGTAAAGCGCCGTCCCGCCCCGGAACGCCAACGCATCGCGCAGGTGCCGATGTGAAAATATCTCGACAAGGGCGCGGCTGATGACGAGATCCTGCTCGACCTGGAAGTCTTGCACCCACGGAGCCACCGCCCGCCACTCGCTGATGTAGTCGTGTGGTATCACAACTCCGCCTCCACCTTTGCATTGACGTAGACCTTCCAGCCCTTATTGCGGTAAGAGCGTTTCCGTAGAGCTTGCGGCAGGAGCACGCTTGACCGCTTCGCGTGCTGCTGCACATAAGCCTTGAGGGCTGGAACCTTTGCATCAAATCCAAGATGTTCTAACAGGTATCCGAGTCGTTGTGCCCAGGCGACGGGTGCGGTCCGGGCTGCTGCGGCCAGTTTGTCCGGATCGATCCGCTCCGCAAGTTCAGAGAGGACCGTTGCCACCTGATTGAGTCCACCGGCATGATCCGCATATCCGACAAGGTCAAGCGCCGTCGCTTCAGGCGTCGAGACGAGCACCGTGCCCCTCGGCGTGTTCAAGGGCTGAACAGGCACATCCTTGAGCCGCTTGCGCGCAATAAAGACGACCCGCACAGCCCCGCATTGGATCGGTCGGTGGTTCATTGCAAGGAAGACTTGGAATTCCTGTGGGCGCTGATGGGCCGCGCCGTGATACTGTGCAGCCGACAGAAGGCCCGCGTAGTAGGAGAGGTTAAGACGCTTCATCAGAGCCGGGATAAACTGGTCGGCAGGAAGGCAGCCGAGCGAGCGATATTCGGGCGGGAGGATAATGTAGAAGCCACGCGCCGGAGAAGCGATCAGCTGTTGTTTGGCAAGCCGGTTCAATGCGAGTTTGGCGGCAGCGGCGGAAACGCCAAGCGCTGCCTGTGCTTCGCGGGAGGTAAAGTGGTACTGACCGCGAGCGGCTAGACCGCTGACGTAACCCCGTGCATTTGAATGGCGAATCTTCTCTTTCACTCACGTAAAGTATCATTTTTTGATACTTTACGATAGTAAAATGTAGGTACTGAGGCAGGCTCTATGTCAGTAGAGCTGGAACACTATGGAATTGCTGGGCATTCTGCATTCTTACACACTTACTTACACACTTTCACACTTTACCAAAATAAATCTTTTAATATCAAATAGTTATAAATACACTAAAGAGACTCAAAATCCGATACTCCTGTGCCACAGGATCAAGCACAGGCCATTCCCGCCCAATTTCCTGCGCAAAAGGTGGCCGAGGCTCTGGAAAAGGTAGCTGATCCTGAAGCCAAGCTCGCATTGAGCGTAGCGCTCTCGCGAACTAGTTTTGGTTTCGGCCCAGACCCCGAGACGGCGAAAATTATCTCCGAAACTGAGATTCATGAGGAGAATTGCCGCTTGGATGGTTACAAGGCGTCTCTTGCGAACCGAGACAAGCAAAACGAGCGGGACCACGACTACCGGAAGCGTCGGCTTAACCGGGACTTCACCATGTCGCTATCCGTCCTTGTTCTCGCGTCACTTGGGGCAGCATTCGGGCTGTACTTGGTCGTTGCTGGCTCCCGCGCAGTCGGCAGCAATGTTCTCATCGCCAGCATTGGCGTCATTTTGTACGTCCTGAAAGGCAGCTCCGAAGTGTTCAAGCAGTAGCGCGCCGACTCCCGCATATATCAGCAACACGCTTTTAGGCCAGCACCCGCCGTTCCAACGGCTACAGGGCGCCATTCGACCACCAGACTGGTGCCCGCCGGCAAGATGAGCCACTATCCTTACGCGAAATTGATTGACAAGTGACCCGGAAAACTGTATAAAAGTACAAAGCGCCAAAAGCTATAGATTCCAAAACAAAAATCTCACATTAGAGGATCCGCCATCCATTGGGTCGGTATGGGTGTCCGCCGGATTTTGGCGGGGCAAGTGCACGAATCGGGGCCGTACGGGGCGGATCAACCGCACTGAGCACCGCCCCTCAAGGAGGGAAGGTAATGAAGAACCTGTTCCATCGCTTGTGGAAGGAAGAAGAAGGTCAGGACCTGGTCGAGTACGCTTTGCTAGTCGTGCTCATCGCGTTGGGTGCAATTGCAGCGATGAAGAGCCTGGCAAGTGCGATCAGCGACGCTTTCACAAACGCGTCGGCAAACCTCGTGTCTGCCGCCAGCGGCAGCTAGTCCGGTCGGGCAGTTACCCGTTCCGTTCACTGGAGGGTCAGAAACCCCTCGAGTGGCGAGATGTGGCTCGCCGTCGGTCCGCACACGATACTGGTGCCTACCCCGCAGTCCGAGATCTAGGCCGAAATGTTGTCCGTTCTGGAGCCGGTAACTCTGTACCGACAGCTCCCATTTTGCGAGCAGGTATAGCCGTTCATGGGTAGTGGTGTCGTTTGGCTTTGAGGGGTAGCGGCGGCCTAGCGAATATGATCTTAACTGGTCGCGGCACGAAAAACCGATCCTGGTGCTAGGAGCGGTATTCTCCCGGTGCTGGCGAGTTCTGCGCATATCCGCTCGGTCCGCGCCGCTTGGGATTTGCGGGCCATCACGACTGGACGACGCGAGCAAGGCTATAACGACCGTCACCCGGCCCGTGCAACCGTCTACCCCGTCCGATCCCAGCCCGCCCATTTGCAGCGGCCCGGTCAGTGGGCTCGCCACCAGGGCATTGAAAACTATCCGGGCTGCACGGTCGAAGTCGAGGTCAGTTATCCATTCGAATTCCTTTACCCGTTCATCTACAATTCCACCATCGCGCTTCCCATCTCCTCCGAGATGGTGATTTCCCACTAGCTGCCGCGGCGGACGGTGATCCCCGCTCAGCGGAGGAAATAGCAGCTCGATATTCGGAGAGGGAACGCGGAGTCATTCGCAACCCATCATGAAACCGATCGGACGACTGCTAGACACTGGCAAACGATCTCGGAGCGGTTCGATTGCGTGGCCATCCACGCCCCCACGGTGATGCCCAACCATATCCACGGAATCCTCGTGATCGACACGAGAGCAGCTGCAGGGGAGGGGTCTCCCCGGCCATCCCAGGCAACTCGTCTCCCTGCCTCGCCTATGAAAGTGGCGCCATGAACTGCCGTTCTTTTTTTGTCACCGGGACCGACACAAATGTAGGTAAAACCGTTCTTTCGGCCCTGCTGGTCGCGGCGCTGGGCGCCGTCTATTGGAAACCGATTCAGACCGGCATATTGGAAGGCGCCGATCGCGAAACGGTCATCCGCATGGCCGGCATTCCCGCTTCGCAAACCCGCGAGGAATCGTATTGTTTCGACCCTCCGGTTTCCCCGCATCTGGCCGCTCGCTGGGCTGGAAAGCGAATCGATTTGGCGACCATCCGGCGCCCAGAAATTCCGCCGGCAACGCCTTTGATTGCCGAAGGCGCCGGCGGCGCGATGGTCCCGATCAACAACAGCCAATTCATGACCGACTTGATGCGCCATCTCGGCCTGCCCGCGATCGTCGCGGCCCGCAGCACGCTCGGAACGATCAACCACACCCTGCTCACCTTCGCCGCGCTCGAACGCGCCGGCATCGAAACCGTCGGGGCGGTTCTGATCGGGCCTGAAAACAGCGATAATCGCGCCGCGATCGAACGCTACGGCGCAAAGCCGGTCGTCGGCACGATTCCCCCGCTCGCCCGGCTCAACCGCGAGACATTGCTCGAAGTCTTCCGAACGCAATTCGATTCCCGGGTATTCGCATGACGCGGCTCAAGGTCTGGTATCCGTTCTTCCAGCCGGCGATCGATCCGCCTCCGCTCGATATTCGCCGCGCCGAGGGCGCATATCTCTACACCAGCGACGGCCGGCGTTTGATTGACGGCATTTCTTCCTGGTGGACGAACCTGCACGGACACGGGCACCCGAAGATCATGGCCGCCATCGAGCAGCAGACGCGCCTTCTCGACCACGTTTTGCTCGCCGGCTGCACGCACGAAGCCGCCGAAAAACTGGCCAACGGTCTCGGCCGCGTCCTTCCATCCGGTCTTTCGCATATTTTCTTTTCCGACGACGGCTCGACGGCGGTGGAAGTGGCCTTGAAAATGGCCGTCCAGTTCTGGCGCAACAGCAGCCGGCCAGAAAAGCGCCGGATCGTCGCGATCGAGAACGGCTATCACGGCGACACCGTGGGCGCGATGTCGGTCGGGGACGATTCGGTATTTACCGAAGCCTTCGGCTCGATGCTCTTCCCCGTCGAGCGCGCCCACGGCGCGTACTGTTACCGCTGCCCGGTGGGCAAGCACCGCGAAACCTGCCAGATCGATTGCGCGGGTCATCTGGCCGCAATTCTCGAAAGAGGCCACGAGGAGATCGCCGCGGTGATCGTCGAGCCGCTCGTGCAGGGCGCGGGAGGAATGATCGTTCACCCCATAGAATTTCTGCAAAAGGCGCGCGAGGTCTGCTCGCGCCACGACGTTCTGCTGATCGCGGACGAGGTTTTTACTGGATTCGGGCGCACCGGCCGCATGTTTGCCTGCGAAATCGCAGGGGTTGAACCCGACCTGATGTGTCTCTCGAAGGGGATTACGGGCGGTGTTCTGCCGCTCGGAGCGACCGCGGCCGCCGGGCGAATTCACGACGCATTTGTGGGCACGAGCCAGGACCGCACTTTCTACCACGGCCATTCCTTCACCGGGAATCCGCTTGCCTGCGCCGCAGCCAACGCCAGCCTGGAAATTTTCAAGACCGAACCGGTATTCGAGCGGATCGAATCGATTGCCGCAATCCATCGCGAGCGCCTGGCGGCGCTCTCCTCGCATCCCGCCGTGGGCGACGTGCGCCAACTCGGCACCATCGCGGCCGTCGAAATCGCCGCCGAAGACGCCGGCTACGCGTCTTCGCTGAAGCCGCAACTCTACCGATTTTTCTTGGAAAGAGGAGTCTTGCTGCGCCCGCTCGGCAATGTGATCTACGTCGTTCCACCCTACGTCATTCCGCCCGGCGAGCTTCACCGCATCTGGGACGCCGTCGCGGAAGCTCTCGATTTCGCCTCACCTCGCCTGGCGTCATCCTAAGCACCCAGCATGGTGCGTAGCGCCGCCAGAGTCTCCTCCGGGTCGGGACGCGTCGTGTAGTCGGGATCGAATTCCGCGTGGCGGATGATTCCCTCGCGATCGATGATGAAGCGGGCCGGCATGGGCAATTCCCAGGAGTCGTCGCCGTTGTAGCGCGGCAGGTCGATTTTCATTTCGACGTAGATGCGCTTCACCTCTTCCGGGACCTGGAATGCCAAACCGAAGCGGCGGGCCACCGCGTTTCCCGGATCGGCCAGAACGTCGAAGTGCAGATCGTTCTTCTCCACGCTGTGACGAGCATACGTTTGGATCTGCGGCGATAGAGCCACGATCGCCGCTCCGAGCGCCTCGAATTTATCCCTTGCCGCGTCCAGAGCTGCCAGCTCCAGGTTGCAATAGGGTCACCAGACGCCGCGGTAGAAACTGACGACCAGCGGCCCGCGATCGAGCCAGTCGCGCAAGCGCCGCTCCTCGCCCCGGCCGTTGAACAAGGCGAATTCGGGAGCGGGGGAACCGGGTTTGGGAACGCGGGCGGCGATGCCGGAGCGGCGCAGATCGTCGGTCGCTTGATGCATGCTGCGAACCCATTCGGGCTTGCGCTTGGCTTCGCCCTGGGCGCGCCTCTCGGCAAGACGTTCTCTCAGATTCATGGTGAATGCTCCTGCGCTGCGCCGGCCCTTCGAGGGCCGGGAAATTCAGGATACCCGAGAAGCGGCCTCGCGTGCAGCCTAGTAATGCCCTTCGTCCTCGTCCGCGGCGGCAGCGGAGCCGCTTTCCGGCACCGGACTCTTTTCCCACGCGCTCGTCTGCCAGTTATCGGCGCGCGCGGCGGGGGGCGTCCACGGCGGCAGCGGCAGGCGCAGGTAGAGGGAAAGCGAATGGACGTAAGGTTCGTAGAGGCGGCGCAATTCCGCCAGGCGCCGGGCGGCCGTTTCCGGATCATGCAAACGAAGGCCGGCGGCTTCCAGATAGCGGACCAGTTCGCCGAAACGCTCGGCGGGAAGGCGATCGTGAACGAGCCGGCGCGGGGGCGTGCTGAATACCTGGGCCAGATCGACCGCGGCGTGACGGGCCATGGCAAACGTCAATATCGCCTGGCGCTGGCATGCCCCTTCGAGACCCACGCGGACGATCGCGCTGGCATCGAGTATGGCGACCAGCGCGGAAAGCCACGACTGATTGCTGTGTTGTGAACGGAAGTAGGCGACGATGGGATAGGAGAGATGGCTTTCCAGAATCTCCGCCGACCACCGCTCCCAATCGTGCAGGAGTTCGCGCAGCGCCTCTTGGCCGTCGGAATCGGCATGGCGGCGCAGCAACTCGCCGGCCGATGGCGGCGACCCGGCGCGGGCGTCGAGCAGCGATACGGCCACTTCGCGCCGCGAAAAGGCCTGATAGATCACGGGCATGTAGCCGATCACCAGGGCGAGGAAGCCGAACCCGGTACCGGCCTCGGCCACGGTGATGAATTTGCCCAGATGCGTCGCCGGGACCACGTCGCCAAGCCCCAGCGTGAAAAACGTGGTGCCGCTGAAATAGAGCGCATGCAAGAGGGTCGGCATCTGGCCGGAAACGGCCGTCAGTCCCGTGGCCCACTCCAGCAGGCCAAAACCGGCGATCAAACCGACCGCCCAGATGGCCAGAAGCAGGAGCAGGGATAGCGGACCGAAATAGCCGAGGAACGGCTCCCGCCGTCGCGGGGGCAACCACCGCGCGACGGTTGCCCACGGTTGCCAGATCGACCGGTAGAAGAATCGGGTGAAGCGGAACCGGCGCGCCACCTTTCGCGGCAGCACGATCGCTTCGAAGCTTTCCCACAGCACGCCGGCGACGATGATCAGACCAGCCAGAACCGCGAAAGCCTTCATCCCATCGCTCCTCGCCGTCATTTCCCCCGGCAAAATTGCTCGAACTATAGAATCGGATCCGGGCGAAAGCAAACGAAAAGCCGGAGACGCCGAGCCGGCCCCGATTCGCCACCTCCTGCCTCATTACCGCTTGCCCCTCCGGCAATCCATATGCTTATATCGCCAGCGAGTCGGGAATTTGCCGCCCGGAGGCGACATGGCAAAAATCGATTTGCGCCCCATGACGCTGGGAGAGGTTCTCGACCGCACCTTCACCATCTACAAGGGGAACTTCTGGCTGTTCGCCGGCATCGTCGCGATCCCGTACCTGCTGGTCGTGCTTTTTAGTCTGTTCTATTCCTCCATGCTCGTTTCCGCCATCCCGGCGGGGGGCAGGCTGGCGACGCCGGGGGCGGTCGGGCGCTTGTTCGGCGCCACGCTCGCCGGGGCCTCCCTTTTCATGCTCGTCTATTTGTGCGTTTTCGCCGCGGCTCAGGCGGCCACCGTGGTCGCGGTCTCCGAACTTTACCTGGGGCGACGGGCCGGCCTGCGCCAGTGTTACGCGCGCATCGGCAGCCGAATTCCGACGGTGCTTCTGGTGATGGTTCTGGTCTTCCTGATGATCGGCGTGGGCGCGATTTTCTTCATCGTGCCGGGGGTCCTGCTGGCCTGCCGGACGGCCATTGCCGTTCCGGTGGCGACGCTCGAGGAAACCGGCGTCGGCGAATCGATCTCGCGCAGCATGCGGCTGACCAAGGGAAGCTCGGCGGAGATTTTTGCCGTGTACGTGCTGGTGCTGTTTCTGACGCTGGTCTCCTCGTTCGTGTTCCACCTGCCGGTCCTGGCGGCGATGGGTTCGCCATTCAAGCCGCACGCGCTGCCGTTCTGGCTGCGCGTGGTCGATGGCCTGGCGAGCTGGGTATCGGGCGTGATCGTCGCGCCGATCGGGACGATCGCGTTTTCCTTGATCTATTACAATCAGAGGATTCGCAAGGAAGCCTTCGATATCGAGCAGCTGATGTCGTCACTGGATTCCGATTCGACGCCGGCGGCGCCTTCACCGGCCTGAGATGGGGAACGCCACCGCGAGGCGATGACGACTCGACGCATATCCCGCCATTTGCCACTGACGGCTCTGCTGCTGAGCCTGGCGTTCGTTCCAGGCGCCTGGGCGCAAAAACCGGCAACCCCGGCCCCGCTCGATCTCGACTCCTACGCCACCCAGCTCAGCCGTTGCGCCGCCGCTCTCGGCGGCCTGCGCCGGAATCCGGCCGGAATCGCGCGCTTCCGCCAGTCGCTTCCCGCCCAGTGGACCGTTCGCTCGGGCGGCGAGACATTTCGCATCCCGACCGCCTGGCTCGATTCGGCATTGGCGCAAATCGAAAGCCGGCCTGGGGAGGAAACCGGGAAATGGCGCGAAATCGAGGACCGGATCGCGTTTCTGCGCGAACAGGCCGCAGCGATGGCTGCTCCCGCGATGACGCCGCCGGCTGCCGTTGCCGGAGAAAAACTCGATGCGATTTTCCGGCGGCGCGAATTTCGCGGACTCGCCGGGCCGGGCCCGCTCGAGCTGTGGTGGCGGCGGCTGGTTGCCCGGGTCGATCGGGGAATCGCCTGGTTGCTCGCGCGGCTGCATCTGGGCGCCCTGTCGGGCAACGTGGTCGCCTACAGTCTGATCGCCGTGGCACTGGTCCTTCTTCTGCTCTGGGGCTGGCGCAGCCTGGCCGGCCGAATGCGGCAAGCGCAACTGGAGATGACGGTTGAAAGCGGACCCGGCCCGGCCGGCGGGCGAACGTGGGCCGCGGAGGCGTTGGCGGCAGCCGCCCGAGGCGAATTCCGCGAAGCCATCCGCTGCGCCTATTGGGCTGCCGTCGCCCGGCTGGAGGAACAGGGCGCCTTCCCGGCCGATCGCTCCCGCACGCCGCGCGAGTTGCTGCGTCTTCTCGCGCCGGGCGCCGGGGAACGGGGACCTTTCCGCGAATTGACCGAGAGTTTCGAGCTGGCCTGGTACGGATATCGCTCGCCTTCACCGGCCGATTGGGAAAAAACGAAATTGCAATTGGAGAAGATCGGATGCCTCGGCATTTCGACCCCACAGACCGTCAGCTCCTGATCGGCACGGGCGTCCTGCTGGTGCTGCTGGTGGCCGCGGCGGCGCTCTTTGGCCCGGCGCAGGTGACCGGACGGGCGGCGCTGCCCTCAAGCTACTCGCCCGCCTGGGGAGGGGCCGAGGGTGCGTACCTGCTGCTCGAAAACCTCGGCTACCGCGTCGAACGGTGGGAAAGACCGGCGTCGGAATTGACCGCGCCGGCCAGCCGCACCGTCTGGATTTTGGCCGATCCGTCGCTCGCGCCAAACGCGGACGACCGGGAGGCCATTCACCGCTTCCTCGAAGCCGGAGGCCGCGTTCTGGCCACCGGCGCGAGCGCCGCGAAATTCCTGCCTGGCGCTTCCGCCTTCACCGAAGGCGCTCCGTGGGACTATTGGGAACGGTTCCCTGCCCTGATCCCTTCGCCGCTCGCGCGAGGGGCCCGAGAAATCACTCTGCTGCCGGCAAAAAACTGGCATCCCCGATCGCTTTCCCATGTCACGATATTCGGCAGCGGGAAAACGGCGGCGGTCGTGAGCTGGCACGTCGGCAGCGGGCAAATTGTTTGGTGGGCCGCCGCGACTCCGCTGACCAACGGAGGCATCCGCCAGCCGGGCAACCTCGCGCTTCTGCTGAATTCGATCGGGCCGGCCGCCGGGACGCGCGTCCTCTGGGACGAGTATTATCACGGGGTGCGCGGCACGTTGTGGTCGTTTCTTTGGCCGACGCCGGCGCCGTGGATTCTGGCCCAATTCGGTCTGGCGTTTCTCGCGCTGCTCGTCACCTATTCGCGGCGGCAAGGGCCGGCGCGCATGCCGGCAGAGCCGTCGCGGCTGGCTCCGCTGGAATTCGTCGAGACGCTCGGGGATCTCTATTTCGCGGCGCGCGCCGGCTCGTCGGCCGTCGAGACCTCCTGCGCGAGACTTCGCTTCTTGCTGGCGCGTCAACTCGGACTGCCTTCGGGCGCCCGGGCCGAGGAAATCAGCCGGGCCGCTAGCCAGCGCCTGGGATGGGATGAAGCATCGCTCGCCGCCACGCTCGGCAGCGGCGAGCGGGCCATGCGAAATCCCGCGACGAGCAACGAGGAGGCGCTTCAACTGGTGCGCGAGATGCACGAATGGATGGCCCGATTGCAAATCGAGCCCGGCAAGGGCCGAAAGGAACCCCGATGACGCAAAAAGCGGGAGAAGTGGCGGAGCACGTCCGCCGGGAATTTTCGAAGGTGATCGTCGGGCAGCGCGAGCCGCTCGACGAGCTCCTTCTGGTGCTGCTGGTCGGCGGCCACGCGCTGGTGGAAGGAGTGCCGGGTTTGGCCAAGACGCTGGCCGTGAAAACCATGGCGCACATTTTTCAACTTCGCTTCCAGCGCGTGCAGTGCACGCCGGACCTGATGCCGGCCGACGTGCTGGGCGCGAACGTTTTCAACCTGGGAACCAGTTCCTTCTCGCTGCATCGCGGGCCGATTTTCACCGATCTGCTGCTCGTCGACGAAATCAATCGCACCCCGCCTCGCACGCAATCCGCGCTGCTCGAAGCGATGGAGGAGCGCCAGGTGACGATCGACGGCTCGAGCGAAACGCTCTCGGATTTCTTCGCCGTCTTCGCCACGCAAAATCCGGTCGAATTCGAAGGGACCTATCCGTTGCCCGAAGCCCAGCTCGACCGCTTCCTGGTCAAGATTCGCATCGACTATCCCCAGCCGGACGAGGAAACCGAAATCCTCCGGAAATTTCAGGAGGGATTCGATCCCCGCGACCTGGGCCGGGCCGGGATTGCTCCGCTTCCCGCGGAGGCGCTGCGCGCCGCGCGCCAGGAGATCGCCGCCGTGCGCGTCGAGCCGGCCCTGCTTCGCTACATCGTCTCGATCGCCGAGCGCACGCGAAGCTGGCCCTCGGTCAGCCTGGGCGCCAGCCCGCGCGCTTCGGTCAACCTGATGGCGCTGGCGAAAGCGATTGCCGCAACCGAAGACCGCGATTTCCTGATTCCCGACGACGTGAAAGCGGCCGCGCCGGCCGTGCTTCGCCACCGGCTGATTCTCAAGCCGGAAGCCGATCTCGAGGGCGTGACCACCGAGCAGGTCGTTCGCGAGGTGATCGCGTCCGTCGACGTTCCGCAATGAGTTCGCCCGGCCATCTGGTTCCTCCGCCCGCAAGCAGCCCGGCACAACCCTACGGCCGGTTTCCCTTCGCCTTCGGCCGGCGGTTTTTTCTCGCGCTGGCTCTTGGACTGGTCTGGACGGCGCCCGCATGGTGGAACCCGCGCTACCTGTGGGGCATGGTGCTGTGGGACGCCGTCGTGCTGGCCGCCTGGGCATGGGATCTGCGGCGGCTTCCCGAGCCGGTGGCTATAGAAATCACGCGAATCTGGCAGGGGCCGGTGACGCTGGCGGGGGAAAGTTCCGTCGCGCTGGAGGCGCGCCATAGCGCCGGATTTCCCTTGCTCGCCACGCTGCGCGACGATGCGCCGGTGTCCCTGCGCGGCGAAGCGCCCACCCTGGAAATTCCGGTCCCGCCGCGCGCCGTCGCCCGCGCCGTCTATTCCATCCGGCCGCGTGAACGCGGCGATGCGCGGCTGGGAAGCGCGTTCCTGCGGTATCAAAGCCCCTGGCAACTGGCCGAGCGCTGGGCCGCCGCGCCCATCGCTCAAACCGTGCGCGTCTATCCGAATATCGAGGAGGCCAAGCGCAACACGATGTATCTGATCCGCGCGCGGCAGACCGTAATGGAAAAGCGCGTCCGCCATCTCCGGGGCCGCGGCCGGGAATTCGAGAGCTTGCGGGAATACCGCCCGGGAGATGAATCGCGCGACATCTGTTGGACGGCGACGGCGCGGCGCGGCAAACCGATCGCCAAACTGTTCCAGGTCGAGCGCAGCCAGACGGTCTGGCTGGTCCTCGACGCCGGGCGGCTGCTGCGGGCGCGCTCGGGCAAGCTCAGCAAACTGGACTATGCGACCGCCGCGGCGTTGAGCCTGGCACAGGTCGCCTTGTATTCGGGCGATTCGGTGGGCCTGCTCGTCTACGGCCGGAAACTCCAGCAGCGCGTTGCCCCGGGCCGCGGCTCGCGGCATATGCGGGGCCTGCTCGACGCGCTGGCGCAGGCGCACGGCGAGGCGGTCGAAGCGAACCATCTGCGGGCCGCCGAGACGATTCTGACGATGCAGAAGCGCCGCAGCCTGGTTGTGTGGCTGAGCGATCTGGCGGAGACCGCGACGACGCCGGAGGTGGTCGAAAGCGCGCGGGCGATGGCGCGGCGCCACCTGGTGCTGCTAGCCGTCATCGGCCAGCCCGAGATGCGCGAGCTGCTGGCGAAGGAGCCGGAAAACGCGCGGGAAATGTTTCGCTACACCGCGGCGCAGGAGATCGTGCAGCGGCGCGATCTGCTCTTGCGCGGCTTGCGTCAGCAAGGCGCGCTGGCGCTCGAAATCGAGCCGTCGCATCTTTCGACCGGTCTGGTCAATCAGTACCTCGAAGCGAAAGACCGCAGCCTGATCTAGCGAATCGGCCCTCCCCAGCCAACCTCTCTCCTGCCAACATCCCAGCACCGAATTGCCAACCATTTCGGCCGTGCAAGGGCCTCCTGAACGCCCGGCTGCTCTTGGACAGAGTTTCGTAACAGTAGTACTGGAACATTCACCCTCTCATCGCAAAAATCACCCGTTTGGGTGATGACAACCGTCTCGAATTTCCCTATACTGCCACGCGATTTTGCGGTGGCTCCGGCACGGTCGTACCGGGTATCCAAAACGGAAGTTGCGGGAGGAAACAAGTGAAACGATTTTGGTTTCCTATTCTACTTCTACTGGCTATCGCCACAGCCCTTACGGCGCCGAGCGCAAAAGCGCAGACCGCGCCGGGCTCGATCGTGATCGCGCCCCAGAATTCCCAAATCTCGCCGGGCCAGAAGCAGCAATTCACCGCCGCGAGCGGCAATACGATTCCCTTGCAAGGCGTCAGCACGATTTCTGCCGGGGCCGCCCATACCTGCGCGCTGATCCCCGACGGCACGGTCGATTGCTGGGGCTGGAACCAGAACGGCCAGCTCGGCGACGGCACGACGACCAACTCTTCCACACCGGTCGCCGTCAGCGGCTTGAGCGGAGTCACCGCGGTCGCCCCCGGAGGATTGCACACCTGCGCGCTGCTTTCCGATAGCACGGTGCAATGTTGGGGAGATAACAACGACGGCCAGCTTGGCGATGGCGCCTTCAGCAACTCCAAAACGCCGGTCGCGGTGAGCGGACTCGCCGCCGGGGCGACGGCGATTGTCTCCAGCTCCTACGACACTTGCGCACTGCTCGCCGGCGGGACGATCGAATGCTGGGGCTTCAATCTTGATGGCCAACTCGGCAACGGCACGACGACCAACTCCAGCGTTCCGGTTGCAGTCAACGGCGTAAGCGGCGCAGTGGCCATTGCTCCCGGGTACCTGCACACCTGCGCGCTGCTCTCGAGCGGCACGGTTGAATGCTGGGGCGACAACGAATATGGCCAACTGGGCAACGGTACCACGACGAATTCCAGCACGCCGGTTGAGGTCAGCGGCCTGAGCGGCGCCGTGGCGATTACTTCCGGCGAATTTCACACCTGCGCGCTGCTTTCTGGCGGCACGGTCGATTGCTGGGGTTACAACGGCTACGGTCAGCTTGGCGACGGCAGCTTCGCCGGCTCCGAAACCCCCGTTGCGGTGAGCGGCGTCGCCGGGGCGACGGCGATTTCCGGTGAAGGCGATGGCTTCGACGACTGCGTGCTGCTTTCCGACGGCTCCATGAAATGCTGGGGCTACAACAACCACGGCCAACTCGGCAACGGCACCACAGCAAACTCTCCCACACCGGTCGCCGTCAGTGGCGTCGCTGGGGCGACGGCGATTGCCGCAGCCACCAGCCACACCTGCGCTCTGCTTTCCGACGGCACGGTCGATTGTTGGGGTTACAACGGCGACGGCGAGCTTGGCAACGGCACAACGACCGACTCGAGCGTTCCGGTGCAGGTCATTGGGAATGTTTTGCCCAGCTTTGGGACCAGGGGAATTGCGACCGGCACGTATCATACCTGCCAGGTGGTTTCGGGCGGGACGGTGCAATGCTGGGGCTATAACAGCTACGGCCAGCTTGGCAATGGCACAACGACCAATTCGAACACGCCTGTCGCAGTCAGCGGCCTGACTGGCGCCGTGGCGGTCGCCGCGGGGGACGACCAGAGTTGCGCGCTGCTCTCGGACGGCACGGTGAAATGTTGGGGCTTTAACAACAGCGGTCAGCTCGGCAATGGCACTAAAACGGATTCGAGCACGCCGGTCGTGGTGAGCGGTCTGACCGGAGCAGTGGCGATCACCGACGGTGGCCAGGACACCTGCGCGCTGCTCTCCGACGGCACGGTGGAATGTTGGGGATTCAACGGCTCGTACGACGCCACGACCCCGGCCCCGGTCAGCGGGCTGAGCGGAGTCGCGGCGATTAGCGGCGGGGACTCTCACACTTGCGCGCTGCTTACGGGCGGCACGGTGGAATGTTGGGGCGATAACCAGTACGGCGAGTTGGGCAACGGGACTACAACGAATTCGAGCACGCCGGTCGCGGTCAGCGGCTTGAGCGGGGCCGTAGCGATCACCGCCGGAAACTTATACAGTTGCGCGCTGCTTTCGGACGGCACGGCGGAATGCTGGGGCTACAACGGCGTCGGCGAGTTGGGCAACGGGACTACAACGAATTCGAGCACGCCGGTCGCGGTCAGCGGCTTGAGCGGAGCGATTGCGATTGCCGGCTCCCCTTCGGGGACTCAGACCTGCGCGCTGCTTTCGAATGGCACGCCGGAATGCTGGGGTTTCAACCAGTACGGCGAGCTTGGCAATGGCACGACAACAGAATCGAACACGCCGGTCGCGGTGAGCGGTCTGAGCGGAGCGACGGCCATTGCCGCTGCGTATGGACACACGTGCGCCATGCTATCCGACGGCGCGGCGGAATGCTGGGGCTTTAACGCATACGGCGCGCTTGGCAATGGCACCACGACCGACTCGAGCACGCCGGTCGCGGTCGTCTCGAACCTTCCCCGCCTGGCGTGGTCGAGCAGCGATTCCACGATCGCCAGCATCGATCCGGCGAGCGGCGTCGCCACAGGCGTGGCCCCGGGAACGGTGAATATCACCGCTTCCTATAGCAGCCTGAGCGCGCAAACGCTGCTCACCGTCGGCGGCGCGGCGCCGACGGTCACGAGCGCCGCTAGCGCGACGTTTACCGCGGGCACAGCCGGCTCATTCACCATCACCACCAGCGGCAGTCCTACGCCGACCATTACGGAGAGCGGCGCGCTGCCGAGCGGCGTTACTTTCACCGGCAACGGTGACGGTACGGCAACGCTCGCCGGAACGCCCGCCGCGGGCGGCTCATTTCCCATCAGCATCACCGCCAGCAATGGAATCAGTCCCGACTCGACGCAGAGCTTCACGCTGGCGGTGAATCAGGCGCCCGCAATCACCAGCGCTTCGAGCGCAGTGTTCGTTGTTGGCACGGCGGGCTCGTTCACGGTGACGGCGACGGGCTATCCCGCTCCCACGCTCAGCGAAAGCGGAGCGTTGCCGAGTGGAGTAACTTTCAACGCCGCAACGGGCCTGCTGAGCGGCACGCCGATCGTCAGCGGCAGCTTTAGCATCACCTTTACCGCAACCAACGGCGTTGGCTCGCAGGCCACCCAAAACTTCACCCTGGTGGTCGATCAGATCCCGGCATTCACGAGCGCGACGAGCGCCATATTTACCGTGGGTACGGCCGGCTCGTTCACGGTCACCGCAACAGGGTTCCCGGTTCCGACGCTCACCGAGAGCGGAACTTTGCCCGGCGGCGTCACCTTCGACGCGGCAACAGGCGTTTTGAGCGAGACGCCGGCAGCGGGAACTGGCGGGACGTACGCCATCACCTTCACCGCGAGCAATGGCGTCGGAGCGAATGCCGTTCAGAACTTCACGCTGACGATTCCCCAACCCCCGCCGCCCGGGCCGACCTCGATTGTTGTCTCGCCGGCCAATTCCCAGATCGCAATCGGCCAGAAGCAGCAATTCTCCGCCGCGAGCGCGAATACGATCCCCCTCCAAGGCGCGGCCTCGGTCACCGAGGGCTATAGCTACTCCTGCGCGCTTGTTACGGGCGGGACGGTGGAATGCTGGGGCGGCAACACCTTCGGCCAGCTTGGCAACGGCACGACGACCAATTCCAGCACGCCGGTCGCTGTGAACGGCCTGACTGACGTCGTAGCGATCTCCGGTGGGCACATTCACACGTGCGCGCTGCTTGCAAATCGCACGGTGGATTGCTGGGGCGATAACGCGGCCGGCCAACTTGGCAACGGCACGACGACCAATTCCAGCACGCCGGTCGCTGTCAGTGGCCTGACCGGAGTAACGGCCATTTCCGTCGGAGGCAACCAAACGTGCGCGCTGCTTGCAAACCACACGGTGGATTGCTGGGGCGATAACCAATTTGGCCAGCTTGGCAATGGCACGACGACAAATTCCAGCACGCCGGTCGCTGTCAGTGGCCTGAGCGGGACCGTGGCAATCGCCGCTGGGGACGCTCACACGTGTGCGCTGCTTGCAAATGGCACAGTGGAATGCTGGGGCGGTAACCGCACCGGCCAGCTTGGCAATGGCACGACGACAAATTCCAGCACGCCGGTCGCTGTCAGTGGCCTGAGCGGAGCTATTGCGATAGCGGTCGGAGGGGGCCACACCTGCGCGCTTCTTTCGGGCGGGACGGTGCAATGCTGGGGCGACAACCAGGATGGCCAACTCGGCAACGGCACAACAACGCCCACGTCCCCCTACGGCATCGACACCCCGGTCGCGGTCAGTGGTCTAACGGGCGCCGTGGCGATTGCCGCCGGGTCCGGCTACACTTGCGCGCTTCTCTCGGACGGGACGGTGCAATGCTGGGGCTGGAACGCTTTCGGCCAGTTCGGCAACGGCACGACAGCAAACTCCACCACTCCGGTCGTGGTGAACAGCTTGAGCGGGGCCGTCGCAATTACGGCGTCGTGGGATGGCCACACCTGCGCGCTTCTTTCGGACGGCACGGTCAATTGCTGGGGCTTTAACGGCACCGGCCAGCTTGGCGACGGCACAACGACCGAGTCAAGCGTTCCGGTGCAGGTCATCGGAAATGTCTTGCCGGGCCTTGGCGTCAAACGTATCGCTGCCGGGAGCCTCCAGACCTGCCGACTGATCTCCGATGGGACGGTGGACTGCTGGGGCGAAAACAACAAGGGCCAGTTAGGCAACGGCACGACAAGCAACTCCAGCACACCGGTCGGCGTGAGCGGCCTGACTGGCGCAAAGGCGATCTCCCCGGGCCCCTACCACACCTGCGCGCTGCTTGTGGACGGCACGGTGAAATGCTGGGGGAATAACCAGTACGGCGAGCTTGGCGACGGTACCACAACGAATTCGAGCACGCCGGTCGCGGTCAGCGGCCTGAGGGGCGCTGTAGCAGTCACCGACGGCGCGGGCTACACCTGCGCGCTGCTTGCGGATGGCACGGTGGAGTGCTGGGGTTACAACGGCTGGGGTGGCCAGCTTGGTAACGGCACAACGACCGATTTCAGCACCCCGGTGGCGGTCAGCGGTTTGAGTGGAGCTGCAGCCATTGCAACCGCCGGCGATCACACGTGCGCGCTGCTTACTGGCGGCACGGTCGAATGCTGGGGCTACAACGTCGCCGGCGGGCTTGGCGACGGTACCACAACGAATTCGAGCACGCCGGTCGCGGTCAGCGGGCTGAGTGGCGTAGTAGCGATCACCGACGGCGCGGGCTACACCTGCGCGCTGCTCTCGGGCGGCACGGTTGATTGCTGGGGCGACAACTATTTCGGCGAACTCGGCAACGGCACAACGACCAACTCGAGCACGCCGGTCGCGGTCAGCGGCCTGAGCGGAGTCAGGGCCATCGCGGCTGGCTCTGCTCATACCTGCGCGCTGCTCTCTGACGGCACGGTGGAATGCTGGGGCCTTAACGAGTCCGGCGAGCTGGGCAACGGCACGACGACGAATTCGAGCACGCCGGTTGCAGCCAGTGGCTTGGCGGGGGTCGTAGCGGTCACCGCGGGCTATGAGGACACCTGCGCGCTGTTTTCCGACCGCACGATTGGTTGCTGGGGAGACAACCAGAGCGGCGAGCTTGGCAACGGCACGACCACCAATTCGAGCACGCCGGTCGCGGTCGTCTCGAACCTTCCCCGCCTGGCGTGGTCGAGCAGCGATTCCACCATCGCCAGCATCGATCCGGCGAGCGGACTGGCCACGGGCGCGGCACCGGGCACGGCGAATATCACGGCCTCCTATGGCAGCTTGAGCGGTCAGACGGGACTGACGGTAACCGGCACGCCGCCAACGATCACCAGCGCCGCAGCCGCTACATTTACCGTGGGCGCTTCCGGCTCGTTTACCATCACCGCCACCGGCGATCCTACGCCGGCCATTACGGAGAGCGGGGCGTTGCCGAGCGGCGTCAGCTTCACTGACAACGGCGACGGTACGGCAACGATTGCCGGAACGCCCGCCGCGGGTGGCGCATTCCCGATCAGCATCACCGCCAACAATGGATTCAGTCCCGACGCGACGCAGAGCTTCACGCTGGCGGTGAACGAGGCGCCCGCCATCAGCAGCGCTTCGAATGCGACTTTCGTCGTTGGCACGGCAGGCTCATTCACGGTGACGGCGACGGGCTACCCCGCTCCCACGCTCAGCGAAAGCGGAACTCTGCCGAGCGGCGTCACATTCAACCCGGCAACTGGCGTTTTGAGCGGGACGCCGGCAGCAGGAACTGGCGGGACTTACGCCATCACCTTCACCGCCGGCAACAACGTTGGCTCGGCAGCCACACAGAGCTTCACGCTGACGGTGAATGAGGAGCCTGCCATCAGCAGCGCTTCGAGCGCGACTTTCGTCGTTGGCACGGCAGGCTCGCTCACGGTGACGGCAACGGGCTATCCCGCTCCCACCCTCAGCGAAAGCGGAACTTTGCCGAGTGGCGTTACCTTCAACGCGGCGACCGGCCTGTTGAGCGGGACGCCGGCGGCCGGAACTGGCGGGACTTACGCCATCACCTTCACCGCCGGCAACAACGTTGGCTCGGCAGCCACGCAGAGCTTCACGCTGGCGGTGAATGAGGCGCCTGCCATCAGCAGCGCTTCGAGCGCGGCGTTCGTCGTTGGCGCTCCCGGCTCATTCACGGTAACCGCAACGGGATTCCCCGCTCCCACGCTCAGCGAAAGCGGAACTCTGCCGAGCGGCGTCACATTCAACCCGGCAACTGGCGTTTTGAGCGGGACGCCGGCAGCGGGCACGGGAGGCACCTACGCCATCACCTTCACAGCCGGCAACGGCGCCTGTTGTAGCAAGGTAAAAATGTCACCCCTAACAGCCGAGTGAAAATGTCACCCCCTCGTTATTTTTTTAGAGGGCCTCGATCTGCAATTTTGTGTCGCCGTGGTAGACGGCGACGCGCCCGGCCAAGTCCTGGATGA
>DATLSU010000026.1:0-5430 GCA_035533975.1 Patescibacteria group bacterium
CGTCAGAATCTTGTGCGCTCGAATCATGTTCCGAATGTTTCGCCTTTCAGATTGCCGGAGCACTCTCTCTTTCAGATCGGGCTCCCGTCCAAGAGAAATCGCCTACCGCCTCGATCCATCACAAATGCGATTCGTTTCCGCCCGGACAGACACAACTACCCCTCTCCGCCCTCTTTGACGCACCGCGCCGCTGCTCCGTTACGGCGAATATGAAGGAAGACCGCCTGTGCGGCTCGTCACCGGCACCTACGGCCCCAGCCCGCCGTTTTCCGGCGGCCTAGAGCCTCCTGACGAGGACCTCGACTGTTATCGATGATTCAAGCGAGATTCCACCGGGTCGGCTTTCTTGGAAATCCATTCTAACCGGCAAAGCATCATCCCGGCCAGTAACGCCCGAGCACGCGCAGGTGGCCGCCGGACAAGCACCGTTCCGCTGCGTATTGAATTGCGCCCTTACTCTTCTTGGCGCTTCTTTCCGGGGACTCGACAAGAGTAAAATGGGAACAGTGGCCTAGAAGGAATACACGGAAATGTGGTGCGCCGGTTTTCTCCTCCCGCTTCTTGCATTCGCCTTCCCGCTGCCGGGAACGGGCACAACAGGGCGGGCGGCGCGCGCCGGCATTCCCGCCCAGGGTGTTTTGTCTTCCCCGCCCGCTTCCGGCACGCTAACCGAACGCAGCAAGCTCGCGATCGTTCGTTCGATCGATGGAGAATTCGTCAAGGTGGTGCGGCCTCTTCCCTCCCTCAAGTCGGGCTTCATTCTGAAACCGGGCCACGGAATCGATCAAAAGGCGCTCGATTCGGCGCTTGTGCGTAGCCGGCCGGCCGCCAATCCCGGTGACAAGGTTCAGATTACGGGAATCCAGTTCCATTCGAAGCAGATCGCGGTAAATATCAACGGCGGCAGCCACCCGAGCGAAAGTTGGCGCCACCGAATCCACATCCAGGTCGGCATGCCCTTCCCCACCGCCAGACCGGTCATGCAGAACCAGCCACCCGGCTTGGTCAGGCGGGGCTCGACTCTCATCCTCGATTTCGGACGCCCCGTTCCCGACCTCAGCCCCGGCCAAGTGGAGCAATATCTTTCCCCCTTCCTCAATTTCTCGGGCGAGGAATCGGCCGCGCGGAATTGGGTGGATACGATTCCCGCCCGATTCCGGAAAGCGATCCAGCAGCACCGGGCGATCGTCGGCATGAACCGGCGGATGGTGATCGCCGCGCTCGGACTGGCCGACCACAAGGTCCGGGAATTCAAGCCCGACGGGACCGAGACGGAAGACTGGATTTACGGCAACCCGCCGGGAACGACTACCTTCGTCACGTTCATCGGCGAAAAAGTAGTACGGGTCCAACAGTTCCCCTGAATCTGTTTCGCTGCGCCGATTGACTCGCCGTGGCCGTTTGCGTAGCATTCTTGCACTGAAAATCAGCGCTGGTCGCTTCCCAAGAGGAGGAGCATGTCTATTCGAGTCGGAATCAACGGCTTCGGCCGGACCGGGCGCAACCTTTTGCGGTCCGCCTTGGCCGACCCGGAACTGGAGTTCGTCGCCGTCAACGACGTCACCGACGCGCGTACGCTGGCGCATCTATTCAAATACGATTCGGTCCTCGGCAACCTTTCCAACCAGATCCGAGTCGACAACGATTCTTTTTCCATCGACGGACGCGCCGTGCGCGTGTTCCAGCAGAAGGATCCGGGCGCCATCGATTGGGCATCGGTCGGCGCCGAATTCGTCGTCGAATCCACCGGCCATTTCACGAAAGCCGCCGACGCCCGCAAGCATCTGGGAGGTCCAGTAAAGAAGGTGATCATTTCGGCCCCGAGCAGCGACCCCGACCACACGATCGTGCTCGGCGTGAACGAAAAGACCTACGATCCGTCCCGGCACCACGTCGTCTCGAACGCCTCCTGCACGACCAACTGCCTGGCGCCGGTCGCCAAAGTCCTGCACGAAAGTTTTGGCATTGCCTACGGCGCGATGACGACCGTCCATTCCTACACCAACGACCAATGCCTGCTGGACCTGCCCCACAAGGATCTGCGGCGCGCACGCGCGGCCGCGCTCTCGATGATTCCGACGTCGACCGGCGCCGCCAAGGCGCTCCATCTGGTGATTCCCGAACTCCGGGGGAAACTCGATGGCTACGCGCTGCGCGTGCCGACGCCGGATGTCAGCGTGATCGACCTGACGGTCATCACCGAGCGGCCGGCGACGGTCGACTCGGTGCATGCAGCCTTTCGCGCGGCGGCCAGCGGGCCCATGAAGGGCATCCTCGGATACAGCGACGAGGAGCTCGTGTCGATCGATTTTCGCGGCGACGACCGTTCGTCGATCTACGATTCCGCCTATACGCGAGTGCTTGGATCGAACTGCGTCAAGGTGCTCGCCTGGTACGACAACGAGTGGGGATACGCCTGCCGCTGCCGCGATCTGATTCACTACATGGCCGCTCGCCGGTGAACGAGCCGGCGCAGGGGCGGCCCGAAAACCGGCGGTCCGCCTCCGGTTTTCGGCTTTTCTGACCCTTCATACATATGGAGATGTAGCGTGGAACAACTTTCGATCCGCGATCTTCCGCTCCAAGGCAAGCGCGTTTTCATCCGCGTGGATTTCAACGTGCCCCTCTCGGATGGAAAAATCCAGGACGACACTCGAATCGTCCAGACTCTCGAAACCCTCCGTTACGCCCTCCAGCAGGGGGCCAGCCTGGTACTGGCTTCGCATCTGGGCCGGCCCAAGGGCCAACCGGATCCCGCCAAAAGCCTGCGGCCCGTGGCCGAGCGGCTCGGCGAGTTGCTTGGCCGCACGGTAGAGTTCGCGCCCGATTGCGTCGGGCCGGAAGCGGAACGCGCCGCGGCGGCGCTGAAGCCCGGCGACGTCTTGCTGCTCGAAAATCTGCGATTTCACGCCGAGGAGGAAAAAAACGACGAGGCCTTTTCCGGCCGGCTGGCCGCGCTTTCCGGCGGCCTGTACGTCGACGATGCTTTCGGTTGCTCTCACAGGGCGCACGCTTCGGTGGTCGGCATCACCCGGTTTGTCAATCAGGCGGCGGCCGGCCTGCTGATGGAGCGCGAGCTGACGTTCCTCGGCAACGCTCTCGAAAAGCCGGCGCGGCCGTTTATCGCGGTGCTTGGCGGAGCGAAAGTCTCGGACAAGATCGGGGCGGTCGAAAACCTGATGAAGATCGCCGATTCGATACTGATCGGCGGGGCGATGGCATATACCTTTCTGAAGGCCCGGGGATTGCCGGTAGGCGCATCGCGGGTGGAGGATGACAAACTGGAGCTTGCGGGGCGTCTTCTGAAGCAAGCCGATGACCGCAAATTCCGGCTGCTGCTGCCCGTCGATCACGCCATTGCGCCGTCGCTCGATGAGCGGGTGAAGATACGGATCGTGGGCGTGGACCAGACCCCGGCAGGCTGGATGGGACTCGACATCGGTCCCCAAACGGCTTCCCTCTTCAGCAATGAGGTCGCGCGGGCACGGACGATCGTTTGGAACGGGCCGATGGGCGTATTCGAAACCGAGCCGTTTTCCTGGGGCACGACAGCCGTCACGCGCGCCCTGGCCGCGGCCACGGGCCCGAAGGTGACCTCGATCGTTGGCGGCGGCGATTCGGTGGCCGCTTTAGATAAAAGTGGGCTGGCCGGCCGGATCACTCACATATCGACCGGCGGTGGCGCATCGATCGAGTTTCTGGCCGGCCGAAAGCTGCCGGGCGTCGCCGCCCTCCATGACAAGGGGAATCGATAGGTGCCTGCTGGTTCCTCGCGGCAGCCGCTAATGGCTGGCAACTGGAAGATGTACAAGACCCAGGAGGAGACCCGCGCATTTTTTGCCGCGTTTCTTCCTCTGGTCTCCGCCGCGACCGATTGCCAGGTGGTTGTGGTCCCTCCCTTCACCGCGATCGCCGCGGCGGTCGAGGCGGCGCGCGCATCTAGAGTCCAGATCGGCGCGCAGGACATGCACTGGGAGCCGCAGGGCGCCTTTACCGGAGAAGTCTCGGCCGGGATGCTGGTTGAGGCCGGTTGCCGGTTCGTGATCATCGGCCATTCCGAGCGCCGGGAACATTTCGGCGAAACCGATGAAATCGTGGCCCGGAAATCGAGAGCAGCCCTCGCCGCCGGTCTCATGCCGATCGTCTGCGTCGGCGAGACGCTCGGCCAAAGGGAGCAGAAAAAAATGGAAGAGATACTCGAGCGGCAGTTCCACGGCGCCTTCGGCACGTTGACCGCTCGCGAATTCTCTTCTATCCTGGTGGCTTACGAGCCGGTCTGGGCTATCGGCACGGGTCGCACCGCGACTCCGGAACTTGCCGCCGAAGCACACGACTTTTTGCGGAGCTTGGCCGCCTCCCGGTTTGGATTCGACGCCGCCAGCCGGTTGCGGATTCTCTACGGTGGCAGCGTCAAGCCCGCCAACGTCCGCGGGCTCATGGAGCAAGAGGCCATCGATGGCGCGCTGGTTGGCGGCGCAAGCCTGGACGCTGCTTCGTTCGCGGCCATCGTCAATTTTTCGGAGGAATAGAGGGATTTCGCCATGCCGGCCGTTGCCAAATGGAGTCTCGCTTTCGCAGTCGGAGCCCTGCTGCTTTGGCTCGGCTGGGTCGTGCCCGTCTTTCTTTCGACTTTCCATATCCTGCTTTGCGTCATTCTCGTGCTCATCATCTTGATGCAGAGCGGGTCGGCGGCAGATTTGGCCGGAGCGTTCGGCGGGGCCGGCAGTCAGACCGCCTTCGGGCCCCGGTCGGCGGCGACATTTCTCACCAAAGCCACCGTCTGGTGCGCCACGATGTTCATGTTCACTTCTATCGTCCTGAGCGTTCATCAGACCCCTGGCGTGCCGGGCATCAATTCGGTTCTCTCCAAAGCCACCGCTCCGCAATCCAGCCAGCCCGCCAAACCGCCGGTCCAACCTAAGCCCGCTATCCCGGTTCATTTGCCGCCCGCCGCGCCCGCGGCCCCGGCAACGCCCGCCAAGCACTGACCCCTTCTGGAACAGAGGGGCATCTCCTGCGGCGTGTTGTCCCCCAAAAAACATAAGATTCCGAGCGGCCCACCGCTGCGCCACGACTGGCGCGATTTTTTTGAACACGATGCGTCAGGGTTCATTTCTGGTGGCGACGATGCGGCGGATCTGATCCGGCAGGATCGAGTCCGGCCAATCGAAGAACCTTGTGGAACGCCAGGTACCCGCGGCACCGCGAAGGAGCCGGCGACTGTTGTAGCAAGGTAAAAATGTCACCCCTAACAGCCGAGTGAAAATGTCACCCCCTCGTTATTTTTTGAGAGGGCCTCGATCTGCAATTTTGTGTCGCCGTGGTAGACGGCGACGCGCCCGGCCAAGTCCTGGATGAGTTGCACGCGCGCCCCGGCGAAGCTGAACCGGTGCGGTTGCGCCGGAATCTGGAAGCGACGTCCCTCCCATT
>DATLSU010000027.1:0-44340 GCA_035533975.1 Patescibacteria group bacterium
TCATCCAGGACTTGGCCGGGCGCGTCGCCGTCTACCACGGCGACACAAAATTGCAGATCGAGGCCCTCTAAAAAAATAACGAGGGGGTGACATTTTCACTCGGCTGTTAGGGGTGACATTTTTACCTTGCTACAACAGGCGGACGGGCAACCGGCCGGCAGGCAATGGGCGCGGCGCCGGGAATGGATTTGGGGGCGAGCGCGCCGCAGGGCTATAGTTTTTCGCACGGCGGCGTCGCGCGCGGGCTTATGTTGTACAGATACGTCCTGTGCGGATAGGAACGTGTTGCGGGACGGAGGAGAGTAACCGATGGGCTATGAAAATCTGCTTTACGAAGTCAAGAACGGGATTGCGCGAATCACCTTCAATCGGCCGCAGGTGCTCAACGCCCTCAACCGCAAAACCATGGAAGAGCTCGACGCCTCGTTCGGCGAGGCCGGCCGCGACGAAGCCGTTCGCGCGCTGATTCTGACCGGCGCGGGCGAGAAAGCCTTCGTCGCCGGCGCCGACATCAACGAGATTGCCCGCCAAAACGCGACCAGCGGCAGGGAGTTTTCGCTCTACGGCCAGTCCGTACTTCGCCATCTGGAAAGTTTGGGCAAGCCTTCGATCACCGCGATCAACGGCTTCGCCCTGGGCGGGGGATGCGAGATGGCATTGGCATCGACGCTCCGCATCGCCAGCAGAACCGCGCGCTTGGGCCAGCCCGAGGTCAAGCTGGGCATTCTGCCGGGCTTCGGTGGCACTCCGCGCCTCGCCCGGCTTTGCGGGCGCGGCGCGGCAAGCCAGCTCGTGCTCACCGGGGAGATCATTTCCGCCGAGGAAGCTTTCCGCATCGGCCTGGTTAATCAGGTGGTCGAGCCCGCCGAGCTGCTCCCGGCGGCCGAGGCGATGGCGGCAAAAATCATCGCCAACGCGCCCATGGCGGTGAAATACTCGCTCGAAGTCATCGATCGGGGCCTCGAGATGCCGCAGCATGAGGCCTTGTTCCTGGAAGCGGCTCTTTTCGGCTTGCTGTGCGGCACCGAAGACAAGCAGGAGGGTACGCGCGCGTTTCTCGAAAAGCGCCCGCCGCGGTTCAAAAACCGGTAGAATTTCTTTGCGCCCGCCCCATGCCGTTGGCGAGCCCCATAGCGAAATTCATGTCCGACAAATTTCAACCCGTCCAGATTCGCGGCGACTGGAAAGCCGAAGGGCTGCGCTTTGGCATCGTCGTCAGCCGCTTCAACAGTTTCATCACCGAGCGCCTGCTCGCCGGCGCGCTCGATTCGCTCGCCCGCGCCGGGGCCGAACCCGGCGAAATCGATCTGGTGCGCGTGCCCGGCTCCTTCGAAATTCCGCTGGCCGCGAAGAAACTGGCCGCCTCGGGCCGCTGCGACGTCATTATCTGCATTGGCTGCATTCTCCGCGGCGACACCCAGCATTTCGAGTACATCTCGGTCGAAGCCGCCCGCGGCGTTCAACTGGCCCAGCTCGATACCGGCGTGCCGATGATTTTTTGTGTTCTCACCTGCGACACGCTGGAACAGGCCATCGACCGCTCCGGCCTCAAAAGCGGAAACAAGGGCGCCGAAGCCGGGCTTTCGGCCGTCGAAATGGCCAACCTCAACCGCAAACTTTCCCCGGCCAAGCCTCGCTCCTCGCCGCGGCGTCCCGCCCGGCGCTCCCGCTGACATGACTTTGCGGCACAAGGGGCGGGAATGCGCGCTGCAGATGCTTTACCAATGGGAACTGTCGGGCGCCGCGCCGGCGCGGGTCCAAGCGACGTTTTGGAGGACCACCCGTGGATCGCATGAGACGCGCCTTTTCGCGAACAAGCTGTTCGAAGGCGCCGTTGCCGGAGCGGGCGAAATCGACCAGCTCATCGCTCTCCACGCCCTGAACTGGCGCCTGGAGCGCATGGCCGCGATCGACCGCAACATCCTCCGCCTGGCGGTGCACGAACTGCTTTGCGGCGAGAATCCGGTAAAGGTCGTCATCAACGAAGCGCTCGATCTGACCAAGAAATTCTCCGAGCCCGATGCCGTCCCATTCATCAACGGCGTTCTCGACGAAATTCGCAAATCCACCGAAACGCCCAAACCGGCCTAAGGCTGGCGAATTTCAGCCGGCGCGAATTCCAGCTGGCGGATGATCGTGGCGTTTTTTCATTTCGCCGGACGCCAAGGGGATGGTCCGGGGCTTGCGCCGTCTGGCAGCCCGGCGCCTTCGGCGACGGGACCCGGGCGCCAGGAGGGCTCGATCAACTCCAGGATGACGGCAACGGCGGCCGCGAGAAAAACCAGCAGCATTGCCACCCACATCAGCATGGCCGCGGCCACCTGGTCGTTGAGCGCGGAAATGGCGAACGGCCGGGGAACGGCCAGATAAGCCGGATAGACCACGTGGCCGCAAAAGGCGAGATAGGCCGAGAGAACCGAAACCGGCATATCAGCGCCCAGTAAGTACAAAGGAACCGTCCACCGGGGCCACTGCGGAGTGCCCGGCCACGGCAAAATCACCGGCCACCAGAACAGCACGCTGCTGGCGAGGAATGTTGCGTTTTCGACCGCGTGCCACCGGCCCGAGCTCATGGCCATCTGGAACACCGCCGGGATATGCCAGAAGATCGTGATGGCCACCATGATGCTTCCGGCGAAGACGGGGTGAGTGAGCCAACTTCCCAAACGGCCGGCCCATGCTACGCGAGCGGATCGAGCGAACTCGCCCGGCTGCCGCCGGGCGGCGCGCCCCGTCCCTCGCCGAAATACCAGCACTGGGGAGCCCAAAAGCAGCAGCGGCGGCGCCACCAGTGCGAGCAGCAAGTGCTGCACCATGTGCGCCACAAGCAGGTAATGCGTCAAGGCGTCGATCCGGGCGCTCCAGGCGATCCACACCGTCGCCAGCCCCGCCAGGAACGACGCCAGTCTCCAGGCAGGCACGCGGCCTGGCATTTCGCGGGACAAAAAAAACCAGCCCCGCCCGTAGAGCAAGAGAGCCAATAGCAAGAACGCCGTCAGGGCAACGGGCGCTGCCCAGGGCCCCGCGAGATTTGGAGCGCTTGCCGGCACCGGCTCTCCTTCTATGGATGGCCGCTCTGCTCGCCCGGCGATTCGGTTTCTTTTACGATTTTTCGCGCGGCGTCCTGCGCCGGCGCTTGTCCGGCCGGATGCAGCGTATCCAGAAACGACACCAGAGCCGTCACCTCCGCCGGCGTCAGATTCTTTCCGTAGGCGGGCATGTTACCCCCGCCCTGGAGCACCTGGCGAATCATCTGATCTTCGGTCAACCGGGTGGCGACCGAATCCAGGGCCGGCCCGCGATGGCCGCCGACGCCGCCCAGGGAGTGGCAGTTGCGGCACTGCTTATCCTGAAATACGAGCGCGCCTTGCAGCTCGATCGGGCTCCTTCCCCGCAGGTCGGATGCGGGAACCGGTGCGGCGCTCCAGGCGTTCATGACCGGCGACCACGGCGCCGTTTCGGCCAAATGCGTGAGTGCGCCCAGGCACACCGCGATCAGCATGATCGAAAGTACGGCCACCGGCCGCCGCCAACTTTTTTCGCCTTCGCCGGCTAAAAAAGGCAACAGCAATAATGCGGCGATCGCCACAACGGGGCCGATCAGCAAGACCGGCGTTTCCATCTGCGGCGGAAGCAGAGCCACCAGGGCAAAGAGCCAAAGGAAGAAAAAGTCCGGCCGCGGCGCCGTTTGAATGATCGTCGGATTGGGAACCCCGCCGGGGCCGAAAGGACCCAGCACGGCCGCGCAAAAAGCCACGGCCAGCACGATCCCCGCAGCGAACAGCATATCCTTCCAGATCGCGTAGGGAACGAAGGGAACCCCGTCCCTTTGGAGCAACTCCTCGTATTCCCGCAGGTAGGTTTCCCGCCGCACCAGCCGGCCCGGCATCGGCCATTCGTTGATTCCCAGTTTCAGCACCAGCAGCAGATGCAGGCCGACAAACCCGGCGAGCAGTGCCGGGAGGACGAACACATGGAGATCGAAGAAACGGCTGAGCGTTGCGCCCCCGATGATCGGTCCGCCCAGCAGCAGGTGCACCAGCCAGGAGCCGATAAACGGCACGCGCCCGGTGATCGAGGCCCCGATGCCCAGCCCCCAGTAGGCATCCTGATCGAAACGCAATACCTGGCCGGTGAAGGCCAGCCCCAGCGTCAACAGCAACAGAAATACGCCGGCCACCCAGGTCAGTTGCCGGGGATATTTGTAGGCGCCGAAGAGGAAAACCTGCACCATGTGAATCAATACGACGGCGACCATGAAATTGGCGCCCCAGCCGTGCATCGCGCGCAAAAACCAGCCGAGACGGATGCTGTGATCGAGCACCTGGAGGCTGTTCCACGCGCTCGCGCCGGTCGGCACGTAAACCAGCGCCAACAGAATGCCGGTGACCACTTGTAACAGGAAGAGAACCAGGGCCGCGCTGCCGAAGACGTACCACCAGCTTGCCGACCGGCGGGGAACCGGATGGCGAGCCACTTCGCGCAGCGGTTCGACGAAATTCAGCCGCTCATCCAGCCACGTGACGATTTTTGCCAGCATGCCCATGGTTCGTTTTCCGGCCCGCCCGTCAGGCTTTCGTCGAGAGGGTCGGCAACTCGCCCGCCTGGATCATCAATTTACCCTCCTGAATCCTCCACGGATATTGAAAGAGTCCTCGCGGCGGCGGGCCCGCGGCCCGGGCACCGTCGGAGTAATACACGCCGCCGTGGCATGGACACATGAAAAGCTGCGATTGCGGAAACCACCGGACCGGGCAGCCCAGGTGGGCGCAGTTGATGGCAAAAACCTGAAACTCGGTTCCCCGGATGTGCCGCACCCAGCACGCCGTGTCGTCGGTCATGCCGTCCCAGGGCCTCCGGAATGGATTCCGGAATGTGCCCAGGCGTGTTTGTCCTTCCGGGAAATCGTCGATCGAGCCGATCGCGATCCACTTCAGGTAGTGGTTCTTCCCCTTCAAGGGCGAAAGCAGGTAGCCAATCACCGGCACGGCGAGAGCCGCCGCCACAACGATGTTGACCAGGACGCCCAACTTCACCAGCAGCGCCCGCCGTGACATTTCCCGTTCTTCGGTCACTGGTTTCCCCCCTCGGATTCGTTCCCCGCGCCCGCCGGATACGGCTGGCCGGGATAAGCGGTGTGGTGCGCCTCGATCCAACTCACCACGTCGGTGATGTCCTGGTCCGTCATCGGATGGCCGGGCACGTCGCCGCGCCAATCGGGCGCGCCCAGGTCCGGCCGGCCGGCGATCACGATCGTGCGCAAGCCTTGCTTGCTGACCAACGCGAGAAACGAGGGATCGACCACCGAACCGGCCTTTTTGCCGCCGCGCCCGCCAGGACCGTGGCAGGAAGCGCAGAAAGTCGCATAAGCTTGGGCGCCGCGTTTCGGATCCCCCGGCGCGCCGGCCGAATAGGGCGGAACGTTCACTCCGGCGAGTTCGGCGGGCCTTGCCCATTCGCGGATGCCCTCGACGAGCGTGTTGATTTGCTGCTCGGTCAGCATGCCCCCGGCCGACTCGACGAAGGCCGGCATCGGCGTTCCGGAAATTCCGTCGGAGATCGCGCGGCGCAAAACATGGTTGTCGGCGATCGCCAAATAAACAGGATCGGCGAGAGCGATGGCCGCGCCGCCCCGGCCCTGGACTCCATGGCAGGCTGCGCAATTGTGCGCGTACAGCGCGGTGAAGCTGGTTACCCGGCCCGTCTTCAGCACGGATGGAACCGGGCCGGGACGGCCCGGAAGCCCGCTGCAGCCCGCCGTTGCAATCGTCATCGCCAACGCCAACGCCAAAACTGTCCCGCGCCTCCTCATCTTTTTTCTTCCCCGTCTTGTCTTCGTCCCGGCAGTCCTGTCGCTTCGATTCCCGCCCTCACGGCGAGCGGCGACACCTGACGCACGCGGACGCGTGCGTGCCGAACGACCACAAGTCCCGCCACGTAGCCAAAGGCAATTTGCGAGGCAACAAACCACAGCCAATTAATCCGCTGATCGAGCAACGGGTTGACAATGCCCAGAACCCCGTGCACGAGCCCGGACCAGAAGAGCGGAGCGATCAAGCCGCCCAGCAGGATCGGACGGCGCGGCAGCATCGGGAGCATCGTGCCGTAGAGCAGGCCCACCAGCAGGGATACGGCCAGGTGAATCAGTAAGGCGACGCCGAACAGGATCAAGCTGAAGCGCAAAAGAACGGACGGGCTGAGTTGCGCGGCATGGGAGTAGACCACCGCTCCGAGCAGATTCACCGGATACCAGATGCTTCCGTGGTAGATCCAGCCGTAGGCCATGGCGACCGCGGCCATGGCCAGGCCGCCGACCAAGCCTCCGAGAATTCCCGCCCGAATCGGGTAAATTTCGATGGGGATTCTCGGGTGCGTCAGCTCGGGAACGACTGCGATTCGCTCCACTTCGCGCCGCGAGGTCGCGATCTCGATCACTTCCGCGCGCACTGCCACCGATGCATGGCTTTCCGCGGGCAAGACTTCCCGAAACCATCCCACCGCTCCCCATACGCCCAGCAGCAAGCCCAGCACGCTCACCGCCAGCGTCGTCACCAGTCCCGCGGCAACCAGCGTCAAGCCGAACGCCAGCACCAGCGGCCAGACGGTCGGCGAAGGCATCGGAATCGTTTGGGCGGGGCCGGCCGGCGCCCGCTGCGCTTCCCCTTCCGGATGGGATGGAATTTGCGTCATCGTCTCCTATCGTCCAATCAGATAAACCACCGTGAAGACCACCACCCAGACGACGTCGACGAAGTGCCAGTAGTAGGAAAACACCTCGCAACGCTCGGCATGCTCCTGCTTCACCTTGCCCGCCAGCGCGAACAGGAAGACCAGCAAGAGCCCCAGCAATCCCACGATCACGTGGGAGGCGTGCAGACCGACCAGCGAGTAGAAGGTTGTGCCGAACAGATTGGTCTTTACCGTGAATCCATCGTGATAGATCATCCGATACCAATCGGCCGCCGTTCCCTCGATGAATTTCAGCCCCAGGGCCAGCGTCGCTCCCCACCACAGCAGGAACAGCTTCGATTTCCCCCGCCGCAGCGCGCTAACGGCCCAGTGAATGGTCAGGCTGCTCGAGAGCAGGCAGATGGTGTCGAGGATGGGAACGTGCAGGATCTGCGCCGGAGTCGGGCCGCCCAGGCTTTTGCCGATGTAGTAGATGTAGGCCACCACGAAAATCGTGAAGATGGCCGATTCAGCCGCGATCAGGCAGAGCATGCCCGCTTTGCCGCGCGAGGGAAGCTCCCAGGCTTCCTCGCGCGCCGGCAGGGTGGTCGGAATCGCGCTCATCGAGTCCTCATTCGTACTTCCAGTCGGGATCGTCGGGATGCTTGAGATCCCAAAGCGGCCGCCGGCTCCGCACCACCGGTTCGACGGCGAAATTGTAGGGAGGCGGCGGCGAACTGGTGGACCATTCGAGGGTCCAGGCGTCCCATGGATCGTGGCCGGCGATCTTTCCCCGGAAATAGGAATGGACCAGGTTGTAGACGAAGATGCTCACGGCGACGATCTGGACGAACACGCCGATGGTCGTGATCAGGTTCCAGATTTCCCATCCGCGGCCGGGCATGTAGGTGTAGACACGGCGCGGCATTCCGAGGATGCCCGAGACATGCATGGGGTCGAACGTCATGTGGAATCCGATCAGCATCAGCCAGAAATGCCATTTCCCCAGCCGCTCATCCAGCATTCGTCCCGTGAACTTCGGATACCAGTAGTAGAAGGCGGCGAAAATCGTGAAGACGATCGCGCCCACCAGCATGTAGTGGAAATGCCCGATCACGAAATAGGAATCGTTCAACTGCCAATCGAAGGGCGCCGCCGCCAGCATGATTCCGGTCAGGCCGCCGATCAGGAACTGGAACAGGAACCCGATGCAGAACAGCATCGCCGTCGAAAAAATGAGCTTTCCGCCCCACATCGTTCCCAGCCAATTGAAAATCTTGATCCCGGTCGGTACGCCGATGATCATCGACGTCAGCACGAAAAACGCGTTTCCGTACGACGGCATCCCGACGGCGAACATGTGGTGCGCCCAGACGGAGAAACTCAAAAAGGCGATCGCCAGCGTCGCCGCCACCATGACCGGATAGCCGAAAATGGCCTTGCGCGAAAAGACGGGAATGATTTCTGAAGCGAACGCAAAGGACGGAATCACCAGGATGTAGACCTCCGGGTGGCCGAAGATCCAGAAGAAGTGCATCCACATCACCGCCGAGCCGCCCGCTTGCGTGTCGAAGAAATGGCCGCCCAGGTAGCGGTCGACGCACAGCATCAACTGGGACGCCGTGAGCGGGCCGATCCCGCCCAGAACCATCCCTCCCATCACCAGGTTCAACCAGACGAGCATCGGCATTTTGCCGAGCGTCATCCCGCGGCACCGCATGCAAAAGATCGTGACGACCAGATTCAGGCCGGCGCCAATGCTCCCGATGCCGGAAATCAGCAGCGCCAGCGTCCAGTAGTCGGTGCTGTGTCCTCGAGAAAAGTCCTTGGCCGTGAGCGGCGCGTAGGCCCACCAGCCCACGGCCGGCGCGCTTCCCGCCCCATACACTCCGCTTCCGCCGATGAAGCTGAAATAAAGCAGCAGGCCGCCCAGCGCCGTCATCCAGAAGCTGAAGGCGTTCAGCCGCGGAAACGCCATATCCCGCGCCCCGATCATCAGCGGCACCAGGTAATTGGCGAAGCCGAACAAAATCGGCATTCCCATGAAAAACACCATGGTCGTGCCGTGCATGGTGAACAGCTCGTTGAAAACCTCGGGCGAGACGAAATGGGCGTCGGGAACGGCGAGCTGGATGCGCATCAGCGTTGCCTCGATCCCGCCGACCATCAGGAACACGAGCGCGTAGACGATGTACATCAGGCCGATCTTTTTGTGATCGACCGTGACCACCCACTCGTGCGCCCGCTCGATCCATCCGGCTCCGCGCTCGCCGGCGAGCACCCCGGCGTGCGGCAGCGACTGCGATACCACTTCGTTACCCTCCTGCTTCTCGAATGCTTCCGAACCCGTCTATCGCAACGTCTCCAGATAGGAAACCAGCTCGTCCAGTTCCTTCGGATTCAAATTCATGGCGGGCATTTCGCACCCCGGCTTGAAAGCGGCCGGATTCTCGATCCAGAGGCGCAGGTTTTTCGGCGTGTTCGGCAAAACTCCGGCGCCGAGCGTCTTCCGGCTCATCAGATGGGTCAGGTCGGGCCCGAATCGTCCGTCGGCGATCGTTCCCCGAATCGTATGGCAATTGACGCACGCCGTCGTTTCGAATACGTGGCGGCCGGCCGCGACGGCGGGGTCTTTGGCGGCCGGCTTGTGCTGCCGGCGAATCCAGGCGGCAAAAGCCGCGCGCGATTGAACGGAAACGCGCAGCAGCATGTGCGCATGCTGGACCCCGCAAAACAGGGCGCACTGCCCGAGGTAAACGCCCGTGCGCTCGGGCTCGATCCAGGTGTGGTTCGCGCGATTCGGAATCAGGTCGGTCTTCCCCGCCAATTGCGGCACCCAAAACGCGTGGTCGGTGTCGGCCGACAAAAGCGTCAGATACGTCGGGCCGCCCACCGGCACATGCAATTCGTTCGCTGTCACCACGCCGTACTGCGGATAGCGGAACTCCCACCAGAACTGGTGGCCCACCACCGTCACGTGAACCGCGTCGGCCGGGGCCTTGGCGTCCTCGACCTGATGAATCACCCTCGCCGTGGTGAGAAACAGCACAACGACGATCAACACCGGCAGCACCGTCCAAGCCAGCTCGATCTGCGTGCTGCCGTAAACTTGCGCCGGCTCCCGGCCGTTGTCGCCCTTTCGCCGCCGAAATTTGATGATCGCAAACGCCAACAGGCCGCCCACCACCACGAATATCCCGATGGTGACCGCGATGACGAACAGGGCCAGGCGGTAGATTTCATGCGCCGGCAAGGAAGCCGGAGCGAAAATATTGGGATTGGCCGCCTGCTGCGAGAACGCCAGCGCCGCGGGCGCGGCCGCAAGCGGCGCCGCCGCGCCTAACACCGTCTTCCCCTGGCTCGGCGAAAGGCGATCGGTCCGGTGTGCCAGCGGCGGGTGCCGTCACTACCGTCTGGCCCGCCGGAGTCGGCTTGGCTCTCGGTTGGTGAAGCGTTCGTTGCCGGCGCGCAAGAGAGGTTGTACATGGTAGCGGAAGCTGTAACACGGGACGGCCGCTGGGGCTGTCGCAAGCGGCGAAACGAGCAGACCAGAAATCATTCGCCGCCGGTGAAATAATATTGTACTGCACCGGTATCTCTCGACAACACCCCGCTCGGAAAAAACCGTGGCGGAGACGCGCGCATTTTCTCCGGCCCGGGCCGGCAGCGAACCCGCGATTGCGCTCCACCCCGAAGGCCGAGGCCTCCCCGTTCGCACCGGCTTGCCGGCTGATATATCATCGAAAAGGCGCCGTATTTTTCCTTCGGGCCGCGCCGGCCCGGCGAGAGGTTCACGAATGATCCACCGATTGATTTCTCACAATGGTCAGTTGCTGCCGGTCGAGGATGCGCGGCTTTCTCCCGGCCAGGAGGGTTTGATCAACGGGTGGGGCCTGTTCACCACTCTGCGCACCTTCCATGGCCAGCTATTTGCCTTCGAGCGCCACTGGCGCCGGCTTCAGCGCGACGCCAAGCGCGTCCATATTCCCCTGGTTCAGGACCCGGAGCGCATTTACGCGGATGTTTGCGAAGTCATTCGCGCGAACCAGGCGCAGGAGAGCGCCGTCCGTATCTACATCATCTGGAACCGCACCAGCATGTGGCACAGTGACGAACCGTTTCCCCCGGTCGACATCGTCATCACCTCGTGTCCAATGCCGACCTACCGCGAGCCCGTGCGCCTCGACGTGCGCGAACATTGCCGCCATGCCGCTTCCCCTCTGGCCGGCGTCAAGACGATCGCCTGGATCAACAACGTCTGGAACCTGCATGAGGCGAAAGAACGCGGCTTCGACGAAGTGGTTCTGCTGAACGAGCGCGGGGAAGTGTCCGAATGCACCGCCGCCAATCTGCTGGCCGTGCGCGCGGGGGAAGTGCTCACCCCGCCGCTCAGCTCGGGGTGCCTGGCGGGCATCACGCGCGAAGTTCTTCTCGAAATTTCCCCCCGGGCCGGCATCCCCATTCGCGAAGCCGTCTTGAAGCCGGAGGATCTGTACGCGGCCGACGAGGTTCTGATCTCGTCGACGAATCGCAATCTCATCGGGGTCAGCGAAGTCGCGGGACACAAAATTCCCGTCGCTCCCGGTCCGATGACCCGCAAGCTGTCGAAACTTTTCTCCGAATACGTTGACGAGGATCTGGCTCGCTCGAGCGGTTCGGTCCGCCCGCCCGAGCAGCCCATCGCGAAGCCATCCGGGAGATAGGCTCGCCGTCGGGCTCGGGCGGAGGTACACTGAGCTTCCTGGGAAAAAGGGGCGGGAAGAAGGAAGATTTCCGCTAGCAAGCGGCACAAGCTGCCACCGGTGCCGGAAGGCGCTGACGGCGGCGGGAGGGATGATTCATGACTGACTTGGCGGCCAAGACTTGCGTGCCCTGCCGTGGCGGCGTTCCACCGCTCAAGGGTCCGGCGCTGGAAGATTTGAGCCGGCAACTGCCCACCTGGAATATCGTGCGGGAACATCACCTCGCCCGCGCCTTCACGTTCCCCGATTTTCGCCAGGCGCTCGCCTTCGTCGACCAGGTCGGCGCCCTCGCCGAAGAGCAAGGCCATCATCCCGACATCTACCTCGCCTGGGGCAAGGCCGAGATCACCATCTGGACGCATAAAATCGACGGTCTCACCGAAAGTGATTTTGTCCTGGGGGCGAAAATCGACCGCCTCTACCCGCAATCGCCAAGCGCAAATTAGGCCCTCGGCCCGTCAGTCGCAGCAAGAGAACGCAACGCCCCAGGCAGTTCTACCTCCTGGCCCGGGAACCTTTCCGTCGCATCCGCCCTGCGCCTGGTTTGACTTGGCCATTGGCCGAACCCTACCATCTAAACGTAAGGCGCATTCCTATGCCGTTTCCTTCCGACACGCCGCTTCTTCGCGATGCCCTCGGCCGGCCGCTCGGCCAGTTGCGCGTTTCGGTCACCGACCGCTGCAACCTGCGCTGCCGCTACTGCATGCCGGAGAAGGAATATCATTGGCTGCCTCACGGCGATCTGCTTCGCTACGAGGAAATCGCCAGGCTCGCGGCCGTCTTTGCCGATGCGGGAGTCGGCAAGGTGCGCCTCACCGGCGGCGAGCCCCTGCTGCGGCGGGACATCGGCGAGTTGGTCCGCCTGCTGGCGGCCATTGAAGGCATCGGCGACCTCGCGCTCACGACCAATGGAATTCTGCTGGCCGAATCGGCGGCCGCGCTTCGCCGAGCCGGGCTCTTGCGGGTGACCGTCAGCCTCGATACGCTCGATCCTCGCCGCTTCCGCGCTCTGACCGGTCAGAACCTGCACCAGCGGGTTCTCGAAGGGATTCGTGCCGCGAGCGTTTCCGGCTTCCGGGCCTTGAAGCTGGATACGGTTCTGATTCGCGGCTTCAACGACGACGAGCTTTTTCCCATGATCGAATTCGCCCGCGCCGCCGGCGCCGAAGTCCGCTTCATCGAATACATGGACGTTGGCGGAGCGACGTTGTGGTCGGCCGATCAGGTTGTTTCCCGCGCGGAATTGCTGGCGCGGATCGAGAGCCGGTATGGTCGGCCCGAACCGCTGGTTCGTGATCCGGCCGCGCCCGCCGAGCGTTTCGCGCTTCCCGATGGATTTACCTTCGGCATCATCGCCTCGGTCACCGCGCCCTTCTGCGCCACTTGCGACCGCAGCCGTCTGACCGCCGACGGAATCTGGTACCTGTGCCTTTACGCCCTGCAGGGTATCGACCTGCGCGGCCCGCTGCGCGACGGCGCTTCCGATCAGGAGATCGCGCAACGGCTGGCCGCCGTGTGGAAGGCGAGGACCGATCGCGGGGCCCAGGAGCGCCACCAGGCGCGCTCGCGCGGCCCCCTGGTGACGCTCGAGAGTCTGCAACGCGACCCGCACCTGGAAATGCACACTCGCGGCGGCTGAGCCCTTGTCCGCCCCGATTTCGCTCCCCATGAAAAGCGAACGGAAATGAGCAAGAACCCCAGCCAAGACTCGGCGAGCGACCGGTTGCGGGCGCTCGTCGAAGTATCGCAAGCCATCTTGTTGCATCGCGACCTGGAGGCTCTACTAGAAGATTTGGCGCTGCGGTTGCAGCCCGTCGCGCCGTTCGAAATGGTCGGGCTGATTCTGCACGAGCCGGCAACCAACCGGATGCGGCTGCGTATGCTCCGCAGCGCGCTGCCCGTGCCGCCATTTCCGGATGGCCTGGAGGTCGAAGAGTCGCCTGCCGGTCTGGTCTGGCAGACGCAGGAGCCTGTCGTCGTCGAAAACCTCGATCGGGAGCGCCGTTTCCCCGCGCTGGTTCCCTATCTGCGCGAGCAGGGAATCCGCTTTGCCTGCCTGCTGCCGCTCACTACGGCGCAGCGGCGGCTGGGGGCGATGGTTTTCGCCGCTACCCACGAAGCCGCCAAGGCGGAATGCGATCTGGAATTTCTGGCCAGCGTGGCGCGGGAAGTCGCCGTCGCCGTCGATAACGCGATGCACCACCAGGAAGCCCGTTCCCACCAACGCGAACTGGCCCGGGAGCGCGACCGGCTGCGCACGCTGCTCGAGTTGACCAATGCCGTGGTTTCCCGGCTGGATTTGCGCGATTTGTTCGCCGCCATTTCGACTAGCCTGCGCCGGCTCTTCGACTGCGAATACGCCAGCCTCTCGCTCTACGAACCCCAAACGGGCCGGATGCGCATCCAGGTGCTCGACTTTCCCGCCGGCAAGGGATGGATCCGCGAGGAAATGTCGATGTCCGTCGACGCCACGCCTGCCGGCCAGGCGTTTCGCACGCGCCAGCCGCTGATTGCGGGCCGCGCCGAACTGGCGCGTTTCGGGCTGAACGCGATCGACGCCGAAGGCCTCCGCTCGATCCTCTGCCTTCCGCTCGTGGGGCTGAGCCGGCCGCTCGGCACGCTCAATCTGGCCAGCCTGCGGGAAAGCGCCTTCTCGCAGCAAGATGTGGATTTCCTTTCCCGCGTAGCCCAGCAGATCGCGATCGCCGTCGAAAATGCCCTCGCATATCAGAGGATCGAACGCCAAAAAGACCGATTGGCCGAGGAAAAGCTCTACCTCGAGGACGAAATCCGCGCCGAGCATGGTCTCGACGAGATCGTCGGGGAAAGCGCCACCTGGCGCCGCGTCATCGAGCAGATTCGCCAGGTGGCCCCGACCGAATCCACGGTGCTGCTGCAGGGCGAAACGGGAACGGGCAAGGAACTGCTCGCGCGGCTCATTCATCAGATGAGTGAGCGCCGCGCGCGCACCTTTGTGAAGCTGAACTGCTCGGCCATCCCCGCCGGCCTGCTCGAATCGGAGCTTTTCGGCCATGAAAAAGGGGCGTTCACCGGCGCGATCGCCCGCCGCATCGGCCGCTTCGAGCTGGCCGACCAGGGCACGCTGTTTCTCGACGAGATCGGAGACGTTCCGCTCGAGCTGCAACCCAAGCTCCTCCGCGTCCTCCAGGAACGGGAATTCGAGCGCGTCGGCGCAAACCAAACCCTGCGCGTCGACATCCGTTTGATTGCCGCCACCAATCGCGATCTGGCTTCGCTGGTTTCCGCCGGCCAGTTTCGCGCCGATCTCTATTACCGCATCAATATTTTCCCGGTCCGCGTTCCACTCTTGCGCGAACGCTTGGACGACATCCCCCTGCTCGCTCGCTATTTCACGCAGAAACATGCCGCCCGCGCCGACAAGCAGATCGAACACATTCCCAGCGAAGCACTCGACGCCATGAAGAACTACTCGTGGCCGGGAAACGTTCGCGAACTCGAAAACCTGATCGAGCGCGCCGTCATCCTCTCGCCCAATGCGACGCTTCGCGTTCCGGCCGTGGGACTCGAAAATCTTGCCCCCGGCCTCGCCCCGCCTCGGGCCGATTCTCTAGAAGACGTCGAACGCGACCACATCCTTCACATCCTCTCGCAAACGCGCTGGCGCATTTCCGGGCCCGCCGGCGCGGCCGCCAAGCTCGGCATGAAGCGAACCACACTGCAATCGCGGATGCGCAAGCTGGGCATTCGCCGCCCATAAAGGCTAGAGCTGGCCTGCTAGCTGGGATGCGGACGGCCCGGGGGAGTGGCTGAAGTGTGCCGATATGTAGGCATTGTTGCCGAAATAAAGGCAGGTAAGTCGCTCTGCGCTTTCAGTCCGTGCGACTAAATAGCTCTCAAGCTCATCGAAACTAAATGTTTATGCAATTGCCGAAAAAATGGCGGGAAGAGGACTCCTACTTGCACCACTCCTTATTGGCTTTACCTGGAAATGCCATGATGAAGGTCACGCAAGTTCAAGAAGGCGATCGATTGATGATCCGCGTCGAAGGGCGGCTCTCGGGTCCCTGGGTGGAAGAATTGGAACAAAGTTGGAGCCAAGCGGCGGCCGGGCGCGGCGGTGCCGGCGTGCAGGTGGAACTGGCCGGCGTCAGCTTTATCGACGAGAACGGGAAGCGGCTGCTTCGGAAAATGCACCTGGCGGGCACGCCGATCGTCGCCGCGGGGTGCCTGACGCGGGCCGTTGTGGAAGAGGTGGAGGGTAAGCCGCTCAAAAACCGGCCGCGGCTGGGCACGAAAGGGATTGCCTGCTTGCTCGCCGCGATCCTGCTCTTCTCCGGCCGTCTGGCCGCGCAAAACGCCTCCGCCCAGCCCGCGGCGCCGCCCGTGCTCAAGCTCACGCTGCACGACGCCGTCAAGATGGCGTTGCGGCTGAACCCGCAAGTGCAAATCGGCGCCATCAATCTGGCCGAGAGCGAGCAAAACGTGAAGCTCTCCCGGTCCAGGCTGCTGCCGCAGGGCTCGCTCGATGTGAGCGACCGGGCGCAGCGCTCGAATATCGAATCAAACTTCGGAAAGCCGTTCCCCGGCTTTCCCGAGCATATCGGTCCGTTTCAGGTGTTCGACGCCGGAACGCTGTTTTCGATGCCGATTTTCGACTTGACGCTCTGGCAGCGCTGGCGGGCTTCGCGCTTTCGGGAACGGGAATCGGGCGACGACAGCATCAGCATCCGGGAACAGGTGACGCTGCTGGTCGTCTCGCAATATCTCGAGAGCCTTCGCGCGGCGGCCAACGTTCGCGCGGCGCGGGTACGCGTTCAGCTCGCCCAGGCCCTCTACCAGCAGGCCGCCGACCTGCAGCGGCACGGCGTGGGAACCGGACTCGACGCCTTGCGCGCCAACGTGGAACTGCAAAACGAGGAGCAAAATCTGATCCAGGCGCAGACAGCGGAGAAAACCTCTTTATACGGCCTGGCGCAACTGCTCAACGTCAACCCGCGCACCCGGATCTTTCTGACCGACCAGATCAGTTTCTACCAAACCCCACCGTTCACCGCGCAGGAAACGATCGCCGAGGCGCTGGCGCACCGGCCGGAACTGAAGTCGATCGGCGAGCAAGAGCTCAGCCTGAAGGCCGACCGCCAGGCGACGCGCGAGCAGAAATTGCCGACGCTGAGTTTCAACGGCCAGTACGTGCAGGAAGGAATTTCCGCGGCGACCGTCATTCCCACCTACGTTTACCAAGCTGAGGTGAAGGTGCCTCTGTTCACCGGGGGCCGCATCCGCGCCCAGGAGGCCAACGCCAATCTGGAACTGGCCAAGCTAGCGCAGCAGAAACAGAACCTGATCAATCAGATCGCGCTCGAAGTGAAAACGGCCGTGGCGCAACTCGAATCAGCCCGCCACGAGGTGACGGTGGCCAATCTCGGCGTCGCGCTCGCCCAGCAGGAAGTGGCTCAGGCGCGCGACCGCTTTCAGGCCGGCGTCGCCGACAACATCGAAGTCGTCACGGCTCAAGACGCGCTGGCCCGCGCCAACGACAATCAAATCGGCGCCCTGTTCCGCTACAACACGGCCCGCGCCAATCTGGCTCGCGCCACCGGCCAGATGGAGAATCTCTACGCGAAATAACGAGGATTTATACATAGGAATCAGACGAGAGGAAGCCCATGGGTACGAAAGTAATGGAAACAGAACTCGGTCAAACACCTTCCCAGCCACCACCGGGAAGACGTAGCCGCTGGGCCGAGCCGCGCGTCCGCTACGCGCTGATCGGAGCCGTGGCTCTGATCATTTTGGCGGCGGCCGGAACTTGGTATTACTTGCGAGGGCGCGTGAGCACCGACGACGCCGAGGTCAATGGCCACATCACGCCCATCGCTCCCAAAATCTACGGCACCATCAGCCAGGTGCTCATCGAGGACAACGAGCACGTCAAGGCCGGCCAAGTGCTCCTGAGAATCGACCCCCGCGACTATCAGGCCAAAGTCGCTCAGGCGCAGGCGGCTCTGGCTCTCGCCCAGGCCCAGGCCCAGGCTGCCCGCGTCAACGTACCGCTCACCCGAGGCACCACGCAAAGCGCCATCGCGGCGGCCAGAGCGGAAATTCGCGCTTCCCAGGCTCAATACGATCGCGCATGCGTGGCCTACCAGACGGCGGCGACGGCCGGACTCTCGTATGCGCGTGCCCAGGTGAGCAAACGGCAAGCGGAAAACACGAAGGCTCAGGCGGATTTGAATCGGATGAAGCCGCTCGTCGCCAAGGCGGAAATTTCCGAGCTGCAGTACGATTCCTACGTCGCCGCCGCTCAGAGCGCGGCGAGCGACCTCAGGGCCGCCCAGGAACAGCTCACCGAGGCGCAGCAACAGGTGCAAATCGACAGGGCGGCCATGGCGGCCGCTCAGGCCAACGTCGCCGTCGCCCAAGCGCACCTGACCGAAGCCAAAGCCAATACGGGGCAGGTGCACATGCGCATCGCCGACGTGAGTTCCTTTCATGCCAGCGTGGCGCAAGCCGAGGCGAATCTGGAAACGGCCAAGCTCCAGTTCAGCTATACGACCATCGTCGCTCCGACCGAAGGCGTCGTGACCGACAAGAACGTCGAGCCCGGACAAATCGTCCAGCCGGGCCAGGAACTTTTTGCGCTTATTCCTCTGCATGACGTCTGGGTGCGGGCAAATTTCAAGGAAACCCAGCTCGCCAAGGTCCATCCCGGCCAGCGCGCCGAGGTGCACGTCGATATGTACAACGAAACCTTCCCGGGCCACGTCGATTCGATTTCCGGCGCCACCGGCTCGCGGATGAGCCTGCTCCCGCCGGAAAACGCGACAGGCAATTTCGTCAAGGTCGTGCAGCGAATTCCCGTCAAAATCGTGCTCGACCATCTCCCCGGGGGAAAAGCCGTCCTCCGGCCCGGGATGAACGTCGAAGCCACGATCTTTACACGGTGAGGTGAATCCTTCGGTTCTCCCGCGCGTATTGCCGTCCCCGCGCCGGAGCCGCTGCCGGGCTCTGGTAACCGGAATTTAACAGGGGTTGCGCGCCGATCGGGATTTCACAACCGTCCACCTTCTTCCCCGCTTACACCACCGCCGCGGAGGCGGAATAAGCGCGTCTTTGCCGATTGCCGGCAACCGCGCGTTCGTTCCGCCTAGCCCTTGGAGCTGTGAATGTCTGTTTTAGCCTGGTGCTTCGCCGTGCGCACCGCGCTCTTCACCTGCTTCTTGCTCAGATTCGGATTCAGGTTGTGAATGGCCTTGCCCAGGTTGCCGTTTTTTTGAAGAGCGGACGAAAGATCGCTGAATGGTATGTTCAAATTCTTCGAGACGTGCATTGCGGCAACGAACAGACCCAGATTCTTGAACCCGCTTGCATCACTCAGCAGCGTCGCGGAATTCACGCCCAGAGTCGAGGCAAGGTGGGAAGAAAGTTTCGAGTTCGCCGTGAGCAGATCGGACGCTGTCTTCGGTGCCGTTGGGGTCCGCATCTGACCGGATTGCCCCATCGGGCCCATCGTACCCATTGGGCCGCTCATGCTCGGGCCGACCCCGGAGGGCGGTCCGCCCATTGCGCGTCCTCCGCTTCGTCCTTGGGCCATGGCGGAAACGCCGAAACCGAGGGCCACGGCAGCAACAAGTGCAACCACTTTACCGTGTTTCATAATTTCCTCCCTGCGTAAGAGAACAGCTGGGTAGCAGCGGGCCACTCCTACTTTCACCGCAAATAGGGCCGTGCCCAACACCAAATGCGATGCTAGCACGGGTCCCTTCGGATGCCAGCGCGAAGAGGGATTGCTTCATCGTGTAAGTAGTTGAGCCAAATGAGAAGGCAGTAATTCACCCGCTGGTTGGCCGGCGGGGAATCTTTCCCCAGGCCGGCATCGCGCGCCGGCCCGCGAGCGCCTCGGCGGCCCAGCGGCCCAGATAGACGGAAAGGGTGACGCCGTCGCCGCCCAGCCCGTTCAGAACGATGGTGTCGGCGGAGCGCGGGTGCCGGTCGAAAAACAGTTGCCAGGAGCTTCCGAAACGTATCGGGCCGCCCCACCGCCTGGCAAAACGAACATTCGCGAGCGCCGGATGGAGCCCTCGGACGCGCTGTTCGAGACCGGCGAACATACCGGCGGCGACGCCTGTTTCGATATCCAGCGCGGCGAGATCCTCGTCATCGCCGATGTCTACCAAGCCGCTGCCGAATATCACCGCGCGGTCCGGCATCGGCCGGCCCCAAAGGTAGGGCAGGTCCGCGGTATAAAATGCCTTCCCCGAACCTAGCCCCACCGCCGCCATGGCCTCGGCCGCCAGCGGCTCGGTGAGAACGGCGAGCGTGAACTTGGCGCGAGAATCCTCGGCCAAGCCCGACAGGTCGGCCGACTGGGCGTTGGTTGCCAGCAACAGGCCGCGGGAACGAAGCGTGCCCGAGCCGGTGCGCAGCACGATGGGAGAGCCGAACTCAATCGCCTCGACTCGCGTGTTTTCGAATACCAGAGCCCCCAGGCGGCACGCGGCGCGCGCCAGCCCGCCGACCACCCTGCCGGCATCGATCCCGCCGCCGGGAACCTCCCGGATCACCCGCAGGGTTCCCGTGTCCTCCCAGACGATAGGCGAATCGAGATGGCCGCCCTTGTGCGCTATTTCATAAACGCCCGGCAGCTCGAGATCGACCCCGGCTTCGAGACTCGAGAGGATTTCCCGGTAGCCGGCCAGCACGTCTCCCTGGCCATCGAGCGGTCCCGCGGCGCTTTCGGCCAGTGCCAAGCCGCCGGTGCGGCCGCTCGCTCCCGAACCGATTTTCGACGCCTCCAGCAAAACCACGCTTTGCTCGGGCGCGATTCTCCGCAGCCAGGCCGCGGCCGCAAGCCCCGAAAAGCCGCCGCCAACCACGGCGAAGTCGGCGGCCGCCGGAAGCGCGTGCGCCTCGGCGGCGAAGTCGATCGTCCATGGTGGTGTGCCCCAGTTCATACTGCCTCCCTAGCTGGTATAGCCCGGACCGGCCGCTTCCCGCAAATCTCTCTGCCGCGGCTCCGGCGTGCGAGCCCAGCCCGAATCCGCTACGCTAATGCGGCGGGCGGCCCTGGCCGGCGCCGAGGCGATCATGGATCTCAACCAACTGGCGGACGAGGCGGCGAAGTATTTTTTGGACTTGCAGGGCCGCGTGTGCGCCGCGCTCGAAGCTTTCGAACAAAAAAAGAACGGCGCGCGCTTTCTCGAGGATGCCTGGGAACACCCGGGCGGCGGCGGCGGCCGAACCCGCGTGCTCGTCGATGGAGCGGTCTTCGAAAAGGCGGGCGTCAATTTCTCGCACGTTCGCGGTGAATTTTCTCAGGAACTGGCGGCGACGATGCCGGGCGAGGGCGCCCGGTTCCAAGCCAGCGGTGTTTCGCTGGTGATTCACCCGCGCAGCCCTCGCGTCCCGACCGTTCACGCCAATTTCCGTTTTCTCACCAAGGGTGCGGGGCCGGGCCAGGCCGGCTGGTTCGGCGGCGGCTCGGACTTGACGCCCTATTATTTCGCCCGCCAGGACGTCATTCATTTCCACCGGGTCTGGAAAGCGGTTGCCGCGCGCCATCCCGTGGCCGATTACGCGCGATTCAAGCGCTGGTGTGACGACTATTTTTACCTGCCTCACCGCAACGAGGCGCGCGGCGTCGGCGGGATTTTTTTCGACTATCTGAGCGAGCGTCTCGACGAGGTCTTTGCCTTCGTGCGCGATGCCGGCGACCACTTCCTCGAGGCCTATGCGCCGATCGTCGAGCGCCGCATGGAAGAGCCCTATGGCCCAGCCCAGCGCCGCTGGCAGCGGGTGCGGCGAGGCCGGTACGTCGAATTCAACCTGCTCTACGACCGCGGAACCACCTTCGGGCTGAAAACCGGCGGTCGCGTGGAATCCATCCTCATGAGCCTGCCGCCCGACGTCCGCTGGGGTTACCGCGAGGCTCCCGCGCCGGGGACGCCCGAGGCGGAACTGCTCGATGCTCTGCGTCCGCGCGATTGGGCCTCCGAGTCCTGACTTGTCCTTCCGCGTCCGGCAAGGTTGTCTCGACGCATTCAGTCGTGGGCGAGGCGGTCCAGCATTCTGCGGGTCCAAGGGTGATGCGGCTGCCAAACCTGCCAGACTTCCTCGGCCCACTCGCGAGCCACAAGGGCACGCTCGGCCGCGGAAGCCTCGAGGACGCTTTTGGCGGTCAAGATGCCGCGGTAACCCGCCGGGGGCGCTTCGAGCGGTGGCCACTGGCGCCCGAGCGCCAGAAACTTCTCAACGGCGGGCTTGCGCGAGCCTGCCGCGGCGCTCGAGCCGCGCTCGAGCATCAGGCACAAGCTAAGCAGGTGAACGGGATTGTTCAGCCGGCCGTGCAATTCGGGGTGTTGCAGGGCGTGGGCGTCGACGGAAAACAGGTGCGCCTGCGCGTAGCTTTTTTCCGCGCGCGTTCGCTCGGAAAGCTCGTCCAGCAATCGCAGACAAGCTTCGGCGCCGCCCTCGACCGGGGCCCCGCAAAACTGGCAGGGGCCGCTATCCTGAATGGCCGCACCGTTTTTCGCGGCGAGCCGGCGGAAATCCTGCATGGCGATCCGGTCCCTCTTCCCCTTCGGCCGCGGCCCGCCGCAGGTTTCCGCAAGGCTCCTGGCCGCTGGTATTTTAAGTGAGGGTGATCGCTCCCGCTAATCGGCCGGGGCGCGCGTCATGCGAGCGCTTCTGCCGGGCGGACTGAGAAAGAAGCAGGAAGCATCGTCACATCTGCGGCGGCTCGGGAATCTGTGCGGCGAATGCGGGCCATCTGCGGCCGGCGGGAGCATTCGTTTCGGGCGATTTTTCGGGCGGCATTCCCCGCCGGAAATAGGGCAGGACGGATTCCTGCCGCTCACAGCGCGCCGCCGCATTGCTTGACGGAGGAAACAGGCGGGGCATACGCTTGCCGGGAAGGAGCGAGCGACTTCGACCCTATCGAATGGCTACGCTTACACCCAACCGGACCGGTCAGGGGGTAGAGGGTGAGGCGCGCTCGCTTCTGACGGCGTTCAACGACACCATCAAGTCCTTTCTTCTCTCTGTTCAGGACTATACCGAGCTGACCTGGCAGGCGATCACCAACACCTTCTCACCGCCGTTCTATTTCCGCGACCTCGTCGACCAGATGGACGTGATCGGGGTCGGGTCGCTGCCGATCATCTTGCTGACCGGTTTTTTCATCGGCGCGATTATGGTTCTGCAAACCGCGGCGCAGTTTGCCCGCTTCGGCACCACGGCCCTCACCGGCGACGCCGTTTCGCTGGCCCTGATTCGCGAACTCGGTCCGACGATCACGGCGCTGCTCGTGGCCGGGCGCAGCGCTTCGGGCATCGCTTCAGAACTCGGCTCGATGGTCGTTACCGAGCAGGTGGATGCGATGCGGGCGATGGGCACCGACCCGGTCCGGAAATTGGTGACGCCGCGCGTGGTCGCGACGCTGATCGTGCTGCCATTGCTCACCGGGGTGTCTGATTTCGTCGGCCTGGTGGGGGCATTCCTCGTCGGGCATGCCACGCTTGGGCTGAGCGCCAGCGAGTTCTGGCATCATGCCATCAACGCCCTCGGCCCGAACGATTTGATCCAGGGTATGCTGAAGCCGCTCGTCTTCGCCTTCGTCATTGCCACGGTGGGATGTTTCAAGGGGCTGAAAGTCCGCGGCGGGACCGAAGGCGTGGGCCGGGCGACCACCAGCGCTGTGGTGGTTGCCTCGGTTGCCATCCTGGTAACCGGGTTCTTCCTAGACAAGCTCCTGCTGTACTTTTTCCCCTGATCGGTGGCGCTCGGGGCAACTTCCGTTTCCAGTTCGGCGGCGGCCGGAAATCCGCACGGTCCGGCGGCGCATCTTTCCCCTTATAATCCCCCTATGAGGGGCAGCGGGGAGAAATGACCAGCGCGTCCGCGGCCGCAGGGCCCGCCATCGTCTTTGAAAACGTCCGGATCGGCTTCGATGAAGGCGACGTGCTGCGAGGCGTCGGCTTTTCCGTGGCGCCTCGCGAAACCGCGGTTCTGCTTGGCGAAACCGGCACGGGGAAAACGCTCATTCTGAAAATGGCCGCCGGCCTGGTCCGCCCCGACTCCGGCCGCGTGACGGTTCTCGGCCAAGATTTGGGCGAGATGCGCGAGCGCGAATTGCTCGATTTCCGCCGCCGGATCGGCTTCGTCTTTCAGGAGGGGGCATTGTTCGATTCGCTCTCGGTGGAGGAGAACGTGGCTTTCCGGCTGCGCGAGGAGGGAGTCGAGGAGGAGCAGATCGCGGCCCGCGTTCGCCAGGCGCTGGAGTTTGTGGAAATGGCCGACGCCATCCGAAAGATGCCGGGAGATCTTTCGGGCGGCATGCGGCGGCGCGTTTCGATCGCGCGGGCGCTGGTCAACCAGCCGCCCATCGTCCTGTACGATTCACCGACGGCCGGCCTCGATCCGGTAACCTCGCAGAGAATCATTACGCTGATTCTGCGGCTGCGCGACCTCCAGGGCGTCACCGCGCTGCTGGCGACGCACCGTTTGCAGGATGCCTTCGCCCTAGCCAATTTCCGTTTCGATGAAAAAACGTGCCAAGTCGTTCGCGCTTCCGAGGATGGCGCTCGAAGCGGGCGGAAGACGACGTTCCTGGTGTTGCGCGAAGGAAAGATCTATTTCGAGGGAGACCAGCACAAGATCCGCGATTCGGGCGATCCCTATCTGGCGCGGTTTCTGGAATGAAATCAGGGCGGTGAGATGGCCGGCGGCCGCCGGTGCCGCCCGTCGCAAATCCGGAAGGAGGATGCGGGAAAATGGCAAGCAGACAACTGACCTATTCGGAAGTTCGCGTCGCGCTGTTCGTGCTGGCGACGGCGGTGCTGCTGGCCGTCGGGATTTTCTACGTGACCGGCCAAGGCGCCTGGGAGTCCAAATACACGCTCAAGACCTACCTGCCCGAGGCCGAAGGTTTGGTCGCTGGCGCTCCGGTCAGCCTCGGCGGCGTGCAGATCGGCAGCGTCTCCGGTCTGCGCATCAATCCCAATGCCGCCACGCCGGACCAGAACATCGAAGTCGATATGAATATTTACAAGAACTATCAGAGATGGGTTCGCGCCAATTCCACCGCAACCTTGGTCACGCAGGGAGCGCTCGGCAGCCGCTATGTGACCGTCACCCGCGGCACGCCGCCGGCGACCGTGGAGCAGAACGGCGACACCATCCAGGGACTGCCGGCATCGACGATCCAGACCCTGGTGAATCACAGCACCGCGCTCATGGATAATCTGAACGGCGTTACCGTGGACCTACGCGCCATTACCGACCAGATCCACGGCGGCAAGGGCACGCTCGGCAAGCTGCTCTACGACACCCGCCTTTACAATCAGCTCAACCAGACCGTGGCCCGCGCCAACGACATCATGGCCAAGCTCGATAGCGGCCAAGGCACGGCGGGCAAGCTGATCGCCTCGGACGCGCTTTACGATCAAGCCCATTCCGCCGTCGGGCACGTCGACGCGCTTCTGGCCGCGGTCCAAGAGCAAAAAGGCACTTTGGGCAAGATGATTTACAATCCCGCCCTCTACGACAACGCCAACGGGTTCCTTTCCAAGGGCAACAACCTGCTCACGAATGCCGAGGCGGGCAAGGGAAGTTTGGGCAAGTTCGTTACCGATCCCGCTCTCTACAACAACCTCCGCGACGCTTCCGCTAATTTCCGCGAACTGACCGGAAAGCTCGACCATGGCCAGGGCACGGCCGGGCAATTCTTCACCGATCCTCAGCTCTACAACAACCTGACGGGTCTGTCGGGCGATTTGCGGCTCCTGATCGGAGACTTCCGCCGCGATCCGAGGAAGTATCTGCGCATCAAGCTATCGATCTTCTGAAACCGGCCGTGCGGGGTCGCGTACCGGATCGGAGGTCTCCCTTGCGGATGTTTTTTTCCGAGCTTCGAGGCCGATGACATTTTGCAGGGCGCAAATTCGTGTTTTTCGTGATATATGGGTCCGCAAACATATTGCTGGTTGAGGCTGGAAGATCGAAGGGGTAGCCGTCCGGTTCTCGAAGTCCTAGCGGGTGCATCCCGGCCGCGACGGCGAAGAAAGGGACCAGCTCCGGAAAACATAATGGTAGGCGGCTGAGCTTTAGCCGGTAAGGAACGCTTTTATCATGCCTCGAACTCCGACCGAAATCTGGCAAGAGTTCCGTACGGGGTTCCATTCCGCCAACGAGCGTCTGGCGGCGGAGATGGCTGCCGCCGCAGCGGATGTCCGCTCGCTGATCGACCAGTTGCAAAATCAACTCGCTTCGGACTCGCCGGGTCAATTCGAGCCGGGGGAAATCAGTTCGTTTGAGCGATTGTTTGGCGAAACGGAAAATCGCCTTTTCTCCGGCCCGCTTGGCAAATTGGAAAAACTCGGGCCTACGGCCAAGGCCCTATCGGCCATGGAAGAGCACCGTTCGGAGATGAACGATCTGGCGCGCCGGTTGCCGCCCGTGATGGCGATTTCGGGTGCGGAACTGGCGCAGATCATCGGGCCGGACGCGCAGGGAAGCTGGCGAAGGGCGTGGGTAAAACGGAGCCAAGCAACCCGGCCGCTGAAACTGCGGCGGATCGTCTTCGGCCATCTGGGCGAGCAGGCGGCCCGCCGCGCCCGGATCGACGGGGCCTTTGAACTCGTACTCTCACAGGCCGGACTGCATCTCGTGGCCGCATGGCAGAGTTATCGCCGCCATCAACTGGCCATTCTGGCAAACGGCGACCGGGACAAGGCAACGCTCGCACGGGAGCGAAGGTGGTGGTCGCGGACGGCCTCCGCCCTGGTCCAGCGCATCGAGCGCCTGGTTCGAGCCTACCGGCAGTGGGCCGAGGCATCTCCGGCGCGCCTGGCGAAAGCCGTGTTGTGCCGCTCGCGAGCAATCTCCTCGCGCCGCCTGGCGAAGATCGCCGAGCGATGGCAGGCCGATTTCAGCTATTGGCATCGCCAGGAGCGGGCCGTGCGCGCGGTGATCGATCTTGAGCGCCAACTCTCGCTCGTGGCCCGCGAGGCGATTCGGGGCTCCGGCCAGGCTCTCGATTCGCTGCGTGCCGAGCACGGAGGCGTCGACGGTGAATTGGATCGGGCCATCGCCTGGCTCCAAACCCAGCTCGAACAGAACAATCGCGAACCGTTTCCGCCGCCCCAAGCCGCTTTGCTCTCCGCCGAGCAGCGCGCCCGGGATTGGTCCGACCATTTCTCATCCTTTGTCCGGATCTCCGTCCCTGCTTTTGTCGAAACGGTGCGGCCCGCGCGCGCCCTTCCGGGCTGGAGGAAGCCCTGGCGGCAACTTCGTCCGCAGCAAGTTTTGCTGAGCGCGCTCAGCCACGCCGGCCTGCAAGCCGCTCGAGACGGTTTTCGTGAGGCGGAGACCGAACATATTGCCGTCATCCGAGATATCGAGCAAGCCCGCCAAGTGGTGACGTTTGCTCTGGAAGCCGAGCGGGAGGGTAGCGAGACTGTCCAGAATTTGCCTCGCGAAGCCGCCACAAACGCCATCGCACTCCTCGAACACCGCAAGCAAATCCTGATCGATCCCCTGCCGGCGGCGGAGTCGGGCCTGTCGCGCGCTCAGGCGTTGACTTTGCTCGAAACGCATACAGCCCTCGAAACCGGCCGCCTCGGCTTGTTCGCCCTGCTTACGCGCCAGGGCGCCCCGCGCGTGATCCGGAACCTCGGGCGGTCGGCCCTGGACTCCATCCGGGCGGCATCCCGCGGGCTTTGGAGGGTAGCGGGAGATGTCCTTCGCTGGGCCTCCTGGAAGCTCGGTTGGGAGATGCCCGTCTCCACTCGTGGGGAGCCGGTGGTGGAACGAACGCTATTGAGCGATGTCCTCGAAGTTCAACTCAAGGCAAGGGAATTGCCGCCGCTCTACCAGCGCCTGTTCCGCCTTGCGCCGGTCGAAGACCAGCGATTCTTGGTGGGCCGGGAAGTCGAAATGAGCGGCTTGAGCCGGGCGTTTTCGCTCTGGCAATCCGGCCGGAGTGTGACGGTGCTCGTGGTAGGCGCCCGCGGAAGCGGAAAGACCAGCCTGCTGAACTGCGCGAGCAGCGTGGCATTCCCGGGCATGCCGGTCGCGCGCGGACAGTTTTGCGGGAGAATCCGCAGTGCCGACCAGATGTCCGAATTTCTGAGAGAACTGTTCCATCTTCCAGCCGGGGCGGACCTAACGACGGCCCTGAACCAAGAACAAAGGGTCGCCGTCATTGAAGAGTTCGAACGCAGCTTCCTGCGGTGCATGAACGGATTCGGCGCCCTGCGAGAGTTCCTGCGGCTGGTGGGCGCCACTTCCGGCTCAACCTTGTGGGTTCTCAGCTTGAATCAATTATCGTTCCGCTATCTCGACGCCTCGCTGGGCCTGAGCCGGAACTTCTCTCATCGCGTCAACGCAATGTCGGTCAGCCAGGAACACATGGTCGAGGCGATCCTACAACGGCACACGTTATCGGGACTGCGCCTTCGATTCGCGCCGGCGCCACCGGGCGATCCCCGTGTCCATGGGCTGCGCCGATTCTTCGGGCTCGAACGAAGTTCGCAACAGGTGTTCTTCGATGCGCTCTACCGCCAATCGGAAGGGTTGTTCCGTTCGGCGTTCGAACTCTGGCTGGGCAGTATCGGCCGGGTCGAGGGAGGCGTGGTGCACATGGTTCAGCCCCTCGATCCCAGTTACAGCCGTCTGGAAGCCGAATTGAAGCCGGACGACCTGTTCACCCTGCAAGCGATCCTTCAACATGCCAGCCTGGCCGCCGAGGAGGTGGCCGAGGTGTTCGGCATCGGCGTCGAAGAGGCCAGGTCTCGGCTCGAACGCCTGCTGGCGCTCGAGATCCTGGAACCGGAACCCGCGGGTCCGGGTCTGCGCGTCCGGCCGCAGGCGGGATGCTTCGTGCGCGACACGCTCGCGCGGCAAAATCTCTCGTAAGGAGGTCCGGGGATGCAATTAACCGAAAGCACGGCAACGCGCGACATCTTTCAGTACTTCACCTTCGGCCGGATCATTTCCGTTATCGCCATCCTGGTGGTCACCTGGCTGTTCATCCGTTACGCCACCCGCCTGCTCGATCTTTTGAGCCGGCGCGGGCCTCGCATCCGCTTCCTCGCCAAGGCGGCCGAGCCGATCCTTCGAATCATTCTCTGGTTCGCCGCCATGCTGGTTTCATTCCACCTGTTGGCTCCCACCCGGCAGACGTTTCTGGCCGCGGTCGGTGCGGCGGCGATCGCCATCGGCTTGGGCGCGCAAGACCTGGTCAAGAATCTGATAGGAGGCTTGGTCATTTTGGGCGACCGGCCCTACCAATTGGGCGATCTGGTCCAGATTGGCGACGCCTACGGGGAAATCGACCACATCGGCCTGCGCAGCACCAAGCTCACCACGTACGGCGATACGCGGGTGACAATCCCGAACGCTGACATCCTGGACAAGCACGTGTTCGATTCCAATTCCGGCGTGCCGCACTGCCAAGTCGAAACCTTTCTCTACCTGCCGGCCGATGCCGATCCCGACGAGGCTCTCTGCATCGGTTACGAGGCGGCCTATACCTGCCCCTATCTCTACTCGGCGAAGCCGGTTCTCGCGCTGATCGAAGACAAATTCGACCAGAGACCCTATCAGCGGTTGCACATCAAGTCCTATGTCTGCGATCACCGCCTGCTGCCCAGAATGCAGAGCGATATCACCGCACGGGCAAAACGGGAGTTTCTACGCCGGGGCATTTTGAAGAGCTGGTCGCCTTCGGCTTGAATCCCAGCCTTCCCGCCACGGCGCGGTGACGGCCGTTGCGCGAACATTCCAGGTGAACCGCCAACGAGGACGAAATGAAATACATACCGTTTCCAGCGCCTACGATCGGCACGGCTGTGACCCTGCTGGCGGCTTGGGCGATTCGTGCGTTCGGTCAGCGGTATATCACGCGCCACGTTCAGGATTCTCGCGAGCGGTACTCCCGGCGAAAGCTGCTGGGCACAAGCCTGACTGCCGCAACGGTGGCTGTCCTGGTGGTGCTGTGGTCGAGCCGGTTCCCGAATCCAGGCATATTCCTCGGCCTGCTCGGCGCGGGCATCGCGGTGGTATTGAAAGATCCTTTGCTCAGTATTGTCGGACGCATGGCAATTTTCGCGGGCGGGATGTATACGGTGGGGGATCGCGTGGAGATCGGACAGATGAAAGGCGACGTGATCGACGTCGGGCTCCTTTATACCCGCCTGATGGAGATTGGCAATTGGATCGAGGCAGACATGGCCACCGGCCGAACGGTTCAGTTTTCCAATGCCAAGGTATTCGCTGAGGCGATTTTCAATTACACGAGTCATTTTGAATACATCTGGGACGAAATCCATTTGCCCATCACTTACGCGAGCAACCTAAAAGCGGCGAATGAAATTCTTTTGAGGGTCGGCAGCGAGTATACGAGGGAGTTCTTGGCGGGCGCCGAGAAGGCTCTCGACCAGATGGGGCGCGAATTTTTGGTTCCCCGATTCCAATTGGATCCCAATGTATACGTGAGGGTGACGAGCAACTGGGTGGAGTGCTCGCTTCGCTACATCGTTGACGCTAAGAAGCGGCGCGCAGCGACCAACTTCATTTTTCGCAGCGTCTTTGAACAGATTCAATTGCATCAAGATATCCAGATTGCCTCTCAAACGATGGACGTTTCCGTGCACGAACAGCCAAAAACGAAAGCGTAATTGCTGTGGCGCCGGCAGCGTAGGAAGCAACTTCACGGGCCCGTCCGCCACGGACTGGCAGCGCTGGAAAGCAGCCCGTCAGCCGGACGGCGGGGAAGCGATCTTAGCGGGCTGGATGGGGCTGAAGCGAATGACGCTACGGGAAAACGGGCCGGCCAAGTCGATCGTGACGCCAACGAGCGGAGCCTGGACGCCGTCGAGCGATTTGGCGAGTCCCCACGCCTCCTCCGGCAGGCAAACCACCTGGCCGCGCTCGAGCACCTGCAGGGTCGCGCGCGCCGCCTGCCTCTGGCCGTCGGGACCGGATTCAAAAGGGATCGCGCCGAGCCACTTGCCGAAGGCCTGCGCCGAGCGCGGCGACAAGAGAAAGCGCAGCGTGCGATCGGTGGCAGTTACCAGCCAGAGCAGGTCGCCCATGCGCATCCGGGGGAATAGGATCAAGGCCGGTCCGCGCACCGGCAGATGCTCGCGTCCTTCGACGCGCAGCGGCCATGCGCTGTGCGTCGCGCCCCACAGCCCCAGCCGCAGCAGCGCATCCGGCCGCAGCGCCAGCGCCGCGCCCGTCGCGGCGAGCGTCAGCAGACCGGCCAGCAGAAACACCTGAGACGGGCTTGGGTGGCCGAAAAAGATCAGCAAATATTGGGCGACCGGCTGCAGCGCGATCCCGACGAACGAGAGCAGATTGGCTCCGGCAATGATGCCGCCCTTCTCCTCCGGGCGCGGCCGGTGTTGGATGATCGCGTTGAGCGGCACGGCGAAGAAGCCGCCGAAAAATCCGGTGAATCCAAGCTCCCAGGCGACCGGGGTAAGCGTCAGCCCCTGCTGCGAGAGCAGAAACATCATCATCGCGATGCCCACCGCTCCCACCGGCACCAGGCCATATTCGATCTGGTTGCCCGACAGATAGCCGGCGGCAAAGCTGCCGATTCCGATCCCGATCGACATTGCCGCGAGCAGCAGACTGGTCTGGGTATCGGAGGCGTGCAGGACGTCGGAGGCGTAAAGCGCCGTGTTGATCAGGATCAGCGCGCCCAGGAACCAGAAAAAGGTGCTTCCGGCGACCGCCAATCCGAGCAGCCGGTCCCGGCGCATGCGCCCGATCTGTCCCCACAGATCGGCCGCCGGATTCCATTTCATCTTCCGCGCCGGATCGGCCGCGGGCACGCGCGTGATGCCCAGGCTGATCGCCAAGCCGGCCAGAGCCAGAACCACCAGCAAAAGGCCGGGAATCTGCTCGCTGCCCCGGAAGCGATCGGCGAGGGCGCCGGCTGCCATCGTCCCCGTGATGATGGCGACAAAGGTGCCTAGCTCGATAATGCCGTTGCCCCAGGACAGCCGCTTCTCGGGGAGCAACTCGGGCAGCAGGCCGTACTTCGAGGGGCCGAAGAGCGCCGCCTGAACGCTGATGAGAAACACGGCCCCGAAGTCGATGGTCAGGCTGCCCCGCCAGAGGCCCACGACGGCCACCACGGCCACAACGATCTCCAGCAGTTTCGTGCCGATCGTTACCTTCCGCTTGCTGTAGCGATCGGCCAGGTATCCGCCGGCCATCGAAAAAAGGAGGAAGGGAATGGCAAACAGCAGAGGAATTACCAGAACCACGAGGCGGTCGCGTTCGGCCGGATCGAGCGCCATGCCGAGAACGAGAAAAGTCACGAGCCATTTCAGCAGGTTGTCGCTGAAGGCCCCCTGGAACTGGACCCCAATCAGGCTCCAGAATCCGGGTTGCGAAGAGCGGCCCGGGCCGCCTTCGATTTCTTCCCTCGCGTTCACGGCGTAAGCCCTTTGGCGAGAAGCGCACGCCCGTGCCGGCCAGCGTCCATCCCTGGGCCCTGGGCCGCGCCCCTCTGGTTGGCATGCAGAGCCGATCGGCTTTGCGCGCCCCAGTTTAGGCCGCCGGACATTCTGGAACAATCAGCGATTAGGCCTTGCGGTCCAGGCGGCTTTCGGGCACAATATGGCCGTTATGCGGCAGCCCGTCCACAGCCAGAGCCAGGCGATGAAGAGCATTACGATTACGTGCTCGATTATTACGAGCTCGCCCTCTGGTGCGGGGACGCTGCCTGGCTGAGAAAAGAAAAAAGCCGGCAATCTTCCAAAGCCCGCAGCCAGAGAAACCTGGCGGCGGGTTTTTTGTTTATGGGCGTCAGAAACGGGGAGAAGCCGGCCGCAGGAACGGATTTTGGCAAGAGAGACAAAACGAATCATAAGGAACTGACCGTTTTAGGAGAGCGATGTGAGCACTCGATGGAAAGTTGCCATTTTGGGCGCCACCGGTTTGGTGGGCCAGAGATTTTTGCAGTTGTTGGAGAACCATCCGTGGTTTGAGGTCACGACGCTTGCCGCGTCGGGAAATTCGGCGGGGCGATGTTACGGCGAGGTGGCGAACTGGATGTTGGATACGCCCTTGCCGGCGCGGTTCGCCGAGCGCGTGGTGCAGGAGGCGCGTCCCGAGGCCGTCGATGCCGATTTCGCGTTTTCGGCTCTAGATTCCTCCGTCGCCGGCCCGATCGAGGAGGAATTCGCTCGCTACGGCCTGCCCGTGGTGAGCAACGCCTCGCCGCATCGGATGGAGCCGGATGTTCCTCTGTTGCTGGCCGACGTCAATCCCGAACATATTGGCATGGTGCCCGAACAGCAGCGGCGGCGGGGATTTTCCAGCGGTTTCCTGGTTACCAACCCCAACTGCTCGACCGCCGGGCTGGTGACGGCCCTCAAGCCGCTCGATGACGCCTTCGGCGTCGAAGCCGTTTCCGTGGTGACGCTGCAGGCGACATCCGGAGCCGGCTACCCCGGCGTTCCTTCGATGAGTTTGCTGGACAACGTCATCCCGTTCATCGGCGGCGAGGAGGAAAAACTCGAAAGCGAGCCGCAGAAAATTCTCGGCCGGCTGTGCGAGGGCTCCTTCGAGCCCGCGCCGCTGGTTCTGAGCGCGCAGGTCAATCGTGTGCCCGTGGTCGATGGCCACATGGAGTCGGTTTCGGTGAAATTGCGTCAAAAGGCCGGTATGGCCGATATCGCCGCAGCCCTGGCCGATTACGCCTCCGAGCCGCAGCGATTGGCTCTTCCTTCCGCGCCCAAGCGGCCCGTGGTTGTCCGCACCGAACGCGACCGGCCGCAGACGCGCCTGGATCGGATGGCGTCGAACGGCATGGCGGTGGTCGTGGGGCGGATTCGCCACTGTCCCCTGTTCGACGTTCGCTTCAGCCTGCTCTCGCACAATACGATCCGCGGGGCGGCCGGAGCGGCCTTGCTAAATGCGGAATGGCTGGTCAAAAATGGTCTGATCCAGCACGGCAGGCAATCCGAGGCTGTGCCTGAAGGAAACCGCGCGAGCCTGGTTTCCGAGAGCCGCTGAGACGGAGAGACGGCAGATATGAAGCGCTTCGCAAACGGTAGCAGCGCGTGCGCCGGCAGTTGTTGTTGCGCGCCAGCATCGTGGACCATTCCGAGATGTCCCGGTTAGGGAAAATGCCGGGGCAATTCGGCAATGGGCCCGCGAAGCCGCAAAGCATCGCGGGCCTTTTCTTTTTTCACCGGAAATCCGGCGGATTCCAAAACCGGGGATCACGCCGAAAGAGCGGGTTGCTTCCTATGTCGCTTTTTCCAATGTTTCTGAAGCTGGAGGGACGGCGCGCGCTGGTGGTTGGCGCCGGCCGGGTGGGGGAAACGAAGATTCGCAGTCTGCTGCAAGCTGGCGCCCGGGTTCGCGTCGTCGCCCCCCGAGCCACGGCGCGGGTAAAGGTTTGGGCCCGGCAGGGGCGGATCGACTGGGCGGCCAGGCCGTTTGCGGCGCGCGATCTGCGAGGCGCGGTACTCGCCGTCGTGGCCACGGGATCGGAACCGTTGAACGACCGGGTCGCGCGGCTGGCGCGCCGGCTGAGGATTCCGGTGAACGTTGTCGACGATCCCGAGCGATGCGACTTCTACTATCCCGCCGTGGTGCGGCGGGGACCGCTGGTCGTAGCTATCTCTACCGAAGGACGGAGTCCGGCGCTAGCGCGGCGCGTGCGGCAGCATTTGCAGCGCTCTCTCGCGCCGGAACTGGGCCGTGCGACCGAGCGGCTGGGCCGCGAAAGAGACCGGCTGCTTTCACAATCGATCCATCCGGGCGAAAGGCGGCGCGCGCTGCTCCGTCTGGCTCGGGAAATTCCGCTGGGGAGGTGAACGTGAGCGGCAAGGTGTACTTGGTTGGCGCGGGGCCGGGCGATCCCGGACTGCTGACGGTAAAGGCGCTTCGAGTGATCGAGCGGGCCGAACTGATCCTCTTCGACGATCTGGTGTCCGAATCCGTCCGCGCTCTCTTCCCTCCCGGCGCACAAGCGGTGAACGTCGGCAAGCGCGCCGGCCGCCCGGTCACGACGCAGGAAGAAATTCATCAGCGCATGATCGAGGCGGCGCGCGCCGGGCTGGAAGTCGCCCGGCTCAAATCCGGCGACCCGCTGGTATTCGCGCGGGCGGGAGAAGAAATGGAGGCGCTGCGGTGCGCCGGAATCGATTTCGAAATCATCCCCGGCGTGACGGCGGCCGTCGCGGCCGCAGCCGCCGTCCGAATTCCTCTGACCGACCGGCGGCTGGCCTCGAAAATCGTATTCCTCACGGCGCATCGGGCCGGCGAGGGGTCGCGCGCAGAGTGGCGAGCGGCCGCCTCGAGCGACAATACGATCGTTGTTTACATGCCTGGCGAGAATTACGCTGAACTGGGCGCCGAGCTTCTGGCCGGGGGCCTCGCGCCCGAAACGCCGGTCCTGGCCGTCTCGAATGCGTCGCGGCCGGACCAGTCGGTTCGTTCGACGACCCTGAACGATCTATCCGAACTCGGCAGTATCGAATCCCCGGCGGTTCTGATCATCGGAGCGGCCGCAGCTTGTGCGGGGCGGGACGCGGAAAAGAAAGCACTCGAAGCGATTATCGCGACAACCACCTAGCAGGCTGCTGAAAAACCCGCAAATATTGAAACGAGGCAGCTTCGAGTGCCTCCAAGGGTGCCTGCGAGGCAACGATCAGCAGCAAAATCACATATTCAGTAGAAAATTCCGATCCCGTGGCAGGGACGAGAAATCGAACAGATCAAAAGCGGAGCGTCAACTGCAATACTGATCGGCGCCGTGTGGCAAGTGCGGTCATTCGACTGCGCCGCTGACTTCCGAATTGCACCTGCCTGCAACCGGACCGCTCGACTACCTCTATAACTCGTCCAGGTCTTGCTCGATGATCTGCTTCTTGTGCTTGGGCGGCTTGTGCCTTTTGTTGAGGATGGCGCGAGAGGGCCGGGGCATGCCGACAGCCTGGCGGGCGGCGAGCCGGGACCGCTCGACGGCGCCGAACTCTTTTTTCTTCTTCCCGGCCTTCTTTTTCCGCATGCGCGTCTCGGCGGCCAATTGCGCGGCGGCCACAATCACCGCCGGCGCTCGACACTGGCTACCAAAAGTGTAATACGATCTGTTCTTTGGGCGATTCTCATCAACCTCCGAGGGGTCGAAGGGACCGGGCCGCGTGCGAAGGCGAATTGGCGTCTTCATCGCCATCATTCAATCGATTCTGCTGCTCAGCCACTGGCTCGTGTATGAGACTTGGACGTCGTTTGCCGGCGCCGGCAGCACCTCGCACAGCAATTTCGCCTTAGCGCTGGCGCTCGGGCTGCTTTCGGTCAGTTTCGTAACCGCGTCGCTTTTGGGCATGCGCTTTTCGAATCCGCTGGTGCGGGTCTTCTACGCGGCTTCGGCAACCTGGCTGGGCTTTTTGATCTACTTCGTGCTCGGGTCATTCGCGTGCTGGGCGATCGATCTTGTCGCGCGCATGGCCGGAATCGCGCTCGATCCGCGCCGGTTGCTGTACGCGACCTTCTCTCTGGCTGTGGTGGTTGGGCTGTACGGAATCGTCAACGCGAGTTGGATTCGGGTCACGCGAATCACCATTCCCTTGCCGAACCTGCCAGCCAGTTGGCACGGCAAGGTTGCGGCGCTCGTCAGCGATCTGCATTTGGGAAACGTCAGGAACCGGGGATTCGCCCGGCGAGTTTCCGCGACCCTTTCGCGGCTGCGGCCCGATGTTGTCTTTATCGCCGGCGATCTCTACGACGGCGCGGCCGCCAATCTCGACCGGCTGGCCGAGCCGCTGGGCGCACCGAGCTTTCCACTGGGCGCGTACTACATTGCCGGCAATCATGAGGAGTTCCGCGATCACACCCCCTACCTCAAAGCCGTCAGGGGCGCCGGCATCCGCGTGCTCGATGACGAGAAGGCCGTCATCGACGGACTGCAAGTCATCGGCGTTCATTATCGGGATTCGATCGAACCCCACCGGTTCCGGTCCATCCTGCGCCAGGCGAATCTGGATCCCGAGCGGCCGAGTTTGCTTTTGACCCACGCGCCGAATCATTTGGAAATTGCCGAAGCGGAAGGCATCGCGCTCGAGCTGTGCGGCCATACGCACGCCGGCCAGCTCTTCCCGTTCCGCTGGCTGCCGGCGAGGCTCTACGGCCCCTACGTTTACGGGCTGAATCGCATGGGGCGGCTTTCGGTCTATACGTCGAGCGGGGTGGGCACCTGGGGCCCTCCGCTTCGCGTGGGGACCCGGCCGGAAATCGTGTTGATCCGATTCACTTCGCCGGAACCGGCATGACGGCGGGCACTCGAAAAAAAGCGCTGCATGGGCAAGCTGGGCGAGCAAGCGCGTCACAATGTTTCAGGCGGAAGCCGATGAAAAACCGTTTGCGGGCCGCGGTTACATCGTTGCCGTTGATTGTCGCCTTCGCCCTCGCCGTGCGGCTGCTCTCCTTTTTGCACTACGTCTCCCATCATTCCAGGCATGCCCTGGCCGTGCTGCCGTTCCTGTTCGAATCGGGCAACATTGCCTACTCTCTCGCCAGCGGCCTTGGATTCAGCTCGCCGTTCCGCGTCTACACGGGGCCGACGGCGTGGATGACGCCGGTGTATCCGCTGTTGCTGGCGGGAATCTTCCGCCTATTCGGCGCATACACGTTTTCGGCATACGTGGCGGCGGCCCTATTGAATATTCTGTTCGTCACGCTGGCGACGATTCCGCTCTTCTTCGCCGCAAAAAAGCTGGGAGGGCCGGCTCTGGCGGCAGGAGCGGCGTGGCTCTGGGCTATATTCCCGAACGCCATCCTCCTGACGTACGAAAGCATGTGGGAGGTGTGCCTGGCCACGCTGCTGGCGGCGGTAATTTTGTGGGCCACCCTCGCTCTGGCCGAAGACGGCGGCGTGCGGCAGTGGTGCGGCTACGGCCTGCTGTGGGGCTTTACGCTGATGACCGATCCAACCCTGGCATCGACGCTGCCGCTATTGCTGGCCTGGCTCGTCTGGCGCGCGCGCCGCAAGGGAGCTGCTCGGCCCGCCAAGCAAACCGTGACCAAAACGGCGCTGGCTCTGGCGATTGCGATTCTCTGCTGCGTGCCATGGACGGTGCGGAATTACAGGGTGTTTCACACGATCGTACCGTTGCGCTCGGTTCTGGGCCTTCAGCTTTGGATGGGGAATAACCCGCAAGCCAAGCCCATCTGGCTGGGCCATTTGCACCCCATCAACAACAACGCCCAGCGGGCCGAATACGTCCGGATGGGCGAAATCGCGTACATGCGGCAAAAAATGGGCCTGGCCCTTCACTACATGCTGACGCATCCGCGGCGCGAAGCGGTACTGACCGGCAGGCGGTTCCTCGCCATCTGGGTCGGGGGAACGCCGTATCCGGTGCGGGACTTCCTCGCCAATCACTCGCCGTGGTTCCGCTACGTCCTGTTGTTCAACCTTCTGGCTGGGCTTGGCGCGGCGGCGGGGATCATCGTCCTCTTCCGCCGGCGCAATCCGTTTGCATTTCCGGTGGCCTGCTTCCCGGTCATCTATCCCTGCGCCTACTATCTCACGCTGGTAGAGCCACGCTACGGGCTCCCGATGGAACCGATGGTGCTGCTGCTGGCCGCCGCCGCGATCGCCGGTCTCGCTCGCCGGCGGCCAGAATAGCAGCAGGGCGAGCACGCGGTATGCGTGCTCGCCCTGCGAGAATCAGGCCCGGGATTCGCGGAGATTCCCGCTTAGTCCCTGCCGAAAATCAGCAAATGGAACGTGCCGGGCACGATGCGAAATGGACGAACGGTGTGCGGCTTCGGGTGCGCGATGCGGACGAGCTTCGCGGTGACCAGGAAAACTCGATGCGTCGTTCGATCGAGGGCCATAGTGCGCGCGCCCGCTTCGGTCGGCACATTTTCAACGACGTGAAACTTAACCGGAGAATCCTCGTGAATCACCGTCAAATCGCCGCTCCCGCCATTCGAAGCGAAAGCGAAGCCGGTCGCCGGGTCGAAGCGAGTGGCGTCGACGCCAGTGCCGATTGGCTCGGTGGCGATCACTTTCCCGGTATCCGCGTTCATCATGACCATGAGGCCGCGGCAGCCGGAAAAGAGAATGTGGTGTTCGAGATCGATGGCGAGCCCGGTGGGATGTTGGCCGGGCGCGACCGGCCAGCGATGGAGGATTTTCATGGTGTGGGAATCGATTTCGACGATTTGGCTCAGCGGCGCGATATTGTCGTAGATGTGGCCACGCCCGTCGGCGACGGGGAATTCGGGGTCGCCGCCCAGTTCGATATGGCCAACGACTTTGCCCGTTCTCGCGTCGACGACCGTCGAACTCTGCGGATCGCCGTTGAATGTGAAGACGCGTTTCGAGACGGGATCGTAGACGGCGCCGTCCGAGTCCGGGTCGGTGGGAGCGCTGCCGATCACCTTCAGCGTCCGCAGATTGAAAATCCAGAGTTTGTGCGCGCCGCCATCGGTCACGAATCCGCGATTGAATTCCGGCGCGAACACGACGCAGTGAATGTGAGTCATGCCGCCGATATTGCCGACGATTTTCCCCGTATCGGTGTTGACGACGACAACATGAGTGCCGTGCGCGATGAAGAGGCGGTGCGTTGAATCCTGGTAAGTCAAGTAGTCCCAGGGCGTACTGCCGGGGATGGGAATGCTTTTCAGCAGGTGATAGCCGGATGGACCCGCAGCGGCGGCCGCGCTTTCGCCGGCTGCGGCCGAAGGTGATGCCGGATTGCCCGCGGCGAAAGCCGCCGCGGAAAGAAAAAGAAATCCGGTAACAATCGTTGCGAAGATCGGGAACTTCGAATTCCAGGCGTGTTTCATCTTTTTCTACCCCTCCTCAGTCATGCCGGACTTTTCAGGAACGATCCCAAGCATGTCGTTCACGCGCCCAGTGGTGAAAGGGATGCAAGCTATCGAGAGGGCGTTTCCGCACAGCGAAGCGCCGCGCATGGATTATACCGGAATTTTCGGCTGCGGGACCTTTGGCCCGGCACGCTGCCAGCTACCGTCCGCGCCGGCAACGCTGGCGCCAGCGTGTGGGAGCCACCCCTCGCCCGGCTCACCGGGGCCCGGTCGCCGGCGGCGTCGGTAAGCCCAAGAGGCATCCATCGAAAGCGTAAGTCTTGGCATGCTATAATGTTAGACTTAGTCTAATTTCTTCATGGACGCTGAGGCGATTAAAAAATCCCTGGAGGAGAGCGGACTGCGGTGCACGCCGCAGCGCCACGCCGTGATGGCCTTCTTGATGGAACGCGCCAGCCATCCCACGGCCGCGGAAATCTTCAAAGCCGTGAATCGCTCCGATCCGCGCTGTTCAAGGGCCACAACCTATAACAATCTGCGGGACCTGGTGCAGGCGGGTTTGGTGCGTGAAGTGGCCGTCGAGGGCCGCGCCGCGCGGTTCGATGCGAAAGCCGCGCCGCATCACCACTTCATCTGCGACCTCTGCGGCACCGTGGAGGACATCGAGTGGTACGATGTGCCCGGGCCTGCCTCGGGCTCGCTCGGCAAGCGGGTTCTTCGCGAATGCGAACTGATTTTCCGGGGGCTCTGCACGAAGTGCTCTCCGCGACGCGCCTCCCGTTGACCGCCCTGGGCGTTGGCGCCGGCAATTGGCGAATGAGAAAGCCGATATGAGTTCGCAGTCCGTCGCAGTTCTTGGGACTGACTTTTTGACCGACCGGAAGGAAGGAGCAAGCCATGGCAACTGAAGCGAAGTGCCCGTTCGCGGGCGGAACACCCGCAGAGACGAATCGTGACTGGTGGCCGAACCAGTTGGACCTTCGGGTTCTCCACCAGCACTCCAGCCTGTCGAATCCGATGGGCGAGGAGTTCGACTACGCCAAGGAATTCAAGAGTCTCGACCTTGACGCCGTAATCAAGGACCTTCATGCCCTGATGACGGACTCGCAGGATTGGTGGCCGGCCGACTTTGGCCACTACGGCGGGCTGCTGATTCGGATGGCATGGCACGGCGCCGGCACCTACCGCATCGGCGACGGGCGCGGCGGGGCCGGGTCCGCCCAACAACGCTTCGCCCCGCTCAATAGCTGGCCCGACAACGTGAACCTCGACAAGGCGCGCCGTCTGCTCTGGCCGATCAAGCAGAAATACGGCCGGAAGATCTCCTGGGCCGACCTGATGATTCTGGCCGGCAACGTCGCCCTGGAATCGATGGGCTTCAAAACGTTCGGTTTTGGCGGCGGGCGCGCGGATGTCTGGGAACCCGCAGAGGACGTCTACTGGGGCCCCGAAGGAACCTGGCTGGCCGACGAGCGCTACAGCGGCGACCGCGATCTTCAGAATCCGCTCGCTGCCGTGCAGATGGGTCTGATCTACGTGAATCCGGAAGGGCCGAACGGCAAGCCGGACCCCATCGCGGCGGCCAAGGATATTCGCGAAACGTTCCTCCGCATGGCCATGAACGACGAAGAAACGGTCGCGCTGATTGCCGGCGGTCACACCTTTGGCAAAACCCACGGCGCCGGCGATGCGTCACTGGTGGGCCCGGCGCCGGAAGCCGCCGGCATCGAGCAGCAGGGCCTCGGCTGGAAGAGCAAATTTGGCACGGGCAAAGGAGACGACGCGATCGGCAGCGGCCTGGAAGTCATTTGGACAGCGACGCCCACGAAGTGGAGCAACAACTTCTTCACAAACCTGTTCGGCTACGAATGGGAACTGACCAAGAGCCCGGCGGGTGCGTATCAGTGGAAACCGAAGAATAACGGCGGCGCCGGCACGGTGCCGGATGCGCAGGATCCGTCAAAGCGTCACGCGCCGTCCATGCTGACCACGGACCTCTCCTTGCGCTTCGACCCCGCTTACGAAAAAATTTCCCGGCGCTTCTACGAACATCCCGATCAGTTCGCCGACGCGTTTGCGCGGGCGTGGTTCAAGCTGACGCACCGCGACATGGGCCCGATCGCGCGTTATCTCGGCCCGCTCGTTCCCAAGGAAGCACTGCCGTGGCAGGACCCCATCCCCGCCGTGAATCATCCGCTCGCCGGGGAGCAGGACATTGCCGCTCTGAAGGCGAAAATCCTCGCGTCAGGGCTATCCGTTTCCCAGTTGGTCTCGACGGCTTGGGCTTCGGCCGCGACTTTCCGCGGCTCAGATAAGCGCGGCGGAGCGAATGGCGCCCGCATTCGCCTCGAGCCCCAAAAGGATTGGACCGTCAACCAGCCGGCCGAGCTGGCCAAGGTGCTAAAAACGCTCGAAGCGATCCAAAAGGAGTTCAACGCGTCGCAGACGGGCGGGAAGAAGGTTTCGCTCGCCGACCTGATCGTTCTCGGCGGCTGCGCGGCCATCGAGAAAGCCGCCAAGGCCGCCGGGCACGACGTGAAAGTCCCCTTCACGCCGGGGCGCATGGACGCCTCGCCAGAGCAAACCGACGCCGACTCCTTCGCCCCGCTCGAACCGGTCGCGGACGGGTTCCGCAACTACCTGCGCGACTCGCGCGGCCTTTCGGCCGAGGCGCTATTGGTGGATCGGGCGCAGCTTCTGACGCTCACCGCTCCCGAGATGACGGTTCTCATCGGTGGCCTGCGCGTCCTCGGTGCAAACGCCGGCAAGTCCGCACACGGCGTCTTCACCAAGCGGCCCGAGACGTTGACGAACGACTTCTTCGTCAACCTGCTCGACATGGGCACCGAATGGCAGCCGGCCGCCGGCTCGGAAGGCGTGTACGAAGGGCGCGACCGGAAAACGAACCAGGTCAAGTGGACCGGCACACGTGTCGACCTGATTCTCGGGTCGAACTCCCAGCTCCGAGCCCTCGCGGAAGTCTACGCGTGCGCGGACTCCAAGCAGAAGTTCGTGAAAGATTTCGTCGCGGCATGGAACAAGGTGATGAACCTCGACCGCTTCGACCTGGCCTGAGCCCGGCGGAGACGTTCGGGAAGTTGGAAGTTAAACGATGTTCCGGGGGGACCGCTGCCACAGCGGTCCCTTCACATCTGCGGTTTGAAAGTTTATGCGAATACGGCTAGTTATTTAGCGCGCCGTGAAACTGTATAAGTAAATGTGTAAATGCCCTGTCGTTTTGAAATCTTCCCCGTCAGGCGCCAAAGCCATAAGCGATCCGACAAGCAAACGGTAAATTGACGCCGCGGCGATAGACGCCAATCAGCGCAGCCTTTTCCTCGTCATCCCAATCAGGGTGATCTCCATCCCGTCAAGGGAGTCTATCGACTTTAGACTTAGAGAAAAGCCGGGTTTCGTTATCACCTTCCAATAGATGGCATATCTTTCATCTTGTTGCTCGACCCTGTAACCGAAACGGTCATTCGCTTCAGGCGTGCACTTCTCTTGCACCTCTGGATCGTAGGGATTCCTACTAAGCATTTCCAAAAGATCCGCGAATTTATCCCGCACGGGATCCGGGAGTTTCTCCCACTCATCCCAGAAATCTTTATAAATATTTATGGGGACCCCGTCGCGGTGTTCTGCCATTTGCAGATGTTATGTAAATGAAAAATGTGAGTCAAGCCGACGCCCTTGCTGTCAGTGAGATCAGGCGATCTCCTTATCGTCATCTAGAATCACGCTCGAATCGCCGGCTATAGTCACATTCTTTTTTTTCAGATTCGCGACGTCGATCTTGATGCGATTCCCCTTGGCTATTTCGTCTTCATGCTGACTTATCATGCGCAAGTCTTCTTCCGTGAAAAGATCCGTCGGCACGCTTTTTAGCGCTCTCGTCTGATGAATCTTGCCGTCGACAACCTCGATTTGAAGTTCATCACCTTCGCTAAGACGAAGAAGATTGAGCATCCTTTGTGGAATTGTGACCTGCCTCTTCGAGGCTATCTTCATTCGAAACAACTCTCTCATGGCTGTGCTCCCGCCGGAAGTCTCCGAATCCGACAATCCGATTATCGGATAACCCGACGATAAAGTCAATGGAACATTGTTCTGTTTTTTCAATGACTTACGGGGAATAAACCTAAAGCCCTCGAAAACGCCAGGAGAATAAAGCCGATGGCCAACAGTATGCATCCCCACTTCGCCTTCCTTGCTGAACGTCGAATGAGTGCCCGTCGCACGTCATTCTCGTCGGTCAATTCGACGCCCTCGTCCTTGAATCTGATCTTACACAGCTTGGACGCATTCAGCAGCTTAGTAGCCCGTGCAATTTGGTCAAATTCGTGCTCTTTTGTTATGGCGTCAAATGCGAGCAATATGCTACCGATCACTGTGAGCAGGTCGCCGATCAGGCCGGGCATTGCGGGCTGCATTCCGTTCTCCTTTCCCACCAAGTTCAATGACGACAAGTTTCGATGTTCGGTCAGATACCATCACGGGTCGGTTGTTAACCATCGACTGGATCTTTCGAGATTCACCTCTGCGTGCCGCAGGCGAAATCGATTTCTTTGTGTCGGCAACCAGCACGGCGGGCCGGTGGGGGCCATAGGCGGCGGGTAATAACAAACATTCTGTTATCTCTTCACCTTACTCCGCAAGCAACGCTGGGGGATAAGCGCTGCCCGTCTAGTTTCCACACCTTTTTGAAACATTCTTTCAGGCTTGGCTCGGGATCGCCAGTTAAGAATTCCGGAATTTGAGCAACTCTGCATCGCCGGTTTCTCGGTGACGCGTATCGTTGCACGTCAACCGGAAAGGCTCCGGTGGCCGGCGGCCCCTCGTGCGTCATCATGCCGGAATGTATCCGAGCCACATTGAGGCTGTTGTAGCAAGGTAAAAATGTCACCCCTAACAGCCGAGTGAAAATGTCACCCCCTCGTTATTTTTTTAGTGGGCCTCGATCTGCAATTTTGTGTCGCCGTGGTAGCCGGCGACGCGCCCGGCCAAGTCCTGGACGAGTTGCACGCGCGCCCCGGCGAAGCTGAACCGGTGCGGTTGCGCCGGAATCTGGAAGCGACGTCCCTCCCATTGCACGACGTTGTCGTTGCTGACGGTGCGTTCGTGGATGAAGCAG
>DATLSU010000028.1:0-37146 GCA_035533975.1 Patescibacteria group bacterium
CGCCGGCATGAGGTATTCGAACATCGAGCCTGCCCAGGAGATGAGCGCGGAACCCCGGCCCACGGGCGTGAGCGCCCGGCCCAGGTGAAACCAGTGAGAGCGCGGTGCTTCGCCTTTGGCGATGGCGATGAAGCTTGTCAGGCGCGCCTCGGAAGCAAGCAAGTCATAGCAATTGGGGTCCAAACTTCCATCGGAGATGCGATAACCAATCGAGAAAAGCTTACGCGCATCGTCAAACAGAAAATCGAACCTCATCGCCTGGAAGATGTTCCCGGTCGTCACGGCAATCGCCGAAAGACGGCGCATGAGGCTGGCTGCATCGGCGGCGGAAAGCCTGAGCGCATCGGCCAGGGCATCGATCAGCGCGATCGTTTTCCGATCTTCAGGAGAACTGCCAGTCAGACGAGCGCGCAGCGCAGAAAGCTGAGAGAGAACAGCGACAAATCTGTCGGGTGCCTCGGCAAGCGTGGGAACGAAACGCAGGGACATCTGGATTGCCTTCCATTCGGGCGCCCGGTCTGGAAGGTCCTTGGCCATGCTCGCAACGTCATTCGGGTCCAGTCGCACCCAGGGAATCAGGATTTCGGCATCCCGGACATGGCTCTCGACACAATCCCTGAGGGCATCGGCCCAGGTGCGCAATTCCGACTCGGGGCCACCACCATGCTCCTGGGCGAGGGCCTGGGCAATGTCGGCCACGGTCCGGGCTTGCGCCCTCCATTCCTGGAAACAGTTCGCCCAATCCACGGATTCAACGGGGAGGGAACGAAGCGCGGCCATCATCGCATCGACAACATCGCTCAGTTGTTTCCGCGTGACGATGTGAGTGCGAGGCGAGTCGGGGATTTTGCCGAGCGCGTCGCTCAGTAGCCGAAGCATATCCTCCATTCCGGCGATGAGACTGGGACCCACCGATGATTTTTCGATCAGTTCCCAACAACTGTTTCTGAGGGCTAGCAAATGCCCGGAGAGATTCCCGCTGTCCACCGAGGAAATGTACTTGGGCTCGAGCGGGTGAAGATCGCGAGTGTCGTACCAGTTATAGAAGTGTCCGCGGAACAACTCCATCCGGCTCATGGTCGCCAGCGTCGCTTCCAGGCGCTCCACCGTGGCCAGCGTCCCTAGCCATCCGAAGTCCCGGGCGCACACCGTGGAAAGAAGATAAAGTCCAATGTTTGTGGGCGAGGTTCGGTGCGCGACAACGGGATCAGGAGTTTCCTGAAAATTGTCGGGAGGGAGGGCATGGTCCTCGGGAGAAACAAACACTTCGAAGAAACGCCACGTCCGGCGAGCAATCAAGCGGAAAGCCTGCCGATCGGCCAGCGGCAAGGGTCTTTCCCCAAGGGACCGTGGCACACGGCCAATCCAGAGCGAAATGGCAGGGGCTGCGGCCCAGAAAAGAAGGAATGGGGTCGCCACGACCCAGGCCTGGCGATGCGCGAAGAGCAGCGCGAGGAACACCGCAACGGCCAAAGCAAGACCACCCGCCATGCGTTTGTATGCGACGGACAGCCGGGATCCCGCTGAAGTTTCAGACTGCGCCGCCGTCACCCATTCCAGCAGATTCCTGTGCGTGATAAACAAACGGCCGAGTGTCCGCAGAATCGCATCGGACATCAGCCAGCACTGGTATGCGAGAAATGCGAAGGTCAGGCCGATTTGGGACGCGCCGAGCACGAGATCTCCGAGCACGTTGCGAAAATGGCTTCGCAGGGAAATACCTCTACGGCGCGGGTTGAGTCCGATGAGGAATGGCAGGAGTGCGGGAATCGCAACGGTAGCGATAATGAATCGAGTCCATACCCAGGGAGAGGCGGCCGGCAGAAGCCACCCGGCGACCAACGTAAGAAATGCGGCGGGCGCCACGAGCGTGCGGCGCAGATTGTCGAAGATCTTCCAGCGGCCGATTGTTGGAATCGGGACAGGTTTTCTCGGCTCACCGTAGCCGCGCCCGAAAAGCCAGGGTAAAAGTTGCCAGTCGCCGCGTGCCCAACGATGCTGGCGTGCCGCGACCACCTCGTAACGCGACGGAAATTCCTCGAACAGCTCGATGTCCGTGGCCAGGGCAACCCGGGCAAAAATGCCTTCAAAGAGGTCGTGGCTCAAGAGCGCGTTGGCCGGTGCTTTGCCCGCCAAGGCCGCTTCAAATGCGTCGATGTCGTAAATCCCTTTGCCGGTGTAAGAGCCATCTTGGAATAGATCCTGGTAGACATCGGACACGGCGGACGAATACGGATCGATGCCACTCGGGCCGGAAAACACTCTTTGAGATATCGAACTCAAGTGCTCAAAGGGCAGACAAGGCGTGATTCGCGGTTGCACGATCGCATAGCCTTCGACAACACGCCCCTGGCGGGCGCTGAAACTCGGCCGGTTGAGAGGGTGCGCCATGGTGCCGACGAGACGAGCGGCGGCGCCATGCGGCAGGCGCGTGTCGGCGTCAAGCGTGATGACGTAGCGAACGCCGGCGACGTTGACTGGCGGGCGCCCGCCGATGGGCAGGAACGTCGTATTCGTGGAACCGCGCAAAAACCGGTTCAGTTCATGCAGCTTGCCCCTCTTGCGCTCCCAGCCCATCCATTTCCCATCGCACTCATTCCACACTCGTTTGCGATGGAAGAGAAGAAACCGTTCGCCACCGTCGGGCGCCGGACCGTATTGCTTGTTGAGGCGCGCGACACCATTGCTTGCGACGGCGAGCAGATCGTCGTCGCCCGGGAGCGTTTCCGAAGGCGCATCGAGCCAATCGGATAGCAAGGCGAAACGAAGGTCTCCCTCTGCGTTTGCCAGGTAATGGACTTCCAGCCGCTCGACCTGCTCCTCGACTTCTGCCGGCGTGGTCAGCAGCGTGGGGACGACGACGATCGTTCTCAATTCCCCGGGAATGCCATCGCGCAATTCCATCCGCGCGAGTGTCTGCGGTCCAAGCAGAGCGATGACCGCGCGGTTGACGAGTGCAATCGCCAGATCGGAGGCGGGTACAGCGGCGAGCAAGGCGAGGAGCAAGAGACCTGCCGTAGCCATGCCTGTTTCTCGCGCAGGCAATAGCGGCAGCGCGAGGATGATTGCTGTCACGATAGCAATGGTGCCCAGATAGCCCGGAATCGCGGTCCGGACATAGAGGCGGAGGATCCGGAGCTTTCCCGAGACACGAAAGCCGATGTCGCGCTCAAACGCGGGGCGTCCGCGAGAGATGAGATGGTAGCCGGGCTCCGCCCTCCGCTCCTGGTCGACATCGGGACCATTGCGCGAGCCTTCGATCGGATCGCGCATGGCCTGCTTGACGCGGCGGACGACAAGTCGGGCGACTTCCATTTCCGAGTGGCTGGATCCACGCGAGAGATCTTCGATGGCGTGCCGGTACTTATCGCGCGTGGAAAAATCCAATTCGGCGAAGGGAGTATCCTTGCGGAGAATTTCGTCCACGAGGCTGACGCTTTCAAGGAATTCCTGCCAATCAAAGGCGGAAACCAAGCGCATGCTGGTGATGATGTTGCGCACCGTGACGCTCATGGCCCCTTGTTGCTGGTGTTCGGCGCGAACCATTTCATCAGCGGTTGTTCCCGCAAGAGCTAGACGCTGATCGAGCCATTGCAGAACGGGGCCAACCTTAGGGTCCAAATCCCGTAAGCGCTGGACAAGCTGCACGGCGAATGCCGTCTCCAAAGGGGCTTTCTCAAGCCGCCGGAGCGCCAGCTGGATGGCGGGCTGGCTGCCCGAACCAAGCAAGCTATCTGCCAGCGCGTCAGCCTCCTGGCAATTTGCCCTGTCGCGGACGATTCGTTCCGCGATCCTGCGCAGATTTTCCACCAGCACCACGCGAACAGTGATGGCTACCGCCCAGAGCTCACCTATGGTGAGCGGCTGGACTCGCTGATAGGCTGCCACGAAGCGGCGTAGAACTTCCGGGTCGAATCGGCTATCGGTATGCGCCACGAAAGCCCAAGCGACGCCGTAGACGCGCGGATAGCCCTCCAAGTGGCCCGAGGCGAGCTTGGGGAGGCTGCGATAGTAGCCGGCCGGCAAGTCGTCCCGAATCTCTCGGAGCTGTTCATCAACGATGTGGAAATTATCCACCAGCCACTCCGCCGCGGGTGTGATCGCATGCTCGTCGCGTATCGCCCGCGCAACCGCCCGGTAGGAGTGGTGCAGCACGCGTCCATTGTCCAGGACGCGCGGGATCAGCGGACGGCCCCTGCTGGCTTCCTTCGTAACGGTCTGCGCCGCTGCAAGGCTTTTGGCATGCTGTTCAAGCCGCTCCGAGCTGAAAAGTTCCGCGCGGATCGGCTCTTGCAGTTCAGGAAGGATGATGGTCGGCGGTTGATGCTTGTTCATTCCGGGGATTCGACATTGCAGGCCGCCAAGTTCTTACAAGGCCTCTTGATCAGGATTTCCATTGTGGTTTTGAAAGGAGCACCATGGTACATGCGTCTCGCTTGTTCGCATACTGTAAGGCGATTTTCTTCGGGAGCATCCCCCACGGTTTGCCATCCACACCAGCACAGCCCAAAATTGCCCATTTGTGGCGTACTTTTGCAACACCTCTCCGTACCCCAACCCCGCTGTAGACAGATTGCGCTGCTGCCTTGGCCACCAGATCTCTATCCCGTCCGTAGCGATAACACCGCGATCCGGCCCAGCATCGCTCCGAACCGCCGTCGATTCAGATGTCCTTCCGCCAGCAGAAGCCAGTAGTAGCGGGCATGTTTCACCAACCGTCCCCGGTCTTCACCAGTTATTGCGAGCACGTCAGGGACCAATTCTCAATCCTCTGCGGCAGTGCCATCTGCCGCCACGGATTTTCCAAGTTGTAAGCCAACAGGGCTCAATGCCAGCCGGACTTGCTTCGAGCGGAACCGATGGCAAGAAGGCCGCGTCATCTTCACCGCCTGCTTGCCTTCCTTGATCCACTGCTCCGCCGTCCCTTGCTTGTTGTAGAAGCGTACTAGCGCCCGGCTCGGTGTCTCCAGGTTGGTCACGATGAACCCCACTGGTGGGAACAACTCCCCGAAATGGGACTCCACCTTTGCCACCACCCGTCGCGCTCTCTTCCAACTCGCCGCTTGGTAGAGAAAGCCCTTGTACCGGACCAATGGCTGGGCTCGGCCGTCCCACCGGGCGCGTCAGCAGTTCCGAGATATCCCGTTCCAAGCGCGAGTTGAAGTAGTTCAGCAATTCACTTAAGTTGCTCATTTCCGTTCTCCTTTCTCGGACTGCGCCACACTTCCAGAGAACCCCGCTCCATCCCTGCCGACCGGCACTTTTTCACGATGCTTTGCTCGGCGCGGCGAATTCGCTCATTTTTCTTTGGTTTTCCTACTCGCTTCCGCTACGCTCGGTTGGCTGTCCGCATCTTTCCCTATTGCGGCCCAAGGGCCATGAAGCTCAATCGCGAAAAGCTTCTTCACGAAACTTTCCGAATCGGCATCCTCGTGAAGGGAATCGACGGCGCGCTCGAAACCCTCGGCGCCGTGCTGGTATGGCTGCTCGATCCCGTGTCGGCCGAGCGAATTCTCCGCGTGCTTTTTCGGCACGAGCTTGCCGCCAATCCCCATGCGTTCCTCGCGAACCATCTGATTGGCGCCTCCCGGAGCTTGGAAGCGAGCAAGTGGTTTGCCGGGGCCTTCTTGCTCTCGCACGGGTTGACGAAGGTTGCGCTCGTCCTCGCCCTGTGGTTCGGTCGCCTTTGGGCCTATCCACTGATGATCGTTGTGCTCGGCGCATTCATCGTTTACCAGACCGGCAGGTTTGCTCATACCCATTCCATCATCTTGGGGTTGCTCACTCTGTTCGATCTTCTGATCGTGGGGTTAACTTGGCGGGAATACCGGGAGCAAAAACGGGCTCGCTCGGCGCGCGAACGGCGCGGCTAATCCGCAGGGGATGCGCCGGGAGGGAAAGTGCCGGCAGCTGGCCGGGCAAACCTCGCTCGCAAGGGCGGGGTTGATCCCGCAATGTTCCAAAAGGAATCAGGAAAAACTCGAAAAAAGTTAGACCGCGGCGCAAGCCTGCTGCGCGGGCCGTTAATCTGCTGGCTGCTTACTTCGTTGTTGCGTGGGATACTGCTGCTGCCACGGCAACGGTCTTCTTGCGGCGCTTGCTGCCCGGCCGTTTCGGGGGAGTTCCCTCGGCGGGCTCGACAACCATCATGCTGGTAACGAATTTCTTGAGACCATGAAGATCGAAGTCGATCGAGGTGCGTTCCTCATTCGATTCGGTGATCACTCCACATCCGTATTGAAAATGTTTGACGTAGAGTCCCTCTGCGAGAACCTTCATCAAGCCTCCTCGGCAATTTGGAAAGGACCGCTACTGGGCGACGCACAAGGAAAGGGGGCGCGAGTCCCGCCAAAGCGTGAAACTCGCGCCCTTCTTACTTAGAGGCTGGTGACGTTCGACGCCTGCAGACCCTTGGGGCCCTTGGTGACTTCGAATTCGACCGCCTGTCCTTCATTCAGGGATTTGTAGCCGTCGCCCTGAATGGCGGAGTAGTGGACGAAAACGTCCTCGCCAGATTGGCGCTGAATGAACCCAAAGCCCTTGCTGGCATTGAACCACTTCACAATTCCTTGTTCTCTCACTTTTTCGATACCTTCTTTTCTCTTAAGCTGATTGCCGTCTCCGAACGCCCCCAGCCGTACACCGAAAAAGGGGCTGCGGGTTGTCACCAGCAGCCCCTTTGAACGAATCCAAAGGCTTCATCAGAGCAACAATCTCACGCTTATTATACCATAAGTGAGCGCGCCTTCGTCGAGCTAGTTCTCGTATTCGACTGGAATATAAAGACTTAGAGGTTCAGCTTTACGGCCGCTGAAATCCCTCCCCCGGCGCAAGTGCACTGGCGGGAAGGGTGATTCCCTGCGCGACGAAGGTTGCACCGAGTGGTCCTTGCGCCCGACGGCCACGAAGCCGCAAGTCCCTAATTATTCTAAAAGACACCTCGTTACTTGTAGAATTATCTAATCGACATCGCCCCGTGCCCTGCCGAAGGGAGTTCGCTCTGTCATTGCTATTTTTGCAAGCCGTATATTCTTGTTACGAAGGCTGGTCAGGCACGCGGCAGGCGGCCGGGGTTGCTCTGCCGAATCAAAGGGTGTAGTAAACTGGCGCATTAGGCGAGTGGGTGATGCGGGGGAGTATTCTGTTTGTCGAAGACGAGGAAGCGCTACGGCTGACGGTTGGCGACCGTTTGCGGAGCGTCGGATATGCTGTAGATTGCGCGGTGGACGGGGTCGAGGCTCTTGAAAAAGCGACTCTGCTTCCCTTCGATTTAATCCTTTTGGACGTCATGTTGCCACGCAAGAACGGCTTTGTCGTATGCCGCGACATCCGCCGCGCGGGCCTGATTGTTCCGATCCTGATGCTGACGGCTCGCAGTCAGACGGCCGACAAGGTCAAGGGGCTCAGGACAGGCGCCGACGACTATCTCGTCAAGCCATTCGACATGGCGGAGTTGATTGCGCGGCTGGAAGCCCTATTGCGGCGTGCACCCAATAAGACGACCAGCCAAGCCGGAGTGTTTAAGTTCGGGTCCTGCTGTGTGGACCTGATGGGAACCCAAACTACGCGCGACGGCAAACCAATGGCGCTCTCTGCCCGGGAGTTCCAACTCCTCCGGTATTTCATTGGACAGCCGGGCGCGACTCTCTCAAGGGAAGAACTTTTAAAGCAGGTCTGGGGATACACGGCCAACGTATTTACTCGTACCGTGGACGTGCATGTAGCGAGCCTCCGCCAGAAGGTGGAGGATGACCCCAAGCAGCCCAAGTTCATCCTGACGGTCCAGGGGCTCGGTTATAAATTCAAACCGTAACGCCAAAATGTTCTTCTGGGATGCAGTGACATGAGACTGTCCATAAAATCGCGTTCCGCATCCTCGGCGCTCATCATCCTCACGGTGATTATCGTAATTGTTCTATCAGCACTGCAGTATCGTTTGAGCGATCAGATCAGCGAATCCACAGGCAGCCGACTGGCAGACAGTCTCTTGATGTCGATGATCAACTGGCATTCTAACCTTCTGCGTGACTTCTCCGAAATCTGTTTCGTGATGGACGGCGGCAGGCAAGGTTGGGCAGGGGGTAACCTAAGCCGATACGCTCGCCAATATCAGGAATGGAAAAGCGCCACCGCCAATCCGACCCTTATTTCCCGCCTTTATGTACTGGATCTGACCCCCGGCGGGAGAAGCCGTGCCTTTCGACTGGACCAAAATACGTTCCGGTTTCAGCCTGTCGAGTGGCCGGCTGAATTTGACAAAATTGGCGACGGCCTGAAACAGCCGGCGTATTCGACTCCTTCGAGAAGCTCGACTGCAAGTGCGGACAACGGTTTGCGGGAGGGAGGCGTCGATACTTCGGATCAGGAATTCGCCAGCCACTTCTATCCCGCTAGTCCCCTGGCTCGCTGGCATTTTGAGCCCACCATGCCCCTCCTTCTCCGTCGTGTCGCCGGAAGTGCGGCAGGCCCATCCCCGGGTCCCTACGGGCATCGGGAAACGCAGGAATGGCTCGTGATTCAGTTAAGCTGGAAGTGCATTAAAGAACAAATCCTGCCAGGTTTGGCGCGGCGTTATTTTCAGGGCACGAGGGGTCTCGACTACCAGGTCGCGGTTGTTGCGGGGAGATCTCGGTTGCGTCGGGTGGTGTATTCGTCCGGGTTGGGTTTTGGAAACGAAAAGGTGCTGAATGCAGACGGAACGATGGATGTGTTCGGCCGGATACAAGACCGGGCGCTGGGATCGCCGATCCATATTTTTCAGCCTGCGCAAATCAGCGGATCGGACCCGTCCGCCGAGACTTCTTGGTTTCCATTGCTTTACGGCACTCCTCAGGATCAAGATTGGCGGCTCATTGTAAGGCATCGCCGCGGCGGGCCATTGGGGGCCTTCATAGCGGAACTGCGCCGCCGGAATCTCGCCGTCAGTTTCGGGACGCTCCTTTTGCTGGTCGTCTGCGTAACGATGCTGATCATTATCAACCGTCAGGAGCAGCGGGTCGCCAAACTCCAAATGGACTTCGTTGCTAACGTCTCGCATGAGTTGCGAACACCGGTGACTGTCATCTGTTCCGCAGCGGACAACATCGCCCACGGCGTTATCGAGGGAAGGGAGCAGTTGGCGCAATACGGATCGATCATCGGGAATCATGCTCGGAAGCTCGACGAACTTGTGGAACAGATTCTTCTGTTCGCGGCCGTGTCCAAGAGCCACCGGCATTACGCGCTGCGCCCGCTCGAGGTCCACGAAATAATTGCCGCGGCCCTGTCGGGCACCTCAAGGCTGCTACGGGAAGCGCAGTTCGTCCTTGAGCAAGACATAGCATCGGACCTGCCGCCGGTCCTCGGAGACCTGCCTGCCCTCTCGCGATGCCTTCAGAACTTGCTTATCAACGCCTTGAAGTATGGCGGCGAGCAACGCTGGATTGGGATACGGGCCCGGGCCGCCGAGCGAGGCCCGGGCGGTAATGAAGTCCAAATCAGTGTCGAGGATCGAGGCATGGGCATCGATTCCTCGGATTTGCCGTATATTTTCGAACCGTTTTATCGCAGCCCGTCTGTAGCGCAAATTCACGGCACGGGTTTGGGATTGCCACTTGCGAAGAGTATTGTGGAAGCAATGAAAGGACGCCTCACCGTAACCAGCACACGTGGCCGCGGAAGCACATTCACCCTTCATCTGCACTTGGCTTAGGCAAGCCGTCAAAGAATGGGTTCCGGAGAAATCGGATCGTTCAGAAAAGGAAACAAAATCGTCGCGGCGAGCCTTTCGGCCGCTTGCCACTCGCCAGCGCACCCGTGTAGCCGTCCATGAACGAGTGAATTCGCATTGAGAGTGGAACCGGGTTGGGGGTGGTTGGCTTCTACCGGGATGGATGCCCTGTTGGCCTTGGCCAGGTAGGGTTGCAGGGCGCGGAGCGCCAGCTCTTTGGTTGGCATTTTTTGTTTCGTGCCGAGCACGATCTTGCGGAGCCTGAGAGCGACGGTGCCGTCGTGCAGGGTCCACGTCCTCCCGGTAGCGGCGCTCGCGCTGCCTGCATTCGCCTTTCAGCGTTTCGAGACTCACCCGGCCTCCAGTACGTAGACCGGAATCGTTCCCCCCGTCAAAAGTGACACGCGGATGTGCGGGTGCTTTTTACAACATCTTTACATCTTCATGAATCGAGCGAGTGTAGGTTAACTAGGTTTGCAGAGCGTGATTTGCGGCGCACGGGATTGCGCCGAAGTGGGTCCTGTTCGCTTCCGGTATGCGAAGGTGTATTCGGAGCGTGCTGGGCGTTTGAATTTGTGGGGGTTGCGCTTGCAGCCGCTCCTGGCTCACTGAGAGGCGGCTGACGCGGGACGGCAGCGCGGGATCAGGTCTTAAACGGAATCAGGGGGGCGTTATTGATGATCGCGACAAGGCGAAACGAATTTCGCGGCTTTTTCGTGCATGAACCTCGCGGTGGAAAAGGTCTTCTTCGTCTCTTTCTAATCGGCATGGCCTTCATTGTGAGCGGCGCGGCGGTTGCCTACGGGCAAATGAACACGGGGCAAATCCAGGGAAGGGTGACCGATCCCTCCGGCGCGGTGATCCCGGGTGCCACCGTGGTCGCGCGGCAAGCGGACACGCAGTCGCAGTACAAGGCCGTCAGCAACGGCTCTGGCCAATACCTGCTTCCGCTTCTTCCCGTCGGCAATTACTCGCTCACCGTGACTGCATCGGCGTTCAAACAGTCCGTTTTCCCCAGCATCGCCGTTCACGCCGGCGACCACCTCACGCAGGATTTTGTCCTCCAAATTGGCGCGAGAGCGCAAACCGTGACGGTCAAAGGAACTCCCGGCTTGTTACAGGTGCAAACGGCGGCGATTAAGAATGTCATTGAGCAGAAACAAGTCGTGAACCTGCCGCTCAACGGACGGCAATTCATGCAATTGGTGCAACTGACGCCGGGCATTGTCACCAACCCCGGAGGCACGCGCGGAGCCGCATTATCACAGGCCGGGCCCACATTCGGTATTCTCGGCCAGCGCGCCGGGCACAACCTCTATCTGGTCGACGGGGTCAGCGTAACCGACGAATATTTCAATAATCTGGTTCTGAGTCCATCGCTCGACGACATTCGGGAATTCTCGATCGACGACACTTCCTACGCCGCCGAGTTTGGCGGCAAATCCGGCGCGGTAATCAACGTGGTCACGAAATCGGGGACGAACAACTTCCACGGCAGTCTGTTCGATTTCGCCCGCAACAGCGTCTTCGACGCCAAAAATTACTTCAATTCCCCCACGCGCCCCAACCCTCCGTTTAACCAGCAGCAGTTCGGTGGCAGCTTCGGAGGGCCGATCTTCCGGAACAAGACGTTCTTTTTCCTGGACTACGAAGGGGAAAGGATTCACAACACCGAAACGCAACTGTTCACCGTTCCGACCACGGCCGAACGCGGCGGAAACTTTCAGGGCGTTGCGACCATCTACGACCCCTCCACCACGAACGCAGTGACCGGCGCGCGGCAGCCCTTTGCCAGAGACACGATTTCGAACATCGATCCCGTCGCGAAGGCGATCCTGGCCCTCATTCCGCCTCCGACGCCAGGCCTGACGGGCAGCACGAATAATCTGCTGGCGACCGAGCTATCGACGGTCAGCCAGAACCAATACACGGCGCGGATCGACCAGAGTTTTTCCTCGAAGGACCGCGCGTTCGGCCGGTTCACGCTTTTCCAAAGCAACGAATTCGATCCGTTCGGCTCGAGCGCGCTCAATCAGTCCTTGCTTCCGGGGTTCGGCCAATTCCTGCACACCCATACCGACAATATCGCCGCCGGCTGGACGCACATCTTTTCCTTGAATTGGTACAACGACCTCCGCTTCGGCTGGTTGCGCGTGAGCGGCGGGCAAACCGGTCAAAACGCGGGAATCAACTTTGCCGGCCCGGCGGGTCTGGAGGGCGTCACATCCAATCCGCAGGACACTGGCTATCCGGCGGTTTCCCTGGCCAGTTTCAGCTCGATGGGCGATCCGTCCTTGTTCGTCACTCGTATCGATTCAAACGAGGAAATCTACGACGACGTCATCTGGCAACACGGCGCGCACAATGTGAAGTTCGGCGTCTATTATTTCCATCTGAATTTCAGTCCGGTGAGCCCGAACAATGTCCGCGGCGCCTTTCAATTCACGCCGAACTGGACCACGTCGTCCTCCGACCCGGCAAACGCAACCGGCGGCAACGCCCTGGCGGATTTCATGCTGGGTTATCCGACGATCGCCCAGGTGGGTCAAGGCAGCGGTGTGCTGGATGCGCGCACGAATTGGCTCCAACTCTATATCCAGGACAGCTGGCAAGTGCTTCCAAGTTTGTCGCTGGACATCGGCTTGCGTTATGAGTACAACCAGCCTCTGTACTCCACCAACAACGATTTTTCTATCGTTAACACGCGGGTCCCGGGCGGCCAGTTCGTTATCGCCAGCGATAGCCAAGGCAATATTTCTCCTGCCGCGGCCCCGTTGCTCTCCCAGATCCCCATTCCCTACGTAACATCATCCGAACTCGGTTGGGACAGAAGTCTCTTGATATCGCGGCCCTTGCGCCTGGCACCGCGTCTGGGTATTGCCTGGCGCTTGCCGGACAGCGACACCGTCCTGCGAACCGGATTTGGAATCTACACCAATCAGGCGGCTTACAGCGTCAATGCCAACGCGGCGCTCAATTTGCCCTTCTTCTTTAACAAGACGGTCAGTGAGAGCGCGACGAGCGGCATGCCGAATTACACGACTGAAAATATCCTGGCGGCTCCGGATACGGGAGCGATCAGCGCCAGCAACGTGAGCCATGATTACAAGGTGGAATATAACGAGGTGTGGAACCTGGCCGTCGAGCACAGCTTCACGCCCTCCACGGCGTTCGAAGTGCAATACGTGGGGTCGCGAACCGTTCACGCCGATAACGAGACCTTGCTCAATCTCTTTCCTCTCGGGGGAAGCATCAACCCCGCCGACTCTCGCCCCATCCCTCAAATGAGCGGGTTCGTCGGTGTTGTATGGAATGGATGGGAAAGTTACAACGCCCTCACCGTTCAGCTCATGCAGCACACCTGGCGCGGATTGTCCTTCAACGCCAACTATACTTGGTCCAAGGCTATGGACATCGCATCCAACCCGGGCCCAACGAATAGCGAAACGAATTTGCCGCAGGACCCGGCGAATTTAGCCGCGGAAAAAGGGCCTGCGAGCTTCGATGTGCCGCAGCGTTTCGTCGTCAGCTTCGTCTACCAGATCCCCGCTTTTCAAAACTCCAGCGGCTGGCAGCACGCCGTTTTGAACGGATGGCAAGCCGGCGGCATCTGGACCGCGCAAAGCGGCTCGCCATTTACCGTCAACCTGCCCTATGACAACGCGCACAATGGAACGCCCGTATTCAACCAACGGCCGAACGTGACTTGCAATCCGAACAACGGGCCCAAAACCGTGGCCGAATGGTTCGATACCTCCTGTTTCCGGGCGCCGGCGCCCAATACGTATGGCAACGCGGGCCGGAACGACGTGTTTGGGCCCGGCTTGAACAATTTCGACGCCTCTCTGCAGAGGAATATTGCCATTCGCGAACGGGCGAACCTGGAATTCCGTGTGGATGCGTTCGACCTTTTCAACCACCCGAATTTCAACAATCCGAACCGGATGTTTACGGCCTCGCCATCCAACTTCGGCACCATCTCAAGCGCTCAGGCTCCCCGGGAACTGCAGCTCTCCTTGCGCCTCACCTTCTAAGTGCCGGATCGCGCCAATCACCAACCCGGGAATCGTGGCCGGCTTTTCGCTTAGGGCACCTTCCGGGCCGGAACGGAGGCGCCCAAGCCGGCGGGACAGCCGGGATCCCATTCTGCGAAAAATCGGCAAACTTTATCAGTCTATTCCCCAGATACAACATTAGAATACGGGCATATGGCCAAACTCATTTTTCTGGGTGCCGCCGGCACGGTGACGGGCTCGAAGCATCTGGTCGAAGCCGGCGGTAAGCGACTGCTGGTCGATTGCGGACTGTTCCAGGGCGAGCGGGAGGTCCGCCAGCGCAACTGGGAAACTCTGCCGGTCGACCCCGCGAGCATCGACTGGGTCATTCTTACGCACGCCCACATCGACCATACGGGATATTTGCCCCGGCTGGTCAGCGGGGGATTTCGCGGACCGATCCTGGCCAATGCCGCCACCAGAGAACTCTGCGGGCTCCTGCTGCGAGATTCCGCTCACCTGCAGGAAGAAGACGCTCTCTACGCGGCGAAGAAGGGCTACAGCCGTCACAAGCCGCCCCTGCCGCTCTATACCGTGGAGGATGCCGAAAATACCCTGGCCCTGTTTCAGGAGATTCCCCGGAAGGGCCCCTACCGCATCAGCCCGGAATTTTCCGTGCGGCTCTACGACGCCGGACACATCCTCGGCTCGTCGATCATCGAGGTGGAGATCACGGAGAACGGCAAATCGACGGTCGTGGTGTTCACCGGGGACCTGGGCCGCTACAACCAACCGATCCTCAAGGACCCCGAGCCGGTTCGCCGCGCCGATTATCTGGTTTGCGAATCCACCTATGGCGACCGGGAGCACCCGGCCGATACGCGCAACGAACAGCTGGCCGACGCGGTGAACCGGGCGGTGAAGCGCCGCGGCGTCATCGTGGTGCCTGCCTTCGCCGTGGGCCGGACACAGACGCTGCTTTACATCCTCCGCCAGCTCGAAGTCGAAGAGCGCATTCCCCGGCTTCCCACCTATTTGGATAGTCCCATGGCGATCAGCGTCACCGACCTCTACGAAAAGCATCATGAGGATCACAGCTTGGTTTTCCGGAAAGAGGAGCAGCAGGGCGATCCGCTCAATTGCCATGAAGTCCACATGACGCGCGCGGTCGAAGAGTCCAAGAAGATCAACGCCGTCAAATCGCCCTGCATCATCCTCTCGGCCAGCGGCATGGCGACGGGCGGGCGCGTGGTGCATCACCTGCTTCGCCGTCTGCCCGACCGGCGCAACCTGGTGATGCTGGTCGGCTATCAGGCTCAAGGAACTCCCGGCCGGGCCCTGCTCGACGGGGTTCGCAGCCTGCGCCTGCATGGCGAAGAGGTCGCCGTTCGAGCCGAGGTGGTCGATCTGCCGCAGTTTTCGGCTCACGCCGATTGCCAGGAAGTCGAGCGCTGGCTCGGCAATTTCGAGGCGGCGCCGAAACATGTGTTTTTGGTTCATGGCGAGCCGGCGGGCGCAAACGCCCTGCGCAAGACGCTGGAGGAGAAATTCCATTGGCCGGTCTCGGTTGCCGAATACCGGCAAGAAATCGACCTCGTCTAACGCCGCGGGAGGCGTGCGGGCGCACGGTTCGGAATGTTCCCACCCTGGCTGTTTCGGCGGTTGCGGCCCGGCCTTCCCGGGCCCTTCCCTTGGCTCCACATCACTAGCCAGTTCGGGCCTTGCCAGTTGGAGGAGCCTTGCCACTGCGTGCCGGCACCGGGCGGCACGGTCGCCCTGTATCCGCGCGGGGGAGTTCTTGCATCAAACCTCCGTATGTCCGGTTCCGTGTGTAGCGAGGAGGTCTCGGGTGATGAAAAGGATTCTGCCAGTTCTCGCGCTTGTCTTCATGGCGGCGGCAGCCTGGGCCGCGCCTGCCGTACGCTACCTGCACGTGCGGGTCGACAACGCCGATAAGCAGCGCAATGTCAGCATCAACCTTCCTGTTTCCGTCGCCGCCCAGGTGCTTCCGGCAATCAGCAGCGGCAGCCTGCATGACGGCCGGATTCGGGTGGGGAGTTTCGATGTAAATGGCGTCGATGTCATGCAGATGCTGGGCGCGCTCAAGAACGTGCCCGATGGTGAATTCGTCAGCATCCAGCAGCCCGGCCGGATCGTGCGCGTGGCTAAGCGAGAGGGAGACCTGATCGTCCATGTGGCCAGCAACCGGGGCGAAGGGCGAATTATCGACGTTGCCGTTCCCTGGACGGTGGCCGCGGCGCTGGTTTCCTCGGGGAATCCGCACGAACTTCATTTGGAAGCGGCGATCCTGGCGCTCGAGCATTCCCGCGGCGCGACGCAGGTGACCGTCAGCAACGGTCACCAGAGAGTGAGCATCTGGGTCGATTCGCAAAGCACGATGCGGCAATCGGAGGGCGGGGACAAACAGCCCTGAGGTTTCCCTCGTTTGGATGTCGAGGGGATCCGCGCATCCTGCTTCTTCCCGCCCTGCCGGATTTGCCGCCGGCTAAACGGTGAACAGGAGCACGACGAAAATGCAATAGCCGGCCAGCAGGCATGTCCCTTGGACCCGTCTCACGCGCTTGCCCTGCCATACCAGAAGCGCCAGGACTGCGGAAAACGCCAGCAACCCGAGAAATTCCAGGCTGAGAGGGGAAACTTTCAGGACGATGGGGCGCACGAGCGCGGCCAGCCCCATCGCGCCGAGAATGTTGAACACGTTGCTGCCCACCAGGTTTCCGAGCAGCAGCTCGCTGCGATGGTGCCGCGTGGCGACCAACGAGGTGGCCAGTTCGGGCAGCGATCCGCCGACTGCGATGATCGTCGCCGAAAGCACCACCTCACTGACGCCGGTCGTTCGCGCCAGCACCACCGCGGCCCGCACGAACAGGTGCCCGCCGAGAACCAGCCCGCCAATGCCGCCCAGGGCCAAACCGAGGTCGCGTTCGAGACCGAGCCCCTGGCGGTATTCCCGGAATGCGTCCCGCCGGACTTCGGCCGCCACGGTCGATTCCCGCATCGTCCAGCGCACCAGGCTCACCGTGAACCAGACCAGCCCGGCGAGCAGCAGTATGGCATCGATGCGGTCGATGCGGCCCCGCCAGCAGAGCAGATAGAAAATCGCGGTTGCGGCCAGCATGAACGCCACTTCGCGTCTGGCCAGCCGGCGCGGGGCGGGCACGGCGGCCAGAGCCGCCGTCAAGCCAAGAATCAGACCGATGTTGGCGACGTTGCTCCCGAGAACGTTTCCCAACGCAACGGTCGGCCGGTTTTCGGCCGAAGCCATGACCGAGATGACCATCTCCGGCACCGACGTGCCGAAGCCGACGATCGTGATCCCGATCAGCAGCGGATCGACGCTGAGCGCATGCGCGATACGCGAAGCGCCGCGCACCAGACTTTCTGCTCCCAGATACAGGCAGATGCCGCCGCCGGCGAAGAAGAGGATCATCCAGAACATCGCGCGTTCACCGCATGGGCCGGATCGCGTTCATTGCGCCGCTCACGCGGCCGCGCGGACCGGAGCCGGGATCAATTCGTCGTTTGGTGAAGAACAATGTTGATGCCCTGGTCGGCGGCGATCTGCTCGTCGGCGGCGCGAAGGCGGGAAAGCTCGCTCGTGGGAACGACGACCTGGTTGACGATGTAGGTGCTCTTGTATTCGAGAACGTTTCCTTGTTCCGTGATGGCGCTGCGGTAGGAGATGGCGCCGCCGTCGACCGTGGCGGGGGGAGGCAACTGGCCGACTGTGTAACCGGGCGGCAAGGTGATCCGGAAATCGTCGGTTTCGAGCAGCGTCCCGGGAAGCTCCACCGGATACTTGCGCTTTGTTTTGATTGCCGGAACCGCCGGTCTGCCGCCGAGGACCGCGGGCCGCAACAGCACCAGATTGCCTTCGACCGAGGCGTAGTCTTGAGCGACGAACCGGTACTGGATGCCCAAATCGCTGTTCGCTTGATTCAAATTGCCGAGACTCGCCGACAGCAGGTTGAAACTGTCTAAAAATTCGCCCAGAAAACCGTTTATGATCTTGCCGCGGTCGGCGGGATCCGCTTCCAGATATCGCGCGCGTCCCGTTGCCGCCGGCCCGCCCCAGCGCATTTCCTCGACGCTTCCCGACAAGGAGCCATTTGGCTCGAGCGTGAAGGTGCCCATGCGCATCAGCCGGTTCGCCGTCGGCGGCACGAGCGGCAGATGAACCAGTTCGCCGCCACCGGGCGTCACCAGCAGCACCCGGTTGTCCTGAAGCTCCGAGGGCAGATAGCCGAAGGGGGTGTATTCGTCGGTAGGATCGAAGAAGAGCAGCTTGCCGAGCTTCGGATCGTTGACCGTGGCGAAGAGCCCGGACTTCGTGCCGGCGGGGAGCTGGATCGCCAGGATCATGTGGTCGAAACTGGTGAGCAGCGGGAAATCGCTCCGCACGACGCCGCGATCGGTTTGCGCGACCGCGTAGTAGGATTTCACGCCAATGACCGCCAGCATCGACGAGAGCAGCGTCGCCTTGTCCTTGCAATCTCCATACTGGTTTGTGAAAACTTGCCCGGCCGGGTGCGGCTGGTATCCGCCAACGCCGATTTCGATGGCGACGTAGCGGATGTTTTGCTGGACGTAGGTGGCGATGGCACGAATCTGATCGAGAGGGGTGGACTCGCCGACGGTGAGCGCCGCCACCTGCTGGCGAATCGCCGGCGTGGGATCGCGGCTGCCGGCCGTGAGTTGGTCGTACCAGAGGCCCATAGCGCGCCACGAGCCGGCCTGCTCCACCTGGGCTTGGTTCCCCGGCGCGTCGTATTTCACCGCCATGCGCCCGGCGATGCTGCCCCAGTCCGGCATGTGGTCTTCGATGGCGACCGCGGGGATATTGTGCAGCTCCCAAACGTACTCGCCCGGCCCGTCCGAGGCCGGCTCGACGGGTGCATGATTGGCCCAATACGCGGCGAAATTCCAGCCGCCGGGAATGCTCAGCGAATAACGGGCGTCGAGCACCGGCACCCGCTCTTGAAACCACCATTCGTCCTGGGAAATGAGCGGGGCTCCCTTCTTCACATACTCGTAGCCGACGACGTTTCCCGGGTCCGCCGCGGGAATCGTCAAGACTTCCGCTCTGGCGTCGTCGTAGAGTTCCCAGTCCGTTCCTCCGCTCATTTCAACCGCTTCTTTGCGGCCCACGTGCAAGGGCTTGCCTTCGGAGGGAATGCACCAACCCTCGATAGATTTGAGCGGCCTCTTGTTGGAGAAATACACCTGAACCTGGCCGAAATCTCTGCCTTCGGGCCGAAGGATTCGGTAGGCTTCGCGAACGAGGGTTTCCACCGCGCCGTCGGGATTCACCCTCGTTTGCCGTTCGGAATAGAGCGCGACGGCCTTGGCATCCTTGGGGATCCATGCCGGTGTGGGTTGCCGCGCCGCTTGGGCCAGCCACTCGGGTACTTTGACGCCCGCCCGCACGGGCAACGCGCATCCCGCCACCACCAGCGCGACGGCCAGGGGAAGTCCGCTACTTTTGCCGCGCCGCAACGGTCGATTCCAGAACGATATCTTGCGCATCGCCAGCCTTTGCCAGACGGAATATCGTGCGGATCGCCGGATAGTATTTCACCGGGTAGGCAATTCCATTCACGGCCAGCTTGCGGGTGATGTGCACCGTCCCGGCCTGCGCGTCCGCGACGATCTGATACTGAATCGCGCCTCGCGCCAGGCCGGGCACTTTCGGAAGGCTTTCCACCCGGATGCCGCTGGGGAGATGGATCGATGTGTCGTCCAGCACCTGGAAGGGGAAATGAAAATAGATGTCGTTCACCCGCTCGGTGGATGTGAAGGAGCTTGTCAGCGCTGACCCGTAGAAAGAGAGCGGCAGAATCACGCCGCCGTACATCCGGTTGCCGAAGGGAGGGAATTTCAAGGTCCCTTCGACGCGGAGCGGTTTCGATGTGTCGTTCCAGTTCTCGATCTGGGTGATCTGGAAGGTTGCGCCCTCCGGCAGCCAGTCCTGGATTTCGTCGTGCAACGCCTTGCGCCGGCCGGTTTCGTCGTCGTTGCGGTCGGCCTGGCGCCGGATGGCCGCCTCCTGCCCGGTGTAATCGACTTCGATCGTGCCGGTTAGCGACCCATCCGCACCGAGAATGATCTTTGTGCGGCGGAGGATCTGCGCCTGGCCGGCGTCCGCGCCAGGTACGCTGATTACCTCGCCCCCGTCCTTTGTCAGCAACATGGCCGGCACTCCGGTTTCGGGCCAGGGAAGCAGGCCGAACGGATATTGGGGTGAGCTCGGATCGAGGTACCAGGTTTGGGAACCCGCTTTCACTTCGACGACGTTGGTTTGCAGTTCGTCGGGATCTTCGTAGGCCGGCACGAACATGACCCGATCCCGCGGGGCCAGGTAGATCAGCGTCGCATCCATTCCGGCGGCCCGGGCCAGGCCGACAAACAGATCGTTGACGTCCTGCCACGTCCCATAGCCGTGCTTGAGCACATCCTCGACATTCCGATTGCTGACGATCCCCTCCTGCTTCATCACTTGCGGCGACATCGAGGGCTCGAAGGATAGGTTCCGGATTTTTTGGACGCGCGCGTAAATTTTCTCGAGCTTCGCCTCGGGCGTGCCGCTTTTCTGGACGATGGTTGCCAGCGCCTGATCGAGAACCTTTTTCCTGTTGATGAACGAACTGAGCTGTCTATCCCACTTCTTGCCCTGCTCCTTCCAATACTTCTTGGGTGGCGTATTCCCATGGTTGACGTAGAAAAATTCCAGCCGGCCGCGAATCATCTCCTCCGGAAGCATATACGGCTCCCTCTTCAGGGCCGGGACGTTGTGGACCACCAGGAGATAGCTTCCGTTGTGCCACAGCGGCTTATCTGTGTTGGGCAGAAAAAGCGTGCGCCAGCCGTAGTAGCCTTTTCCGGTCTCATCGATGTCGGAAATCGGAACGAAGGCGAATTTGGCTTCCCGGGTGAAAAGATCCCGTTGCACGTCCAAATCGATGAGGGAGAGGTAGTGATCGGGCTCGATTGCCGCATCGTACGCGTATTCGATGATGCAGCCGGGCTGCACATCGGGCAGACTGAAGGATTTTTCGTAGACCTGCACTCCGCCGGCCTTGACGACGATTTTGTCGTATACCTTGCCGGTAAAGGGAACGACGGCGCCGGTCGGAAGAATCGTCCGCGCGTGAATCGATTCGATCCCCTCGTAGTCCGGATCGTAGGGAATCTCCACATTTCCCCATTGTTTCCCTTTTTGCGTGAAGATCTTGATTCGGTCGTATTCGCTCCGCAGATTCCGCGGTTCGTTCAGAATCTCCTCGCGGTAGAGAATCATGGCATCCGAGCCGGGACTGGCCGGATTATCCTTCAACGTCAGGTCAGAGGGATTGATGGGTAGCCAGTTTTGATTGGCGCGGGCCGGCGCGGGTGATCCAAGCAGGAGGGAAATGGCGATCAGCAGGGTACTGCCAATCCAACGCGTGATATGCATGGGTGCCCCCAACGCGATTCATTGTTTGTATTGAAGTGCCATTGCCCGCCCAGAGTCTCTGCCCCAGCCGGTACGCGCACCTTGCGCAGCGGAAGCGAAATCAACCTACGCCCGAAGCAGGGGACAGTCAAGAAGGGAAAAATACAAGATGGACCGCTCGGGGCCGGCAGGCCCAGCCCGCTAGGCCGCGGCGCGCGCGGCCGTGCGCGCCCGCCAGCGGATCGATTTGATCGCTTCGGGCACCAGCAGCACGGGAAGGCAGAAGGCCGCGATCAGGCCCCAATCGGCAAGCGAGAGCGGCGTCGTATGAAGCACCCGCTGGAAAAACGGCACGTACATCGTCGAAACCTGCAATGCCACCGTGGCGACCCACGCCGCCAGCAATCCGCGATTCGTCAAATAGCCGATTGCCCCGAGCGGCTCGCCGAGCGAACGGAAATTGAACACGTTCACTTCCTCCAGCATCACCAGCCCGCAGAACGCCATCGTCGATGCGACCGCGGACCCGCCCGCCCCCCTGGCCAGGTAATGATGGAATAGCCAGAGCGTGCCGAAGCCCAAATAGGCGCCTAGCGAGAGAATGGTCGCGAATCCCGCCCAGCTGAGGATCGGCTCGCCGACCGGCCGGGGCGGCCGGCGCAGGGTTTCCTTGCCAGCCGGCTCGGCCGACAGCGCCAGAGCGGTTACGCCATCGGTTACCAGGTTGATCCACAAAATTTGCACGGGAAGCAGGATCAGCGGTCCGCCCAGGAGCGTATTGAAGAAAATAGCGATCACCTCGGCCATATTCGAGGAGAGCAGGTAGCGGACGAATTTCCGGATGTTGTCCCACTGCCGGCGGCCCTCCTCGATTGCGCCGACAATCGAGGCGAAGTTGTCGTCGGTCAGCACCAGATCGGAGGCGTCTTTGGCGACATCGGTGCCGCGCAGGCCCATGGCCACGCCGATGTCGGCCTTTTTCAAGGCTGGCGCATCGTTGACGCCGTCGCCGGTCATGCAGACGATGTGACCGAGTTGCTGCAGGGCGGCCACCACTCGAATCTTGTCTTCCGGACTGATTCGCGCGAACAGGACGTTGCTTTTGAGCGCGGCCTTGAGTTCCTCCTCGCCGATCCGGGCGAGTTCGGGCCCCGTGACGACGCGGTCCACCCGCAAGCCGATCCGGCGCGCGATCTCGGTGGCCGTGGCGGGCGCATCGCCCGTCATCATGATGATCTTGATCGAGGCCGCCTGGGCCTGGCGGATGCTTTCGGGAACCTCCGGCCGCGGCGGATCGATCATTCCGGCAAGACCGAGAAAGATCAATTTCTGCTCCACGCTGTCGGCCTCGAGCGGCGTGCCCGGCGGCACGTGCCGCCGGGCAATCGCCAGCACGCGCAATTCATGCCTGGCCATCTCGTCGCGGGCGGCGAGAATTGCTGTTCGATCGGCGGGCGTAATCGGGCGCTCGCCCGAGCCGTCGAGCAAATACGCGGAACGTTCCAGGAGAATTTCCGGGGCGCCCTTGACGTGCGCGATCAGCGCGCCGGCTTTCGATTCGACCACCGTCATTCTCTTGCGGTCGGAGTCGAAGGGGAATTCGGCCGCGACTTCCGCGTGCGGCTCCGCCTCCAGCCCAGCCTTGGCCGCGGCGACGACCAGCGCCGCTTCGGTCGGCTCGCCGAGGCGCCGCCACCGGCCCTCCTCCTGGTAGATTCGGGCGTGATTGCAGCGCAATCCCGATTCGAGCAGCGCCAGCAGGCGGGGCCGGGCCTGGATTTCGAGCGGCTCATTGCCGAGGCGGAAATCGCCCTCCGGCGCGTAGCCGTCCCCGTTTACCTCGATGCTTGCGGCCCCCGGCAGCCAGATCGCCTTGACCGTCATCTCGTTCTGCGTGAGCGTGCCGGTCTTGTCGGTGCAAATGACGCTGGCCGAGCCAAGGGTTTCGGCCGCTTGCAGCCGCCGCAAGAGCGCCCGCTTGCGCGCCATCGTGCGCGCACCGAGTCCGAGCGCGATCGTCACCACCGCCGGCAGACCCTCGGGCACCACGGCCACTGCCAGCGAGATTCCGACGAGGAACATTTCGAGCGGGGGCTTGCCCAGCAACCAGCCCGTCAAGCCAACGATGGCCGCCACGACGATCGCCAGAACGCCGACCTGCCTGCCGAGGCCGGCCAGCCGCTTCTGCAGCGGCGTCGCTTCCTCGCCGAGGGACGTGGTGAGATGGGCGATTCGGCCGAATTCGGTCGATTCGCCGGTTGCCACCACGACGGCTCGCGCCAGGCCGCCTGTCACGTTGGTGGCCATCCAAACCATCGAGCTTTGCTCGGCGAGCGACCGGTCCCCGGCGACGGGCGCGGCCTGCTTGGAAACCGATGCGGATTCGCCGGTCAGCAGGGATTCGTCGGTGCGAAGACGAGTCGCTTCGAGCAGGCGCAGGTCGGCCGGAGCGCGATCGCCGGTGTGCAGGAGGACGATGTCGCCAGGCACCAGCAGCCGCGCCTCGATTTCCCGCTCCACGCCGTCTCGCACAACGCGGGCGCGAGGCGCCAGCATTCGCCGCAGCGATTCGAGCGCCTCTTCCGCCTTCCATTCCTGAAAAAATCCGAGCGCCCCGTTGAGCACGACGATCGCCAGGATCGCCGCGGCATCCAGCGTTTCCCCCACCGCGAAGGAAATCGCGGCCGCCACGATCAGAATCAGAATGAGTACGCTCAGGAACTGCCGCAGCAGTATCGTGCGCCAGGAGGTCTTGCGGGTTGCCGTGAAGGTGTTCAGCCCATAGCGCTTCGAGCGCAGCTCCGCCTCTTTGCTCGCGAGCCCCTGTCGCGCATTGCCGTTCAGGCGCGCGAGCACCGCGGAAGCATCGAGCGCATGCCAGGCGACACCCTCGCCCGGTTCGGTCGTTCCCTTCGGGATGGAATCGGAGGCTTTCATCGGGAAGATACCCCGCCAGGGCCCGGCCGCGCCGCTCTCACTTTCTTATCGCAGCTCGCGCGGTTGGTCCATGCCGGCCGTCATGACGGCGGCCACGAACAGGTCGTCGTCGAGGAAAACCATGTCGGCATCGGCTCCCGCCGTCAGGATTCCCTTGCTGGCTTCGACTCCCAGCCGCCGCGCCGGATTGAGCGTGGCCATTCGCAAGGCGTCGGCTGGCCGGACGCCGAGTGCGACCATCTGCCGGACGGCCCGGTCGAGCGTGAGCGTGCTACCCGCCAGGCGGCCTTCCTTATCGCGGCAAACGCCGCCCGCAACTTGCACATGGAAGGTTCCGAGCCGGTAAGCTCCGTCGGGCATCCCCGTTGCCGCGGTCCCGTCGCTCACCAATATGGTGTGCTCGATTCCCTTGGCTGCCAAGAGGATTTGGATCGCCGTGGCGTCGACGTGCACGCCGTCGGCAATCACCTCGGCCGTGACTTCGCCGCGCGTCAGGATGGCGCCGATGACGCCGGTTTCCCGGTGCGAAAACGGCCGCATAGCGTTGAACACATGAACGGCGTGGCTCACTCCGCGTTCGATCGCCCGAATGGCTTGCGCGTAGGTGGCGTCCGTGTGACCCATGGCGACCACCAGCCCGGCCTGCCGCCCGCGGTCGATTAGATCCAGAGCCGAGTCGAGTTCCGGGGCCATGGTCAGTATCCGGCCCCACCCCGCCGCGGCTTCGAGCATCCGGTCCAGAAGCGCCGTTGAAGCGCCGGCGATCCAGTCCGGAGGGTGAACGCCGCGCCGGACGCGGCTGATGAACGGCCCTTCGAAATGGATTCCCAAGAGTTCGGCCGCCGGCATCGACCGGTCCGCCGGCGCGGCTCGATCCGTTGCCGATCGGGCGAGCCTTTCGAGACTCCGGCATGTATCTTCGGGGCTGGCGGTGACGGTGGTTGCCACGATTGCCGTCGTTCCGAAGCGCGCCACGGTTCGAGCCGTCTGCGCGAGCGCTTCGGCGTCCGGTTCCATCACGTCGCGCCCACCGGCCCCATGAATGTGGATATCGACGAAACCCGGCGCGAGGGTCCATTGCCGGCCGTCATATTCGAGAGTCCCCGGAGGCAATTCGATCGCCTCGCGCTTGCCCACCCGGGCGATCCGTCCGTTCTCGACGAGCAGGACGCCATCCAGGATTTCCTCGACGGGGGTCAGCACGCGCCGCGCGCGAATGGCAAGCTGGCTCATCGCCTGCTCATCCTACCCCGAGCGCGGGCCATTCGCGTGCGAAGTTTTGCCGCCCGGGTGCCGTGAATGAGAGGGGGAAGGCGGAAGGCTCAATGCCGGCCGCCGGCGGCGGCAGTGCCGCGCGGCGACGGTGCCCAGTAGCCTTGGCGGGCGCGCACATCGAGCCCATCGCGACCGACGATCTCGATCTGGATGCGATGGAACTTGCCGTTGTCGGGCTCGTTCGATGGCGTATAGGCGATCGAGTATTGCGTGCGAAGCTCGGTGCCGATATTGGCGAAGGCCCTGGCGAGGTCGTCGACCTGGGAGGGAAAGAAGGCGCGGCCACCGGTGTCGGCGGACAGTTCCCGCAACACTCGATCGCCGGTGTCGTAATGGAGTTTGAAGGGCAGGCCTTCGGCCATGCGCTGATCCGGTGAAAGCCAATCCCGGCTCGAGCTGATCGTGTAGATGACGACGCCGGCCCGCTCGGCCATGTCGATGGCGTCACTGCGGGCGTGGTTGCTCAGATCGTCCATGCCGTCGCTGATGATGACCAGAACGCGCCGCACATCGTTGCCGCTGGGCGGCAGGGGGGGATTCAGCAGATAGTTGCGGGAGGCCGAGTAGATGGCGTCGTAGAGAGCGGTGCCGCCGCCCGCCCGCTGTTCGTCGATCGCGTGGCGCAGCAGATCGAGGTTGTCGGTGAAACCCTGCTGGAGCTCGGGCTCGGTATCGAACGTCATCAGGAACGCCATGTCCTTGCCGGGCCGGATGATATGAAAGAGAAAATCGAATGCGGCGCTCTGTTCGAACTGCAGGCGCGGGCGAATGCTGTTGGAGGTGTCGATCAGCAGACCGATGCGCAGGGGAAGATTCGTTAGCCGGCTGAAGAATTCCACGTGCTGCGGCACGTTATTGTCGAAGATCTCGAAGTTTTGCTGGCTTAGATTGGTGACGAAGTGATCGTGCTTGTCGAGCACGGAAAAAGCCACGTTGACGAGGCGAACTTCCCGCCGCAACTGTCCGACGGCCGGTGGTTTCTGGGCGGGCGGAGGCGACGCCTTCGCGGCGGCCGGCGCGGCGGAGGTTTTCTGGCGGGATGGAACCGGAGTGGGCCGCGAAGCCTGTGGCGCGGCGGCGATTGCGAAAGCCAAAATCAATGCCGCCGCGATCGGCGCCGCCTGGAGGGTAATTTTCATCGCCTGACTCGATTATAGAAAGGCTTCCAAAACCCGGTCAATTTTCCACCTTTCCTTTCCGAGAAGCTGAGCGAACGCGCCGAGCCATTCGCGCAACTCCGCCGCCGGCGCCGCGCGGATCTCGATCGGCTGGTCCGTGCGAGGATGAGCCAGGCGAACGCGCCAGGCATGAAGCCATAGGCGTCCGAGCGGCGCGGCCGGCTCGCCGGCCACCAGAATGCGGCGGGGCGCGCCGTAGCGTGTGTCGCCGGCCACCGGATGGCCGATGGCCGAGAAATGCACGCGAAGCTGATGGGTGCGGCCGGTGTGGAGTTCCGCTTCCACCAGCGTGAATTTGTCCCTGCCCTGCTCGATCCGCGCCAGAACCCGCCAAGTCGTCAGGGCCGCGCGCCCTTCCCGCCGGCGGGTGGTCATTCGGGTCCTTCGGCGTAAATCGCGGGCGATGGGAAGCGCGATCCGGCCGGTCTCGCCCGCGAGGCGGCCGTGCAGCAGAGCCAGGTAGGTTTTCCCGATTTGCCGCGCCGCGAATTCCCGCGCCAGGCGGATGTGCGCGGCGTCGTTGCGGGCCACCAGCAGTACGCCCGAGGTGTCCTTGTCGAGGCGGTGTACGATCCCCGGCCGCGACGGGCCGCCGAGCGAGGACAAGCGCCCGTAACGGTGGAGGAGCCCGCCGGCCACGGTTGGCGCCCGCCCGCCGGCGCCGGGATGCACGATCAATCCCGCCGTCTTGTTCACGGCGATCAGATCGTCGTCTTCGTAAAGGATGTCGAGGGGAATCGGTTCGGGCGCGGCTTCGCGGGGCGGCTCGGCCATCAGTTCGATTTCGATCGATTGGCCGGTCCGAATCCGCAGCGACGGCCTGGCCGCGCGGCCCGCGACGCGAACCCGCCCGGCGGCGATGGCTTCCTGAATGCGCGTTCTGCTCGCTTCGGGAAGCCGCGCAGCCAGCCAGCGATCCACGCGCTGGCCCGCGTCCTCGGCGGCGGCCTGGAAGATTTGAAGCGTAGGGGGAAGTTCTTTCACGCCGGGGCTCGCGGCTAGTGCCGCGCCGGCTCGGGCACGACGGCGGGCAGCTTTTGCGTTCTGTGTTTCAGGAATAGCCAGGTGCCGAAGAAGATTAGCCCCACGCTCACGATCTGCATGAACGATATGGCTCCATTAAACATCATTCCACGGCCGGGATCGCCGCGGTAAAACTCGATGATCCCGCGCTCGAACCCGTAGAGAATCATCCAGGTAGCGACCAACTCGCCGGTGAATTTCTGCCGCCGGCCCAGCCAAATGAGAAGGAAAAAGTTGATCAGTTCCGCCCCGGCCCCGTAAAGCTCGGTCGGTTGGAGGCGGACATTCAGCGGTGTGCCCACCAGTTGCGCGGCCAGGGGATTGGTGAAGATGATGCCCCAGGGCATGGTCGTCGGCTTGCCCCAGCAGCAGCCCGCGGTGAAACAGCCCATCCGGCCGATCGCGTGGCCCAGGGCCAGCGGGGCGGCGAAAGCGTCGGCGACGGCGAAGTAGCCGAGTTTTTGCTTCCGCACGTAAAGCAGGAGAAACAGCAGACCGAAGATGACCCCGCCGTAGATGTCTCCGCCCGATTGCAGCGTCGCATAGGAGAATATCTCTCGCGGATTGTGCCAGTAGTAGGGCAAATCGCCCAGTACCAGCCACAGTTTCGAGCCCGCCAGCGCGACCAGGACCATGTAGATGCCGACGTTCCAGACCTGGTCGGGATCGAGCCCCAGCTTCCGCGCCTGCCATCGCGAAAGGAACAGCCCCACAATCACGCCGGTCGCCACCAGAACGCCGTACGTGTAGATCGTCATCGAACCGATTTGGAAAAGGACGGGATGCATCGAGCTTTACACCTTCCCCTCGGCTGTTTCTTGCTGTTCGCCAAGGAGGGAGAGAACGATCAGTCCTCCCCCGATCACAATGGCCGAATCGGCCAGATTGAATGCCGGCCAATGGTAGCCATGAAAATAAAAATCCAGGAAGTCCACTACGCTATGACGGACGACCCGGTCGAAGACGTTGCCCGCCGCTCCCCCCAGGATCAGCGCCGCTCCGATCTGTCCCGCGCGGCCGGGAATCCGGTCGCTCATCAGCAACCACGCGAGCAGGCCCATCACGCCGAGCGAGAAGAGGATCAGCAGCCACGCGACCCAGGCCGAATGAGCGTCGGCGAGGATGCCGAAAGCAATGCCTCGATTGTCGGTGTGAACCAGGTTAAACAGGCCGGGGATGACGACCGTGGCGCCGCCTGGCGCCAAGGCTCCCGACACCGCCCGCTTCGTGATCTGGTCGGCGGCCAGAACCGCCAAGGCCAGCCATAACCAGCGTCCGTTGGCGAGTCTACCCATCATGCCGGACCGCGTTCTCCTCACTTCCTCATTCTATCTCTTCGAGCGTGGCGGCGCATCGCTCGCACACCGTCGGAAACCGGGGAAAAGTGCCGACGGCGCGGGAATAGTTCCAGCAACGCTCGCACTTCGCGCCGTCGGCGCGCTGCACCTGGATCCCGAGCCCGTCGAGCCCGGTAGGGTCGTAGCCGTTTCCGCCCGGAGAATCGGTCAGTTCCACCTGGGAGACCAGAAAGAGGGCCGGCAACCGGCCGGCATAACTTTCGAGCAGGCCGTAGAGCCCGCCGGAGGCCGCCAGGCGCACCTTGGCTTCGAGCGAGCCGGCAATCAATTTGCCGTTGCGGGCGTGCTCGAGCGCCCGCAGCACCTCGCCGCGAACGGCGACCAGGCGATCCCAATTCGCGCTGTGCGGCTCGCCGAGCGGCGCACCGAATTCGGCCGCTTGGGGAAACAAAGCCATATGCACGCTTTCGGGATCGCCCGGCCGGCGCGGCGTATGTTTCCAAATCTCTTCGGCCGTGAAGACCAGGACCGGAGCGATCAGCCGGACCAGGGCGTGAGCGATTCGCCAGACGGCGGTCTGCGCCGAACGCCGGCCGGCGCTGGCGGGAGCGAATGTGTACAACCGGTCCTTGAGAATATCGAAATAAAGCGCGCTCAGATCGACGACGGCGAAATCCTGAACGGCGTGAACCACGCGCTGGAATTCAAACCCCTCGTACCAGCGCCGCGCCCGCTCGGCCAGTTGCGCGGCGCGGCCCAGCATCCAGCGATCCAGTTCCCAAAGCTCGCCGTCGGCCACGGCGTCACGCGAGGGATCGAAGTCGCCGAGATTGCCGAGCGCCCAGCGGAACGTGTTCCGCAGCTTGCGATACGCATCGGAGAGCTGCGTCATCACCTGGTCCGACATCCGCAGATCGACCTGATAATCCTGCGAGGCGACCCACAGGCGGAGCAGATCGGCGCCCCACTTCCCGCAGATTTCCGCCGGCATCACGGCATTGCCCAGGGATTTGGACATGGGGCGGCCTTCGGCGTCGAGCGTCCAGCCGTGCGTCAGGACGCCGCGGTAGGGAGCGCCGTCCCGCACTCCCACGCCGACCAGCAGCGAGCTCTGGAACCAGCCGCGGAACTGGTCGGGTCCTTCGAGATAAAGATCGGCGGGGAAGCGATGATCGCCGTCGCGGCCGTCGAGCACGGCGAGGTGCGTCGAGCCGGAATCGAACCAGACGTCGAGGATGTCTTTTTCCTTGCGCCAGCTGCCCGCTCCGCAGGGGCAGCGCGTTCCTTCCGGAAGCAGCTCCTCGGCCGGACGCTCGAACCAGACGTCGGCGCCTTCGCGCTCGAACCAGCCGAGCACGTGGCGCAGCGCGGTGAAATCTTCCAGGCGGCGGCCGCAGGCATCGCAATAGAAAACGATGATCGGCACGCCCCACATCCGCTGCCGGGAAAGGCACCAGTCCGGCCGCGTGCGAACCATCTGCTCGATGCGCTCGCGGCCCCATTCCGGAATCCAGCGCACGTGGTCGGCCGCTTCGATGGCGGCCCGGCGCAGATCGCGGTGCTCCAGGTCGAGGAACCACTGCTCGGTGGCGCGAAAGATCACCGGATTGTGGCAGCGCCAGCAATGGGGATAGCTGTGAACCAGTTTGGCGGATGCGACCAGCGCGCCGCGGCGGCCGAGCAGTTCGGTGATCGGCCGGTTCGCCTCCCACACGGTTTTGCCGCGATATTCGTCGAGCCCCTCGATGAAACGGCCGTCGTCGTCGATCGGGGCGTAGGGTTCCAGGCCATATTTCTGGCCGGTGTAAAAGTCTTCGACGCCGTGGCCGGGAGCCGTATGAACGATTCCGGTGCCTTGCTCGAGCGTGACGTAATCGGCGAGCACGCCGGCGACTTCCCGGTCGAGAAACGGATGGCGGAAACGCGCGCCTTCCATGGCGCGGCCTTCGACCGATTCCTCGCGTCGCGTGAGGGCGATGCCGGTGTCCTTGACGACCCGGTCGACCATGCCCTCGGCCACCAGATAGGTGTTGCCCGAGCCGTCTTCCACCAGCGAATAGCGGAAATCGGGATGGAAGGCGAGGGCGAGGCTGGCCGGGAGCGTCCATGGAGTCGTGGTCCAAACCAGGGCGTAGAGCTTGGAACCGGCCCGTTGCGGGATGCCCGGCGGCGCTTGAACCACCTCGTAGCGAACCCAGACGGACGGGCTGGTGTGGTCGCCATATTCGACCTCGGCCTCGGCCAGTGCCGTGCGGTCGTGCGTGCACCAGTAGACCGGCTTCTTGCCGCGGTAGATGTAGCCCTTCTCCTGGAAAGCGAGGAATGCGCCGGCGATCCGCGCCTCGAAGCCAAAATTCATCGTCAGGTAGGGCTCTTCCCATTGGCCGAAGACGCCCAGGCGCTTGAAATCGCGGATGTGCGCTCCGACGTAGCGCTCGGCGAAGCGGCGGCAGAGGCGGCGGAATTGGGCCGGCGCGACGCCGCCCTTGCCGCCCAGCTCTTTTTCCACCTGGGTTTCGATCGGCAAGCCGTGGCAGTCCCATCCGGGGATGTAAGGGGCGCGGAAGCCGGCCAGGGTTTTTGACCGCACAACCAGGTCTTTGAGGATTTTGTTAAGCGCGGTGCCCAGATGGATTTCTCCGGTCGGGTAGGGCGGGCCATCGTGCAAGATGTAAACGGGCGAGCCGGCGCGAGAGGCGAGAATACGATCGTACACACGCATCTGGTCCCATTCGGCGAGTTGGCGCGGTTCCGCCTCCGGCAGATTCGCCTTCATGGGAAAGGCGGCTTTGGGCAGATTGAGGGTGCTTTTCAGGTCCAGGGCGTTGCTCATGTGCGGTTGATTGCTCGGTGGTTCTCCCGGGAGACTGGGCCGATCGAGATGGGCCTCGGGCCTATGTTACAATGACGTGGAAGAAAGTGTTAGCCGGCGTTGGCTGCGCTGGCGTTCTTCACCGTGATGATGGCCCCGGCACTTCCCGTTTTTTCTCAGGTGTATAACCACATGCGAGTTTCGTGCATCATAATCAATAGCGGTAGTCTGGAAACGGGAAAGCCGATTCGTAACCTAGAGGTGGCGGGCTGAACGACATGGGTGCAGCTTCAAACGGTCCCCAATCTTCGGGAAACCAGGGATCTCGCAACGACTGGTTCCGCTCCACGCGGCCGGAGCCTCGCCGGGCACTCTTCTGGTCCAACCTGCACGATTTTCTCTACGAACGTCCGGTGAAGGGGGCTTCCCAGGGCAGCTATCTCCGCCCGGTCGAATTCGGCGCCGGTTTTCTGGATAATTTGAAGGAGTGGTTCGGACCGCGCGTGCGCCGGGCCGGGGATTCGACGATGCTGGTCGAGGCGCGGCCGTGGTACCGGTCGTTCGTCGAAAACGTTCGGGAATCCATCCGGCTGGCGCGGACGGGGCCGGTGAAGCTGGACCGCCCGGTGGAATTGGGCGAGCTGTGGAATCCGCCGCGCAAGTACCGGCGCACGCAGTTGCTGGTTTTCCTGGCTCACGCGCTGGTGGCGCTGCTGATTCTAGTGCCATTGTTCCCTCGGCTCTCTCAGCCAGCGGTCGAGGCGACATCGAATCTGGTTCCCCTCGATTTCTCTCCCTATGTGCCGGCGGTTTCCAAGTCGGGCAAGAAGCTCTCGGGCGGCGGCGGAGGCGGCGTGCGAAGTAAGGTCCCGGCCACGCGCGGCCGTTTGCCGCGATTTTCCCGGACGCAATTTGCGCCGCCCATGGCCAAGATCATTCCGCACCCGCTGATTCCGGTTGAGGCTACGGTGCTGGGCCCGCCGCAGGTGAAGCTGCCGAGTCCGAATCTGCCGAATTACGGCGATCCGCTGGCCAAACTGATCACCCAGTCCGGCGGGCCCGGTGATGGCGGCGGCATCGGCACCGGGGGCTCGGGCGGCGTTGGCAGCGGACAAGGCGGAGGCGTCGGTCCCGGCTACGAGTACGGAACCGGGGGCGGCTATCCCTCGGCGGGCGTGGGCGGTTACGGCGAGCCCGTTTGCCTCTACTGTCCGAATCCCACCTTTTCCGACCAAGCCGTCAAGGTGAAATATCAAGGCACGGTTCTGCTCCGCTTCGTCGTTACCGCCAGCGGCACGACGCGTGACGTCCAGGTGATTCGCAGCTTGGGACTGGGGCTCGACCAGAAGGCCATCGCCGCCGTGCGCGCGTGGCGCTTCAAACCGGCCCTCGGCCCGAACGGCAAACCGGCCACCGTAATCATGATGGCGGAAATCAGCTTCCGGCTGCTATGACGTTTTAGGCGCGAAATCCGCTCTCGCGCCTCTTCCACCGAATTTCGTAAAACTCTCCTTCCCTAGCCATGCTTCGGCGCGGCATGGGTCGCTTGCCCTCGCGGTCCTGCGCGCATAAGCTCAAGCGGGATGCCTATCGAAGAGATGAACTCGTCGACTGCGGCGTTAGCCGATGCCGATCCCGAAACGCGATTCCGGGCGGCCAGCACCATCTATGAGGCCGGTTCGGCGGCGGCGCGGGCGGCGACGCAGGCTTGGAGCCAGGATGCCGCGCTCGCGCCGCTCTTCGCCGGCAAGCCGACCGTCGGGATCGCCGTGCACGCGGAACAGTTCGAGCGAATCCGCCAAGCGAATGGGTCGCCCGCGCTCGCCGATGTTCCTCCCGATCAGGACGCGCGGGAATTTGAATTGCATTTTCCCGGCGGTATCTCCATCGACGTTCTCACCACGCGCCAGCCCCATGGCCCGGGAGCCATCGCGCGCTTTTTGGACCGGCGCGGAGAGGGAATCCAGCAGATCGAGCTGCCGGTTAGCGACGTGGACCGCGCATCGGCTCTGGTGCGAGAGCATTTTTCCATCACCCCTGTTTATCCGGAGACGCGGGCGGGCGCCGACGGCACTCGGGTGAATTTCTTTCTGCTTCCGGTTCCCGCCGGAAGCGGTTCGGCGCCGGGCGAGAAAGTCCTGATCGAACTGGTCCAAGCGGCCGCCCGAAGAGACTGATCCGGCCGGCAGGCGCTTCGAAGCCGGCTGGATGGGACAGGCTGCCTGGTCCTCGGTGAGGAAATCAACAAGAGAGAGAAAATCAACAGAAGCCGGCGCCGCTTTGCTCGATGAGCTTGGCAATGAGAGCGGTCCAGCCGGTTTGATGGCTGGCGCCGAGTCCTTCGCCGGTGTCGCCGTGGAAGTACTCGAAGAATTGGATCAGGTCTTTCCAATGCGGATCCTGCTGGAATTTCCGGCGTCCCGCGTAGAGCGGGCGCCCGTCGGCCGAGCGCAGAAAGATCCGCATGAGGCTGCGCGAGATGTGACGGGCCACCTCCCAGAGATTGCGCTCGTTGCCCGACCCAACCGGGCATTCGGCCTTGAGCGAGTCGCCGTAATAGAAATGGAATTTTTGCAGGGCCTCGATCAGCAGGAAATTCAGCGGGAACCAGACCGGGCCGCGCCAGTTGGAATTGCCGCCGAAAAGATTCGTCGCCGATTCTCCGGGCTCGTAATCCACCGAATACTGGGTGCCGTCCAGGGTCAGGCGGCAAGGGTGATCGCGGTGATAGCGGGAGAGCGAGCGGATGCCGTAGGGAGAGAGAAATTCGGCCGGATCGAGCATGTAGCGGAGCAGGCGAAGCAGGCGGTCCTGGTTGGCGATGGAAAGCAGGAAGCGGGGTCCGCGGGTCGTTTCGCGCGTCATGGTGACCAGATTGGGGACCTCGGGGTGGTGCTTGAGGAACCAGTTCATCCGGCTCTGGAAGGCGGGGAAGCGCTTGAAGTCCTCAGGCTCGATGGTTTCGACCGCCAATAGGGGAATCAGTCCGGTGATCGTGCGGGAGCGAACCGGGATGTCGTTGCCATTGGCCTGATGCAAGACGTTATAGTAGAAACCATCCTGCTCATCCCAGAGCCCGTGGCCCTTGCCGCCGATATTGTTCATGGCCGTGGCGATCCAGACGAAATGCTCGAAGAATTTGCTCGCGACATCCTCGTAAACCGGATTCTCGCGGCCCAGCTCCATGGCGATGGCCATCATGTTCAGGCTGAACATCGCCATCCAGCTGGTGCCGTCGGATTGCTCGAACAATCCTCCGCCGGGCAGCGCGTGCGAGCGGTCGAAGATGCCGATGTTGTCGAGGCCGAGGAAGCCGCCTTCGAAAAGATTCATTCCCTCGGGGTCCTTCCGGTTCACCCACCAGGTGAAATTCAGCAGGAGCTTGTGGAAGATGCGCTCGAGGAAATCGCGATCCGCCCTGCCGCGGATGCGCTGTTCGATCTTGTAGACGCGCCAGGCGGCCCAGGCGTGGACGGGCGGATTGACGTTGTCGAAATTCCATTCGTAGGCGGGCAGCTGCCCGTTCGGGTGCAAGTACCATTCGCGCAGCAGGAGAATGAGTTGATCCTTGGCCGAGTCGGGATCGACCAGCGCGAGGACGACGGCGTGAAAGGCCAAATCCCAGGACGCGTACCAGGGATATTCCCACTTGTCGGGCATCGAGAGCACGTCGGCGTTGTAGAGGTGCGGCCAGTTGTGATTGCGCCCGCACAGGCGCTGGGGCGGCGGGGTCGGTCCGGCGGGATCGCCTTCGAGCCAGGAGCGAACGTCGTAGGCGTAAAACTGCTTGGACCAGAGCAGGCCGGCGAATGCCTGCTTCTGAATATTGCGGCCGTCCTCGCCGCAGTGCTGCGGGACGCGGTTCGCAAAGAACTCGGAGGCTTCTTCCTTTCTGCTTTCGAATACCTGGTCGAAATCGGAGCCAATACCGCCGTAGGGCTGCGGCTGCGCATCGGTCAGCCGCAGGCGCCAGGTGAAGGACGCGCCCGCGGCGATTGGCGCCTGACGGTAAGCCGCGGCCTTGGTGCCGGTGGCGGCGGGATTGACGGCGGCGTGTTTGCCGGCGATGACGAAATCGTGGAAGGCGTCCTTGACGTATCGGGAGCGGTTCGGGACTCCCCAAAGCCGCTCGAAATTCGTCTCGTTTTCGGTGAATAACAGTTCGCAGGGGCCCTCCGCCACGAGCCATCGCCGGCCGTAATATTCCTGCTCGATCCGGATCGAGCGGTGGGGCGAGGAATCGGCCGGGGGTTCGGCGGTGAGCGTGGGCCGGTTCGCCGCCAGGAACCACGACCATGTGTTGCGGAACCAGACCGTGGGCAGCAGATGAAGTCCGGCCGCCTCGGGACCCCGGTTGGTAGCGGTGATCCGAATGAGAATGTCTTCGGCCGCGGCCTTGGCGTATTCCATCTCCAGATCGAAATAGCGGTCTTCGTCGAAGATGCCGGTGTCGAGCAGTTCGTATTCGGGCTCCAGGCGGGAGCGGCGGGCGTTTTCCTCGATCAGCGCGCGGTAGGGGAATTCCGACTGCGGATATTTGTATAAATACCGCATGTAGGAATGGGTGGGCGCCCCATCGAGGTAAAAGTAGTACTCCTTGACGTCTTCGCCGTGGTTGCCCTGGCCGTTGTTGAGCCCGAATAAACGCTCCTTCAGAATGGGATCGCGGCCGTTCCAGAAGGCGAAGGAGAAACAGATCAACTGACGGCGGTCGCACAAGCCCGCCAGACCATCCTCGCCCCAACGGTAGGTCCGCGATTGAGCCTGCTCGAACGGGAAAGAATTCCAGGCATCTCCATTGGCGCTGTAATCCTCGCGCACGGTGCCCCATTGGCGTTCGGAGAGATAGGGTCCCCAGCGCTTCCAGAAAACGCGGCGCTGGAGGTCCTGATCGAGGCGTTGCTCTTCGGCGGTGAGTACGATCTGCTGCGGCTGGGGTTCTGGAGGCGTCGGTTTAGTGGCCATAAGAGGGCGCCGCTGGTCGGCGCCGCAGGTAGCGCCCACTAGCCTAAGGAAAACATAGCCCTTCGTGCAACTGCCCGAAGCGAGCCGGTTGCCAGGACGTAGCGGAAACGCGAGGTTTCGCGAGGAAGCAGCGACAAACCGTACCGGCCCGCCGTGTATTGACGGGAAGGCTCATTGACCCGGGAATGATCCTTTGGAAATATCGGGCGGCGCCCGCGGAAAGCGAAGGCGGTTTGGGGGGGGGGTGGCGATGAAGAGGTCCCCGGTGGGCCAGGTGCCCCATTGCCAGCGTTTGTTCATCGAGCGCCGGCGGTGGTCGTAGGGGCAAAGATCTCCTCCCTCAATCCAAGGCCGCTCCGTCGTGTTGTAGCAAGGTAAAAATGTCACCCCTAACAGCCGAGTGAAAATGTCACCCCCTCGTTATTTTTTTAGAGGGCCTCGATCTGCAATTTTGTGTCGCCGTGGTAGACGGCGACGCGCCCGGCCAAGTCCTGGACGAGT
>DATLSU010000029.1:0-53101 GCA_035533975.1 Patescibacteria group bacterium
CCAGTTCCCCTTTCACGCACTGTGCGATGACGGCCACCTTTTGCAACTCCCGTTGGCTCAACGTGAATGTCTCCTGTCTCATGGGGTGACATTTTCACGCGGCCGTTAAGGGGTGACAGAATTATCTGGCTAAGACATTCCGGCGGAAATGGTCTTTGCACCGCTGCCCCGCTGTGCTATAAGCTTTTGCCCATCGGATGCCGCAAACGAAGACAGCAACCGCTGAAACGCGCTCCCAAGCGGAGCGGGAAAATCCTTCGGATTACTGTCCGGTTTGCTCGCGCCGGCTCGAACAGCACTCCTGCAAGCTGGTCTGTCCCGCTTGCGGATATTACATGTCTTGTTCGGACTACTATTAGAGGGCCCGGCGCTCGTCAGGCCGGCGATCCCGGATTCCAAGCAATCTGCGAGGAGGCTCGAACGTGCCGTTGAAAATGACCGAGCGGATAGTGGATGGAGTGTCGGTACTGGATATGGAAGGGCGGATTGTTCTCGGTGAGGAATCCAGCTCTCTGCGCGAGCGGGTGAAGAGCCTGCTGGGGCAGGACCGCAATAAGATCGTACTGAACATGGGCCAGGTTTCCTACATCGACAGCGCGGGCCTCGGCGCACTGGTCGCCGCTTACACCAGCGCCAAAAATCAAGGGGCGATGCTGAAGCTGGTCAACCTAGGCAGCAAGTTCCGCGAAGTGCTGCAGGTAACCAAGCTGCTCACGGTGTTCGATGTGTACGACACCGAGCAAGCGGCGATCGCCAGCTTTCCCAAGTAAACGGCTCAATCGTCGAGCCGGTACAGGGTGAGCCCGCTCAACAGCTTCGGGTAGAAATCGGTCGATTTCTCCGGCAACACCCGGCCGGCGAAGGCTGTTTGGGCGACCAACTCGATCCGCGCCGGATTGAGCAGCAGGGCCAGTTGCGCTCGTCCGGCGTCCACGGCGGACAGTGCCGATTCGAGTTGACGCTCGTATCCCACCCGTTTTTCTCCGGAAACGTCGTTGGGCGTGATTCCCAGCCCACCCTCGAGCATCACGCGATGGAGCAGAACCACATCCAGCTGGCGCTCGGCCGGCGTGAGATCGGCCAATCGGCCGGCGGCGCCGGCATCATCTCGCAGCAGAAACAGGTGGAACGCTCCGCCGCCGGCGTAGGCGCCGATCGCCGTCCGCGTGCTTGCCTGCCGCTCGAGTTCGCGCCGGAACTCGTCGAGCGCTCCCTCGCGCTCGCTCGCGCTCGCGAACGGGTAGGAGCGGCAATCGAACTGCGGCTCGATCCGGCGGCGAAACGCGTCGAATGCGAAATCCGGAATTCCAAAAACGAGCCGGTGCGTCGGCAGGATCGTCAGCCCTTCCCCGTCCGCGTTGAATAGCGCCATCATCGCCCGCTCGTGTGGGGCGGCGGGATCGGAGCGGCCCGAGGCCTGGCGGCACTCGTTGCGGAAGGCCAGCGCCGTTTCGTAACGGTGATGGCCATCGGCGATGAGCAGCCGCTTGGGAGCGATCATGCCGGCCAGTGCAGCGACGGCGGCCGGATCGGAGAGCATCCAGAGCCGGTGCGTCACGCCGAGCTCGTCGGTAGCCTCGGCCACCGGCTCGCTCTCGGCGGCCTCGTCGATCAGGCGATCGGTCGCGCGTTCGGGATCCTGATAGAGCATGAAGAGCAGGCCGGTTTGCGTTCGCGTCTGGCGCAACAGCTCCAGACGGTCGGCCTTGGGACCGGGCAGCGTGTGCTCGTGGCGAAAAATCACCCCGGCCGAATAGTCTTCCAGCCGGCCCAGGGTGATGAATCCCTTGCGCGTGCGGCGAAGGCCCGTGCCGGGGACGGTGTACTCCTGAAAATAGGGATAGATCGCCGGCTCTCTGTCTCGGCGGAGAACTCCCTCGCGAATCCAATTCCCGAGGCTCAGTTTGGCCCGCGTGTAGACGTTGTTGCCGGCCGAATCATCGGCCGTAGCCGGACCTTTCTCGATGCGAATGAAGTTGTAGAAGGGATCGGCGGCTAGATAACGCTCCTGCATTTCCGGCGTGATCTTGTCGTAGGGCTGCGTCACCACATCGGCCAGGCGAACGCGCCGTGAATCGTACCGCCAGGCGTGAAACGGGAAGATTTCTGCCATCGGCTCCTCGAATGTCGAACTCCGCGGCACGATTTTAGCAGCGGGCCGGCGGTGCGCCAATTTGCGCAACGGGCCTGGGCCGTGCATTCTAGGAGCGCAAGGGAGAAAAGCCGCGTGCCGACACGTTTTCCCGAAGTCCAGGTGATCGTCTTCGATCTGGACGGGACTTTAATCGATTCCAAGAGCGACCTGGTGCAGGCCGTAAACGCCACGCGCCGCCACATGAACTTCGAGCCGCTGCCCGACGAGGTGGTTTCGAGCTACGTCGGCGAAGGGATGCAGAAGCTCATCGAACGGGCGATGGGGGAAGGAATCGGGTCCGAGCAGATCCAGGAGGCGATGGATTTCTTCCTCGGTTATTACCGCGAGCACATGCTCGATTACACCGTCACCTATCCCGGCGTCCGCGAAGGTCTGGCTGCCCTGGAAGCCTTCCCGCTCGCCGTCCTTACCAACAAGCCGGTGAAATTTAGCGAGGCGATTCTCGAAGGGCTCGGTCTATCCAGCTTATTCCGCCGCGTCTATGGCGGCAACAGCTTCGAAAGGAAAAAACCGGATCCGACGGGAATGAATGCCTTACTCGATGAATTCCGCGTCAGACCGTCGCAAGCGATGCTGGTGGGGGATTCAATCATCGACGTTCAGACCGCCCGCAACGCCGGCACCTGGGTCGCCGGTGTTACCTACGGACTCGCCAGTTCCGGCCTGGGCGCCGTTCCGCCCGACGTCCTGCTCGACAGCATCGCCCAGCTGCCGCCGCTGCTCGACACGGCAAACGGGCACTGAGCGCGCAGGCGGGCTGAGCCGCCTTCAGGATTTGGGCGGATGACTCTTGGCCGGCGAGTATTCCGATTGGTACCACTGCCAGGTGCGCCGCAAACCTTCCTCGAAACCAATCAGCGGCTCGTAGCCCAGCAGCTCTCGCGCTAGAGCGATGCCGGCTTGCGAGTGCACGATATCGCCTGCGCGCGGCGGCTCGTAGCGTGCGCGAGCGGAACGGCCGGTAATGCGCTCGAGGATGCCCAGGGTTTCGTTGAGGCTGACGCGGGAGCCGGTCGCGACGTTGACGACGCGCCCGGAGACGTTCGGCGCGGCGCAGGCGCGCAGCGTGGCGTCGACGACGTTGTCGACGAAGGTGAAATCGCGCGACTGCTCTCCATCGCCATAGACCACCGGCTCGCCGCCATCGATGAGCGTCAGCAGAAAGCGCGCCAGAACGCCCGAATAGGGCGAGCCGGGATCCTGCCGCGGACCGAACACGTTGAAATAGCGCAGCGCCACCGTCTCCAGGCCGTAGACCTGCGTGAATACCTGCGCGTAGAGCTCTCCCGCGAATTTCGAAACCCCGTAGGGAGAAACCGGCGCCGCGGGCATCGTTTCGACTTTCGGCAGCGTCGGCGTATCGCCGTAGGCCGAAGAGGAAGCGGCGTAAACCAGTCGGCGCGCCTTCGCTTCGCGAGCGGCGATCAAAACCTTCAGCGTTCCTTCGACGTTGACGGCGTTCGTATCGACCGGCTGGGCCACCGATCGCGGCACCGACGTTCGCGCCGCCAGATGCACCACGAAATCGGCGTCCCGAGCGGCGCGCCCGGCGGCTTCCCCGTCGAGGATGCTGGCCTGGTGGAACTCCACGCGGTCGAGCACGCCGGCCAGATTGCTTTCCTTGCCGGCTGAAAGATCGTCCAGCACGGCCACGGTTTCGCCGCGCGCAACCAGTTCCCGCACCACGGCCGAGCCAATGAAACCCGCTCCGCCGGTGACTAGATAGCGCATCGTTTTTGCCTGCGAAAACTGCCTCGCATCGCCCTTTCCGATACAATTGCTCGAAGCCCCGACTATAACGGCGCTCGGCGCCGCTGGCAATTTTTCCGGCGCGCCGCTCGGGAGCAACGCCGCCTGGCCGGACGGGCTCTAACCCAAAAGAGATATGCGCACCGCTTGGTCCATTCCGCTGCTCTTGGCCCTGGCCGCCTTTGCCTGCGGCGCGAAAGGGGCGCCCGCGAGCCGCCGGGCCCCTGGAGGGCCGCCGCCGGGTTCCCGGCCGCGCAAAGGCGCAGCGGCGCGCCCCTTCCGCGCCGGTGAAAAACTGTTCTATCAGATCGAGTGGATGAACATGAGCGAAGCGGCAACCGCCGAATTGAAGGTCGAGCCGCGCCGCAATTTCTATGGAGATCCCGTCTGGCATTTTCAAGCCGTCGCTCACACCGAGGACCCGTTGCGTTTGCTGATGGCCGTTGACGACCAGTTCGATTCCTATTGCGACGCGGGCACGCTGGTCAGCCGGCGATACGAGATGTATCTGAACGAGCAGGGCAAGCGTTCGGTGCGCAAACTGGCGCTCGGCGGCGGCTCGCCCGGGGCCGAGCGCGTGTCCGCTCCCGCCGGGACGCGCGATCCCCTGGCCATGCTCTACCGGCTTCGCCTGGTCGATTGGCAGAGAACCCCCCGGTTCGGCTCGCCCGTTTACGACGGCAAGCACTTTTACCGCCTGGCTGCGCAACTGGCCGCCGCTCACGATTCGGTCATCGTGCCCGCGGGCAAGTTCGACGCCTCGCGGATCGCGATCACCGTCTCTCCGCGCGACCAGGCGGGCGAGCCGATGCAATTCACCCTATGGCTCGCGAACGATTCCGCCCGCACCCCCGTCGAAGTGGATGCCCAAATTCGCCTGGGGACGATCCAGGGCGTGCTGGCGCAAATCGAATAGCCTCGCAGCCCCCTGTCAGCGCGGCAGATAGAGAACGATCCCCGCCGAAAGCTCGACGATGTGAGCGATGCCGCCGACCGGGAAAAAACCCGCGCCGGCCGTGCCCGGTCCCAGCGGCGCCCCCAAGCTCGGAGCCGCAATGACGTGGTCGCGCAGATCCAGCCGCAACCCGGCATATCGCACGCGCTTCTTTTCCACTCCGAATCCGTAGTTGAAATCGAATTTGTTTCCACTCGAGAGCGTTGCCGGGCCGGCGATGAGGGCTTGCGCCGCCGCGGTTTTCGCCTGGCTGGTCGGGCTGATTCGGGCGATGCCGAAACCGACGGTGGCAAAAGGCCGGAACCCGCTCCCGGACGCGGGCTCAGCGCTCGATCAAGGAGTCGAGCAAATCGAAGAAGCCGGGGAAAGATACGGCCACACAATCCGCGTCCTGGATGACGCTCTCTCCGGTGGCGGCCAGCCCGGCAACGGCGAAGGCCATGGCGATCCGGTGGTCGCCCCGCGGGTCGATCTCGGCTCCATGCAGCGGCCCCCCGCCGCGGCCGGTGACGATCAGGCCGTCGGGGAAGGATTCGACGCGGGCGCCCATCCGGCGCAGGCTGTCGACTAAAGCGGCGATCCGATCGGTTTCCTTGACGCGCAGTTCTCGCGCATCGAGGATCGTGATGCCCCGCTCGGTGAAGGGCCCCAGGGCGGCCAGCATGGGCAACTCGTCGATCATCCGCGCCGAAGCGGGACCGCTGACGACTCCGCCGCTGAGCGTGGCCGAACGCACCTCGATATCGCCGCGAGGCTCGCCGGCGAGCGTTCGGCGGCCGGTGATACGAATCGAGGCGCCCATCGAGTTCAGGAAATCGAGCACGGCCGTGCGCGTCGGGTTCAGCCCAACGTTCAACAGGCGCAGCTCCGAACCCGGCAAGAGCAGCGCGGCGGCGATCAGAAAAACCGCGGAGGAAAGGTCGCCGGGAACGGCCAGATTGTGGGCCTCGAGCCGCGCCGGACCGGCGATGGTGGCGATTCCCGCCGTGCGGGCGATGTGGGAGCCGAATTCGGCCAGCGCGAGCTCGGTGTGGTCCCGCGTAGCCACCTGCTCGGTGACGGTGGTGGTGCCGGAAGCGTACAGGCCCGCCAAAAGAATGCACGACTTCACTTGCGCGCTGGGAATCGGCATCTCGTACCGGATCGCCTCGAGCGCGCCACCCTGGATCCGCAAGGGCGGAAAGTCCCCTCGTTCGGCCTCGATCGAGGCGCCCATACGGGTGAGCGGATCGACGATGCGCCGCATCGGGCGCCGGCGCAGTGAATCGTCTCCGGTGAGAATGGACTCGAATGGCTGACCCGCCAGCACGCCGGCCAGCAGTCGCATCGTGGTGCCCGAATTGCCCGCGTCGAGCGGCCCGCCGGGAGCCCGAAAGCCGTCCCGCCCCACGCCGCCGATCGTGACGCGGCTGCCTTCCCACTGGACGCGGGCGCCGAGGCGCTCGACGCAGCAAAGCGTGCTGGCGCAATCGGCCGCGGGAGAATAATTTTCGATTTCGCTAGTGCCCTGGGCAATCGCGGAAAGAATGGCGTAACGGTGGGAGATGGACTTATCTCCCGGGACCGCCATTTCGCCGCGCAGGGCGCGCGCCGGAACGATTCTGGAATCGCCCATGCGCGGATTCTAACATGCGCTGCCGCCGGGCCCGGGGTGAGCGATGCATCTCGGCCGAATCGGCAAGAAGTGATCCGGCGTGGGGCCGCTCTTGTGAAATTTGGCGCTGCGCCGCGTGTTTTTTCCCTAGAAGCTGGATATTCAAGTCAAAACGTATCCCGCATCGACTTGATTCTAAGGACAGTTAGGATGCCCCTCCGGCTTGCCGGATCTGGCAGCGGACTTGCACCGATACGGGTCAAAGGCCCGGATAGTTGCGTTGCGGGTCGACCCGCACGGAGATGCAGGCCCGCACGGGTGCGCATCCTCGGGTGAAGGAGAAAGAGCCATGAGAGAAGAAGGCGCCCAACTCCAACGAACGGAGAAGCAAACGACGCCGTTGAGGCTGGTTAATCTCGACGAGATTTTCAAGGATATGAGGCAGACCTTCGACGAAATCGCCCGGCGCGCTTACGACATTTTCGAGAGCAACGGCCGGCAATTTGGCCTCGACATGGAAGATTGGTTCCGCGCCGAACGCGAATTGCTGCATCCTTTGCATCTTGAGATCACTGAATCCGACAACGCGGTTACCGTGCGCGCCGAGGTGCCCGGCTTCGAGGTCAAGGATCTGGAGGTCGGCATCGAAGGCAGGCAGCTAACCATCGCCGGCAAACGGGAATCGGCCAGCGAACAGGAAAAAGAGAAGGTCTTGTATTCGGAACGGCGCTCCAACCAGCTGTTCCGCCGCATCGAACTCCCCACGGAAGTCGATGCCGAAAAAACCGCGGCAACGCTCAAGGGCGGCGTGCTGGAACTGAAATTGCCCAAGATTGCCCCCACGAAAAAGGTTCGGATCGAGCCGAAGGCCGCCTAGAATTCGGCTCGATTTTCCGCTTTGACGCCGGCGGCGCCCCCGTCACGGTGCCCCCCTCCAAAAACGGCGGACCAGATAGCCGCCGGCGTCCGCCCGGGTTCCGTATAGGGGTTCGCATAGTGGTTCGCAGGAGGCGGAGCGCGCCTGTCGTTACGGGCGCGTCGGCAGCAGAATGCGGCCGCCGGCGGCGGGAAAGGGAACCAGCGATTTCCCGATCGATGTGCCCACGGTGGCAAAGGTGGCTCCGCTGGCGTCTAAAACCTTCAGGCCGAACTGCGGCGCTTTGCCCCCGACAACAACCATCGTCAGATTGGGCGTGGCAGGCGCGGCGAAGCCGCCGACAACCTCTCCACTGGCCCGGTTGATGATGCTCACGCCCGCCCGCGCGGTCAACTCGGCTTCGTTGCGCGTCCGATCGAGAAATTTCAACCGCTCGGGGCTCTCGCTCCGGATCACGAAATCGGCGGGCACGCCCTCGAAAACGTCGGGGTAGACCGCAACGAGGCTTCCGGCAAGCGCCTGGCCCCGATTGCGGCGAATGGAGAACGCAAACCAACACTTCCCGCTCGAGCTACCGGCATCGGAGGTCCAGCCGGCCCCACGCAAGCCCGCCCCGCCCTGCGGCGTCACGGCGACGGCGCTTTCGCCCGTTTCCACGATCTGCTGCCCGGCGGGAAGATCCCCGGCTGCGAAGAAGTTGGCCGCCTGCCGGACCCGAAACGTCAGAGCAAATACGCCAACCGGCAGTTTCTCGGCGAGCGTGGCGATGCCGGTTCCGGCAGCGCCGGCTGCATCGCGAACCGGGGCGGTGCCCATCGGCTGGCAGGGCGTGGCCGAGCAATTGAAAAAATCGACCCTCACGCGACTGGCGCCGCCATTGACGCGATCGAAGATGCCGAATGACGGACTGCTGGCGGAGGCCGGACCGGCTCGGGAAGCGATGGTGGAGATTTTCGCTCGCAAGCTCACCGGCGTTTTCGGGCCCGTCGCCGCAACCAGGGAATCGCCCGCGTAGGCGGCCGTGATTTGTAGCGGCGCCAAACTGATCTGGCGAACGACCTTGCTCGAGTCATAATTCGGGTTCGAGGAAAAGAAGACGACCGTCAACGGATACGTTGCCGCGGGAAAACGCGGGCTGGCGAACCGAACCGAGACGCGAGCCTGACACCCCGCGCCGATCTGGCCCACCGGGATCGTCGCCAGCGTTTCGCGCGCCAGCCACATCTGAATTTTGCCCGCCGTGCCGCCGAAATCGCTTTGGCAAGGGCTGATCGACACGACGAAGCTCGCCGAATCGCCGAAGAAAATCGTGGCGGGTTGGAACTGAATGGAAATGGCGGTGCCGATATAGGCGTTGAAAGGCCGGCTGGTGGCGGAAAGGACGGCGCCCGCGATATTCGCGGTTGCCCGCAGGGTGTAGCCGCGCCCGGGAGTGTCCAAGCTGAGGCCGGCAAATGTCGCGATGCCCTTCACGGCCGGACGCGAGAGGATCCCGGAGAGGGTTGCGCCGCCGCCGGGATTTGTTGCGAGAGAGAGCGAAACGTTGGCGACGGCGCTGGTCGCAACCTTGCCGTCCGCGGCGAGCACGGCAACGCGCACGGTGCGTTTCCCCGGCGCTCCCACGGCCGTGTTCGCCGGTTGGGCGAGGAACCGCAGCCTCATCGCGGTCGGCCGTGGCTGCGCGCGAGCGGGGAAATTGCCGAGAGGGATGGCGGCGAAGAGCGCGAGCCCAAGCGCCCTCCGGCGCTGCCGCCGTGGCAGCCCGGCGGCAGCGCCGGTTACCGGCAGAAATTCGCTGCTCCGCCTCATCGAGATCACCCGGTCAAAGGCATTGTACCCAACACGGCCGCCGGCGCCACCGTGGCCGAAACACGAGGCCGGTTCGCCGGGACGTTATTTACGGACAGGCCCGCAGCGAACGCCGGGCGAATGAGAGGAACCGTTTGCCAGGAAGCATTTGCCTCTCCGCCTGCCGACAGCATATGATGAAATCAGTTCGATGCGCAGGCTCTTCTTTCTCTCCATTGCGGTTTCCGCCGCGCTTGTCCTCGCCACCCTTTCTTCCGCTGCCGCTGGTCCGCAAATCTTTCCGCTCGCCCGGATCAAGCCGGGAATGAACGGTGTTGGCTACACGATTTTTTCCGGCGACAAGATCCAACCCTTCGACGTCCAGATCGTTGGCATCCTGCCGAACCTGATCGGCCCGAAACAGGATGTCGTGCTCGTGAAACTCTCCAGCCCGGAAATCGCCAAAAGCGGCGTGGTCGCGGGCATGAGCGGCAGCCCGGTCTATATCGACGGCAAGCTCGCCGGGGCGATCTCCTACAAATTCGGGATGTTCACCAGCGAGGCGATTGCCGGAATGACGCCGATCGAAGAAGAATTGGCGGTCGACGGCCAGGACGAGCCGGCGCCAGGCCGGGTGGCCAAGAAGCCCTCGCAAGCGAGCACGCGCTTGGCTCTGCCCCGCGGTTGGGCCGAGCAGGTAGGCGTTGGAAACGGGGAGTATCTGGAACCGATCGCTTCCCCGGTTGTCTTTTCCGGGTTCCTGCCGTCGGTTATCGGCCGCTATAGCAGCCAACTCGAACGGTACGGCATGGTGGCCACCGAAGGAGGGTCGGTTCCCGCCAGCCCCGCCGACGCCGAACTCAAGCCCGGGGATATGGCCGGGATGGTGCTCATCAGCGGAGATCTCTCCATGGCCGCCGGCTGCACGGTGACGGCCCGGATTGGCGACCGGGTTTACCTGTGCGGTCACCCGCTGTTCGGATTCGGCAACGTGCACATCCCGATGGCGCGAGGGCATGTAGTGGCTACCCTCGCCTCGTCGATGAGTTCGACGAAAATCATGAATACGGGAGGGGTGATCGGCTCGATCACCGAAGACCGGCTCACCGGCGTGATGGGCCGTATCGGCCCGCCGCCGCCGATGATCCCCGTGGAATTGTCCGTGGGAGCGGGGGCTTCGGCCAAGCAGTTTCATTTTAATGTGATGGAAAATGCGAAGCTGACGCCGCTGCTGGTGGCCATGGCGACGCTCGAGGGTGTGCGGTCGAACCTGACCTACAACGAAGGGACGACGTTTCAGCTCGAAGGTTCGATCGATATCGCCGGGCACAACGCCGTGCGCCTGGACAATATGTTCGCGCCAAGCAACGCGCCGATACCGGACGCCTCTCCCATCGCCTCCCAAGTGGAGGGCGTTTTCGCCGAGATATTCGATAATCCGTACGAGCAGCCCCATATCACCGCCATCCACCTCACCGTGCGAAGCCTGCCCGATGCCCGGTGGGCCAGCATCGAGAGCGCCTGGAGCGACGCGAAACAGGTCCATCCCGGCGAGACGGTGACGATCAAGGTGGCGATGCAGCCCTATCGCGGCGCGCCGTTCATTCGCGACGTTCCGATCTCGATCCCGCTCCAAGCCTCACCGGGTCCGCTTCACGTCCTGGTCAGCGACGCCGGCACGCTCGACCGGATCGAGCAGTATTTCCCCTTCGGCCAGCGCGGGCGAGTCGGCGGCCTCGATCAACTGATCGAGCTGCTGAATCAGGAACGGCGGAACGACCGGCTCTACGTCGCACTGCTGCAAACGGGCCCGACGCTCCTATTCCAGGACAAACGCTTGCCCAATATCCCTCTTTCCGAAATCAACGTGCTCGGGCAGCGCAACCCCGGCCAGGCCACCGTATTGTGGCAGTCGGAACTGGCCGAGCGTTCGGTGGCCATGCACGAGGTCATCACCGGAAACCAATACCTTTCGATCACGGTGAAATAGGAACCCCAAGGAGAAAACGGTATGCGATCGGTTTGGCGAATCTCTGCCTTGTGCCTGATGGCCACGGCGCTCGTAAGTCTTCCGGCGCTGGCGACGCATACCCTTTTCTGGCACACCACCTCTTTTTCCGATTTCGAGGGCGGAACGGCGAAAGGGGTGGCGCTGTGGAGTGACGGCCGGCTGACGCCGGCTGCGAAGTTCGGGACTTTTGCCGACCCGAACGTGGCTTATCTGTGGTCCCTGCGCACCGATTCGAAGGGAAGGTTGTACGCGAGCGGCGGATCGACGGCACGCGTCTTCCGCTTCGACGCGGCCGGCCACGCGACCACGGTGTTTCAGTCGCAGGAGTTGACGGCGCAGGCCATCGCATTCGATGCGAAAGACGATCTCTACGTGGCCACTTCTCCCGACGGCAAAGTCTACAAAGTCACTCCCGCGGGGAAATCGAGCGTATTCTTCGACCCCAAGACGAAATACATCTGGTCGCTCGCCGTCGATCGCGAAGGGGTCCTGTACGTGGGTACCGGCGATACGGGCGAGGTTTTCGCCGTTACGCCCGATGGCAAGAGCAGGCTCTTTTACAAGAGCGACGAACGCCATATCCGCGCTATGGCTCTGGACAGCCAGAACAACCTGTTGCTCGGCACCGATCCGAGCGGGCTGGTGATTCGCGTCGCGATCCATCGCGGCGCCTCCGGCGAGCCTCCGGTGGCCGGCCGCGCGTTCGTGCTTTACGAAACCGCCGGTCAGGAGGTCACCGCTTTATCGCTCGGGCCCAAAGGCAACATCTACGCGGCGGCCATCGGATCCAAGCACGAAGGCAGGGTATCCACAGTTTCCACCGTTCCCGGCGGCGAAACTTTCGTTTTCTCCTCGGGTCATGCCCAAACGACTAGCGGGGTCCAGGGGACGGTGACTGTCGCCCCTCATGGCGCCCTCATGCCGCCAGTCGTGCCGTTCAATCCCTTGGCTGCCACGGCTGGCGGCGGCAGCCACGTCTACCGGATTGCGCCCGACGGTTCACCCACGCTGCTTTGGGAATCGCGCACGAATCTGGTCTACTCCCTCGGATTCTCGCCCGGTGGCAAGCTCCTGCTCGGCACGGGGAACAGCGGGGACGTGATCGAACTGGAAGGCCACGGAATATTCTCGAAAGCGGCGGAAACCGCTTCGGGACAGGTGACCGGCCTCGCCACGGGCCCCGGCGGCCGAATCTATCTGTGCACGGCCAACCCCGGAAAAATCTTCACGCTCGGGCCGGGAACCGCCGCCCAGTCAACCTTCACGTCCGCCCCGTACGACGCCAAGATATTCTCGCGTTGGGGCCTGTTGAACTGGTGGGGCCAGGGAGCTTCGAACGGACGGGTGAGTTTTTACGTCCGGTCGGGAAATACGTCGAACCCGGATGAAAACTGGAGCCAATGGTTTGGGCCCTACGATGTGCCGCAGAGCCAACCGGCCGGCTGCCCGCCGTCACGCTACGCGCAGTGGAAGGCGGTTTTTCACGCCGGGCCGGGCGCGCAACCGAGCCTGTCTTGGGTCAGCCTGGCGTATCTGCCGAAAAACGTCGCTCCCCAGATCAACGATATCGTCATGCAAGACCCGGGCATTCGCCTCCGCTCCATCCAGGTTCCTCAGCTATCCGGATCCGAGTCGATGCTGCCCGTGCACCTGCACATGCCGAAAAGCAATCCTTCGGGGCAGGACCGCAATGTCGCTCCCCAGAACGTCCCCGTGCAGACCGAGAGCTTCGAGCCTCCTCCCCAGGGGTTTCGGGAGAAGGGCTGGCAGAGCGTGCTCTGGAGCGCCCGCGACGCCAACGGGGATCGACTCGAGTACTCGATCTACTACCGCGGCGAAGGAGAGCATGCCTGGAAGCTCCTGAAGACCCATCTGCGGGTGCCCTATTATTCCTGGGATACGACGACCATGCCGGATGGCCCCTATTATTTGAAAATCGTCGCTTCGGACGCGCCCTCGAACCCGCCGGCAGAGACGCTCAGCGACGAACGGATTGGCCCGCGCTTCGTCGTGGACAATACGCCGCCGGCGATTTCCGGTCTGCGGGCCGACGCGGTCACCGACGACGCAACCATACAATTTGCCGCTAAGGATCCCTCATCGCCGCTGGCCAGAGCCGAATACAGTCTCGACGCCGGTCCTTGGACGCTGGTACAGCCGGTGGGCCAGCTCAGTGACGCGCCATCGGAAACGTACAAAATTACCCTGAAGCAGCTCGGTCCGGGCGAGCACACGATCAGCGTGCGCGTGTTCGATTCGTATCAGAACTCCGGCATCGCCAAGGTCACCTTCACGATTCCCCGGCCCCAAAGCCGCTAGCCACCGATCGTTTTTCGAGCGCGGCTTACAGCCGCGACGCGGGAAAAACGATATGCCAGAAGCCCGGCACAGGTGATTCGAACCGGATCCCCGTGTAGAAGCCGTCAAGCTGCTTCAACGGCGATGGAATGATGTGGCCTGCCTGGCGCTCGCCCGTAAACGACTGTTTCAATTCGACACGCAATCCGGCCGGAAGCTCCTGCTGCGTCACCAGCAACGCTTCTTCGTCGTTGACCCATGCCGTACAGGCAGGAACCGAGATGGTCTTCTCACCGTCGGCATATTCCAGCGAAACGGCGATGCGAATGGTCACCCGGCGACGGCGCCAGCGGTCCAGCCCAAAGTGCAGAGGGCTGCTCTTGCCCAGAACTTGTGGAGGTTGAATTACAGCACTATCGGTGGTTGCCATGGAACAATTTACCCTACCTTTTCCTGGGGGGAGGAGATGCAGCCCGTTGCAGGCGGACACCTGTTAGCTGCTTTTCTCTGCTCACCCAACGAGCTAACACACGACTATTGGAATACTAGAACCGTCGTTGCAGCAGGACAATGGTACATCTGGTCTATCGGCTTGGTTGGCAGCTCTGCCGGCGGCTCGGCCGGGCTCGGGTCCGTCGAATGGAGAGCCGGGGGAAATAAACGCTTCCGCCGGGCCCCGCGGCGGCGCGATTTTCTCTCCGCTCTCTCCCTAAGGCCGATGCGGCGAGCCGCCGCTTCGTGTGCTAACATTTGTCTCTTCTTCTAAGCAATTCGTCTGTTTCGAGGAGATGACCTTGGCTGCGCCCCAGAAATTCCTGCTGCCGGACAAATCGATCGACACCCTTGACGCCTACCTCGCCTTGGGCGGTGGCGAAGGGTTGAAGAAAGCGCTGGCGATGTCGCCGGACGAGGTTATCGCTGAAGTCAAGGCGGCCCACCTGCGCGGGCGCGGCGGGGCGGGATTTCCCACCGCCATGAAATGGACGACGATCGCGCACAGCCCTTGCCCCACCCGCTATCTGGTCTGCAACGCCGCCGAAGGCGAACCGGGCACTTTCAAAGACCGGACTATGATTCGGCGCAATCCCTATCAGTTGCTCGAGGGAATCCAAATCGCCGCCCGCGCCATCACCGCCAAGAAATGCTTTGTCGGCATGAAGACCAGCTTTGAGCGCGAATATTTCCGGCTCACCGGCGCCATCGAGGAAATGACCGCGCGAGGCTTGATCCACACGCCGGTTCAGGTCGTGCGCGGCCCGGAAGACTATTTGCTCGGAGAAGAGAGGGCGCTTCTCGAAGTGATCGAGGGCAAGGAGGCCATGCCGCGCGAGGCTGATAATCCCCCTTACCAGATCGGCCTTTTCACCCGCACGATGTTCGACGTGTATGAACCGAATCCCACCGACGTCAACAACGCTGAAACGCTTTCCAACGTCCCCCACATCCTGCGCGAAGGCCACGATTGGTTCCGGTCGATCGGAATTCCGGGCACGCCGGGCACGATGGTTTTTACCATTTGCGGCGACGTGCAGACGCCGGGCGTCTACGAGCTGCCGATGGGCACTCCGCTGCGCGAGTTGGTCGAAGTCTGGGGCGGAGGAACGAAACCGGGCCGGAAGGTCAAGGCGATCTATTCGGGCGTCACCAACCCGGTCATCACGGCCGAATTCCTCGATACTCCGCTTGATTTCGACTCCATGAAAAAGATCAACGCCGGTTTGGGTTCGGGCGGCTACATCGTTTACGACGACGCGACGTGCATGGTGCGGGTCGCGCACCGCTACGCCGAATTCCTGTGGCTGGAATCGTGCGGGCAGTGCACCTCCTGCAAGGACGGCGGCCACACCGCGACGATTCATCTGAGAAAGCTGGTCGAGGGAAGCGGCGACAGTGTAGACGTCGCCGCCGCCGTGCAGGCCGCGGTAAAAGCGCCGAGCGGCACGCGCTGCTTTCTGCCGAGCGAACTGGCCAACATCGTTCCCAGCACGGTCGAGGCTTATAGCGACGAGTTCGTCGCCCACTACCGGCGGGGCTGCGGGGATCACGCTGACATCAAGGTGCCGAAAATCGCCGACTACGACGAAACCGCCAAGCAGTTCATCTACACCCACGGCCGCACCACGCCCTGAGCCGGGCGGATGCTCCCTCCCGCGTTAGGCACAGCTTTTTGTCATTCCAAGCGAAGCGCCCTCCCGCTTATCCCCAGCGAAGGCGGGAGGAATCTCTCCGCCATCCGCCGTGCGGATGCGATCTCTTCCACGCGAGCCCCGCGTCTCAGCGATGCGGGGCGACCCGAGAGCAATGGCCACTTAACAGTAAAGAGCTTCGCGTACGGCTTCGCCTTGTATTTGCAGACCTGAGGGGTAACTTGGTAACAACTTCAGCTGGCGGCGGGACCGTGCAGGAGTGCAAAAATTATCCTAGCTTGAAGGGCCATTGCAAATGAGGAGGCCGTCATGAAGATCGCACGCACCCTCCCTGCTAAAGCGACCCTCCTCTGCCTCCTCTTTGCCTGCGGATCGGCCGTTGCACAAACGACCAGCCAAAACGCGACTTTGGAGACGTTCACTGTCACAGGCGCGAGGCCCGTTTCCGACGCCATGGACGTGATCGAGAGAAGATATGGCGTGCTGATCGACTACGTCGATCCGCTGTACTTGGCCCCACAAGACATGCAGATTATCACCGCCGTTCGCGGCATTCCGGTCAAGAAGCCCTTCCCGGTGCCGAAGGTCCGCACCCTTTCCTTCCAGTACAAGCAAGTAAATGAGCCACCCAAGAACATTCCCTATCTCAATTGCCCCTTGGGCGGAGGCGCCTGCGTTCCGGTCAGCGATTGGCCGCAGGGCGGGATCACGGCGCTCATACAGAAGGTGTTGGACCAGTTTGCCGCGGACGGAGGCCAGGTCTTTGGCGTCCGCAAGCTCAACATGTCCTATGGCCCGCGATGGGATGTGTACCCAGAACGAGTAAGGGACCAGGGAGGAACATTCGGCTATCAGCCGGACGTCCTGAGCGCCATTATCAACATTCCCGAGGAAAAACGAACTTGGTCGCAGATGTTGGGAGAGATTCTCAGCCAGCTCACGGCCAGCTCGGGCCGCGAATTCGGCGGCGGGACCGGTCCCTGGGATGCGAGTCCCATGGATGGGTCCTCCCTGCCCCGCACCGAGAGGGGCGCCGACAACATAACGGCCGAAAAAGCCCTCGCGCAACTGCTGGGTCAGTGGCTCGTCCTGCGGATTAACAGCTACGCGCCAGACGACTCCACATATGTCGTCAATATAGTCAACCTGCCTAACAGGCCGCTTCCACGCCCTCCGAACCCTCCGCCGCCCAAACCGCCGAACCTCGTGCCCCAGTCCCAGCCCGTGGGCGTGTGGATGGCAATGGCGGGCACGCCAAAAGGCGTCCTCGACCTGCAAACTGCCCTGGCCAAGGCGGGCTTCCTTCACGCGCCGCCGACCACGCACTGGGACAAGAATGCCGCCGATGCCATCCGCCGCCTCCAGGCCGCCTACAAATTTCCAGTCACAGGCAAGCTCGACGAGCTGACGATTATCAAGCTCGAGCCGTACCTGCCGAAGCTGGCGTTTCCCCCGCCGCCCTCATATTTGACGCCGAATCCTTTGGGACGCTTTTTACTCAACTGGCTGCAGAGCACACGGCGTGGGCAAATGGATATCCAACGCGCGCTGACCGAAGAAGGCTTTTATAGCGGCGCGCTCACCGGTGCCTTCGACCTCAAAACGCGCAACGCGCTGACGGCGTATCAGAAAGCGAACGGGCTCACGCCCACCGGAATCTTCGACGACGAGACGTCAAGGAAGCTCGCGCCGCTCCTGCTGAAAATGAAGGATTAGCCAGTCGCGGGATAAGGGCCGCAGCCTAAGGTTTGGCGGCCTGATCGAGAAACAGCATCACGCGGCCCTCAGGCCGCACAAGCGATGCGGGATATTCGGAAAAACCTTCCGGGCCTTGCGCCAGAAGTCTGGCGACGATCTCCCGCTTATCCGCTCCAGAAACTAGAAAAAAAACGTTCTCGGCGGCGTTGATGGCCCGAAGCGTGAGCGTAAGGCGCAGCGGCGGCTGGGCATTCACGCGCACCGGAACCACCCACCGAACTTTTTCTTCTAGCGCCGGCGAATTTGGAAAAAGCGATGCCGTATGGCCCTCGGGGCCGATGCCGAGCAAAACCAGATCGAAGCGCGGACCGACCGCGCCAAAATGCGCGAGCAGGAATTTCTCATAATCTTGCGCCGCCACGTCGGGATCGGCGAAGGTTGTCGGCAGGGGATGAACGTTTTCCGGCGGCAGGGCAAGCGGCCCGAGCGGCTCGATCAGCGACTCGCGGACCATGCGGTAATTGCTCAGCGGATCTTCCGCCGCGACGTACCGCTCATCGCCCCAAAACAGGTGCGTGCGTTTCCAGTCGATCCTCTCGCGATATTCCGCCGCGAGAATTTCGTACAGTACTTGCGGCGTGTGGCCGCCCGCAAGGGCGAGATCGAAGCGGCCCCGGCTGGCAACGGCCAGGCCGGCGATTCGCGCCAGCTCCTGGGCCGCTGCCCGGCTCAATTCCTCGCGGTCTTTCGATACGCGGATTTGCCAATTCACGATACGGCAGCGCTTTCGGTCACGGCCGGAGGCGCGCCCAGCGATTCGGCCTCCTTCGGTCCCCAAGTCCCGGCGGGATAGAATGCGAGCGGCGGCGGGCTTTCGAGAATCGGCGTGTAGAGTCGCCACGACGCTTCCACCCAGTCGTCCCGAACGAATTGCGTCGAGTCGCCCAGCAGCACGTCCAGCAGCAGCGTTTCATAGGCTTCCGGTGAAGTCCGGAACGCCTCGCTGTAGCGAAAATGGAGATTCTGCGTGGCCATGCGGAACGGCAGCCCCGGCGATTTCACCTCGAAATGAAGATCGAATCCCTCGTCCGGCTGGATCGTGATCACCAGCGTATTCGCGTTCACTCCCGCACAGTCGAGCGGCTGGAAGAGCAAGACGGGTGGACAGCGGAAATGCACGACGATTTGGCTCACCCGGTTCCGCAAACGCTTGCCCGTTCGCAGGTAGAACGGAACGCCTTGCCAGCGCCAGTTCGAAACCAGAAGCCGCATCGCCACAAACGTCTCGGTTCGCGAATCGGGGGCGATGCTCGGTTCCTGCCGGTACCCGGCAACCGGCTTGGCATCCACCTCGCCGCGCGCGTATTGACCGAAAACGATGTCGGCGGGCTCAATCGCGCGGATCGACTGCAACACCTTCACCTTCTCGTGCTGAATGGCATCGGCATCGAAGCTCGCCGGCGGCTCCATCGCCGTCAGCGTCAAAAGCTGCGTCAAGTGGTTCTGGATCATGTCCCGCAGCGCCCCGGCGCTTTCGTAATAGCGGCCGCGATGCTCGACGCCGAGCGATTCCGCCACCGTAATTTCCACCGACTCGACCCGGTCGCGGTTCCAGAGCGGCTCAAAAAGCGAGTTGGCGAAGCGGAAGACTAGCAAATTTTGCACGGTTTCCTTGCCCAGGTAGTGGTCGATCCGGAAGATCTGTTTCTCGTCGAAATATTGGTGCGCCAGCCGGTTCAGCGACTCGGCCGAGGCCAGGTCGCGCCCAAACGGCTTTTCGATCACCAGCCGCGTCCAGCCCGGGCCCTCGTTCAGTCCCGCCTCTCCCAGGCGCGTGATCGCCACGGGGAAAACGCTCGGCGGCAGCGCCAGGTAGAACACGCGGTTCCCGCTCAGTTGCTGCGATTTTTCCAGCGCCTCGACGCGTTCGGCCAGCGCCCGGTAATCATCGGGCCCGCTGCGGTCGATCGTTTGGTAGAAGATAGTTTCCTCGACCCACTTCGGGTCGAGTTTCACGCCGTCCATTTCCGCTACTTCCCCGAGAATTTGCTGCCGATATGCCGCGTCGTCGCGCTCGGTGTCGGTCCCCACGCCGAGAATGCGGAATCGCTTCTCGGCAGGGACCCCCTGCGACAACCGGTACAGGGCCGGGAGCAGCTTCCGGCTGGCCAGGTCGCCGGTGGCCCCCACGATCACGAACAAGTCCCGTTGATTCAGCCACTGATTCACGATATATCCTCTCGTCTTTCCCTGCCGGTTTTGCCGCGCTCGAGCGGCCGGGTTTCCCGTCTTTCTTCTTGCGCCGTCCGCCGGGCCGCTTCCTGCCTTACGTTTCGCCGTTCAGGTTCACCCCGAGCCGGCCCAGATCCTCCACCAACTGTTCCGGATTCCGGTAATGAACCACATGCGTGCCCAGGCGCGCCGCGGCCTCGAGGTTGATATCGCGGTCGTCGATGAAGACCGATTCGGCCGGCGCCCGCTGCGTGATCCCCAAGGCGAGGCGGTAGATTTTTTCATCCGGCTTCCGCACTCCCAGGTAGCAGGAGCTCAGGAATATCGAGAAGGCCTCGCGCAACTTGAATTTTTTGATCCGGAATTCGTTCAGTTCGAGCGACTCGTTGTTCACCGTCGCCATCAGCCAGCGCCGCGTCGCGGCGTAGCTCTTGACCACGGCCATCGCTTCGGCCTTCTCCTGCGACTGGCCGAAGAGGAAGGATTCGAACTCATCGCGGGTGAACGCGCGGCTGCGGTAGAACACCGTGCGCCGCAGGTAATCGTCGAGCGTGATCTGGCCCATCTCCCATGAGTGGATCACCATCTCATGCCGGCTATAAAACTCCTCGGTGTCCAGGCCGAATTGCTGGATGGCGCGGTCGCGCGTCTTGCGGTCCCAGCCGTTCGAGAGCACGACGCCGCCAACATCGAAGAACAACGCGGTTGGTTCAGCCATGGATTATCGCCTCCAAGCGCTTCAGCCCGCCCGCGACGTCTTCGCCCAGATGGACGCGCAGCACGCGCCGGCCGCGCTGCGTGAGCGCCTGCCAATCGCCCAGGGCCTGCGCGCGGATCAGCGCACCGAAGCTGTAGTCGGTTTCCGGAATTTCGAGGTCGGGCGAGGCGTCGTCGACCAGTTGCAGGAAGAGGCCGGTGTTCGGGCCGCCCTTGTGCATCTGGCCGGTGGAATGCAGAAAGCGCGGGCCGTAACCGACCGTCGTGGCGAGCTTGGTCTTGTCGCGAAGGACGAGCCGGATCGACTCCAGCGCGGCGCTGGTTTGCGGGCGCGGCTGGAGATAGGCCTGCAAGGCGATGTAATCGCCGCCTTGCGCCGCCTTCAGCCAGTTTCCGACGGCGCTCCTCAGTCCCCCTTCGTTTTCCGCGCGAATCGGCTGGGAGCCGGGCGGGCCCTCTTTCCCCGTGCCGGACGCCGCGCCCGGCTTCATCGCCTTCCGCGCCAGATCCTTGGCCAGTTGCACGTCGGGCTGGTTGAAGGGCTGGATGCCGATGATCGCGCCGGCCGAGGGGACGGCAAATTCCCAGCGGAAAAACTCCTGGGCGATGTCTAGCCGGTCGCTGAGCCGGAGCCGCACGACCGGATGGCCGGCGGCTTCGAGCGCGGCCAGTTTCGGATCGCTTGCCGGTTTCTCTTGCATGCGGAAATCGACGAACACCCGGTCGGCGCCGTAGACGGAGGGATCGCCGAGCGGTTCGCCCGCAACGGGCAGTATCCCCCGGCCGCTTTTCCCCGTGCTTTCCGCCACCAATTGCTCGATCCAGATCGGCAGAGCCTCCACCTCGGGCGCGGAAACGAACGTCAGCTTATCGCGGCCCGCCCACGCCGCCTCGCCGAGCAGCGCGCCGAGAATCAAAGCGGGATTCTCCTTCGTCGCCACCGAGAACGCGCAGGATTCGCTCATCTCCCAGGCGCGATCGAGCAGTTGCGGGATCGGAATACCGACCGCCGCCGCCGGCACCAGTCCGAAGTGCGTGAGCGCGGAATAGCGGCCGCCGACATCGCCCGTCGCCCGAAACACGCGGCGAAACCCCCGCTCGGCGCCCAGTTTTTCGAGGGGCGTCGAGGCATCGGTGATGGCGACGAATTGAGAGCCGCGGTCGCCGCCGCTCAAGCGGTTCCAGAAGTAGCGGAAGAATGAGAGCGTTTCCATCGTCGTGCCCGATTTGCTCGAGACGATGAACAAGGTGTGCTTCAGGTCGATGTGTTTCTCGACCGCGCGCACCGCCTCGGGGTGCGTGCTGTCGAGGACCGTCAGTTGCGGATAGCCCTGGCCGCTGGCGAAGGTCCGCTCGAACACTTCCGGCGCCAGACTCGATCCGCCCATGCCGAGCAGCACCGCGTGAGTGAATCCATCCTTGCGCACGCGCTCGTGAAATTCGACCAGGTCCGCCGTTTCCCCCCGCATCTGCTCGGGCAAATGCAACCAGCCCATCCGGTCGACGATCTCCGGCGCCGGCTTGGGCGACCACAGCGTGTAATCCTTCTCCCATAGCCGCCGCGCGAATTCCTGCTTGTCCCACTCGCCGAGCCGAGCTTCCACCGCGCCGGCCAGCGCGCCCGCCTGTATCGTTTGCCGGTCCACGTTGCCCGCCAGGATCGTTTTCCGCTTGGCGTCGAGCGTCTCCATCAACTGCCGGTAGGATTCGGCGAACGAGGCCACGCCATCCTCTTGCAGCTTTTCCGTCACGGCGTCCAGGGAGATGCCCAGCCGCTCGAGCGCGGCCAAATCCTCGGCCGCCTTCGCGGCCTCCTGCTCGATGGTCGCGCCGCGCACGCGGCCATGGTCGGCGAAAGCGTCGAGCGTCTGCGGCGGCATCGTGTTGACCGTGTCGGCGCCGATCAGTTCCTCGACGTAGAGAACGTCGGAATAGGCCGGATTTTTCGTGCTGGTGCTGGCCCACAGCACCCGCTGAACCCGCGCTCCCCGGCGGCGCCATTTCTCGAAAGCATCGCCATGAAAGATTTCGCGAAACCGCTGATACACGCGGCGGCTATTGGCGATGGCAATCTTTCCCCGCAGCCCGTACGCCTCGGGCGAGGCCAAGGCTTCGAGCGCCGGATCGACCGCCGTATCCACCCGGCTCACGAAAAACGAAGCCACCGACGCCACCTTCTCGGGACTGGCGCATTTCTCGAGACCCTGCAGATACGCCCGGGCCACCGCCTCGTAGTGCGCCACGGAAAACATCAGCGTGATGTTGACGTTCAGCCCCTCGGCAATCAGCGCCTCGACCGCCGGAATCCCCTCTTTCGTCGACGGAATTTTGATCATCAGGTTCGGCCGCTCGACCATCTTCCAGAGCCGCAGCGCCTCGCCGATGCTGCCCTCGGTATCGTGGGCCAACTCCGGCGCCACTTCCAGGCTGACGTATCCGTCGCCGCCGCCGGTCCGCTCCCAGACGGGCCGCAGCGCGTCGGCCGCCATGCGGATGTCTTCGATGGCGAGTTGTTCGAACAGGCGGCTGGGCTTGGCCATGGCATCCTGTTTCAGCTGCGCCGCCAGCGACTCGTCGTAGTCGCTCGATCCGCCGATCGCCTTGTCGAAGATGGTTGGATTGCTGGTCATTCCGGTGACGTTTTTTTCCTTGATCAGCCGCTTCAGCTCACCGCTTTGGACCAGGCTGCGCCGGATATAGTCCAGCCAGATCGATTGTCCCTGGCGTTGCAACTCGGCCAGCGAGTTTGTTTTCGATGATTGAATTCCCGTTCCTGTTTGCGGGTTCATGGATTCCCTCCGAAAGAACCGTTTCGGCGGCATCGATGCCGGAACCGTTGTTTTGCACGCGGCTCCGGTGCTGATTCCCGGCCGGCAGCAGGTTCGCCGGCCTCGCGCGCGGCCCGGCCTGCTATGATTTTTCTTCGCTCGCCGCGCCGCGGGGAACGCCTTCGCCTTCCCGATAGCGCCTTTCGATGGCGAGCACTTTTTCGAGCCGCCGCACGTGTCTTTCCTCCGCGGAAAAATGCGCCGCGAGAAACGTCCGCACAATCTCCTTCGCCAAGGAGGTGCCGATGATTCGCGCGCCCAGCACGATCACGTTCATGTCGTCGTGCTCGACGCCTTGATGCGCCGAATAGGTGTCGTGGCAGATGCCGGCGCGGATGCCGGGGATTTTGTTGCAGGCAACCGAGGCGCCCACTCCGCTGCCGCAAATGAGGATGCCGCGGTCGGCGCGCTTTCCCGTAATCGCCAGGCCTACGGCCTCGGCGTAATCGGGGTAGTCGCTGGGCTCGCGGTTGTAGGTGCCGGCGTCGGAAACGGCGTGGCCCAGGCTCTCTACGAACGTCAGGAGATCCTGCTTGAGGTCAAATCCAGCGTGGTCGGAACCCAGCACGATCTGCATTCACTTTCTCCTACTGGCGTTCAGTATCCGGAACCGAAAGGCGAAAAGAAGCGCAGGTTCCTATTATGCACCCGCCGCCACGGGCGGCCAAAGCGGCGAGCGGCAATTCATTCCGCGCCGGATCGTTTCGCCGGCTGGGCTTCGATCTCCTGAACCGTGCGGAACGATCGCTTCACGAATGCCGGCCACGGCCGCCCGCTCGCGTGCCAGGCGCGCAGCCACGCAATGGTTTTCGGATCTCCGGCATTGCCGCTGCCGAGCGCCTGGCCTTCGATCCGGAATCGCTCGTCCCGGCGGATGGTCTCGAGCGCCTGTTGTTGCTCCCGCTTGGCGACCAGCGACGCCAAACGGCACTCGAGGTATCGATCGTCCGCGCCGGTCACCCGCACGATTTCGGCGCCGGCCGAGGCGAGCTCCCGAAGATAGCTCTGCAGACCGCTCCCGGCTCCGTAATCATCCAGCACCACGCGAACGGCGCGGAAGTCGAGATTCTCCATCACGCCGCCGAGCAGCTTCCGGTAGCCGCCGTCGAGCAGCCGGTTCACCGAGACGCGCTCGAGTTCCTCCGGCAAAACCCTGGTCGCCGCCCAATCGAGCCCTTGCGAGCGGTAGGAGTCGATCCGGGCGAACAGCTCTTCCCAATACCGCGGGACGTGACTCACCTTCGTGTCGGCTACGCCGATGATCTCTTCGAGCTGCTGGAAAAGCGGGCGCGGAAGCACCACCGCGGCGAGCACCACCGGACCAAACAGCTCACCCTTGCCCGTCTCGTCGAGCCCGATCAGAAAATCGCGGCTCGGCCGGGCAAAGCGCCCGCCGGCGATCCGATCGACCTGCCGCTGGGCCTTGAGGAGCGCGGGATCGTCCGAGCCGGTGACGTAAAGCGTCCCCGTCGTGTAAAAGGTCCACTTCGCGCCGCCGTGCCGCACTCGCCACAGCTCGTGCGCACTGCCCGCCGCCTCTTCCTCGCCTCCCTGCCCGACGAGCCAAGAGCGTATCCTGGCGGCGAGCGCCTTGTCGGTCACCATCCATTTGCGGTTGGCAATCGTTTTCATGCCGGGTCGATTCCGGGGCGCGATTTTGATTTTCCGCCGCGGCGCTACACTTCCACGGTCAGCTCCATCGACACCTCGGCGTTGAGCAGACGCGACACCGGGCAGTTGGCCTTTGCCGCATTCGCCGCTTTTTCACACGCCGAGCGGTCGGCGCCGGGCGCCTTCACCGTTACCCGCAGGTGGCTCGCCGTGATCGTCCAGCCGGCGTCCAGTTTTTCGAGCGACACTTCCGCCGCCGCTTCGATGCTGGCGGGAGTGATATTCGCCCCGCCCAGCTGCGCGCTGCAGGCCATGGCGAAACAGCCGGCATGCGCGGCGGCGATCAATTCTTCCGGATTGGTCCCCGCGCCGTTCTCGAAGCGGGCGCTGAAGGAATAAGGCGTTTGCTGGAGCGTTCCGCTCCCGGTCGAAAGCTTCCCGTTTCCCTCTTTCAGTCCGCCGGTCCAAACCGCTGCTGCTGTGCGTTTCATCGCAGATCCCTCCCGTAGTGTGGATGCAAGCTCGACTGCGTCCATCCGGTATCGATGACTTGGCAACGTCCCGCGATTCCCGAACGCCGCCGCCGGACAAGGCATGTAACTATAGGGCACGCGGGGCTGCTCGCGCCGTGCCCGGGCCCGACCCGGAACCCCCGTTCGGCATCATACGCGCCAGGGAGGAAGGTTTATGCGAAACCGATATTCGTTGCTTGTGCTCCTGTCCATCGCCGCACTGACAGTTGCCATTGTTCCCGCATTTGCGCAAGGCCGCGGAAGAGGCCATGAAGACGACTCCGGGGGAGAACATTACCGGGAACACGGCCGGGAACACGGCCGGGACCATGGCTGGGACCATGGCCGGGACCATGGCCACGGCCGAGACCACCGCCGCGAGCGCGAGCGCCGCGCCGATTTCGGCCGGCACGATCGGGGGGAGATCTACTCGTATTACAGAGACCATCGATCCGAGCTTCCGCCCGGACTCGCCCGGCGAGAAGAGCTTCCTGCTGGTCTGAGGAGACAATTGCGCCGTAACGGCGAACTTCCGCCCGGCCTGCGGAGGCGAATCGTGTGGTTCCCTGCGGATTTGGATCGCCGTCTACCGCCCCTGCCTTACGGCTATCGCCGCTGCTGGGTGGGAAATAACGTTCTGATCGTCAACGTGAGGACGTTCGCCATTGCGAATGTGATGTTGGGCCTGTCGTTTAACTTCCGTTAGAGGCGGCTCGACGGGCGATTTTCGCCTGTAGTGGGGTCAATCCGCTGGCGACAGGTGATGGCGGCTCCAAGTGTCACACGGCGCCGATCAAAATTCTGCCTAACAGCCTTATTTTCAAAGACGTAATATTTTCCGGGTGTCATGAAAACAGGCCTTCAGCGCTGGATGCGCTGTACTGGCGCCCGGAGCCTGCCTGAGGCGTGCCGAAGGGTTGAGATTCCTCGCGCATCCTGGTCGGATGCGCTCGCAATGACGACGGCTCCTGGCGGGCAGGACGTTACGATTCGTCCCGGTCTAGATGCCTTGAGCGCCACAGGTGCCAGGCTAAGGCGATGAGGGTGAAACCCAGGATCGGCTCGACCCTCATGTGCCACTCCCCCCTGAAGAAGAAACCCGGCACCCACCGGCCATGCAGTGCATACATCAGAGAGTCCCAGGCCATGTATACGCCAAGGGCAAACAGAAAGAGGCACCGAAACCATGTGACTCTCATTCCTCATTCACCGAAGCTTTGGTCCCGTTTCTCCTTACCCGGTGACATCGAGGGCGGGAATCAGTTCGTCTTCCAGACGGAAGTGGCGAATGGTGGGATCTTCCGATTTCTCGAAGCCGTCCCAGGCGCCGAAGTAGTGCACCTTGCCCTCGTGCAGGAAAATCACGCGATCGGCCAATTTCCGGGCCAGATGCGTATCGTGCGTGACAACGATCGAAGTCGTGTGAAATAGCTGCTTCAGTTTCAGAATCAGTTTGCCGATATGGCCCGCCATGATCGGATCGACCATGGTCGTGGGCTCGTCGTAGAGGATTGCTTCCGGATCTTGCGCGAGAGCGCGGGCAATCGCGACGGCCCGCTTGGTTCCCGTGCTCAGCTCGGCGGGCACCTTATCGGCGACACCCGCTACCTCCAGCATTTCGAGCAGGGCCTCCACGCGGACCGGAATCGCGTCCCGCACCGGCTCGCGGGTTTCCAGGGGAAATGCGACGTTCTCCCGCACCGTCAGCGAATCGAACAGCGCCCCGGACTGAAAAACCATCGTGACCCGCTGGCGGATGGCGGAGAATTGTTTCTCGGTCCAGTCGGTCACGTCCTGGCCCGCAACGATCACCCTTCCGCTGTCGGGCCGCAGGAATCCCAGAATGTGTTTTAAGGTTACCGATTTCCCGACCCCGCTTCGCCCTAGGATTACCGCCGTTTCCCCTCGTTCCACAAAAAAACTGACGTGGTCGAGCACCAGCAAATCGCCGAACGATTTGGTCACTTCGCGAAATTCGAAATAGCGTTCGCTCATCCGGGCACGTTTTCAAGCGCGGCGCGCGCTCGCCCGTTATTGTAAGGCAGGAATCTTGTCTCGCCACAGGGGGCGGCGGGAAAATTGCGGCAGCCTGTTCCGGAGGGTGGCAGCCGGGAATTCCGAAGGAATTATCCGGTAGCCTGTTGGGCAAGAAATCAAACTAACTGATTTAGGTTAAATAGGTTACAGAACCATGAGTGGAAGGCACTCATGTTGTTGCGCTTGACAACTGCTGTGAATTGCGGTATTAGCACTCTATGTGGAGGAGTGCTAATTGTTGTTCTCCTCCCGATCCCCACTCTTCGAACTTGGAGGTTGATTTATGGCAGGTGTGCAAGTGACTCCCTTGCACGATCGGGTCATCGTCAAGCGGCTGGAAGAACAGGAATCCGTTCGGGGCGGCATCATCATCCCCGATACGGCCAAGGAAAAGCCGCAAGAAGGCGAAGTGATCGCGGTCGGAGCAGGAAAGACGAATGACAAGGGCGACCGGATACCGCTGGACGTCAAGGCGGGCGACCGCGTGCTCTTTGGCAAATACAGTGGTACCGAAATCCGGATTGACCAACAGGAATATCTGATCCTGCGCGAGGAGGAGATCCTCGCCAAAGTATCTGGCGCCGCCAAGGCGGCCAAGAAGTAACCCGGCCCGGCCGGGAATTTTTTTGGAGGAAGGAAATATATGGCAGCCAAGCAGATCGTGACCGGTGAAGATTCGCGTCAATCGATCTTGCGAGGCGTCAACGTTCTGGCCGACGCGGTGAAGATCACGCTCGGGCCAAAGGGACGCAACGCAGTGATCGAGAAGAAATTCGGTCCGCCGGTCATTACCAAGGACGGCGTGACCGTGGCCAAGGAAATCGAACTCAAGGACCCGCTGGAAAACATGGGCGCGCAAATGGTGCGCGAAGTTGCCTCGAAAACCTCCGACGTCGCCGGTGACGGCACGACAACAGCCACTGTTCTCGCCCAGGCCATTTTCCGCGAGGGCGTGAAAACCGTGGCGGCCGGAGCCAGCCCGACGGCTTTGAAGCGCGGGATCGAGCAGGCTGTCGAAGCCTGCATTGCCGAAATCAAGAAGTTGTCGCGCAAGGTCGAAGGCACCGCCATCGTCCAGGTCGGCGCCATCAGCGCCAATAACGACAAGCAGATCGGCACGATCATTGCCGAGGCGATGAATAAGGTCGGCAAGGACGGCGTCATCACCGTCGAAGAATCGCGGACGATGGATACCACGCTCGAGGTGGTCGAAGGCATGCAGTTCGACCGCGGCTATCTGTCTCCCTACTTCGTCACCGATCCCGAGCGCATGGAATCGGTTCTCGAAGACGCCCGCATTCTGATCCACGAGAAAAAGATCAGCTCGATGAAGGACCTGCTGCCCCTGCTCGAGCAGATCGCCAAGATGGGCAAACCGCTCGTGATCGTGGCCGAGGATGTGGAAGGCGAGGCGCTGGCGACCCTGGTGCTCAATAAACTGCGCGGCACGCTGCAGTGCTGCGCCGTGAAGGCTCCCGGCTTCGGCGATCGCCGCAAGGCGATGCTCGAAGACATCGCCACGCTGACCGGCGGCAAGGCGCTGACCGAGGATCTCGGCATCAAGCTCGAAAACGTGAAGGTCGAGGACCTGGGCCGCGCCAAGAAGATCGTCGTCGACAAGGACAACACGACCATCGTCGAAGGCTCGGGCAAGGCGGGCGAAATCGAAGGCCGCGTGAAGCAGATCCGCCGTCAGATCGAAGAGACCACCTCCGATTACGACAAGGAAAAGCTTCAGGAACGGCTGGCGAAACTGGTTGGCGGCGTTGCCGTCATCAAAGTCGGCGCCGCGACCGAAACCGAGCTGAAGGAGAAAAAGGCCCGCGTCGAAGACGCCATGCACGCCACGCGCGCGGCCGTCGAGGAGGGTATCGTGCCCGGAGGCGGCGTAGCTCTGCTTCGCTGCATTGCCGTGCTCGAGAAGCTCAAACTGAAGGGCGATGAAGCGACCGGTGTGAACATCGTCAAGAGAGCCCTGGAAGAGCCGGCGCGCCAGATTGCCCTGAACGCCGGCCACGAGGGCGCGGTAATCGTCGGCCGCGTTCGCGAGCATTCCGAACCGAACTACGGCTTCGATGCCGACAAGGGCGAGTTCACCGATCTGGTGAAGGCCGGAGTCATCGACCCCGCCAAGGTTACGCGGCTGGCTCTACAGAACGCGGCTTCGATCTCGGCTCTGATGCTGACGACCGAGGCGCTGGTCGCCGAAATCCGCGAGGATGACAAGAAGGGCGCGGCAGGCGGCGGCATGCCGCCCGGCGCCGGCGGCATGTACTGACCGCCGGACCAGAACACAATCGAACCGAACCAGCGGGCGTTTTCGCTTCGTGGCCGTAAGGGCGGCGACGCGGAGGCGCCCGCTTTTTTCTAGCGTAGGATTCGCGAGAGCGGCACCCGCGTGGACAGGCGCGTTCGCGGCTCCGTCGGCGTCCAGATGGCGCCGCATTCCTGATAGAATGATCGTCTAATAATGATCGTTTGGGTTTGGTCAGCGAAATGAATGAAAGAAACCAGCCGTTTGTTTCTGCCGAAGAGGCCGGCGAGGAGCTGCGCCGCGGCCAGATGGTCGTTCTGGTCGACGACGAAGACCGCGAAAACGAGGGCGACCTCACCCTGGCGGCGGAAAAAGTCACTCCCGAAGCCATCAACTTCATGGCCACGCACGGGCGCGGGCTGGTTTGCCTGGCGCTCACCGAAGAGCGTTGCGACCAGCTCAGCTTGACGCCGATGTCCCCGCGCAACACGGCCGCCTTGGGCACGGCCTTCTGCGAATCGATCGATGCGCGGCGCGGCATCACCACCGGAATCAGCGCCTCCGACCGCGCTACCACCATCCTCGCCGCCATCGATCCCGGAGCGCGGCCCGGCGATCTGGCGCGACCCGGACACGTATTCCCGCTGCGGGCGCGGGCGGGCGGCGTGCTGGTGCGCGCGGGGCAGACGGAGGCTTCGGTGGACCTGGCGCGGATCGCCGGGCTCGAGCCGGCCGGCGTGATCTGCGAGGTCATGAACGAGGACGGCACGATGGCCCGGCTGCCGCAACTGGTCGAGTTCTGCCTCCGGCACGGGTTGAAACTGGTGACCGTGGCCGACGTCATTCGCTGCCGGATGCAGCACGAGCGGTTCGTGCAAAGAATGGCCGAAACCGTACTGCCGACGCGTTACGGGGAATTCCGCATGATCGCCTACACGAGCGCGCTCGATCGCGAAGTCCACGTGGCCCTGGTTATGGGGAATCTCGGAGGCGGCCCGCCGCCGCTCGTGCGCGTTCATTCCCACTGCCTCACCGGCGACGTTTTCGCTTCCACGGCGTGCAACTGCCACGAAATCATCGAACACGCCCTCCAGGCCATCGCCCGCGAGGGCCGCGGCGCATTCGTATACCTGCATCACACCGGCCGCGGGTTCCGCATTCATTCGGATCCCTTCCGGCCGGGCGATTTGCCCAGTATCGTCTACCACCAGCACGGCCAACTCGATACCGACCTGAGCCGTCAGCGGCTGGTGCAGCGGGAAAGTGGAATTGGCGCGCAGATTTTGATCGACCTCGGACTTGGCGCCATCCGCGTCCTCACCAACCACCCGAAAAAGGTCATTGCTCTCGAAGCCTACGGGCTGCGGATCGTCGACCAGGTCCCGGTCGTCGGAGAATCCTCCAAGGTCACACACCAGCCGCTCTAAACGACTGCCGCGAAGCCTGGCCGGCCGCACCGCAAACGTGGATGTGGATAGCCTGGGCGGCGGCCTGCGGGAGAGCAGACGCACGCGCAGCCAGGCCCGGGCCGCACCAGGTCGAATGGGTTGACCGACAGCTATTGTGGAACGACGAGTGGAGCTTCCAGCCGGAAGGCGAGAGAGGCTTCGGCCGGCAAGGCAATGTTCTTTTCGCCCGTCAAGGCCGCGCCGGCGGTGCCCGCACCGGCTCCGGCGGCGGCGCCAATCACCGCGCCCTTTCCGCCACCTGCGATGCCCCCGATAATCGCTCCCACAGCCGAGCCGCCGCCAATCGCTATGATGTCCCGCTTCTTGTGGGGCGCGCCGACACGCGCGATCGTACCGGTCTGAATGTTGTAGCTCTTGTGGCGGATCCGGACCGAAGCCAAGGTCAAAACCAGCCTTGCCTGGCGGCTCAAGCGTCCCGAAGAGGTGGCGTCAACGACGTTCCCCGTCACGCGCGTATCGCGCGGAATCACGACTCGTCCGTGAACGCTCACCGGATCGACCAGCGTCGCGCTAAAGGAGTCGCCCGTGTGCGCCGTGGCGCTCGAAATCGCTTGATCGAGGACCACGCGCAGGTCGGTGCCTGCCGGCACGGTGATCGAAACGGGCTGCGGCGGGGGAGCGGGTTGGCTGTACGGCTGTGACGCCGCCGGAGCCTGATCCGAAGATGGGCCCGCGGACGACGCCGGAGCTGGCGACGAAGCCGAGGAAGAACCGGATTGCTGGGTGAAATCGGACGCTGCCGGGCTCTTGGGCGATTTCGAGCAACCGGTGAAGCCGACCGTGGCCAGCAGCGCCACGGCCAAAACAAAGAAATTACTTCTCATCGCTCTCATAGTTTCCCCTTCTCCCCGAGAGAGTTTTGCTGTGAGTGCAAATGGACGACTTTCAATTTTGACACAAGCGTAAGATGCGGCGCGTGGAATTCGCGCTGCTTTCCACTGTGGCAATGCCCGTAGGAGAGCGAGTGACGAGACTTATCGCTGTTTTTGCGGAGGATCGGAGCTGGCGGCAATGGTGTCGGCGCCGCTCGCGGGACCCAGCTGAATCGAATAGAGCCCGCTACTGGCCGAAGCGGCATAGATTAAATTCGAGCCGGGTTGGGCGGCGACAACGGGGAAGTTTCCCTCGGCCAGGCTGCCGGCGACCGGCGACCAGGTACGGCCGCGATCGCGCGAGATGAACAGTCCGCCCACTCCCACCGAAGCCAGCAGCGTCTTCCCCGCGACGGCAACGTCGCGAATCGCCACTTCGGGCAGACCGTGCGCGGCGCGGGTCCAATGCGTTCCGCCGTCGTAGGAGATGTAGAGGCCCCGCGTCGTCAGCGTCAGCAGCGACTGCGGATCGCTAATCTCCAGCCGCACCACGTTTCCGGCCGACGAGGGAAGATCGCGCCAGTTCCAGCTGCCCCCGCCATTGTCGGAGAAAACCATTCCGTGCTCGGTAGCCACCCAGAGCCGCTTGCCGCCCGGCGAAACGGCCACCGACTGCACCGGCAGGATCAAAGGAGCAAAGCGGACCTCGCTCCAGGTGGCGCCGCGGTCATCCGACCGCAGCAGCCCGTAGGAGGTGGCCGCGTACCAGCCGTCCCTGCTGAAAGCCATGTCTTGGACAACCAGGTCGAACGGCCGGCGATCCGGCTTGATCAAGCGGCCATTCTGAAACGTCCAGGCGGCTTCGCCGGCAAGCTGACCGGAACGAACCCAGGAGCGGCGGGCGGGATCGTAGCGGAGCAGTCCGCCCTTGTCGAGCGCGGCGAGCCAGCCATTGGGGGCGGCGTAGAGCCGGCGCACCGATTCCCAGCGCAGGTTCGCGCCGAGCGGCTTCCAGCTAACGCCTCCATTGTCGGTGACGACGACCGGGTTGGGGGCGTCGGAAAGAATTGCCAGGACGCGGCCGGGACGCGCGCGATCCAGGGCCACAGCCGCGATCTCGCGATGGTTGAACCCGTCGTTGGACGGCTGGTAGGTGCGGCCGCCGTTGCTGGAAACCAGCACGCCCAGTCTCTCGGTTCCGATGATAATCCTGCCTTCCCGGCGCGGGTCGACGACGAGCGCGTTGATGATCCAGTTCGCGGGCGTCATGCGATGCCAGGAAGCTCCTCCGCTGGTCGTCTTCCAAAGCCCTTCGGTCGTGCCGGCGTAGACGGTGGCGCGATGCAGGGGATCCTGCACGATCACCTGCGTTCGCCGCGCCGACGTGGGGATGCCCTGCACTTTCACCCACTGCAAGCCGCCGTTGTAGCTGCGGTAGATGCCCGAACAGGAACTCAAATAGACCAGACGGGGACGGAGCGGATCGATCGCGATGCTGAAAACGTCGGAATCGTCGATCATGCCGGCGTGGATCGGGAACCAGCGCTTGCCGCCGTCGACCGTCTTCCAAGGCAGATGGTAGGTGCCCGCGTAGATCGTGCGGGGCTCGCGCGGATCGATGGCCACCGAATCCAGATTGCGAATCTCGCCGCTTCCGGCGGGCGAAATTCGCTGCCATTGCTTTCCGCCGTCGATCGAGCGGAAAACGCCGTCGAGCGCTCCGGCAACCAGGATATTCGGATCGGATGCCGACTGGGCCAGGGCGCGCACGGCGTGGCCGGCCAGGCCAAGCGGCTGCCAGTTGCGGCCCCCGTCCTCACTCCGGTAGACGCCGCCGCCACCGGATGGGTTTAGAGACCAAACGCCCGCGTAGAGGCGCCGGCTGCTTCGCGGATCGACAATGATGGCGGCGACAACGTTATCGAGCCGCCGGCCCACGCGGCCGGCCATGGCCCAGTGCGCGCCATCGTCGGCCGATGTGAAAACCTGGCCGTCGGCCGTGCCGAGATAGAGAACGCTGGGGTGGTTTGGATCCGAGACGAGCGAACGAACGTCACCGCCCGGCGGCCCCATCGAGCGCCAGACCTGGGCGGAGGCCGGCATGGCCGCGAGCAATGCAAAAGCCGCCATGGCAAGAGGGAACCATCGTTGGAGACAGAACCCGAATTTCCGGTTCATGGCGAGCGCCATTTCCCCATCAGCTTAGCAAGGGTCGAAAACCAGCGGCAATAAAAACGGGCGGGCTGCGTGTCCGCTTCGGCACGCAGCCCGCCCGGCTGAAGGTGAATTAGTAGGTGGCCCCTTCCGGCACCCAGATGATGTCGATGCGGTTGCTCTGCTTCCGGGTCTCGCCCGCGGTTACCGTGCCGGTGCGGGTTTCGATGCGGTCGGCGGAGATGCCCTTCGACACCAGATACTTCTGGGCGTTGGTGGAGCGTTCGCCAGCGCGCCGCTCGGCCAGACGCTGCACGCGAGCGGTTTTGCCCGGCGAAGCGTAGCCGATGACGACCACGTGAGCTCCGGTCTCGTTCTGCAGCCGGAGAGCGACGTTGTCGAGAACGCGCTTGCAAACGTTGTCGACGCGCGTGCTGTTGTCGCGGAACAGGCACTGATCGATCTTGCTGGCCTGCGGCTTCGGCGGAGGCGGAGCCTGCACCGTCACCTGCACCTGGCAATCCGCCGCGGCACCCTTCTCGTTCTCGACGCGGCCGGTGATCGTGTAGGTGCCCGGAGCCAGGCCGGTCGAATCGAAGGTGACCGAGGCGCCCGAACCGATGATCTGGCCGCCGGTCGTGCGCCACGTGTAGGTAAGCGTGGTGCCGCTCTCATCGTGGACGTTGGCCGTGATCCCGACCCGCTCGCCCGGCAGGACGGAGGGCTTCACCGACGAGCACGCCATGGTCGGCGGCGGAATCGGCTTCGGCGTAACGGTGATCTCTTGCGATGAAGTGGCAAAGTTGCCGTAGGGATCCCCGGCCCGAACGGTCAGCGTATATTTGCCCGGGTTGGCGCCGTCGGGATCCCATTGGACATCGGGACCGGTGCCGCGAATCGAGCCGGCTGGCGCGGTCCAGGTGTAAGTGAGCGAGTGGCCAAGCGTGTCGGTGCCATGCGCGGTGAGGTGGACCATCTGGCCCGCATCCTGCACGACGCTCTGCGGGTCGGCCGTGGAGGTAACGGTGACGTTGTCGGCTGGAGCCGGCTTGCCGGGCCAGTATTCGGCGTTGATCTTGACGACGAAGCCGCTCCGGTCGAAGTTCTGCGGCAGATTCAGCATGTAACGGTAGCCGGCGTCGACCGAGACGATGTGCCAGGGGTAGACGCGGATGCCCCAGATGCCGTCGACCGGATCGCGCGGCCCGAAAGTCGTTGTGGGCGTGGCGTTGCCGTCGTAAATCACGCCGTTGTATTCGGTCATCAACTGGAAGCGGCTACGGGGAAAGAAAATGAATCCGGTGCCGATGTGTTCCTGGTCGGCCAGCGTCACGCTCACCGGACCGGACGGCACGTATTGTTCCGGCGGAGGAAGCGGACCAACGACGGAGCCGCGTGGGTCTTGCGTGAACTCGTGGCCGTAGTCGAAAGACCAAGTGACGACATTGGCGAAAGTCTTGCTCACCGTGACTCCCAGCAGATCGGCCCAGGCGCCGCTTTGCATGCCGCCCTCGTTGTACAGCTGAGTGATGTTCGTCTTCGTGGGGATATAGACTTCGTCGCGTATGGCCAGGCTGACCGGATTGCCGCGCGTTTCGGAAAGAATCCCGTACTTGACGCCGAGCGTTACCGGGCCGATGCCGCCGTTGTTAATCCCGGCGAAGGGAAAATCTTCGGAATAAACGGGGCCGGATCCAAAGGGAATCACGTACGGCGTGCCAGGGTATACCGGCTTTGGGCAGTATTCGGGGTAGAGGTTCAAAGGGCATGCGTTGCTGCTCAACGCACCCGGATCCCGGGTTTGGATATGACGGTAGACGTCCCACCCGCCGAAAATCGTCAGTCGGTTCGTCACGCCAAACCCGACCATCGTTCCCACGTCGAAGACATTCAGCGAACCGGGCGCTCGCCCGTACTTATTGACGTAACCGGTGACGTCATAGGCGCCGCGCGGCAGCGTGTCGCCGGTATTCAGCGTGAACATGCCGGGCGTGCCGTTTGTTCCCGGCATCGGCACCCATTGGCCGATACCCTTTCCGACGCCTTCGTTCATGACGCGCAGCGCTTCGGGACTGAGCCGCTTCTGCGATTGCGCTCCCTCTTGCTTCGCGCGCTTCGCGTTTGCGCTCGCCGCTTTCTTGTCCTTGGCCTTCTTCGGGGAAGGACGGCCGCTTGCGAAAATCGCCGGGGCCGCAAATAACCCCAAAACCAGAAGAACGAGAACTCGACAACTACCTTTCAACATGATCCCTCCATGAACGCGGCTCCCCGCTCCGTTCAAGCACACACGCGGATTTGGTCGCACCAGCACTTCCCATGTGGAGCAACGGCTTAGACAGCAATGCCCACTAGCCGACTGCTCGCAGGTCGACAATCGGCCCGTAAAACAATTTAGAAGAACAATTAAAAGAATAAACAGACCGTCAACCTCAGTCAAACCAATCTTTAGCGAGTTTTCTTGCTGCTATACAGGTACCAGAACGACACCCCATGCCTTCGCCATTCAATCCTGCTAACATGGCGGGCATGCGCGCGGACATCGTTATTGTCGGTGCGGGAATCATCGGAGCAGCTCTAGCCGCCGAACTTTCACGCGAGCGGACCGGCGTACTCCTGCTCGACAGACAAAAACCGGCGTCGGAAGCCACTTGGGCCGCCGCTGGAATGCTGGCGCCTACGCCGGAGGCGTCCGACCCGGCTGCTATGGGGCCTCTGGCGCGGGCCAGCCTCGAACTCTATCCGGCCTTCGTCGAGCAGGTTGAGGCGGAATCGGGGATCCGCGTGGGCTTTCAGCGCAGCGGCGCGCTGCTGGCGTTTTTCGAGCCCAGCGCCGAACACGAGTTAACCGCATATCAGGCGAGGCTGGCACGGATCGACTTCGCCTGCCAGCTGCTGACCGGCGAAGAGGTTCGCCTTCGCGAACCACGGCTGAATCCAGCCGTGGCCGCCGGCCTTTGGCTCGGTGGTGAAGCGTCGGTCGACAACCGGACGCTCGGGCGCGCGGTGGTTCTGGCCGCCCAGCGCCGCGGCGCCGTATTGCGAAGCGGCGTCGAAGTGACCGGAGTGCTGCTCGATGGGCACCGTTGCCTCGGCGTGATGGCGGGCGGCGAGAAGATAACGGCGGGGCACGTGGTGATCGCGGCGGGATGCTACTCGGCGCGCATCGAGGGGGCCGGGCGCTACGCACCCACCCGGCCGGTTCGAGGACAGATGGTCGCGCTCGATGCGGGAATCGCGCGGCCGGCTTCGGTCGTTCGTTCCGAGCGGGGCTACCTGGTGCCGCGCGAGGATGGACGCGTACTCGCCGGCAGCACGCTCGAAGAGGCGGGATACGACAAGAACCAGACGCCACAGGGCCTGCGGAGAATCTTGGACGCAGCCGTGGAAATGGTGCCGCCGCTCGACAGCGCGCCGATTCTCGAAACCTGGTCCGGGCTGCGTCCCGATACGCCCGATCATTTGCCGATTCTCGGCCCGACGGAAATCGAAGGCTTATCCATCGCCACCGGCCACTACCGCAACGGCATTCTGCTGGCTCCGATCACGGCTCGCCTGGGGCGCCAGTGGCTGCTCGGGCAAAAAACCGACCTGTCGCTCGATGCCTTCCGTCCGCACCGGTTTGCCGGGTCCGCGCCAACACGCGCCCACTCCTAGTCGATCACCCGGTCCCGCCCATACCGCTTCGCGCATGAGCCCCGAGGCTTCCCTGCGGCCAAACCCGGCATCCCAAAAGAGCGCGGTTCCCGGAGCCAATCGATATCCGCGTGGGTTGCGTTCCGGCCCGCACCGGGGCCGCACCGGGCCCGAGCTGCGCCCATGGCGGCCACGGAAAAACGGTGCTCGATAGGGCTCATGCGAGCTTGCGATCCGGAGGCAAGTTGTATACTGGAAAAGAAATGAAAAACACAAGCGCAGTCCTCGAAGAGGGCCATCTCTTCTTTGACAATTTCCGTCGTTGGGGTTTTCTCGAAGCCGATTTGGATCCGCTAGGCTTTTACCAGCCGCCGCCCCATCCGGAACTCTCGATGCAGGGCGAACTGGCCGAGCGGGCGCGGGCCATCTACTGCGGAACCATCGGCGCCGAATTCATGCACATTCCCGATCCCGAGCAGCGGCGCTGGGTGCAGGAACGGATGGAAGCGGAAGCGCCGGAAGTGGACCGGCAGGCGATGCTCGATCGGCTGGTGCAAGCGGACGTGTTCGAGCAGGTGCTGCAAGCCCACTACATCGGCACCAAACGGTTCTCACTCGAAGGCACCTCCGGCGTGCTGCCTCTGCTCGACGAAGCGCTGGACGCCGCCGCGGGCAATGGAACCGATTGCGTGGTGCTGGCGATGAGCCACCGCGGCCGGTTGAACCTGATGCTGAACCTCGTGGGTCGGCCGGCCACGGATATCTTGGCGGGTTTCGAGGACGTCGATCCGCGCAGCGTGCTCGGCGGCGGAGACGTGAAATATCATCACGGCGCCACGGGCGAATACATCACCCGCGGCGGCCGCAGGCTGGAGATGCACATGGTGTCCAATCCCAGCCATCTCGAGGCCGTCGATCCGGTCGCCATGGGCCGCTCCCGGGCGAAACAGGTACGCCTGGGCCGCGACGGCCGCCGGCGGGTGCTGACGGTTGTGCTCCACGGCGATGCCGCCTTTGCAGGCCAGGGCGTCGCCGCCGAAACGCTGAACATGGCCAACCTCTCAGGCTATACGGTCGGCGGCACGTTCCACGTCGTCGTCAACAACCTGATCGGCTTTACCACCGGCCCGGCCGATTTGCATTCCTCCCGATTCGCTTCCGACGTCGCCCACCGCCTGCCGATCCCCATCTTCCACGTCAACGGCGAGGACCCCGAAGCGATCGTTCGGGTCGGCAGGATGGCCGAAGAATTCCGCCATACGTTTGGGAGCGATGTGGTGGTCGACCTGGTGGGCTATCGCCGGTACGGCCACAGCGAAATCGACGATCCCACGATCACGCAGCCGGTGCTCTACGCCAAGATCAAGCAGCATCCGCCGCTCAGCCGCATCTACGCCAACCGCATCGGCGTCGATGCCGAGCCGATCGCCAAGCAGGCGCGCGAGCGGCTCGAAGCCGCGATGCAACAGGCCTCCAAAGCAACCAAAATCCCCTCCTTGCATGAATTGCCCGGTTACTGGTCGGGATTCGAGCTGGGGCTCTGGAATCCGGCTCTGGAGGTGGACACCGGCGTCGAGGCCGGCCGTCTGGCCCGTATCGCCGAGCGAATGTCCGCCTATCCAAGGGATTTTTCAATCCATCCGAAGGTGAAGCGGCTGCTCGATCAGCGCGCGGCCATGGGCCGGGGTGAGCTATCGCTCGATTACGGCACGGCCGAGGGACTGGCGTTCGGCACGCTGCTCACAGAGGGCGTTCCGGTGCGGCTGGCGGGCGAAGATAGCCGGCGCGGCACGTTCAACCAGCGGCACCAGGTGCTCTACGACACGCGCACCGAACAGCCCTATATTCCCCTCGAACACATCGGCGAGGATCAGCCCCGGTTCGAGATTTACAATTCGCCGCTATCGGAAGCGGCCGGACTGGGTTTCGAATACGGCTATAGCCGCGACTATCCCGAGACGCTGACGTTGTGGGAGGCGCAGTTCGGCGACTTCGCCAACGGAGCGCAGGTCGTCATCGACCAATTCATCGTTGCCGGCCAGGACAAATGGAACCTGCCTTCGGGCCTGGTGCTGCTGCTGCCGCACGGCTACGAGGGACAGGGCCCGGAGCATTCCAGCGCGCGAATCGAACGGTTCCTGCAACTGGCCGCGCGCGACAACATCCAGGTGTGCCAGCCGTCGACCGCGGCGCAGTATTTTCATCTGTTGCGCAGGCAGGCGTTGCGGCGGTGGCGCAAGCCGCTGGTCGTCTTCACGCCCAAGAGCATGTTGCGCCATCCCGACGCCCTCTCGCCGCTGGCCGATTTCAGCCTTCCCCGCTTCGTGCCCGTCGTTCCCGATCCGGAAGTCACCGGCGCATCGCGCGTGCTCGTGGCAACCGGCAAGATCGGACACGAATTGCGCGCCGAGCGTCGCCGCCGGCAAGACCGTTCCACCGCGATCCTTTTTCTCGATCAGATCTACCCCTTTCCCGAGGCCGACCTCGCCGCCCAACTGGCCCGGCACCCGCAAGCGCGCGAAATCGTCTGGGTCCAGGAAGAACCGGCGAACATGGGGGCATTCCACTACGTTTTTCCGCACCTGCGCCGCATGGCGCCCGACTGCGCGGTGCGGTCGGTGAAGCGGTCGGCCGCGGCCAGCCCCGCCACCGGCTCGGCCAAGGCGCACGAGCTCGAACAGAAGGCGATTCTCGAGCTCGCCTTTGCCCCACTGGCCCACTGAAGCGCTTCGGGGGAATCGAAGGCCCGGTGCGCATGGCTGGCGCGCACAGGCTTTTGGAGCGGAGCGGGGTGAGCGGCTCGCCAGCATGCGCGCCTATTTGGATCACCCGAAAATGAGGTATTCTAAGGTTCTGACCCGATCGACGGGGAAGCCGTTTATTGGCGGCTGAAATGAATTCGCGGACGGAGGTAAAGAGGTGAATATGAAAAAAGTCTTTCAATTGGCTGTCTTCGCCCTGGGGGTTGCTCTCCTCATTCCTGCTGCTCACGCTCAGAAGACAAAGTTCACGGCCACCCTTTCCGGAACCAATGAAGTTCCGGCCGTGGAAACTTCCGCGCATGGCCGCGCCACGTTTCGACTGAGCCGGAGCGGCAAGAGCATCTTGTATACCGTTACCGTGGCGGGCGTCGAGAACCCCACGATGGCCCATATCCACATGGGAGCGGCGGACGCAAACGGCCCGATTGTCGTTTGGCTCTATCCTACGAAGGCTCACCCGCTGAAATCGGGAAAGGTTACCGGCCTGCTAGGTCGGGGCGTCATCACGGAGTCGAACCTGGTTGGACCGCTTAAGGGAAAAACCCTCGCGGACCTCTTGCAAGAAATGCGGACCGGCAACACCTACGTCAACGTTCACAGCAAGGCCAATCCTGGCGGAGAACTTCGAGGGAAGATCGAATAAGCGGCTTGCCTTCGAGTGGTCTTCCATAACCGTCCGAGACTTCCGTTTTTCGCCGGAGCGCGGCTTTCAGCCTGGGCGCATGGTTTTTCCGCTGGCGGTCGGCGGCGGCCGCGCCTGGGCGGGAAGCCGCTGCGCCGGCCCGTTTGCGGCACGCCGCCCCGCGCAACCACAGCCGCTTTCGCAGCGGGGCCGGCCGGGCCGGCGCGGCTCCGGGCCAACCGGCCTTGAGAACGACCGCTTCACTTCCAACCAGATTTTGAACACCCTCTCTTAGCGCGGCCGCCGCGGGCAAAGCGAATCCATCGAAAAAGGTGTCGAAGGGAGGATCGGCCCATGGACCTGCTCGAATATATCGATCAACACCAGAACGAGCACCTGACCGAGCTGTGCGCTCTGCTCCGGATTCCGAGCGTGAGCGCCAAGAGCGAGCACAAAAGAGACATCGAGCAGGCCGCGGGCTGGCTGGCCGCGAAGCTGCGCGCCATCGGCATGGAACGAGTGGAAACCATCCCCACCAAGCTGCATCCGCTCGTCTACGCGGAGTGGCTCGGAGCGCCGGGCAAGCCAACCGTGCTCTTCTACGGGCACTATGACGTTCAGCCGCCCGAACCCCTGGAATTGTGGACTTCGCCTCCGTTCGAGCCAACCGTGCGCAACGGCCAGCTCTGGGCGCGCGGGTCGGCCGACGACAAGGGACAGGTGCACATCCATCTGGCCGCGCTCGATTCCTTGATGAAGGTGCGGGGACGGCTGCCGATCAACATCAAGTTGATTCTGGAAGGCGAGGAGGAGGTGGGTAGCGCGAGCCTATACGAGTTCGTGCGGAAACACAGGGACAAGCTCAGGGCCGACGCCCTGCTGGTTTCCGACACGTCGATGGTGGCTCTGGGCGTGCCCTCGATCAGTTACGGGCTGCGCGGGCTGAACTACTATCAGGTGGAAATTACCGGCGCGAGCCAGGATTTGCATTCCGGTCTATTCGGCGGGGCGGCGCCGAATCCGCTGCAGGCGCTGGCGGACGTTTTCGCCCGGCTGCACGACCGCAATGGGCGAGTAGCGGTTCCCGGTTTTTACCGGGACGTGAAGCCGTTGAGAAAGCGGGAACGGCGCTCCTTGCGGGCCCTGCCGTGGAATGAGAAGCAATTTCGCCGCTTCCTCGGCGCTCGAGGCCTGACGGGGGAGAAGGGATACACGGTGATCGAGCGGCTCTGGTGCCGGCCCACGCTCGAACTCAACGGGATGTGGGGCGGCTATACGGGTGAAGGAGCGAAGACGGTGATTCCGGCGAAAGCCTATGCGAAGTTTTCGACGCGGCTCGTGCCGGACCAGGACCCCCAAAAGACCGCGCGGCAAGTGGAAAAGCAGCTGCGGCGGCTGCTGCCCAAGAGCGTGAGCTGCAAATTCGAGACGCTCAGCCAGGGCAAGCCCTGGGTGGCTCCCTACGACCACCCCATTTTCCAGACGGCGCAGCGGGCCCTCGGCGAGGGCTTCGGACGGAAGGCGGTTTTTGTTCGCGACGGCGGCTCGATCCCGTTTGTGACCGAGGTGCACGACATCCTTCGGGTGCCATGCCTGCTGATGGGATTTGGCCAACCCGACGAGAACGCCCATGCGCCGGACGAGCATTTGGCGCTCGCGCACTATTTCGGCGGAATCCGCTCGGTAGCGCGATTCTACGAGGAGATGGCCGCTCTTCCCGCCCGCGGAAAAGGCTCCCCAGGGCGTTTTTGAGCCTGGAGAGCGGTGAATTTCGATGCGGGTATCGAAATTCCATGTAATTTTGCGGTTTTTTCGCTTGCCTTCAACCAAGCGGATGTCTATAGTGCCGCGATAAGCGCGTATTTAGCGGGTAAGCGCGTGGATTGTCACGAGGAGGATCGAATTCAATGGCGGCCAACCCGATGAGCAAAGCCAAGACGGTGGCTTATCTGGCAGATAAGTGCGACGTTCCGAAGAAAACGGTGAACTCATTTTTTGAGGAGCTGTTCAAGCTCACCGTGAAGGAATGCAAATCCGGGGCGGGAAAATTCGTCGTTCCCGGCCTGGCACGAGTAGTCAAGAGGCATACCAAGGCACGCATGGGCCGCAACCCGAGAACCGGCGAGCCGATCAAGATCAAAGCCAAGACGGTCGTGAGAATTCGCCCGTCGAAGCAGCTCAAGGATTCGGCACTCAAGTAGGCCTTTTCTTCCCGCCGCCCGGAGGGCCTGAACGGTCCTCCGGGCGGCCGCTTTTCCCCCCGGTTTCCGCCCTCGGAGCGCAAAATGCCGGTAGTGCACCCGCCCGATTGCAGCGGGGCCGGCGGCCCAGTTCTCGACTCAACCGAAATACCGATCCGCCTGGCGCGAGAGAAATATGGCGCCGGGAAAGCGGCCCGGCTTCCCGCCCGCTCCGGCGCGCCCGATTGCGCGTAGTGAATTCGGGACGGCTGCCGGTCCGACGCGCAAAGAAGCGCGCGCGCCTCACATGGCATAATCGGTGTTTGCCATGATTCACGAATCGGGACTGCTGACCGACCTCTACGAACTCACCATGGCGGCCGGGTACGTCGAAACGGGCCTGGACGGTCGCGCCACGTTCGAACTCTTCGCCCGCCATCTCCCCAAGCAACGAAATTACCTGGTGGTGGCCGGGGTCGAGCAGGCGCTGGATTTTCTCGAAAAGGTTCATTTCACGGGCGAGGAAATCCGCTACCTGCGGCGGCATCCGGCGTTCGGAAGCGTTGGACGTAAGTTCTTCGACTACCTGCGCCGATTCCGATTCCGCGGGAACGTTTGGGCGATGCCCGAAGGCACGATCGCCTTCGCGGGAGAGCCGCTGCTGCGGGTGGAAGGGCCGCTTGCCGAAGTCCAATTGGTGGAGACCTACCTGCTGGCGGCGATCCATTTCCAGACGCTCGTCGCCAGCAAAGCCGCCCGCGTGGTGACGGCGGCGCGCGGGCGGCCGGTGATCGAATTCGGTTCGCGGCGGGCGCATGGAATTGAGGCGGGAGTGCTGGCGGCGCGGGCGGCATGGATTGCCGGGTGCGCGGGGACCTCAAATGGCTACGCTGGGCGCCGGTACGCCATCCCGTCCTTCGGCACGCAGGCGCATTCCTGGGTGATGGCCCACGCTACCGAGATGGAGGCCTTCGGCCGGTTCCTCGACGTGTTTCCCGATGCTTCGACATTGCTGGTGGATACCTACGACACCCGCCGCGCCATCGAAGGAATCATCCGCATGGGGCGCAAACCGGCCGGCCTGCGGCTCGACAGCGGGAATCTGGCCGAAGACAGCCGTTGGGCGTGCGAGCGCCTGAAACAGGCCGGGTGGGGCGAGGTCCGAATTTTCGTCTCGGGAGACCTGGACGAGACGCGGATCGATGCCCTGCTGCGCGCCGGGGCCGAAGTGGATGGGTTTGGAGTGGGCACGGCGCTGGTGACTTCTTCGGACTCGCCGTCGCTCGGACTGATCTACAAACTGGTGGAAGTGCGCAGAGACAATCTCCCGGTCGGCGTCGCCAAGTTCAGTCCTGGCAAGGCAACCTATCCCGGACCGAAACAGGTGTTCCGCCTGCGCGACCGGTCCGGGCAATTCTCCGGAGATCGAATCGCGCTGGTGGAAGAACGGCTGGCGCGCGGGGAACCGTTGCTGGCGCCCGCGATTCGCAACGGGCGGCGGATTCGGGCGGCCGCGCCGCTCGCCGAGGCCCGCGAGCGCTGCCGGAAAGAGCTTCTGCTCTTGCCCGAACGCTACCGCCGCATCGACCGGCGCGCCGTTTTCCCGGTGAGCTACAGCCGGCGTCTCGAAAAGATGTTCGAGCGCATGCGCCGCGCCGCGCTCGAGCGCGCGCGGTAGAATAAAAAGAGGATAGCTGGCGCCGGGAACTGGGACTCATGGCCTCGCGCGACATCGTTTTTTGGGACGTGGATACGCAGCGGGATTTCATGCTGCCGGGGGGAAAGCTGTATGTCCCGGGAGCGGAAAGACTGATCCCGCGCATCGAGAGTCTGGTGAATCTGGCGCGGGAAGGCCGGGTGCTCTTGATCTCCTCGGTCGATGCGCACACCCCCGACGATCCCGAATTTCGCGACTGGCCCCCGCATTGCGTGCAGGGAACGCCGGGACAGAGGAAGATTCCCGAGACGCTGACCGGTGATTTGCTGCTCGTGCCGAATCACCCCGAATTTCATCTGCCGTGCAATTTGTGGATATACAAGCAGATCATCGTGGAAAAGCAGACGCTCGATGATTTCGACAATCCCAACACGGAGCGGATTCTGAAACAGCTTGGGGCGGATGCGGAATATTGCGTATTCGGCGTGGTCACCGAATACTGCGTCCGGCTGGCGGTGATGGGACTTCTTAAGCGGGGCTTCCACGTCGCCGTGGTGACCGACGCGATCATGGCACTCGATGAAGAGGAAGGCCGCCGCTCGATTGCCGAATTCGTCTCGGCAGGGGCGCAACTGCTCGAAACCGGCGAGGCCGTAGCGTTGGTCGAGGCCGCCGGGCACGCGGGCGCGGACTGAGCCCCACAACGGCGCAGCGCTAGGCAGGCCTCTTGCCGGCGAAGCCAGACCCGCGACCGGGGACGAAGAGCCGGTTGTAGACGGCCATCAGCGCCGCGGTCATCGCTCCGATTCCACCGAGTACCCACCAAAGCTGCTGGGGCCGGTGCAACACGCCGCCGTAGTAATCGAGCAAGCGCCCGCCAATCTGTCCGGAAATGAAATAGCCGAGGGCGACGGGCAGAAATGCGTAACCCATGAACACTCCCTGCTGACCGCTCGGAGCGAGGCGGGAGACGTATTCGTAGAAGCGCGGGGCCTGGGTCATTTCCCCCAGAGAAAAGACGACGAGCGCGGCAACGGCCATCCAGATCGAGCGATGGAGGGAAAGGGTGAACATGGAAAGCGCCGCGAGAACGACGCCGGCGATCATCGCGCCGAAGGTGGCCACGGCGCGCGTGAGATAGCTGACCAGCACCTGAAAGAAAATGATCATGAGACCGTCGATTGCGAGCAGGCGGCCGATCGCGGCGGCGCTCATCGCGGGAGCGACGTAGCGGTGAATGTAGGAGGGCATGACGACGAAGAAGGCGTAAAACGTAACCCAGTAACCGGAAAAGATCGCCAGGAACAGCACGAAACGCCAGTTCCGTAGCACCAGGAGCGTGTTTGCGAGCGCTTCGCGCACCGTTGCCACCGCGCGCCCGGCCCCCGGCTCGGCGGGCTCGTGAAAGAACAGCAGCACCACCGCGACCATGGCGAAGACGGCCAGGGAACAGAAGCGAAACACGCCCTCCATGCCGAAACCCGGCACGATCGCCGCTCCGATCAGCGGACCGAGCGCTCCGCCGACGTTGACCAGCGTGTAGTAGATCGAATATCCGATCGAGCGAACCGCTTCGGTTGAAGACACGGCGACCGTTCCCACGACGCACGGCTTGACGAGCGCCGGACCCAGCGCCGTGACCATCAGAATCGCCAGCAGCAGCCAATAGAGAGGAACCGCCGTGCGGACCGGGCGCATCCAGGAACTGGAAACCGAACCCAGTAAAAAGTAGCCCGTGCCGGCGAACAAATAGGCAACCGCGAGCGCGCGCCGAAAACCGAAACGATCGGCCAGCGAACCGACCAGCACGGGCAGGGCGTAGACCATCAGGCCGAACCAGCCCATCAGTTCGCCGGCGGCCACGACGGATAGCTTGAGTTTCTCGGTCAGGAACAGGAGCAGAAAGGCCTGCTGCCCGTAGAAGGCCAGCCGCTCAAAGAGTTCGCTGGTGTTCGCCACCCAGAAAGCGGCCCCGAAACCCGCGCGAATGCGCCCGAGCCGGCGAGCGATGTCCACGGCGCCTCCCTGCCTGATTGGGCTGCATTGTAACGGAAGGCCGGCGCCGGCTTGGACGATATATTGTTGCGAACGCGTGCCGGGGTAGTAGGTGTGGTAGGGGGGTCTAGTTTCGACCCCTTGCGGACGTTCCCTCAGTCGCCAATCGAACGAATCACTTCCGCCGGATTTCCTCCGACAAGCGTATCCGGGGGAACGTCCTTGGTGACTACCGAACCCGTCGCGACGACCGAATTCTCCCCGACGGTTACGCCGCCGATGATGGTCGCGCCGGCGGCGATCCATACGTTTCTCCCAATCACGATGGGCTTTCCGACTACGCACGCGCGTCGCTCGGATGGCGCGACCGGGTGGCCGGCCGAGATGATACTCACGTTCGGCCCGATCATCACGTCATCGCCAATGCTAATCTCGGCAAGGTCGTATAGGGTGCAGTTCTGATTGATGAAGACGCGATGGCCAACGCGGATTTCGAGGCCACAGGCAGTGTAGAAAGGCGGGATGAGTCGGAAGTGGTCATCGACCTTCCTGCCAGTCAGCTCGCTGAATAGGGCTCGTATTTCATCTGCATCGTCGAACGTCAATCGGTTGATAGCGGGAGTGATCGCCATCGCCCGCTTCGTATTTGCGAAGAAGGCATCCGCCTCCGGCGTTCCCGTGCGAATGATTCTGGTGCCGTCGTCACTCGACATCCGTTATTTCCTCGGGTTGTGGTTGACCGTGTGTTTCGGCGCGCGTGGGTCGCGCCGAGACTCGCCGAGTATAGCCGCAAAGCCGAAGGCCCGAAACCCGGCTGAAGCGGCAATTCAAAACGCCCCACTACTCCACTCGGCGCCGATTTTGCGCCCGGAGGGGTTGTGCTACTATCGCGACTTCATAACGAACGCGGCTGGCGAAGGCGCGCTCGTTGTCAGGATTGGTGGGTGCCCACTCTTACCATGAAAGCGCTGCGCAAGGCTCGTGCCGGCCGCGGCGCTCGGATCGAAACCGTTCCCGTTCCCGCGATCGGTCCCGGCGATGCGCTGGTGCGCGTGCGCGCGGCATCGATCTGCGGCACCGATCTGCATATATACGGTTGGAGCGAGTGGGCCCGGCAGCACATCCATCCCCCGCTCACCTTCGGGCACGAATTCTGCGGCGTCGTCGAGACGGTGGGAGCGGAAGTCGAAGCCCTGGCGCCGGGCGATTTCGTCAGCGCGGAAATGCACGTGAACTGCGGCCAGTGCCTGCCGTGCCGCCTGGGGCAGGGACACGTCTGCCAGCGGCTGAAAATCATCGGGATCGATCTGGACGGCTGCTTCGCGGAATTCGTGAAAATTCCGGCGCGAAACGTCTGGAAAGTGGATCCCGCGATTCCGGCCCGCTACGCGGCCGTGATGGACCCGCTGGGCAACGCCGTGCACACCGTGCTCGCCGGCCCGGTGGCGGGACAAACCGTCGCGGTCACCGGATGCGGGCCCATCGGCCTCATGGCGATTTGCGTCGCGCGAGCCTGCGGCGCTTCGACGCTGGTAGCGACCGAGGTGAACGCCGGCCGGCGCGAACTGGCCAGGAAGATGGGAGCCGACGCCGCGCTCGATCCGAGCGAAGGCGGCGTGGTGGACCGCGTAAAGGAAATGACGGGCGGGGCGGGCGTGGACGTGGTGCTCGAGATGAGCGGCAACCCGGACGCGATTCGCCAGGGCCTCGCGATGCTGCGCCCCGGAGGGCGCGCCTCGCTGCTCGGCATACCGAAAGAGGCGGTCACGCTGGACCTCTACGGCGACATCATCGGCAAGGGAGTGGTGCTGCAAGGAATTCTGGGGCGGCGCATGTACGAGACGTGGGTGGAAATGACGGCGCTGCTCAAGAGCGGGCGGCTGAATCTGGAGCCGCTCTTTCACGAGCGATTGCCTCTGGATGATTTCGAACGGGCCTTTTCCCTGCTCGAGCAGGGAAGCGCGAATAAAGTGCTTTTGTGCCCGGATGGCCCGCTGGATTGATCCCCGCCGCGCTGTCCTATAATGGTTTTCCGTTGCCTCTCCCGAAGGAGGATGCATGACGACCGCTGTCCGGCCCCAGCTTCAATACCTGCACGATGCGCTCGAAGAGTTGAAGTCGCGGCACCTTTACTACCGCCTGCCCGTGCTTTCCGCCGAGCAAAAGGCCGTCACCACGGTCAACGGCCGGGAAGTGATCAATCTGAGCTCGAATAATTATCTGGGGCTGACGACGCACCGGAAGCTGCGAAAAGCGGCGATCGAAGCAACGCGGAAATACGGCGTGGGGACGGCCGCCGTGCGTTCGATTGCCGGCACGATGGACATTCACATGAATCTCGAGGAGCAGATCGCCCACTTCAAGCACACCGAAGCCGCGGTGGTCTTTCAATCCGGCTTCACGGCGAACGCCGGCACCGTGTCGGCGGTGCTGGGCAAAGACGACCTGATCGTCTCGGACGAGCTGAACCACGCCTCGATCATCGACGGCTGCCGTCTGTCGAAAGCCACGATCCGCGTCTTCAAGCATCGCGACCTCGATGATTGCGAGCGTATTTTGAAGGAAACCGAGCACTGGACCGGACGCAAGCTGCTGATCACCGACGGCGTCTTCTCGATGGAGGGAGACGTCGCGCCGCTCCCCGAGCTTTGCGATCTGGCGGAGAAATACGGCTGCATCATGATGGTCGACGACGCGCATTCGACCGGAGTGCTGGGCCGCGGGGGCCGCGGGACCGTCGATCATTGCGGCTGCCACGGGCGCGTGGACATCCAGGTGGGCACGCTCAGCAAGGCGATCGGCGTGATGGGGGGTTACGTTTGCGGCTCGCGAGACCTGGTCGAGTTTCTCTACCATCGGGCCCGCCCGTTTCTGTTTTCCACTTCGCATCCGCCGGCCGTCATCGGGGCCTGCCAGGCGGCGTTCAGCCTGTTGGAATCGGCCGACGGCGAGCGCCTGGTCAAAAGGCTGTGGAGCAACACGAAATTCTTCAAGCGGGGCCTGAAGCGGATGGGTTTCGACACGGGGGAAAGCCAGACACCGATCACGCCGATCATGGTGGGCGACGCGGCCAAGGCCTTCCGATTCTCGCAGGCGCTCTTCGACGAAGGCATTTTCGCGCAGGGGATCGGCTATCCGACCGTTCCGGAGGGCAGGGCGCGCCTGCGAACGATCGTTACGGCGGCGCACAAGCGCAGCGACCTGGAAAGGGCTCTCGAGGTCATCGGCCGTGTGGGCCGGCGCCTGGAGATCGTGCCTGACTGAGGCCGCCCGCCCGGCTGACCTGTTATCCGCGCGCAAAATTCCCGCTTCAAAATAAATAAAGAGGCGGCGCGAGAACATCTCCCGCGGCGGAAAGGAAACGGCAGCCGCTTTGCCGGCCAGGAAACCGACCGGAAAAGATGGCCGCGCCCGTCTGATATACTCGCCCGCCAGCCCTCCCCATGACCGAAACACGCCAGCCGCGCCTCTTCCTGATCGACGCCATGGGCTACATCTTTCGCGCCTATTTCGCGCCGATGGAGCGGTTGCGCAGCCCGTTGGGAATGCCCACCAAGGTGCCTTACCTCTTCGCCAATATGCTGCGCCGCCTGACCAAGCAATGGGAGCCGGATTATCTGGCGGTGGTCTACGACGTGGCGGCGCCGACATTCCGCGACAAACTCTTCGCCGAGTACAAAGCCCAACGCCCGCCGATGCCCGAGGATCTGGCCGTGCAACTGCCCTGGGTGCGCCGCTATTGCGAGGCGATGCGCGTCGCCCAGATCGAATACGAAGGCTATGAAGCCGACGACGTGATCGGCACGCTCGCGCGCCAGGCGGCGGCGAAGGGCCTCGACGCCTTCATCGTTACCAGCGATAAGGATTTCCTGCAACTCGTGCAAGGGTCGGTGCAGGTGCTGATCCCGACCAAGAACGACCGGGTCATCGACCGGGCCACGGTGGAAGATCTCGTGGGCGTGCCGCCCGAGCGCGTTCCCGACGTAATGGCCCTGACGGGCGATTCGATCGACAACGTGCCGGGAGCAAAGGGAATCGGTGAAAAGGGCGCACGGGAACTGGTCGTCCGATTCGGGTCGGTCGAAGCAGCCCTGGACCACGCCGCGGAAGTCGAAAACAAGCGGTACCGCCTGGCCCTGCTCGAACAGCGCGAGCAGGTCCTTCTCTCGAAGCAACTGACCACGATCCATACCGACGTTCCCATCGATCTCGACCTCGACCGCCTGCGGCGCCGCGAGCCGGACGTCGAGGCGTTGCGGAAATTGTATGGAGAGCTCGGCTTTTCCTCGTTGCTGCGCGAACTCGCCCCGGCGTCGGCCGAGGCTCAAGGCAACTACCACAGCGTCGATTCGCCCGAAGCGCTCGAGAAATTTCTGGCGGAAATCGCGCCGGGCCAGGGGGCGGCGTTGTGGCTGGAAACGGCGCCGGAGGATGAGGAGCCGGGTTTCGGCAGCCGGGTCGTGAAATTGGAGGTTTCCGCCGGGGCCGGCAGCGGCGCTGCCGCCTGGAACGGCGATGGCGGCGAGATGCTCGCGGCGCTCGAAAAATGGCTGGGAGACCCATCGCGGCCCAAGGTGGTGCACGATGCCAAGCTGGTCGAACTGCTGGCCGCCGGCGAGAAGGGGTACAGCGTCGCGGGCGTGCGCCATGCCCTCGACTTGTATTCCTACCTGTTGCGGCCGACGACGGCCCGCCACGGCCTGGAAGATATGGTTGCGCGCCGGCTGAACGCAACGCTCGGCGGAGGGGCCGGTGAGCACGCCGATTACCTGATGCGGCTGGTGCCGCTCTTGCGGGCCGACGTCGAGGCGCAGAAACTCGACCAGGTTTACGAACGGATCGATCTGCCCTTGGCGCCGGTGCTGGCGCGCATGGAACGCCGTGGCGTGGGCGTCGACCGGCCAGCTCTCGAGGCATTCTCGGCCGCGGCCGAGCAGGAGACCCGCCGGCTCGAGCGCAGCATCTACGAAGCGGCCGGCTATGAATTCAATATCCTTTCGACGCAACAACTGGGCGAAGTCCTTTTCGATAAGCTGAACCTTCCCTTGCCGCGCCGCCGCGGCAAGGGAAAGGTTCGTTCGACGGCCGCCGACGTGCTGCAAGGACTCGAACCGCTGCATCCACTGCCCGGCATGGTCCGGGAATACCGGGAATCGGCGAAGTTGAAATCCACTTATGCCGATGCCTTGCCCCGCTTGATCGATCCCGCGACCGGGCGCATCCACCCCCGATTCAATCAGACGGGCACCTCGACCGGGCGCCTCAGCTGCTCGAGGCCGAATTTGCAGAACATTCCCGTGCGCACCGAACTCGGCCGCAAGATTCGGGCCGGATTCGTCGCTCGCCCCCGCTGGCGGCTCATATCGGCCGACTATTCGCAAATCGAACTGCGGGTGATGGCTCACCTTTCGGCCGATCCCGTGCTGGCGGGAGCCTTCCAGCGCGGCGAAGACGTCCATTCGCGAACGGCCGAGGAGGTGTTCGGGGTTGGTCCGCTGGCGCAATCGGCCGAGCATCGGCGCGCGGCGAAAATCATCAATTTCGGCATCCTCTACGGCCTGTCGCCATTTGGCCTCGCCGCGCAGCTTCAAATCGGCCAGAAAGACGCCGCCGAGTTCATTGCCCGTTATTTCGAGCGGTACCGCGGCGTGAAGCAATGGCTCGACGGGCAGATCGAGGAAGTCCGCCGGACCGGCTCGACGCGCACGCTGCTGGGCCGCATGCGGCCGATTCCGGAAATCAACGCCCCGCAGGCCGCGCTGCGTAGCCTTGCCGAACGTACGGCCCTCAATACGCCGGTCCAAGGAACGGCGGCCGATTTGATGAAGCTGGCGATGATCGAAACCGACCGGCGGCTCGCCGTCGAAGGCTTGCGCGCCGAATTGATCCTGCAGGTGCACGATGAGCTGGTTCTGGAGGCTCCGGAAGAAGAGTTCAGCCGCGTTTTGAAACTAGTCCGCGAGGCGATGGAGCATGTCTACCCGTTGAATGTGCCGTTGCTGGTCGAAACCAAGGCGGGGCTGAACTGGCGTGACATGCAAGCTACCGACTCAGGCGATGACAGCGCTATCAAGGCCCGCGACTGAAATAAGGGGATCTCCGTAACTAATTACAGGTATTAGGCTTAAATCTTTTAGTGGGCGGCAGTGGAAAATTACGGGATTATCCGTCTGGACAATATGTTTACTCAGGCGTTAATTATATTGACGCCAACCACAGTTGTATGTAGAGTGCTGCGCGAGGGGCATACCATGAATCTCGACAACTGTATCATGGCAACCCACGTTTCGTCCCCCTACCTCAGGGCCCCTCACAGCGCTGGGGGTCACAGCACCGCAGGGCTGTGACCCCCGG
>DATLSU010000030.1:0-9628 GCA_035533975.1 Patescibacteria group bacterium
CCACGAACGCACCGTCAGCAACGACAACGTCGTGCAATGGGAGGGACGTCGCTTCCAGATTCCGGCGCAACCGCACCGGTTCAGCTTCGCCGGGGCGCGCGTGCAACTCGTCCAGGACTTGGCCGGGCGCGTCGCCGTCTAACACGGCGACACAAAATTGCAGATCGAGGCCCTCTAAAAAAATAACGAGGGGGTGACATTTTCACTCGGCTGTTAGGGGTGACATTTTTACCTTGCTACAACAGGTGCTCGGCGCAATGGCGGCGAATCGACGCGGAAACGCGTGCTGTATGGCGGCGCAGCGCGGAATAGCGTCCTCAATTCTTCAGCTCATTCTAGCGACGAGAACAGTTTGATCGTCGAACGGCTCGGCGGGAGCGCACCAGTTTTTGACTGCTTCGATCGCTGCGGAGCAGATTTGCTGGGGTGGTTCGTCGCGGTGGCGGAGGATTTCCTCGATCAGGCGTTCGGAGCCGAACTGCTCGCCACTGGAATTCTCCGGCTCGGTCATGCCGTCACTGTAGACGACCAGCAGGCTGCCCGGCGCGACGCTAATCGACGCTTGCTCGTAGGTGCAATGATCGAGCAGGCCGATCACCGTTCCGCCGCGATCCAGTTTCTCGACGCGCCCGCCGGTGATGAAAAACGGCGGCAGATGCCCGGCATTCGTATACCGCAGAATGCGGGTCGCGGCGTCGTAAACGGCGAAAAAGAGGGTCGCGTAACGGTCGTCGGAGGTATTCAAAAGCAGATGGCGATTGAGCCGCGCGGCGAGCGCGGCCGTATCCAGGTTGGCGTCGCCGTTCGAGAGCACCAGACTGCGCAGCGCCGCGTTCAGGCTGGCCATCACCAGCGCCGCCGAGATTCCCTTGCCGCTGATATCGGCCACCGCCATGGCCACATGGCTCGGATCGAGCTGCATGCAATCGTAATAATCGCCGCTCACGATGCGCGCCGCCCGGCACACCGCGCCCAGCTCGAGCCCCGGAATCGCCGGCAGTTCATGGGGAAACAGCTGGCTCTGCACCTCGCGGGCGATGGCCAGTTCGTTCTCGAGGCGCTGGCGCTGGCGCTGGCGCTGTTCCTCGAGCAGTGTTTCGATCGATCCCGTCATCGAGTTGAATGACTCGGCCAGCGCCCCGAGTTGATCCCTCTGCAGGAGCGAAATACGATGCGAGAAGTCGCGCGCTTTGACGTGGCGCGTGGCTTCGTCGAGTTTTGCGACCATTCTCGTAATCGTGCGCGTCAGCACCAGCCCGGCGATGAGCGAGAGCAGCCAAACCACGATGAACAGCCCGCCCACGACCATCAACAGAATGGCGTAGAACGGCGCGAACTCCCCGAGCGAGCTTTCGATTCGCTGGCCCATCCGCGAGGAACGCATGGCGAACGTCGCGACCAGAGTCGAAGGCGCGGGCGGCGAGCCCGGATTTCCGTAGCGAAACGCCTGGAAGGTGGTCGCCCCGACGATTCCGATGTCCAGAAAGTTTCGCGGCGGCGGCAGGCTTTGGTTGTGGGACGCGATCGAGGCGGTCGCATTCGCCCCAAGCAGCTCGCCCGGCGGGCCGCCGGCGTTCGGGTTCGCCGGCCGGTTGAGCGGCCTGCCGAGGGTGAGCGGGCCGAGTTGGGAAGTGAGGCTGTCCAGGAACTGGGGAGTGACCGGGAGCTGCGCCACCGCCTCGACCCACCGCGAATCCGAGAGTTGCCCGACGCTCGTGCTCTCGATCCAGAGCCGGCCACCTTGCTCGACAAGCGCGCTTTCCCCGCCGGGCGAGGTCGCGGGGATGGTTTTGGCGGTTGCGGGCAAAAAGCGGATGACCAATCCGGGCAGGCGCTGCTCGGAGAGTTGCACGAGAACCTGGATGGGTGCGGAGTCGCCCAGGGATTCGAGCGCGGTTCCCGGCGGCGCGGTGACGCGGGCCAGGGAGAGAGCCTCGCGGCTGACGGCAGCCATCTGCTGCATGTGGCCGGTCATGTTGTCGTGCACCAGGTGCGCCGCAACTTCGACTTCAGCGATGTAGGTGAGGATGCCTCCCATCGTCAGCAGCAAACTGATCGGCACGACCGCGATGAAAATGTAGGCGAGGATGAGGCGATTCCGCAGACTCCACAGCAATCGGTGTCCCATCCAGTGGCGGCCGCGCACGAACAGGAAAACGATCGCGACAACGGACAAGAGGATCGAGAGGAGATCCACGCCCAGCCAAGCCGGCCCTGCCGGGAGTGGCCAGCCCGATAGCAGGCCCGCCCAATAGACCGCGGATAGCACCACCACCGCCGCGGCGAGGCGGTCGAGGGCCGAGGACCAGCGCCACAGCGCCATAATGTCTCTTTGCCACCGCGTCGCCATATCCATCACTCCGCCGGCGCCCCAAACCGCGCCACGCGCCGCCAGCCGGCCGATTTTGCCCGATCCGCCCCTGGACTAGCGGCCTTAATTATCGGCTGAGGGGCTTCCCGGTTCGGCGGCAACCCGAGCCGCCAGTTCCAGATATAGGCGCGCGCGGGCTGGCGGGTCGTGGCGGGAAACGATGTCGCGCGCCACGGCGAGCGAATCCGCTCCGGCGGCCCATAATGGCTCCGCGTTCTCCAAGCGGATGCCCCCAATCGCTACCAGCGGTTTGCTCGTCAGCGCCCGGGCGCGCCGCAGCCCTTCGATTCCCACCGCTGGATCGGCCCGCTGCTTGGTTGTCGTGGGGAAAATCGGGCCAAAGGCAATGTAATCGGCGCTCGTCGCGTCGGCTAGCCGCACCTGCTCGGGCGTATGGGTCGAATAGCCGACCCATCGGTCGGGGCCGACGACCCTCCGCGCCGCCTCGACCGGCAGATCGTCCTGGCCCACATGGACGCCTCCGGCCCCCGTCAGCATGGCGATATCGGCCCGGTCGTTCACGATCCATCGAATCGGGAACTTTGCCAGGCGGAGGCCAAGTTCCCGGCAGGTCTCGAAGATCTGAAGCGATGAAGCCTGCTTGTCGCGGTATTGAATCAATTCCGTTCCGGCCGACGCCAGTTGTTCGGCCATCTCGGCCGCGGGGAGCGCGATCGAAGCGGCGTCCAGGATGACGTAAAGCCGGGGGAAAACAGACGGCATGCCCGTTACTCCTCCGGCGCCTTGACCATCCGGTCCAGAAAGCCGGTGTCGAAGCGGCCGGCGATGAATTCCGGGTCGGCGAGTATGCGGCGGTGCAAAGGAATCGTGGTGCGGATCCCTTCGACCATGAACATGTCGAGCGCCCGGCGCATCCGGGCCAGAGCTTCTTCGCGGTCATGTCCGTGGACGACCAGTTTCGCGACGAGCGAATCGTAATAGGGCGGAATCGTCGAGCCGGCGTAGGTGGCCGTATCGACGCGCACGCCGGGCCCGCCAGGCACGTGGAACGCCGTGACGCGGCCCGGCGAGGGCCGGAACGTTTCGGGATCCTCCGCATTGATGCGGCATTCCATGCTGTGCCCGCGAAATTCCACCGGATCGGCCACCTGCCCGAGAGACGCTCCGGCGGCCAGCAGAATTTGCGCCTTCACCAAATCCACGCCCGTCCGCATTTCCGTGACCGGATGCTCGACCTGAATGCGGGTGTTCATCTCGATGAAATACAAATTGCCGGTTGTGTCCTGCAGGAATTCCACCGTTCCCGCGTTTGTATAGCCGATTCGCCGCAGGGCCTCGACCACTTGCGCCCCCACGCGTTCCCGCGTGCCGCCGTCGAGCGCGGGCGAGGGCGATTCCTCGATCAGCTTCTGATGCCGCCGCTGGATGCTGCAATCGCGCTCGCCCAGATGAATCACCTGCCCGGTCCGGTCGCCGAGCACTTGGAATTCGATGTGCCGCGGCCGCTCGATCAGCCGCTCGATGTAAACGTCGCCGCAGCCAAAGGCCTGCTCGGCTTCGGCCTTGGCCGTGCGAAAGGCCGTCAATAAGCCGTCCGGTCCGTTGACCCGCCTCATCCCGCGCCCGCCGCCGCCCGCCGCCGCCTTGATCATCAGCGGATAGCCCACCTCCGCCGCCACTTGCCCGGCACCCGCTTCATCCTCGATCACGCCCTCCGAGCCGGGAATGACCGGCAACCCCGCCTTGGCCATCTCGCGCCGCGCGCGGTCCTTTTCCCCCATCAGGCGGATCATCTCCGACGGCGGTCCGATGAAGGCGATCCGCGAGGCCTCGCAAACCTCGGCGAAATTCGCGTTCTCGGAAAGGAATCCGTAACCGGGATGAATTGCATCCACATTGGTGATTTCCGCGGCGCTGATCACCGCCGGAATGTTCAGATAGCTCTCGGCCGGCCGTGGCGGACCGATGCACACCGCCTCGTCGGCGAAGCGCACGTGCAGAGCGTTGCGGTCGGCCTCGGAATAGACGGCAACCGTACGAATTCCCAGTTCCTTCGCGGCGTGGATGATCCGCAGGGCGATTTCCCCGCGGTTGGCGATCAGGATTTTCTGGAACATCCCGTTTCAGGCCGCCCGGACGGGCCCGGCCGGGCGAATGGCGAAGAGTGGTTCGCCGTACTCCACCGGCTGCCCGTTTTCGACGAAGATGCGCGCGATTTCGCCCGCGACGTCCGATTCGATCTCATTCATCAGCTTCATCGCTTCGATGATGCAGAGCGCTTGTCCGGCGCTCACGCGGTCTCCCACGCGGACGAACGCCGGAGCGTCCGGGTTCGGCGCGGCGTAAAACGTGCCGACGATCGGGGACTTGACGACGTGCAGGTCCTCCCCGGCCGCTTCCGCGGACGGGGAGGCCGCCGCTTCGGCCGCTTCGCCGGGCGTAGCCGCCCGGTTGGCGGACGCCTTCTTCACCTTCACGTGCAAGGGGCCGTCGGAATATTCGAACTCTTCCAGGCCGTGCTCGGCCATCAGTTTCAGCACGTGCTCGACTTCGCTCCAGTCGAGCACGGAGGGGGCCGGACCCTTCGGTTTTTTCTTTCCTGCCATTTACAGCTCCAGAAATTCGCGTGGGGCGCTTGTCAGCATCTCGGCTCGGTCGGGAAGGACAAGCAGGTCGTCTTCGATGCGGATGCCGCCGACCCCTTCCATATAAACTCCCGGTTCGATCGTCACCACGCTGGATTCTTCGAGTGGCTGCGACTGGCCACGGCCCAGACGCGGTTCCTCGTGGACTTCGATTCCCAGGCCATGGCCGGTGCCGTGCACGAACGCGCGCGCCAGTCCGTAACCCCGCAGAACGCGCCTGGCAGCGGCATCGGGCGCTTCCGCTGGGGTCCCGGCCTTGAGTGTCTCGCAGGCGGCCGCCTGCGCTTCTGCCACTGCGCGGTACCAACGGCGTACCCGCGCTGGGGCGCGGCCCAGGTACACAGTCCGGGTAATGTCGGAACAGTAGTCGCGGAGTATAGCACCCATGTCGATGACCACCAGTTCATTTGCCTGCAACGTCTTGCCGGATGGTCGCGCATGAGGAAGCGCTCCGCGAGGCCCCGAGGCCACGATCGTGTCAAAAGAGGCTCCGCTCGCGCCGCGCCGCCTCATCCGAAACTCGATTTCCGCCGCCAGATCGCTTTCCCGCACGCCCGGCCTGAGCAACGGCAACACCTCGAAAATCACCTCGCTCGCTAGCTGCGCCGCCTCCCTCATGCGCTCGATCTCGCCCGCGTCCTTCACCCGCCGCAACCGCTCGACCCATCCGGCAACCGGCTGCCAGCGCCCGCGTCCGTGCGAACCCTTCCGCAGCCGGGCCGCATCCGTCACCGTTACCCGCGCGCCTTCGAAAGCCACTCTTCCCCGCAAGCGCCGCCGCAGCAATTCCTCCGCCGCGGCCGATGCGAGCGGCCCCTTGACGATTTTCCGCCCGACTCCGCTGCCCTTCAGCTCCTCGCGGGCCTGCGTGGTGAAGCGGGAATCGGTCAGCAGCGTAGCTCTCGACGCATCCACCAGCAGGGCGCCCGCGTCTCCGGTGAACCCGGAGAGGTAGAACACGTTGGGGATGTGGCTCACCAGGAAGGCTTCGAATCCCTCCCGGTCCATTCGTTCGCGTATCCGGGCCAGCCGCCGCCGGTGCGGTGAGGTAGTCATCGGTATCCCTGTCCTTCGCCATCGGGGTCGGCGATATGCAGCCCGAGTTTCGCCGCCCCGCCCCGTCCCGGTCAAGCCCGGCTGTGAATTCCGATGCATTGCCGCTGGCGGTGATGTAGGCTGTTGATATCTGAAGTCCAGCGTGCAAACCAGGCATCAAAGGGCAATCCTGCCCCAGGAGGTAACCCCGTGGAAGCAGAAGGTGCAACCCGTCAGGTCACCACGAATGAGGGCTCTTTCGAGCCGATTGGCGAGTTGGCTCAGGAACGCGTCCTGGAAATCACCGCTACGCTGCGTCAATTGCTCGCCGACGTCTTTACCCTCTACGTGAAAACTAAGAATTTCCATTGGCATATGACCGGCCCCCATTTCCGCGACTACCATCTACTTCTCGACGAGCAGGCCGAGCAAATCTTCGCCATGACCGACGATATCGCCGAGCGAGCGCGCAAAGTCGGCGGAACCACGCTGCATTCAATCGGCGACATCGCCAAACACCAGCGATTGAAAGACAACAACAAGGAGTCTCTGACCGCCCGCGATATGCTTGCCGAGGTATGCACCGACAACCGCGAGCTCACCCGCTTCCTTCGCCTGGCCCATGAAATCTGCGAGAAACATAACGACGTTGCCACCGCCAGCTTGATCGAGACTTGGATCGACCAGGCCGAGCGCCGCACCTGGTTTTTATCGGAAACCGTCCGGGGCGTTTGATCCGCCCCCGCGTTGGAATGGAGAGCGCCAATGCCCACGATTACGACGAAAGACGGGACCACGCTCTACTACTAAGGATTGGGGAAAGGGACAGCCGGTGGTCTTCAGCCACGGGTGGCCGCTAAGCGCCGATGCATGGGAAGACCAAATGCTGTTTCTGGGCGACCGTGGATTTCGCTGCATCGCCCATGACCGCCGAGGCCATGGACGCTCATCGCAACCCTGGAACGGCAACGACATGGACACGTACGCCGACGATCTTGCCACGCTGGTCGAAGCACTCGACCTGAAGGGCGCGATCCACGTCGGCCACTCAACGGGCGGCGGGGAAGTGGCCCGCTACATCGGCCGTCACGGAACCGGCCGCGTGTCGAAGGCGGTGCTCATCAGCGCCGTCCCTCCGCTCATGCTCAAAACTCCCGCCAATCCCGGCGGCCTGCCGATCGAGGTTTTCGACCAAATCCGGACGGCCGTTCAGAGCGACCGCTCACAATTCTGGAAGGACCTCAGCGCGCCTTTCTACGGCGCCAACCGGCCGGGAGCCAAGGCCTGCGAGATTCGTTTTGGCTTTAGGGGATGCTGGCGGGCCACAAAGCCGTCTACGAATGCATCAAGGCGTTTTCGGAAACCGATTTCAGCGAAGACCTCAAAAAGTTCGACGTGCCGACGCGCATCCTTCACGGCGACGATGATCAAATCGTGCCCATCGGCGATTCCGCCATGCTCTCGGCCAAACTCATCAAGAACGCGACCCTGAAAATTATTCCGGGCGCGCCGCACGGCATGTGCTCCACGCTCAAGGAGCAGATCAACGCGGAATTGCTCGCGTTTTTCCAAGGCAGCGGGCAAGCTCACGCGTGAACCGCCAGTAGCGGGCCGGCGGACGATGGTCCGTCTGATTCGTGCGCCGGCTCGCCTATCCGTGACATGTCCGCATTGGAGGAGGCTTCCATGTCGTCTGTTGCCGACAACGGGATCGTCAGCCTGCCGAGCAATCATTCGGTCGACGAGGCGGTGCAGCGCAGGCGGGCCATTCTGGAAGCCAAGGGAATCACGCTGTTCGCGCTGGTCGACCACAGCGGCGAAGCGGAAAAAGTGGGAATGAAAATGCCTCCCACGAAGCTGCGCATTTTCGGAGATCCCAAGGCTGGTACGTCCTTGATGCTGGCCGCGCCCTTGAGCGCCATCGACCTGCCGCTCAAGATTCCGATCTGGGAGGACGGCCAGGGGAAAACCTGGATTTCCTTCAACAGTTCAGCGTATCTGGCCGCGCGCCACGGCCGGTCGCCGGTCGGGGAGTCGTGGTTGGGTTCGAATCCGCGGACCAGGAACTGCATCTCACGGGGTATCGCCCAGGTAGGAATTTAGTTGCGTGCCATCCGCGCGGTTCAGCGAAGCGGGTGCGCCGCGCCCCGTCTTCTAGCTCCTGCTTTGGGCGGTAGCTGCCGGCAAAGAGGTAGTTATGGGTAAACCAGCAATCATTGCTGTCGACGACGACGCCCAAGTGCTCGCCGCCGTCGAGCGCGACCTGCGGCGTCAATATGCCCAACGCTATCGCGTCTTGCGCTCCCCCTCCGGCCCGATTGCACTCGACGCGTTGCGCGGGCTCAAAAAACGGAATGATTCCGTGGCGCTGCTCCTGGTGGATCAGCGAATGCCGGAAATAACCGGGGTGGAATTCCTTGGCCAATCGATGGAAATCTATCCGAACGCGAAGCGGGTCCTGCTTACCGCCTACGCCGATACGGACGCCGCGATCAGCGCCATCAACCAGGCGAAAATCCACCACTACCTCCTAAAGCCCTGGGACCCGCCGGAGGAGCATCTCTACCCGGTGCTCGATGATCTGCTGGAGGACTGGCACGCGTCGTTCCGTCCGCCCTTCGATGGCGTCCGGGTACTCGGCCATCGATGGTCGCCGGACTCCTACACCGTTCGAGAATTCCTGGCGCGCAACCAGGTGCCTTACCGATGGCTCGACGTGGAGACGGCGGACAAAGACGCGGAGGTGCGTCAACTCGCTAGCGCCGTCGGCGCCGAACCGTCGCATCTGCCGATGGTGCTATTTCCGGATGGTTCATCGCTGGCTGCTCCGGGCGCAACGAAGCTGGCGGAAAAACTCGGGCTACGCGTGAGAGCCGATCAGGTGTTTTATGACTTGGTGATCGTCGGCGGCGGGCCGGCGGGGCTGGCCGCAGCCGTCTACGGTGCTTCGGAGGGATTGAAAACGGTGATGATCGAGCGCGAGGCGCCGGGCGGGCAGGCGGGGATGAGTTCCCGCATCGAGAACTATCTGGGTTTTCCCTCGGGGTTGAGCGGCGGCGACCTGGCACGGCGCGCCGTCGCTCAGGCCCGGCGCTTCGGCGTCGAAATCCTCGCACCTCAGGAAGCGCACGCGATTCGCGTCGAAGGCCCGTCGCGAATGGTGAAGCTGGCCGACGGAAACGAGCTGGGCTGCAGGGTGCTGCTCTTGGCGATGGGCGTGGCCTATCGAAAGCTCGACGTGCCCGGAGCGGAGCGCCTGCAAGGGCGGGGGGTTTATTATGGCTCGGCGATGACCGAGGCGATGGCCTGTCGGGGGGAAGACGTCTTCATCATCGGCGGCGCCAATTCCGCCGGGCAGGCGGCGATGTATTTTTCCCAATACGCCAGGCGCGTGGTGATGCTAGTGCGCGGACCATCGCTTTCCGCAACGATGTCGTACTACCTGATCGACCAGATCGAACAGACGCAAAAGATCCAGGTGTCTTAGCCAGATAATTCTGTCACCCCTTAACGGCCGCGTGAAAATGTCACCCCATGAGACAGGAGACATTCACGTTGAGCCAACGGGAGTTGCAAAAGGTGGCCGTCATCGCACAGTGCGTGAAAGGGGAACTGG
>DATLSU010000031.1:0-6345 GCA_035533975.1 Patescibacteria group bacterium
CGACTCCGACTGGTTCCGCAAAGACGACGATGTGCGCTGGCAGTTCGGCGTCCCGCCCAAGGGCAACGCCAACTTCGCCTGGGTGCAGCACTTCATCCACCACCTCGCGCCGCAAGGCATGGCCGGCTTCGTCCTCGCCAATGGCAGCATGTCCTCCAACCAGTCCGGTGAAGGCGAGATTCGCAAAGCCCTTATTGAGGCCGACCTGGTGGACTGCATGGTCGCTCTCCCCGGCCAACTCTTCTACAGCACGCAGATCCCCGTCTGCCTCTGGTTTCTCGCGAAAAACAAAAACGCCGACGCCAAGCGCGGCTTCCGCGACCGTCGCCAGCAAACCCTCTTCATCGACGCCCGCAAACTCGGCACCCTCATCGACCGCGTCCACCGCGAGCTGACTGACGCCGACCTTCAGAAAATCACCGGCACCTATTACCACTGGCGGGGAGACAGGGTTGATGCTGCGGACGCTGGCCACTACGAAGACATCGCCGGCTTCTGCAAATCCGCCACCACCGCCGAAATCGCTGCGCACGGTCACGTGCTCACGCCCGGCCGCTATGTCGGTGCTGAGGCAGTCGAAGACGACGGTGACCCCTTCGAGGAGAAGATGCCGCGCCTCGTCGCCGAACTGCACGCCCAATTCGCCGAGTCTTTGAGGCTGGAGCAGGCCATCAAAGCAAATTTGAAAGGGCTGGGTTATGGCGGGTGATCTCATCAACGGAGAAATTCCCGACCATTGGGAGTTCACGACGCTTGGTGACATTTGCCAACGCGGAGGCGGCAACATTCAAACCGGACCGTTCGGTAGCCAGCTTCACGCTTCGGATTATGTGCCCGTCGGCGTCCCGTCCATCATGCCGACCAACATCGGAGAAAACCGAATCGTTGAAGATGGAATCGTGCGCATCACCGAGGAGGACGCCAATCGTTTGGGCCAGCACCGCCTGAGAGCGGGCGACATTATTTACAGCCGTCGTGGTGATGTTGAGAAGCGGGCGCTCATCAGAGAACGCGAAGAAGGTTGGTTCTGCGGCACAGGATGCTTGAAGGTCCGTCTTGGCAGCGGTGTCGTTGACCCGCTGTTTACTTCGCTGTTTCTCGGTCATCCCGCCATCAGGGAATGGATTGTTCGTCATGCCGTCGGCGCGACGATGCCGAACCTGAACACGACCATCATGAGCGCGGTGCCTTTCGCGCTCCCACCCCTCGCCGAGCAAAAAGCCATCGCGGCGGGGCTTGGGGCGCTGGACGACAAGATCGAGTTGAACCGGCGGATGAACGCGACGCTGGAGGCGATGGCGCGGGCGCTGTTCCAGAGCTGGTTCGTGGATTTCGACCCCGTCCGCGCCAAACTCGACTGCCGCCTCCCCGCCGCCCTCGACCCAGTCACCGCCGCCCTGTTCCCGGACTTATTTCAGGATTCCGAAATCGGCCCTATTCCGAGCGGCTGGACGGCAGGCAAACTCGGCGACATAGGCACGAACTCGCGACGCGGCGTCCAGCCCAGCGACATCGCGCCGAACACACCCTACATCGCCTTGGAACACATGCCGCGCCGCTGCATCGCGCTCGGCAATTGGGACGACTCCGCCGACGTGGCGAGCAGCAAGTCCTCATTCAAGAAAGGCGAAATCCTCTTCGGCAAGCTGCGGCCCTACTTCCACAAAGTCGGCGTTGCCCCGTTCGATGGCGTCTGCTCTACCGACATCCTCGTCCTCGCACCGAAAAGCCCCGAGTGGTTCGGTTTCCTCCTCGGTCACGCAAGCAGCGACGAACTGATTCAATTCACCGACCTCGCCTCCACCGGAACCAAGATGCCGCGCACGAACTGGAGCGACGTTAGTTCCTTCAAAGTCACGCTCCCGCCGAAGCCCATCAGCGCCGCCTTCACGCGCATCATCCAACCGATGGCCGACCTCATCCACGCCAACCTCCACCAATCCCGCACGCTCGCCACCTTGCGTGACACGCTGCTGCCGAAGCTGCTAAGCGGCGAGTTGAGCGTGGATCGCCAAATTTCTAGCCAAGCCCGATAGCCATGAAGATTTCCAACATCCTTGAGAAGATCGACGAGAACCAGCTGTTCGTTCCCGCCTTCCAGCGTGAATACGTTTGGAAGCGCGACGACGCCAAGCAACTCATCGACTCCCTCATCAAGGAATACCCGACGGGCACGATGCTCACTTGGGAGACGGCCAACCCGCCCGAGTTGAAGGGACCGCACAAATACAACGAGAAGCAGGGTGCGGTGAAGTTGCTGCTCGATGGCCAGCAGCGGGTGACAACCCTCTACATGCTGATTCGTGGCGTGATTCCGCCGTATTACACCGCCCCGGAAATCATGAACGACACGCGCGACCTTTTCGTGCAGTTGGAGACGCTGGAGCTTTCCTATTACATGAAGACGCGGATGGAGAACAATCCGCTCTGGCAGAACATTACACATGTCTTCCAGCGGAAGATTCGCGCCCGTGATGTGGTGCACACGTTGCAAGAGAAGGGCGAAACTGTCACGCGCCAGCGTGAAGACCGGATCGACGACAACACGCGAGCCATCGAGAACATCCTCGCCCGTGAGTTTCCCGAACAGACGATTCCGGTGAAGGCCAGCATTCGCGAGGCAATTGACATCTTCTACAAGGTCAATGCTAGCGGCGTTGCCCTTACCGACGCGGAGTTGGCACTGGCCCAAATTTCCGGCTACTGGCCGCAGGCCCGCGACCGTTTCAAGGCGAAGCTCGCGGCGTTGGAGAAGGAGGGTTATGTCTTCAAGCTGGATTTCATCGTCTATGTGCTTCTCGGCTGCCTATATCACATGGGCTCGGACATGCGGAAGCTTCATGATGCGTCGAACGACGAGAAAATCCGGAACGCGTGGGACCGATTGGAAAGCCAGGTGCTTGACTACGTGGTGAACCTGATGCGGACCAACGCGTTCGTGGATCACACGGCGGAGATCAATTCCCCCTACGCGCTCGTTCCGATCATCATTTATTGCTTCGACAAGAACGGCACCCATCTGACGGACGCGGAGATTCGGAAGCTGGTGAAGTGGTTTTTTTACTCGCAGGTGCGGACGCGCTATGTGAGCCAGTTGCCACAGAAGCTCGACCGCGACTTGCGGACCGTCGCGGAATCACCTCAACCTTTTGATGCACTGCTCCAAGTGATCGCGGAGGAGAGCCGGTTGGAAATTCTGCCTGCTGAGTTTGTGGGCCGTGCCATCCAGCATCCACTTTTCAGTATGGTGCGTTGGTATATCAAGAGTCGCGGTGCGGTTTGCTTCACCACCGGGATGAGCTTGCGAAAGAACATGGGGGCCCAATACCAGTTAGAGCGGGACCACATCTTTCCCTACTCGAAGCTGAAGGAGGCGGGTTACGGGGCGGATAACCGCGTCAAGTATGCACTGGCGCAGGAATTGACCAATCGCGCCATCCTCACAAAAGTTGCAAACCGCACCAAATCAGCCACGCACGCCGCAGACTACCTCGCAGAGGTGAAGGAGAAGTTTCCCAAGGCTCTTGGCCTTCAGTGTATTCCCGAGGATCCTGAGCTTTGGAAAATCGAGAACTACGAGCAGTTTCTCGAAGAACGCCGCAAGATGCTGGCTAAAAATCTGAATGAATTTCTGGAGAAAATCACAGCTACCGAAGAAACGGTCGCGCCTGTTTCGCTGGAGGATTTGATTGCGGAAGGCGAAAGCGACGAGATGGAGTTCAAGTCCACTCTGCGCTGGGACATCAAGGAAGGGGCCACAAACAAGAAACTAGAAGAGGTCATCATGAAGACCGTGGCCGCATTCGCCAATTCGCAGGGTGGCACCTTGCTCATCGGGGTGGCAGATGACGGCGAGGTCCTCGGTCTAGAATCCGACTATCACTCCCTAGGCAACGTAGACAGTGACAAATTTGAATTGCATCTCCGCAATCTGCTGAACCAACAGTTTGGTGCCGGATTCGTGACGAGCAAGGTCGTTATCAAATTCCACGAGATTGGAGAAAACGAAGTCTGCCAGATTGAAACAGCGCCCGCGAAGGGGCCAGTGATTCTGAAAGTGAAGGACAAGAACGGCCAACCATGCGAGAAGTTTTATGCGCGAAGCGGCAACTCCTCGCAGGAGATTCCGCTCAGCGAGATGGCCGCTTACATCAAAGAGCGCTTCCATTCGTGAGCCTCAACGAATCCATTGGTGGATACGCAACGGCGACCGCACCCTGACGGAGCTCGGCGGCAATCCGAACCTGCTGTGGAAGCATGAGGATAAAGGTGGGTTGGTAGTGATTGACCACAACTTGGCGTTTGATCACGAATTCTCGGTTGAGGCGTTCCGCACGAGCCATGTCTTTGCCGATGAGGTTCCTGCCGTATTCTCCGATTTTCTCGCACGGGACAGCTACAGCAAGCGGTTGCAGTCGGCACTCGGCGTCTGGAAGCAGGCTTGCGCTATGATTCCTTCTTCCTGGAACTTCGTGGATCCCCAGATGACGATCCCGAATAACTTTTCGCTTGATGACGCAATGAAGCTGCTGACGCGTTGTGATCAAAAGGAATTCTGGAATCTTGAATCATGAACATCGCCTGCCATTACGCCATTGTCCGCTTCATGCCGTTTATCGAGACGGGCGAGTTCGCCAACGTCGGCGTGGTGCTGTACGCGCCCAATGCCCACTACTTCGGCTTCAAGTTGCTGGTCAATCGCCACGCGCGAGTCACCAATTTTTTTGAACAATTGGATGGAAAAGTCTTCCGCTCAGCCATGGCGTCGTTCCGCGAAGAGCTGGAACGCACTACACAGATGTTCAAGCGCATTGGGACGGATCAGCGCCTCAAGGCGCTCGACCGGGACGCTGCCTCGGCCCTCTGGGGGGAGTTGGTCAAACCCAAGGCATCGACTCTGCGCGTCAGCGAGCCACGTATTGCCATGGCAACAGACGCGGCAATCCAGCTCAATGCGCTTTTCGAGTATTACGTCGAACGTAATTTTGTCACGCGTGAGTATCAGGAAAAAATGCTGGAGCGTGGTGTGCGCGGCTGGTTGCGCGAGGCAGAACTTCAAAATAAATTCCTGCCAGCACGCGTAGGCAATGAGGAGTATCACGCCCAATTCCCATTCGTAGAGCATCAGGGTGCGATGGCGGTCAAGGTGATCAAGCCGCTCAATCTTGCGTATCCCGAAACCTCAAAATTTCTTGATCACGGAGGTCAATGGATTTTTCGAGTGAATGCGTTGAATAAGCGAAACATGTTGCCGGCGAAGGTGCTCTTCGCCGTAGAAGGACCCGCTGATAGCACGGCCCGAGGCCGGGCGATGCGTGAAATTACGGATGCGCTCGAAGACGCTGGCGTAACCGTGATGCCTTATCGGGAGCGGCAGCGCGTCATTGAGTTCGCGCGTCATTAACTCGGCCGACGCTGGCAGGACGGCCTGTGCCGGCGCTCAACGTCATGAGTAAAAATACTCAGCACATTGAGTAATCCGTAAATGACTTATCAACGCTCCCAAGCTGCTGATCTGTCCGCACGCCTGCGCGAGCCACGCCGCTTTATCCAGGTGGTGGCAGGACCGCGTCAGGTGGGCAAGACCACACTGGTGCAGGAAGTGGTCGAGGCATTGGGCTGGCCCGCCCTTTTTGCCAGCGCCGACGAGCCGACGCTGCGCGGCACCGACTGGATCGACCAGCAATGGCAGGCGGCACGGCTGACCGCAAAGGACGCACCCGGTAACGAGGCGGTACTGGTGCTGGACGAGATCCAGAAGATTCCGGGGTGGTCGGAAACCGTCAAACGACTCTGGGACGAGGATACCAGAGCGAAACACTGCCGGGTGCGTCCGAGTTATTGGTTGTTTCAGTTGCAGATGGCCGGTAAACCTTGGCGATGAACGGCGGGTTGTGCCGCGCCAGAAAATCGAGAATACGGCTTTGCGTCGCGACGAAGGACTGGGCGAGTTGCGGGTAGGGAACCTTGCCGATTACAACCAATAAAGCCACTTGGTGCTGGACGACCGCTGCCAATTCATTGGGTTTGTAACGGATACGACCATCGTGAGTGATGGCCACCCAACCCTTCCGGCCTATGGTTTTCAGCCAGGTTTCGTCTGGGCAGTCGGGCGCAAAGTGATCTGCATGTCGTTCCACTTGCAAGCCAGCGGTGGAGAGAATTTCGGGGAAGCGTTTCCCTAAGTCGCGATCAGTAAAGAATGACGCGAGTCACGCCGCGCGCTCGTAGAGCACTGCCTCCTCGATTTCGCGCTCGCTCAGGTCATAGTCATTGGCGAGGTCGGCGGCGGTTTCGCCGGCATCAATCCTCTCGGCAATCGCGCCCGTACTGATGCCGCGGCTG
>DATLSU010000032.1:0-4970 GCA_035533975.1 Patescibacteria group bacterium
CGACTCCGACTGGTTCCGCAAAGACGACGATGTGCGCTGGCAGTTCGGCGTCCCGCCCAAGGGCAACGCCAACTTCGCCTGGGTGCAGCACTTCATCCACCACCTCGCGCCGCAAGGCATGGCCGGCTTCGTCCTCGCCAACGGCAGCATGTCTTCCAACCAGTCCGGCGAAGGCGACATCCGCCGCGCCCTCATCGAAGCCGACCTGGTGGATTGCATGGTCGCGCTGCCCGGCCAGCTCTTCTACAGCACGCAGATCCCCGTCTGCCTCTGGTTTCTCGCGAAAAACAAAAACGCCGACGCCAAGCGCGGCTTCCGCGACCGTCGCCAGCAAACCCTCTTCATCGACGCCCGCAAACTTGGCACCCTCGTCGACCGCGTTCATCGCGAACTTACTGACGTTGATCTCCAGAAAATCACCGGCACCTATTACCACTGGCGGGGAGCAAAAGGCGCGGGCCAATACGAGGACATCGCCGGTTTCTGCAAATCCGCCACCACCGCCGAAATCACCGCGCACGGCCACGTCCTCACTCCCGGCCGTTACGTTGGCGCCGAGGCAGTCGAAGACGACGGCGACCCCTTCGAGGAAAAGATGCCGCGCCTCGTCGCCGAACTGCACGCCCAGTTCGCCGAGTCCGCGAAACTGGAGCTGGCCATCAAAGCCAATCTGAAGGGGCTGGGTTATGGCGGGTGAGTGGCAATCAGCACCGCTCTCTGAACTCTGCGAGCAAATTGCCGACTGCCCGCACTCCACTCCTTTGTGGACGGACAGCGGGGTGATTGTGCTTCGAAATCAAAATATCCGTGACGGCAGGCTCGACCTCAGTTCGCCCAGCTACACTGATGAAGCCCACTTCGAGCAGCGAAGCCGCCGAGCGAGATTGAAAGCACGCGATTTGGTGCTCACTCGCGAAGCCCCGATGGGCGAAGTGTGCATGGTTCCAGAGAAACTCCGCTGCTGCCTAGGTCAGCGAATGGTGATGCTTCGGCCAGACCCGAAGAAGTGCGATTCTCGATTCCTTCTTTACTCGATCCAGTCGGACGCTGTTCAGCACGAAATCAAAGTGAACGAAGGCACCGGCTCGACGGTAAGCAACCTTCGCATTCCCCTGCTTGAGGCGCTTCCGATTCGTCACCCACTCCTCGCCGAGCAAAAAGCCATCGCGGCGGTGCTTGGGGCGCTGGACGACAAGATCGAGTTGAACCGGCGGATGAACGCGACGCTGGAGGCGATGGCGCGGGCGCTGTTCCAGAGCTGGTTCGTGGATTTCGGCCCCGTCCGCGCCAAACTCGACGGCCGCCCCGCGGCCGCCCTCGACCCAACCACCGCCTCGCTCTTCCCCGAGCACTTGGAAGACTCACCGCTTGGTCATATTCCGAAGGGATGGAAAGCGGGAACAGTCGTCGAAGGCTTCAATCTAACGATGGGGCAATCTCCGCCCGGTGATACCTATAACGAAGACGGCAACGGGCTGTCGTTCTACCAGGGGCGGACCGACTTCGGTTTCCGTTTCCCAACACGCCGAATCTTTTGTTCTGCGCCGACTAGATGCGCCAAGCCCGGTGACACTCTCGTCAGCGTCCGTGCTCCCGTCGGCGACATCAACATGGCGAACGAGGAATGCTGCATCGGGCGCGGAGTAGCTGCCGTGCGCCATAAATCTGGCGCGGCATCATTCACCTATCACTCGATGGCGAACCTGTATCCCGACTTCGCTCGCTTTGAGGCCGAAGGAACCGTCTTCGGGTCCATCAACAAAGACAGCTTCGAGAAACTTCGCTTCGTCATTCCGCCAACGGAGATCATCGCGGCCTATGAACACCAAGCCGGTCCGCTAGACGAACAAATCCGCACTCTCGAAAGCCAATCCCGCACCCTCGCCACCCTGCGCGACACGCTGCTGCCGAAACTGCTATCAGGTGACATTTCAGCGAGTAATGCTGGTGCGTCTTCGGAGGTCGAGTGTGACTAAGGGCAAACGTATACGCAGCGTTTTCTCTGTCAAAGATGAGCTGCTCAATAAGTCGCGTGAGGCGGCACTCGCGGCCGTTCAAATCTTCAACAGCCCGAGCATCACGTTCAAATCGGAAACCTATGTCGTACTGATGGTGATTGCCTGGACCTACCTTCTCCACGCTTTCTACCGCAGCAAGAAGGTCGACTACCGCTACTGCGTGCAGGGACCCAAACGGAAGAAATTCGACCGCACCAAGAATGGCGCGTTCAAGCACTGGGAGCTTGAGCGATGCCTAAATGACCAACAATGTCCCCTTGATCGGGAAGTAGTTCAGAACCTCAAGTTTTTGATCGGTCTGCGCCACGAGATTGAGCACCAGATGACGACGCGCATTGACGAGCTACTGAGTGCCAGATTTCAGGCATGCTGCATCAATTACCACGAGGCAACCGTATTGCTATTCGGCGAGGGCCACGGGATTGCAAAGCACCTTGCAGTCAGCCTTCAGCTCTCGTCGCTCGGTCGCGAACAGGTGGACACACTCCAACAGCACAGGGGCTTGCCCGCGCACATCAAAAGCTTCATCTCTGGCTTCGATGGCGCGCTGACCCCAGAAGATTTTGGTAGCCCGAAATTCGCCTACCGCGTGATCTTTGTCCCAAAGACCGCAAATCATCCAAACCAGGCCGATCACGCCATCACCTTCGTTAAGGCAGATTCCGAGATTGCCAAGACGGTCAACGCGCACTACACCGTGATCAAGGAGACTGAGCGACCCAAATGGCTCCCGTCTCAGATTGTCACGAAGATGCAAGCCGAGGGGTTCATCCGGTTCGGGATGCAGCATCACACAGGCCTCTGGAAAGAACGCGACGCCAAGGGCCTGGGAAAGAACTTTGGCGTCCAGCTGGTCAATACGTGGTACTGGTACGACGCTTGGGTGGAAGCGGTACGACAACACTGCGTCACCGGCGACTACAGGTGATATTCAACGAATCCATCGTCGAAGACGCCGCCCTCGAATGGTTCGGGGAGATGGGCTATGCGGTCGGCCACGGGCCGCGCATTGCCCCCGGCGAACCGGCGGCAGAGCGGGATTTATTCGGCGAGGTGGTGCTGGTAGGGCGTCTGCGAGAGGCCATCCGGCGGCTGAATCCGGCCCCTCGCCACCTTGCGCGACACGCTGCTGCCGAAGCTGCTGAGCGGGGAGTTGAGCGTGGCGGAAAGACAGGACTCACGCGGAGGCGCGGAGAATAAAGACACGGATGCCAAGGGGAATTTCATTGTTCTCCCTCCGCGTTCTCCGCGCCTCCGCGTGAACCCATCGCAGGCATAAAGAACGAACCGCAGCCTGGTCCCGGCCTCATCCTTTAAGAGACCGAGGATGGCCGCCCCACGCGACACGCTGGTACCGAAGCTGCTGAGCGGGGGGGGAGCGGTCGAGGCTCCGGAAGGCAACCATTACATAATAATGCATCATAAAAGATGCATTAGATTGACTTTTAATACGTTGCGCATCATATTAGATGCGTTATGAAAATTGATTCAAGATCCACGGATGAAGCGGTATTGGTTGAGTTTGGGAACCGCTTGGCGATGCTGCGCCTGGAACAGAACCTGACCCAGAGCCAGCTCGCACGCGAGGCGGGTGTCTCGAAACCGACGTTGCAGCGGATGGAGTCTGGCGCGGTGGCGACGCAACTCTCAAGTTTCCTGCGGGTGTGCCGGGTTCTGGGTCTGCTGGAGCGCTTCGAGAGTCTCATCCCGGAGGCCACGACGAGCCCCATGGCGCAGCTCAAGCAGCAGGGCCGCAAACGCCAGCGCGCCTCGGGCGCAAAGGCGGTACCTCGAACGCCGAAGAAATGGACCTGGGGTGACGAGGCGTGATCGCCAAGGTTCAGCTTTGGGGTCGGACGATTGGCGCGGTCTCGTCGGCGGAAGGGCGCGAGGTGGCAGCGTTCCAGTACGCCCCGGAGTTTGCCGCCAGCGGCATCGAGCTTTCGCCGCTGGTGATGCCCTTGAGCGAACGGGTGTATGAGTTTCCGACGCTGCCGCGCAACACGTTTTACGGTCTGCCGGGATTGCTGGCGGATTCGCTGCCGGACAAGTTCGGCAACGCCCTGATCGATGCCTGGCTGGCGACGCAGGGCCGCACGGGAGGGAGTTTCAGCGCAGTGGAGCGGCTGTGCTACACCGGCGCGCGCGGCATGGGCGCGCTGGAGTTTTTCCCGGCGCTGGGGCCAAAACCGCGCAAAGCGACCAGGATCAGCGTGGATTCGCTGGTGCGGCTGGCCGGCGAGGTGTTGACGCACCGGGGTGATTTGCAGGGGCATTTTCACGAAGCCGGAAAGGAGAAGGCGCTGCGGGACATCCTGCGCGTGGGCACTTCCGCCGGCGGTGCGCGGGCCAAGGCGGTGATCGCGTGGAACCGGGAGACGAACGAAGTGCGCTCCGGCCAGATCGCGGCGGGCGACGGCTTCGACTACTGGCTGCTGAAATTCGATGGAGTGGCGGGCAACAAGGACAAGGAGCTGGAAGATCCGAAAGGCTATGGCGCGATAGAGTTTGCGTATCACCTGATGGCGAAGACGGCGGGCATCACGGTGACCGAGTGCCGATTGCTGGAGGAGAACGGGCGGCGGCATTTCATGACGCGTCGTTTCGACCGGCTGGCGGGCGGTGAGAAGCTGCACATGCAGTCGCTCTGCGCGCTGGCGCATTTCGATTTCAACCAGGCCGGTGCCTACGCCTACGAGCAGGCGCTGCTCGCGATCCGCCAGCTCAAGCTGCCGATGGCGTCGGTGGAGGAGCAGTTCCGGCGGATGGTGTTCAACATCGTTGCACGGAATCAGGACGATCACGTGAAGAACATCGCCTTCCTGATGAACAAGCAGGGCGAGTGGTTGCTGGCGCCGGCCTTTGACGTGACCTATAGCTACAATCCTTCAGGTTCGTGGACGGCGACGCACCAGATGACGCTGAATGCGAAGCGCGACGAGTTCACGTTGG
>DATLSU010000033.1:0-3902 GCA_035533975.1 Patescibacteria group bacterium
CGATCCCCTGGATCTGGCCGAACAACAACGCCATGAACTGCGCGCGAGTCGGAAGACGGCGGATGTTGCGGTCCGAGCGGTGGACCGCAACCGCGCGCGTGAACACGCCCCACGGGATGCGAGAGGCGATGGTGTGGAACACGGTGTTGCAGTGCGGCATGACGGATTCCCGAGTGATGTCCCGAAACGGACGATTCGCGCGGGAAGCAGTAGAATCCAGGTGGTCCGAAATGGCGCGTGAAAAATGAACCGGACAGCCGTGGGCTTGACCCGGCCATCTGCGCACGGAACCTCGTGCGTGGATGGGCGGCCCGGGCCGCGATATAGTACCGTTGGCAAACACGCTATTTTAACACGGAGGAAGCAGGGAGGACGACGGAGGGCCACGGGAGTCGTAGCGGTTTGCGCCTTGGCGGTTACCGGATGAAGCGGCAGAGTCGCGCTGTCAGGCGGCGCGGGGATGTCGTGGCGGCCCAGCGTCGGCATGAGGCCGTGGCTCCATCGGCCACTCGCCTATCGCCATATCGATCTCCTTCTGAAGACGGATGGTTTCGGCGAGTGCCGCGATAACTTGGCCGTAGTGACTTAGTTCGTCGAAGGTAAGAAGACGGCCCTTGCGATCCTTGAGCCACTTGTGGGCGACCTGATAGCCGCCAACCGTATATTCCCAGACGCGCAGGGGCATGCCTTCAAAATGCTGCTCGACGTTGATCTGCACGATGCCTTGTCCGGGGTTCACCGGGTCCGGCCTGAATTCGATCTTGTCCACGCGGTTACTGCCTGCCTTCGGGTAGCCGGTGATAGCGGGGAGTGGGCAGCGCAGCAGATGCAGGTCGATCAAATCGTGCCCAAGCGCAGCAAGCTGCCGGAAGAGGGCAAGTTTACCGGTGAGCGGGATGCGCGGAAAATCCCGGCGAAGGAAATCAGCGTAGCGGATCCGGAACGTCTGCGAGTAAAGGATGGCATAAATGTAGGCGAATATGTCATCTGGCGAGAGCGGCACGCCCTTGAGGCAGCGCCCCAGAGCCGCAAGAAATTCTTGGGCAAGATTAGGGACCGCCGCTGGAGCGCCAGATTCTAGAAGTCCTCCATTCTCCGGATAGAGCCACAATGGGAAAATGTAGTTTATTTCTCTGGTGATGTTAGATATAGCACATGATTCTGAAACAACGCCGCACACAAATGCGTTTGACCATTCTCCCTCTCTTGATCTTTGTCTTGTCGTTATGAGCGCGATATTGTCGGCGTTGATAATATGTCGGAATACCCGCTCTCGACGGTGCACTGCAACGTTGGCGTCCCATATGGTCCAACGGGTGTCGAATGGCCGATAGAGAATCGGCGTCACCTTCGCGCGCCATGTACCGTCTGCCAGATCACGCTTCGCCCTTTCGTAGCTCCACTGACTCTGGCTACAGAGGGTAAAATTCTGCCGTGCATCGGTCTCGTTCGTCGTCGCCAGCAGGCGGTCAACCTTCGCAATCGCCGCCTCCGAAGTCCATGAAATCGCAAATTCGTCATGCGTCGTTACCACACCGGGCGCCGGATCGCCATTGGGCCGGAAGATGTCGGCCACGCTCCAGCCAAGCTGATATTCCGCCAATCGCTCGGCATCCTGCTTCACGAAGAACCATGGAGTGTGGGGTGGCGTCACATTCTCCCACGCGGTGTTCGTCACATCGTGGGCAAACAGCCATTCGTATTTTGTTGCGCGGGTTCCCCAAAGATCGGCACGGTGTACGGCGCAGCTCTTGGCGCGCGTCGTGCGCTTGACGAAAAGCGCGATTGCGACGCCTTGCTGAATATCGAACACATTCTCATCCTTCCCTCCTTCTGGCGTGCGCTCCTTCTTCTTGCTGTTGCCGTGCAGGTCTAGCACATAGAGGTCATCGAAACTCGCCATGAGGCTTGCGCGCATGTCCAAGAAGGTTGGGTTATCGAGATAGCTATGGTTCGTGATGAACGCCAGCACGCCATAGCCGGTCTGCTCGATGCGCCACTGCGCGAACCGCAGGAATTTCACGTAGTCGTCTGATAGCCATTTTGCCTGTGCTGGCTTCTTCAACTCCGGGCTTTTCTTGTACTCTGTCATCAGTTGCGAAATCCACGCGCCCTTGTTGGCGGAGTGCCCGGAATAGGGCGGGTTGCCGATAACCACCATGATAGGAACGTTCTTCTTGACCTCGGCCGCCGCCGCCGCTTCCTCGGCCAGCCATTGCGTGAAAAGCGGCAAGCCCGCCATTTCGTGGGCCTCTTCGAGCGTATTGGTGAGGAACACGCGCAACCGCTCGTCAGAACCAAAGTCGTAACCGGTCTCTTTGAGCTGAAGGCCGAGCTTCATGTGTGCGATGGCGTAGGGGGCCATCAGCAGTTCGAAGCCGTAGAGACGCGGTAACAGATGCTCGGTCACGTAGCCGGGCCACATGCCCGCGTTGTCCTTGAAGCGTTCACGGATGCTGGCGACGATCGCGTGCAGGAAAGTTCCGGTCCCGCAAGCGGGGTCAAGGATCTGGACGCGGTGCGTCTCGTAGGCCTCTTCAACCACCTTGCCGTTGCTCGACGCGCTCGCTCGCGTGCGTTTCAGCTTGATGCGGCTCGCGTCGGCGATCCCGTCGGCGAGCTTAAAATCGCGTCTGAGAAGGCCGTCGACGGACCGTACGATGTAATCCACGACCGGCTCGGGGGTGTAATAGACACCCCGCAGCTCACGCAGCTTTGGATCATAGGCGGATAGGAACGTCTCGTAGAAATGGACAACCGGGTCTGTCCGAGCCGTGCTGTGACCGAAGTCGGCGAGGATGGCGGCAATATCCGCCTTCGCCAGCAGGTCGGCCAAATCGTCGACCGCCCAGGAAATCCGTTCGTCCAGGTCCGGGCCGGCAATGGTGTTGAACAGGCGGCGCAGGAAGGGATTGGTTCTCGGCAGGTCGCGCCCGGCCTGGTCGCGGGTGAACCCCGCTCCGACATGATTGCAGCGTGCGGCAAACAGGCCGTAAGCGATTGTCTGGGCGTACATGTCGGCGAACTGGTCCGGGGACAGGTCCGCGATCAAGACGCGGCGGAAGGCTTCATGCTGCCCATGCAGGTCGCCAGTCTGGCCTTCTTTGGCGAACGCCTGCCGGATCAAATCGTGCAGCAGCCGCGCCATTCGCGCCATGCGCTCCGCCAACTCTCGCGGACTGCCGATGCTTGGTGCTTCGGCATCGAAAAACGCCTGAAAAAGTGCAGTGAGTCGCACTTCGGCGTCCGGCTCCCGGCGGAGTCCCCCACCCTTCTGCCAGGTCGCGAGCTTTGCAGACTGGACTGGCTCGCCGTTCCGGTAGAGGCGAAACTCCAGGTAGTCGGTGAGGATGAGATTGCGGAGGCTGGAACGGTATCGCGTGAGTTGTTCGCCGCCTTCCGCGCGGTCTAGGTCAACACCCACGTCCTTCGCCTCGACGTAACCGAGGGGGACGCCTTTCCGCGTCACGATGAAGTCGGGTGACCCGCACTCAATCCGGCGGGGTTCGTTGGTCGCCGTAATCTGCTGGCGCAGGCCCTCGATCAGCGCCTTCAACGCGGGCCGGTGCGTGTGCTCTGTTGCGTTGCCCGCCCTCAAGGCCTGCTCGAGTTTGCGGAGGTATTCGGCGACTGCGCTCAAAACGTTCGCTCCCGAAGCGGCCTACTCTTGAGTTGAAGGCAATTCTAGGCGTGTGTCACCCCTGGATGCCGCCCCCGCCACCCCGGCCGAAATCGCCCGCCGCTTCGCCCGCGCGCCGCGCAACCGGATCTTAACCCCGAATTAGGCTTTCCACCCTAAACATACGCCCCCACGCTCCCCGGTGCCTGAAGAAAGTGCCCACCGCCACCACCTGTCCCGGCCCCGTCGCCTGCCTCGCCGGCATCTTCCGGCTGCTGGTGGC
>DATLSU010000034.1:0-6088 GCA_035533975.1 Patescibacteria group bacterium
CCAGTGCTCGAGATCGTGCAGCCAGCGCCCATGGGTAAACGGGCCGCACCCCGGCACTGCGCCCTCCCACGCAAAATGCAGGTTCATGCACTCCGGCGGCGGAATCTGCTGCCCCCGCGGCTCAAACGCGGTGTCTTGCGCGGCGGCAGAGAAAAGAGATCCGAAGAATAGAACAGCAAGAGCGAATCGAAGCAAAGTGTTTCCCGCACTCATTTGAGGCCCTCGCTATTTTGCCACATCATGCTCGATGACTTCGTCAGGTCACGCGCCGCAGCCTTCCGGCCCGCTCTCGCGCCGTAGGCGCAATGTTTGCTAGCCCCGCGTTTCAACGTGGGGAAAGCGGCCGGAATCCGGTTCCCGAGTCCCGTAGGGACGACGGTCGCGGCGACTCGGATCGATTTGATCGTAACCTCACCCGCGCTCCCGTAAAAACGCATCCACCTCGTCGCGCCTCGGCATCGACGCCTGTGCCCCTCGCCGTGTCACACAAATTGCCGCCGCGGCCGACGCAAACCGCGCTGCCTCCCACGGATCGCGGCCCTCCATCAGCGCCACCGCGAATGCGCCATTGAAGCAATCGCCGGCGGCCACGGTATCGACCGCCTGCACCGGAAACGCGCGCACCCACTCCGCGCGCCCGCCGGCCACCGCCACATACGCGCCCTCCGCCCCGCGCTTCAGCGCCACGCCCTTTATCCCTTTCGCAAACAGCTTCTCCGCGGCCTCTTCCACGCTGGCCCCATCGCCCACGTACAGCGCGGCTTCGGTTTCGTTGGGCGTGAACCACGCGATTTTCTCGAAGAGCGATTCCGGCAACGGCGCGGCGGGCGCAGGATCGAGCATTACCGGAACGCCGGCCTCGGCGGCCATCGCGATGGCATGGCATGTCGATTCAAGCGGCAGTTCAAGCTGGCAGAGCACAATCCCGGCGGAACGGATCAGGCTCGCATGACGATCGATATGCGCGCGATCCACGCGGCCATTCGCGCCCTGCACAATCACGATGCTGTTGTGCCCGTCCTCTGCTAGAAAAATATGCGCCAGGCCCGATGCTCCCGCGGACGGTTCCATGCCTGCGATGCCCACGCCGTCCTGGCTCAGCGCCTCCAGCAGCGGGCGGCCGTACGCGTCGTCGCCAACTCCGCCCACCATCTGATTGGGATAGCCGAGCCGCGCCGCCGCCACCGCCTGGTTCGCGCCCTTGCCGCCGGGCGTGGTGGAGAAGCTGGTGCCGATCACGGTCTCGCCCACCGCGGGAATGCGCGGCGTGCAGCAAACCATGTCCATGCTGATGCTGCCGACAATCACGATTGGTTTTTGAGTACCCATACGAATCTCGTTTTGAAAGGGCACGACTTCAGTCGTGCCGAAAAGTCGCAAATAACGAACCTGGGCTTTAGTGTCTGCGTGAGAACTCATCGCATCCGCGAACCAGCTGTTCCGTCGTGCCGAAATCTACCACAATCCGTGCCGGCGTTAGCGTCCTCGTGAGAACTCACCGCATCCGCAAACTTGCTAACTTGCCATGTCGCGAAGCGACGCTAACTTGCTGCTTTTATTCTTGAAAACGTCCCTCAATGTCCCCTCAACTCCAAGAAAAGCAGTTCTCACGCAGACACTTTAGCCCCGGAGGGATGGTATTACCGCCTTCCTATCCGCGGAATTGACTTTTTCCGCAGCCTGTTCAGCCCCTGAGGGACGGTTTCCCTCGCAATTCGACTTGCACCACAGACTGTTAAGCGCGTGCAAATGCCATCCCGGCACGTCCATGTCCTGCGGCGAGGCAATGGCGTCAAGCAAAGTCAATTGCCGGCGGAGTTTCACTGCGTGCGCCGGCTGGATTCCCGCCTTGCTGTCGGTGCGATAGAACTTCTCCAGCCCGGCGTGCCGGAAGCTCCGGATCGTGTGTATGGCCTTTCGGCACGCTATACGAAATTCAACGGCGCAATTCCAGCCCCCCCGTCGGGATCACCAGCTCCTACGGCGCTTACCTTGACTGATCCTGGTCTGCCATTCCGACATGACCATGGTCTTCAAATACCGCGTTTGATGTATTCGCCAGGGTTGGCCCCGACAACTCACTTGAACGCCTTACTGAACGCAGCATCGGACTCGTAACCAACCGACCGAGCAACGTCTATGAGCTTCTTGTCGCGCTGTTCGAGTAACTGCATCGCCTTCTGCATCCGCCACTCGGTTACATATTCCAGCGGTGTTTGCCCGAGTAGCTCTTTAAAACGCGCTGCGAATGCGGAGCGAGACATGCCCGCCGCTTCGGCCAGGGATTCGACCGTCCAGGGTGTGTTGACTCTGTCGTGAATGGCACTCAGGGCAGTGCCCATTTGAGGATCGAAAACAGCACGAAGCCATCCTTTGTTGCGTTCCGGTCCCGACGCGATATGCGCCCGGAGCACCTGGATAAACAGAACCTCGGCTAGCCGGGTCGCGACGACTTCAGATCCCGGCGCCTGTTCTGCCATTTCCGAAGCCAGCGCCTGCACTGTGTTGTGAAGAGCAAGCGTGCGTGCCTCATCGGCCTTCATCAAAATGAAGCTCGGCAATAACTGGGTGATCGGCGTCAGGCTGGCGCGATCGAAACTCAAGGAACCACAGACGATTGTCGTCGGTGCGCCACCACCTCCACAAAGAGCGACATTGCCGTTGGCCCTGGCCCCGATCTCGCGGAAAGTCCACTTCGGACGAGTTCGCGGACTGTCGCGCAAAACAATCGAAGTCCCCTTAGCCAGCAAAAAGCAATCGCCGCCGGTGAGGGGAATCGGCTCGGGAATCCCTTCCACACTCAGCCAGCAGTTGCCGCGCGAAAGCATGGCGAAGTGCGCCAAATCTGTGGGTGACCTCTTTTGATCGGAAGGCATGACTTCTTCTTGGGTACGATTCTCCTGTTTTACGCCCCACGGGGCTGTGGCTTCGAGCCTGTGCAGACCGAAAGCGGATACGTGCATCGTTCTGAAGATGTCTGTTATCGGGTCCAAGTCGACCTCCCCTATTTGGACGAATAGACAAAAGATCAGGACTCCCGGGCAGTTCTCGTCCGCCGCCAAAGAATCTACACAAGTGTACCGAATGCTTCACACATTCCGAAGGGAGTAAGTATGGGAAGGCTTCAAGGTAAGGTCGCAGTCATCACGGGTGGGGCTACCGGCATCGGCCGCGCCGCAGCAAAGCGCTTCATCGAGGAGGGCGCCATCGTCTTCATCTTCGGCCGCCGGCAGGCAGAGCTCGACGCCGCTGTGGCCGACCTCGGGCCCAACGCCCGCGCAGTCAAGGGCTCGATCTCCGATCTGGCCGACCTCGACCGGCTCTACGCGGCGGTGAAGGCCGAGCGCGGAACCCTCGACATCGTCTTCGCCAATGCCGGGGCGGGAAGCCCGCTTCCGCTCGGCAAGATAACCGCCGAGCACATTGACGAGACCTTCGACACCAACGTGAAGGGTACGATCTTCACGGTCCAGAAGGCGCTGCCGCTGATGGGCAAGGGCGGTTCGATCATTCTGACCGGCTCGAGCGCCGGCACCACGGGTGCCCCGGCCATGAGCGTCTACAGCGCTAGCAAGGCGGCAGTGCGCAACCTCGCGCGGACCTGGGCGGAGGACCTGAAGGGCACCGGCATCCGGGTAAACGTGCTGTCGCCCGGGGCGACGGCGACCGAACTCGCGAAGGCAGCGTTGGGCGAGGAGGGCCAGAAGGTCTACGCCGCGATGACTCCGCTCCAGCGCATGGCCGATCCGGCGGAGATCGGAGCGGCGGCTGCCTTTCTCGCGTCGGACGACAGCAGCTTTATGACTGCCAGCGAGCTCGCCGTCGACGGCGGCCTGGCGCAAATCTGACGCACTACGCCTGGCCAGAAATTCAACCTAAAAGACAACGAGAAACAAAAAGGAAAAAACATTATGAGTAATAACCATGGACAAAATCTGGCGGGAAAAATTGCGGTTGTCACAGGCGGAAGCAGCGGGATTGGCTTGGCCACCGCCAGGCGTTTCGTGGAAGAAGGTGCGCACGTCGTGATCACTGGGCGACGAGAGAAAGAGCTGAAGGAGGCCGCAGCCTTCATCAAGAGAAACGTTACGACGGTGGTGGGCGACGTGTCGCGCCTGGAAGATCTGGATGGGCTCTATGCTGTCGTGAAAGAGAAACATGGTCACATCGACATTCTCTTCGCCAACGCGGGCGCGGGGACTGTCGCACCGCTCGCGGTGGCTACCGAGGCCCATTTTGATCAGACCTTCGACGTGAACGTGAAGGGGATGTTCTTTACGGTGCAGAAGGCCCTTCCCCTCTTCAAAGACGGCGGTTCGATTATCTTGAACTCTTCGGTCTCAAACGTGTTGGGGCTGCCAGGGTTTAGCGCCTATGCCGCGAGTAAGGCAGCGGTGCGCAACTTGGCGCGCGGCTGGACTATGGAGTTGAAAGACCGCAAGATCCGCGTGAATTCGATGAGCCCCGGAGCAATCGATACCCCCGCTTTAGCGACGACGACTGGCCTCACCGCTGAACAGGCCGAGCAAGCGGTCGCCCAGTTTACCTCGCAGATTCCACTCGGTCGCAGGGGCAAGCCCGAGGAAATCGCGGCCGCCGTCGTGTTCCTCGCCTCCGATGAAAGTTCGTATATCACCGGCGTGGATCTCGCCGTCGATGGAGGTATGGTGCAGGTCTGACCCCGGCGCGGTCGCTTCTCGAACTTAGGTTCTAACACGAGATCGGAGAAACATTATGAGCTATGCGATTGTAGGATTCGGAAAGATAGGCCAGGCACTCGCCCACGCCTTTGCCCGTAAAACCATCGAAGTCGCCGTTGCGAGCCGCCGGCCCCCCGAGGCGTTGGAACCGCAGGCTCGGGCGATTGGACCCACCGTCGTCGCCAAGTCGCTGCGGGATGCACTCGAGGACGACACAATCATCTTGGCGGTTCCGTTCGGAGAACATCGCGAGATTGCGAAGGCCCTGCCGAGTTGGAAAGGCAAGACGGTCATCGACGCGATGAACTCGTTTCCAGTCCCACCTGAGGAACTGGACGGTCTTCCGTCCTCCGCATTCGTTGCGAAGTCGTTCACCGGCGCTAAGTTGGTGAAAGGTTTTAACCACCTGGTTGCGGCCACACTGGCTACCGACCCGATCGTCGAGGGCGGCCACCGGGTCGTCTTTTTGTCAAGCGATGACGAGGACGCTATTGCTCCCGTGGCAGATTTGGCCAAACAACTCGGATTCGCGGCCGTCAAGCTGGGAAAGCTCAACGAAGGTGGCGCGCTGGTGCACTCACGCGGCCGAACTTGGGGTCCGCTCATCTTCCAGGATTTGTTCAAGAAGCAGCAGTAATCGATCTGCGACGGTGTGATTTGGCCCGAGTAGAAGGATTCCAAAACGTCCGATAAGATCGGACACAATCCGATGTAAGGGAAAAGGTGAGGTTTCGATGAGCATCGAAAAGAATGTCCAGGTTGTGAAGAATTTTTTTGCGGCACTCGGCCGCCGCGACAAGCAAGATTTGCTGGCGTTGTCAGTCGAAGATATTGAGTGGATCATTCCCGGCGAGAACTGGCCGCTGGCCGGCACGCACCGCGGGCACGCGGGATTGGAGAATTTACTTCAGAAGGCTAACGAAACAGTGGAAACTTCGTACCCAGAGGCCCCCGAGTTCATAGCGCAGGGAGACCGGGTTCTGGTCGTCGGCTTCGCTACGGGGAGAATCAAAGCCACCAATAGGAAGTTCGAGGACCATTGGGTCTTCGCCATTACCGTTCGAAATGGCAAATTGACGAACATCCGGGAGTATGTCGACACGCAGGCACTGGCGCGGGCCTCCGAGATGCCCGCAAGCCCAAGGCTTTAACCCATCTGAAATTGGCGGATCTTGGTTAGTGCAATTTCGCCATAAGCGGCCAATCGCTTCCCATTTTGACTGTCTGTTCGTGAGAGCCGAATTTCTGAACCTGCTTGTCCCGAAACCGCATGAATCCTGCGCTGGCAACGATGAGCCGCGCTGAACCGGAACGTGCTCTGGCTCGCAGGCTTGGAGCAAGAAAACTCCAGCTGAAAAATAATAAACCACGTCTGTCAGCCGCGCTGC
>DATLSU010000035.1:0-8361 GCA_035533975.1 Patescibacteria group bacterium
TGCAGATCGAGGCCCTCTAAAAAAATAACGAGGGGGTGACATTTTCACTCGGCTGTTAGGGGTGACATTTTTACCTTGCTACAACAGCCAGCGTGGAATGGAATAGCGCAAATGGGTTAGCACCCCCGGGAGGCTAGAAACCCCATTTTTTCGAACCGATGGCTACTGCGCCGCAGACATAGCCGCCTGGGAAGTCCCGGACAGGGGACGATAGCCGCTGCGCGTGCGGATGTGGTATCCCTCGAAAGCCTTGCCCTTCAAGGTCACTTTGATCGTGCGCCAGCCGGTATTGGGATTGGGCTGCGGGTAGTAGGTGAGCAGGTAAAGATGCGCCAGATCTTCCTGAATCGCCGCAAAGGCTTGCTGCTGATCCTTCCAGTTTCTACTGAAGAAGGCTTCACCGCCGGTGCTGGAGCTGATGCGGCTGAAAACGGCAGCGGAAACCGGGTCGAGCTTGGATTCGACCGTGCTGACCATGTAGATCGGAATTCCCTCCGACTGGGCGAGTTCGCCGACGTCCTCGGGCGAAACCGAGCTGGCGTCGTCCGGGCCGTTCGAGAAGACGACAACCACTTTTCTCCCGGAATACTGGCTCGCGTCCCGCAAGGTCAGCAGAAGCGCATCATAGAGAGCGGCGTCATCCCCATCGACGGTCGAGCGCACGCCTTCGAGGACCGCCTCACGGTTGGTCGTGAGCTGGGCGGCGCGCGTGAGGTCTCGGCTGTAGGAATAGAACGCGATGCGGTCGGGCCCGTCCAGGGAGCGCACGAATTGAGCGATGGAGTCCTGCGCGTAGACGAAGCCGCGATGGGTGAACATGTAGTCGCTGGTATCGAACAGAACGAACACACTGGCGCCGGCTAGCGGAGAAACAGCGGCCGGCGAATATCGCCCGCCGGCGGAGGGAGAATCGCCGCCATGCGGTTTATCGGGCGTGGGACTGGGCAGGGCGATTTGCGCCGCTCCGGCGCCCGGCTGGAATTCGTACACCGCCCGCGCGGCTTGATTACCCTCCCCAAACGTGGCGATTCTCTCGGGGATGCCGTCTTCGGTGATCGCAAAGTCGGACGGTTTGAGCCCGGTGACGTAGCGGCCCCGGCGATCGGTGACCGCGACGTTCAGCTGCACCATGGCGACGATTTTGTGGATCACGGAGGCGCCGGAACCCTCGTGCTGAGCGGCCGGCAACGGCGCGGAAACGGCGAGGGATAGAAGGAAAGGGAATAAAAAGCACCATTTTGTCATGGCACCCTCCGTGGTTCGGATCCGATGAATCAGCACACGGCCATTATTGTTGCAGGACCGCTGCCGGGGCAGCCGGGTCAACCTCGGGCTTCGGGATCGAGGCGATCCGGCCTCGGCGAAACTCCTCACCCGTTTGGCGCAAAGCGCGGAGCAACGCCGGCCAATCTCCGGGGTAGGTGGCGAAAATATTGACGACCATGGCGCGCGTCAATTCGGGAACCAGGATGTTCAGCATCACCGGCGCATAGCCCGCCTCGTCCGCGAGTCGCGCCCAATACAGATTGTCGGAGTCCCAGGATTCGCCCAGCAGGCGGCTCGAATATCCCATGTAGGTGGGAAAGGGCTTCACGCTCAGCAGCTCGCGCGCGCTCGTGAGCGCCAAAGCAGGATGAGGCACGCCGAAATCTTTCGACAATCGGGCAAAACCGGCGTCGCCCGGATCGCTTTGCGAAAGGGCCTCCAGTTCCCTGCCCGCGGGACCCCAATCGGCGGTGTCGCGAGGAAATTTACGCCGGAACCCGGCCGTGAGATAAAACGTATCCGCGGGGGTCACCTCGGAGAGGGCGTCGCGCACGCGGCGCGCGCGCAGGTCGTTCTCGATCCGCTCCTGCCGGGCGGGCAACATGCGACCCGAAAGGATAGCCATCACTCTGGCGCGCAGGCTCCCGTCCCGCGCCGCCGCGGCCAGCAGTTCCTCGCCGGCAGTCTGATAAAGCGCAACGGCGTGGAGTTCGTTCCGGCTGATACCCCACCATCGAGGCACCACCGCGTCGGACAGAAGCGTGGGAACCATGTCGCTCCAAATGAGCGCCTGAATATTTCGGGGAACGATAAAGTTCTGTTCCACCTTGGCGAGCACGTAGGGCAAGCCAGAGAGTGAACCGGCCAGATGGGCGCCGCCGCCCGCCGTCGAGCCGCGGCCGATCAGGAGAGGGAGTTGCCAGGACTGGCCGCCACCCGGCGAGATGGTTCCGGAAAAATCGTGAGAGCGGACGAAGAGAGGGTCGTTGCGAACCATCTCCGCCGCCGGCGGCGCGTAGTAGGCGTAATTGAGACCGACCAGCGAATCTCGCAGAAAAGAAGAGAGCAGCCCGCGGGCATCCAGCAACTCCTGCGGGGAGCGCGGGGCATCGAGGATTTTCCCGAGATCGATGCGCTCCTGCATAACCGTGTGGTTCCGCGCGCCCAGGCCGGCACTCCAGTCGGCCGTCTGGCTGGCGGAAAAAATGGGCTGCGGCATCTCGAACCCGTGCAGTTGCGCGGCCAGCGGCAGCAGCGCGCGGCCGTTGCCCTTCCCTCGCGCCATTTCCTTCAGCCCATTCCCCAGACGGAAGAGGGTGTCGAGCGAAACCAGGCGCTGATCGCCCATGAGGGCGCCGATTCTGCCGGCTATCTGTTGCCGCACCTGCGCCGCCAGGGGACTGGCCGGATCGGGGCCGGCCAACAAAGCGATGAATTCGTCCTGGGAGAGATCCGCTTTGCCGCTAGCCGCGCGGCACAACCCCTCGAACGAGATCCGGCCGGCATCGAAGAGTTGAGACGGGTTGGCGATTGCCGAGAAAGGACGAATCAGCCGCTCGAAGCTCCGGTCCCACTCCGCGGCGGGGATTTCTCCCTGCCGGGCCAGGATTTGCCAAAGGCCGATTTCCGCCTGAAACGTGCCCACGGCGTTGCCGCGCAGGGATGCCGGGCGAATGCGGTCTAGATCACGGGCTACACGAAGGAAGTGGACGATCGCGCTGTTGCTCAAGCCCGGGAATTCGGAAAAGAGCGAATACTGATCGTGGAAACGCGAAAAGTTGTCGATGAGCAAACGAGCGGCCAGCGGGCTCAAGCGCTCGCCGGGGGAACGGCCGCGATCGATTTCATCGAGCATGAGATACATCGATAGCGGGCTGTCCGCGGTGGGCACGCGGGAATAGGCGAACATTGCCGCCAGCAACTCCTCGGGACTCTTCCAACCGCCGGCGCGCTTGGCCCACCGCCGGACAATCTCCGAATCGCTCTTTCCGTTTCGCAGAGCATCCCTCCAAACCGCCAGGTTTCCGGGAACGTGCGGCTGGCCGTTCGGATCGAACCGAAACCGGGTCACCAGAAGCAATAAGCCCGGATCGGACCGGAAGACGGCCCGGGCCGGGCCAGGACGGGGATCGTCGCCGCGAAGGGCCTGATAGAAGGTCCTCAACCGGCCGGCCTGCGTGAAATAGGCTTGTTGGGACCGGCGGATGCGCGACAAAGCGTCGTAGTAAGCGGCCAGCCAGCCCACGTCTTTCCCGAGCAGGAGCCTGACGAATTTCCCCGGCTTTTCGGGGCTGGCTCCGACCAGGCCTTGCCAGGTGGATTCCGCCGCGGGGCCGCCGGGAACGAGCACGCGTCCCGAGCGGATGCAGATTTCTCTGCCGTAGTAGTCGAGGACGGGGGCGTCGGGGATTAGTTTTCCGATACCCACCGACTGTTTCAAGTCGCTACGGGTTTGGCTATCGAGACGGGACATGGCCCAATACAAGCGGGCCAGGGCCGGGTCCGCCGAGAGCGCATCGATCACGTCTCCCTTCCCGACATGCGCATCCTTGGCACTCGCGATCCAATCCGCCGCGGTGAACAGCAAGGGTACGATCGAGGAAACGTAGGGATAGACGAATGGTTGGCCGCTGCTTAGCGCTTGCTCGAGACTCGTCAGGGGGAACCCGGAATCGATGGTGAGGAAGGCGCGATTGGGATTGACGGTTTCGAGAGATGTATGGAGGCCGCATGGGTGCCGAAGCCGGTATCCGAGGATATCCAGCAAGGGTTTCACCTGGCCGCACCCGGAAACGCGAATCACGCCCCGGGCGCCGGCCAGGGCTTGCAGCCTCCTGGCTTGACGCAGATATCCTCTGACGAGGATCAGATATTCGGTCGGTCTGCCCCCTCTTTGCCGATTTCTCGACGATCCGTAACCGTGCATGAACACATTCAGCGCGAACAGGGGAAGCACGTTTTCGGAAGCGGCCTCCTGGCTGATGGCGGCCATGCGCTCGAACGAGCGCAGCGGGCCGGGAATGACCGTTTGGGACTCTGACGCCGGAGCTATCGCGGTGGCAGATGCCGTGGCGGCAGCAATCCCCGCTGCGCGATGGCGGCTCGCGCCCGAGGCTATGCCGGGCGAGACAAGGTAGGCACAAAGGAAAGCCGGAAGGAGAAGCGTCGAGAGGCAAGAGCCAAATCTCATGGCGAACATCGATTGTTCCCGGCCCCAGGTGCTTTCCGCGCCACGTTCCTACCACGCTGAAGAAAAAGGTTCCCTTCTCTATCGGCGCGATCCTTTTGGGGCCCGCCCCGGATCAAGAGCGGCAAATGGGCTTCCGCACACCCGGCGGGAATTAGCCGCGGCAACTCTCAGCAGTACCATAGTCCCGAACAGCTTCCCGTTGCAATGGCCTGTCGGATTTCGGGGGTTTGGCACCGCCGCCTCGCCCTCTGGCCGCGCGCAGGGAAACGCGCCATCGGCTTAAAAATCAAGAAGTTCCGTGAGGTTCGGCGGAGGTGGGGAGGCTCCTCCAGATTGGGGCGGTCTTTGACGCCGGCCTGGGCGGGTGCTATAAGAAACGCAGTGTATCGGTGGGGCCGTGGCGCAGTTGGGAGCGCGCCTCGATGGCATCGAGGAGGTCGTGGGTTCGAATCCCATCGGCTCCACAAATCATTGCTTCCCAGTCCGCTTTCTATTCCTGTAGCCTAGCGCGGTCCGCGTTGTCCGTTTTGCGACGCCCTGTCGCCCTGGGTTCCCTCTTCCCATCCTATTCTTTGCTTTAGAATCCCGGAACGGACGCGTGGTTACTGCTGGGCGAGGCGCTTGGCCTGGGGCGCAAGCAGGGGCTCTTCGTGTCCCGCGACGGGCACGGCGATCACCTCTTCCGCCCGGCTGCCTTTGCGCCACTTCATGAAGCCATCCATGTAGGTGTAGAAGACCGGCGTCAAATAGAGCGTGACGAACTGCGCGAAGATCAAACCGCCAACCACACATAGACCCAGCGGGCGCCGCTCATCTGCTCCGGATCCGAAACCGACGGCGATCGGCAAGGTGCCCATGATCGCCGCAGCCGTCGTCATCATGATCGGCCGGAACCGGATCATGCAACCATGATACGCCGATTCGCTCGCGCTGTAGCCGCTGCGCTCGAGCACCACCGCGAAGTCCACCATCATGATCGCGTTCTTTTTAACGATACCGATCAGCATGATCAGCCCGACGAAACCGAATAGATCCAGCTGCATGTGAAAGAGAGAAAGCGTGAGAAGGCCGCCGAAGGCCGCCGCCGGCAGGCCGGTGAGAATGGTAATCGGGTGGATGTAGCTCTCGTAGAGAATGCCCAGCACCAGGTAAATCACCAGCACCGCCATGACCAGCAAAATACCCAGTCCCGTCAGGGACTGCTGGAACGCCTGCGCCGTGCCCTGGAAGCTGCCAGTGACCGTATCGGGCAGGACCCGCAAAGCCAACGCCTGGACCTCGTTCACCGCCTGACCCAGCGCGACTCCAGGTGCCAAATCGAACGAGATGGTCACCGAAGGCAATTGGCCCGTGTGGTTGACGGTGAGCGGGCCGTAGCTGGTGGTGAATTTGGAAACGGCGCTCAAGGGAACCAGGTGACCCGAGGAGGAGCGGATATAGAGATCGGAGAGCGTCTGCGGGTCGCTCTGGTACTTCGGCTGAACCTGCATGACAACCCAATATTCGTTATTGGCGGTATAGATCGGCGAGACCTGCTGCTGGCCGTAAGCGGCGTAGAGGGCGCTTTCGACCTGTTGCGGGGTGACGCCGAGAGCGGAGGCCTTGTCGCGGTCGACGACGACATTCACTTGCGGATTCTTGTTTTGCAGGTCGGTCGTTACATGGACCAGACCTGGCAGCTTCTTCATTCTTTCTTCGAGGATCCCCGAATCCTTGTACAGCGACGTCGTATCCGGGCTGGAGAGAGTGTATTGATACTCGCTCTTGGTGAACCGGCCGCCGATTTGAATGGCCGGCGGATTCATGAGGAAGACGCGGATGCCGGGAACCCTGCTCAGCTTGGGCCCTAGCTCCTGCATGACCCCCTGGATGCCCAGGTGGTGCTCGAAGAGAGGACGCATGGCGCGAAGGATTGGTCCCAATATGGCGCTCTTGCCGTACTTCGCGACCAGATGATGGTACTCGGGGCTTTTGGTCCAGGGACGCTGTGGAGGATCATAGAGGTGCATGAACATGTGGCCGTTGTTCAGACCGTTCCCCCCAGAATCGCTGACCTCGGAGAAGAATTCGTTAACGTTCGGATCGGCCTTCACGATCTTGTTCAAGGCCTCCTGGTGCGCCTTCATGTCGTCAAAGGAGATGCCTTGCTGCGCCTGCGTGGAGGCTCTCAAAATGGAAGCATCCACTTCGGGGAGGAAGCCCTTGGGGATGACCCAAAATTCCCAGGCCGTGCCCACCAGCACCAGCAGACCGAAAAGCATCACCAGCACGCGGTGCCGCAGCGCCCAGCGCAGGCTGACCCCATATCCGCGAAGCGAACCATCGAGCATGCCTTCGAGCTTGCGGTACATCCAGCCGTGTTGCTTGCCGTGCTCGGCACGCAGATAGCGGCTGCAGAGCATCGGCGTCAAGGTGAGCGAAACCACCCCGGAAACCAGGACGGCGGAGATGATCACGACCGCGAATTCGTGAAGCAGCCGGCCCAGGATGCCGCCCATGAAGAACACCGGCAGGAATACCGCGGCCAGGGCCAGCGTCATCGAGATGATGGTGAAGCCGATCTCCTTCGAGCCCACCAGCGCGGCTTCCATCGCCGTTTTGCCCATCTCCATGTGACGCACGATGTTTTCGAGCATGACGATGGCGTCGTCGACGACAAAGCCCACCGATAGCGTCAGCGCCAGCAGCGACAGGTTGTCGATCGTATAGCCCAGCACGTACATGACGGCGAACGTGCCCAAGATCGCCATCGGCAGCGCCAAGCTCGGGATCAAGGTGGCCGATAGGTTTCGCAGAAACAGGAAAATGACTAGAACGACCAGAAAAACGGCCAGCAGCAGAGTGAACTTTACGTCGTTGACCGAGTCGCGGATGGAGGCGGATTTGTCGTACATCACCTGCAGGTGCAGCGCTGGCGGCATGACCGCTCGGAAATGCGGCAATACTTTGTAGACGCCGTCGACAACATCGATCGTGTTTGAACCGGGCTGGCGTTGAACCGCCAGGACAACTCCCCGCACGCCGCCCATCCAGTTGATAACGTTGGTATCGAGAACGCTGTTGGTGACCGTGGCGACCTGCTCGAGACGCACCGGCGCCCCGTTGCGATAGGCGATGATGACCGGGCGAAACTGGGCCGCATCGGTCAGCTGCCCGGTCGATTCCACGTTGTAGGCCTTGTGAGGCCCGTAAAGCGTTCCCATCGGCATGTGGACGTTGGCGCTCTGAATCGCCTGGGTCACTTCATCGATGCCGATCTGGCGGCTGGCCAGTTCCTCGGGATTCACCTGCACACGCACGGCGTAGGGATTTGAGCCGAAGACCTCGACCTGTGCCACACCCTTCACCATCGAAATCTGTTCGCCGAGCATGGTTTCCGCGTACTCATCCACCGTGTAGAGCGGGAGCGTGGGCGAGGTGAGGGCTAGAAACAGAATAGGCGATTCAGCCGGGTTCACTTTGCGAAACGTGGGCGGGCTCGGCATGCTGGCTGGCAGCTGGCGACCGGCTGCGGAGATGGCCGACTGCACGTCAAGTGCAGCGAAATTGATGTCGCGGCTCAAGGCGAACTGGAGAGTGATGTCGGTCGAACCGAGCGAACTGGTCGAGGTCATCGAATCCAGCCCGGCGATGGTCGTGAACTGCTTCTCGAGCGGAGTAGCCACCGTCGAGGCCATCGTTTCCGGGTCGGCGCCGGGCAGTTGAGCCGAGACCTGGATCGTCGGGAAATCGACGTTGGGCAGATCGCTGACGGCCAGGAAGTTGTAGCCCAGAATGCCGAAAACCAGAATGGCCAGCATCAGCAGGCTGGTCATCACCGGGCGGCGAATAAAAAGCTCGGTATTCATTCGCTTTCCACCCCGTTACAGCCCCTTGGCGAAATACACCTTGATCCCGGGTGCCAG
>DATLSU010000036.1:0-5148 GCA_035533975.1 Patescibacteria group bacterium
GCACACAACATACCATCAGCGGTTCCAGCTGTCACTGGCACAGGTTGTGCGGCGGTTTCCTGACATTTTTCAGCAAGAAGTACAAATTCCTGGTGTTGTTTCAAAATCGTGTTCCTGTGTTCGTGGTGGCGGGCCCTATCATTGGACGAGGTTGTAGGTTTTGTCCGAGTGCTTTGTCACCCGAACCGCGCAGTCCTCGCTATATTTCCTGTTGGTGAATCCGGGAAGCCGGAGGATGCGGGAGGCATCGGTTGCCGCAATATCTGCGCCGAACTCGTGAGCCATTCGCTGCTGAAGGTCTTCCGCTTCGTGAGGCGTGATGCTTTCCACTTTCCACACGACCTGGCGCTTGCCCGGCGAAGTATCCAAAACGAAATTCGGGTTCGGAACTTCGTCTGATTTGTGAATCTCTTTCAGAGCCTCGGGGCCTCGGTAGTCCAAGTCGAGATAGACGTGCCTGATCTCGTGAATGTCCCGCTTTGTCCGGCTGTACGCACCGTCTTTCAGCGTGTTCATGCCGATGTAGACGTCAAAGCCCGCTTGAGTCCTGTCAGTGAGCCATTCCTGAAAATCGCGAGCGGCGATCTTTTCCACTGGTGCGATGCGCTGGACCACTTCGCCAGTGGAGCGGTTCCGAAGCAGGACGGCAATGCGGTCGGACGGCTGGAAATTGCCGAAGATATACTCGGACGTTGAAAGAGAATCCGGCATGGAAGTCCCCAGCGCACAGATCGGAGCGGACTCGGAATTCGAGTGGAAAAACGGCATGGCTGCGCAACTGGCGATCTACGCTCCACCTTCGAGGAGCGCGACCTCACCACCATGCTGATCTTCATAGCGCCCATGGTCCTGCTGTACTTTGTCGGTGTGCTTGTGTCATACATGGTGCTGCGCAAGAAGCGGGCGCGTGACCTTGCGACGGGGACAGCGCATTGAAATTGAACAGGGGACCACACGCGGGCTGGATGGAAATTGCCGCCCTTTCGGCTCTGCTTGCGGCGGCCTGCGGGCACGGGAATTCGAGCGCCGTCGCCGCCTCGGACTCTGTGAGTAGCCCAAGGTCTGCGGCGGCAGCAGCGCCCTCCGCGGCCAACGCCACACCAACCATTGCGCCCGAGGATAAGGCTCCGCCCGCCTCTCAAACCGGCGGCTTCGACGGCCAGAAAGCATACGACTACACGGGGAAACTCGTCAGCTTCGGCCCGACTTTTTCAATTTTTTCAACAATGCCAACTTCAGCGACCCGAGCCTGACCGAAACGAAGCCGCAGAATGGCTTGCGGGTCGAAAAATACGTGATGCTCAGCATGAGCTTCAAATCGGACAGCGGCCCGACCCGCGGCAATGACTGCTGAACGGGGGACTTCGACCGCGTGGCGAGCCTAAATGATTGCGCGGATCGGTTCGGTTTCAGGCGGATTTGACGACGTGGGCGGGTTGGCCATTAGGTATTTGAGCAGGGGAATAATGGCGGTGGCGGCGACGGCGCAGGCCAGAGCGGCGGTGCCGAGCCAGACGAAGACGTGAATATAGAAATGGAGAGTGGCCGTGGGCTGGGTGACGCCCTTGGGAATGCTGGCCAGGCCTGCGATGGCCCCGCCCACATACAGTCCGACGCCCATGCCGAGAAACCACGCGCCCATAATGATTCCGCGCGAACGCTCGGGAACGAGTTGGGAAACCATCGAAAAGCCCAGCGCGCTGATCAGCAGCTCGCCGAGCGACTGCGCGGCGTAACCGGCGACCAGCCACCAAGGGGAGACGATGCCGGCATGGGCGGTGAGGCCGCTCGCGGCGTACAAAAAAAATCCGATGGCGAGCAGGTAAAGCCCCACGGCATATTTGGTGGCGATGGAGAAATCGCCGCGGCGCGACTTGGCCATGGCCTCGTAAAGCCATGCCAGCGGCAGGGCCAGCAGGATCAACCAGAATTCGTTCAGATCCTGGAACTGCGCGGGCGCGACGTAAACGCCGAGCAGGTTGTGGCGGACGTTGCGGAGAGCGAAAAGGGTGAGCGAAGTGTAAATCTGCTGGTTGTAGATTGCCCAGATGATGGACATCACCGTGAAGATGATGCAGGCCACGACGCGGCGGCGTTTCTGCTTTTCCCCCGTGACCAGCAGGTGGCCGAAGATGAAGACCATGAGGGCGAAGAACAGCCAAACCAGCACGATCGCCGCCACGCGGTAGCGGATGATTTCCGAGAGCAGATAGGCGATCACGAGCGAGCCTGCGATGATGCCGCCCAGCTTCGGCAAGTGCGGCTTTTGGAAATCGGGCACCGTGCCGTAGGGCTGCAGGTAGCGGCGGAAAGAGCCGTATTGCAGCAATCCGATCGTCAGGCCAATCGCGCTAACCCCGAAGGCGAGGTGCCAGCTATCGAACCGCAGTGGGCCGAGAGAGAAGATCCAGTTCGGATGGTCTTTGATCCACGGAGTGAGCAGGACCGAGACGAAAGAGCCGATGTTGAGAGACATGTAGTAAATCGTGAACAGGACATCGAGCTTGGTCGGCTGATCGTCGTATAGGCGTGAAACCAGGTTATTGGGATTTACCTTGAAGAGCCCGTTTCCCAAGGCGATCAGTCCCATCGCGGGGAAAAAGCTGGCGCTTAGGGGGATGGAAAGCACTAGGTAACCGAGCCCGAGAGCGGTGGCACCGAGCACGAGGGTTCGGCGGGCGCCGAGCACGCGGTCTCCCAGATACCCGCCTAGGATCGGCATGGAATAGACCAGGGCGGAAAATGCTCCCCAAATCATGTCCGCCCGTAGGTCCGGCAGCCCTAGCCGTTCCACCATATAGAGCACCATGAGAGAGGCCATGCCGTAATAGCCGAACCTCTCCCAGATCTCGATCATGAACAGAACGAAAAACGCCATGCGTGGATGGCGCTTTGTTTTGGTGTTAGGTGATCCCATTCGACCTCTCACACCGCCCGCAATCGGCTGGACCTTTCACGAGCACGCCCCTTACCGCCCTGCGGCTTGTCCTCCCGGGAGTCCGTCGGAGTTGTCGCCGAGGGACATCCTTCTCGGCGGAATGGTAGGGAACAAAGAAAGATCCCAACGCCTAGCACTGCAGGATCGTGCCGTCCGCGCGAATGGCGCAAACGGGCATATGGAGTGAGTTCTTGATCAAGGCTGTCCGGCCGCGGCTGTCCGCGGCGATCAGTCCGACCTCTCCGCCGAGCTTCGCCGACAGTTCTTGCAGAGCCTCCTCGACGGCCCTTTGCGTATCATTGCATTCTTCATGCAAAAAAGAGACCAGCCGCGCCAGCGTCATGCGCATGATCTGCTCGCCGTTGCCAGTGCAAGAAACGGCGACTCGCGAATCGGCGAATGTGCCGGACCCGATGATTGGCGTGTCGCCCACCCGGCCGGGGAGTTTGCCTGCGGTTCCGCCAGTCGACGTCGCGGCCGCCAGAAGGCCCCTCTGGTCGCAGGCGGCGGCGCCCACCGTTCCGTGCGTGCGCTCCCACTCTTCTCTCCTGCGTTGGACCACGAGGCATTCGGCGGCGCAGCGTTCAATTTTCTCTGCGTCGGCAAAGCGCTCGGCACCCTCGCCGATCAGCATCACGTGAGGGCTGGCGTCCATCACTCGCCGCGCCAAACGGATCGGATTAAGAATGCCGGTGACTCCGGCGACGGCACCGGCCGACAGCGTCGCACCGTCCATGATGGAGGCGTCCATCTCGATGCGTCCTTCGCTGTTCAGCACCGATCCGCGTCCGGCGTTGAAGAGCGGTATATCCTCGAGGACGATGACGGCTGCCTCGACGGCATCGACTGCAGTTCCGCCCTCCTGCATGGTCAACCATCCCTTCTGGGCGGCCTTCTTCACTCCCTCCATCCGTTCGGCCAGCGTGCTCTGCTCGACGCGGCCACATCCTCCATGCACGATGATCGCTGGCTTGGTCATCTGATTCCTTTCGCTGTTACCTGCAGCGGGCACGCCTAGTCCCTCGCCTCGACGGTATCCCAGCCCAATCGGTTCGCGCGTATTGCGGAACTGAAAACGCCTCTATTCCCTTTCTCTGGGGTGCCCGTCACCTTCGACTTGGTGAAACAGAATTATTCGATGTTCGGCGAATCCGGGCTGCCGACGCGGGGCCGAAGCTTCGCTGCTCGCTCGCCTTGTGGCGCGGCGCACGAGGAAATGAGCATCCGATGGTTCCGGCTCCCGAGCAAGCCGATCGGGCTCGGACGTTCCGGTTTTTTCGGCATCCATTACGTCCATAGATCGTAGGGAGCCTATTGCCTATGGGATCGTTACCGTGTCCACCCCTCTGAGGGATTGTATCGCCCTGGTAGGTCAGGTCGATGGTGTAATGTCCGGGCAGAACCATCGGAGAAAAAAATCGGCGGAAGTATGAACTGCCGGATTCGGATCGCTCGGTTCGAAGGGGCGTCGGCGGGTCATAGCGCATGGGCCAGACGATACTGTTGAGCCCATCCATGGCGTAGCCGCTGACGTGGGAGACGACCTGGCCCTGCATGTCCTTGATCACGCCGGTCACCCGATCCCGTCGCCGGCCGCGCCCAAATAATGGGCGTCGTAGTTGCCGGGAATACCCAAAACCGCCGTGACCCTGCCTCCCGTCTGTGCCGGACCAATATTGCGAAAGGAAAGGTTGACCTGCTGGCTGCGGGCGGTCACCGGCGCGAGGCAGACGCAAACGAAAACTGCCCCGAACACAATGCGACTTAGTTTCTGAAGCACGACATTCCCGTATTTGCCATTCTGCGCCACCGTATTCCCTCCCTGAATATTTCGATCGCGAAACAACGGGCGAGGCAACCCTAGGCAGAGCATTCGGATATAGGCCCTCTGCGGCAAGGCCGCGAAACATCCCCTTTCGTGAGAAGTCGGGATGAATCCTGTTCCCTTGCGATCAGCCGGCCTTTCCCGTGGGGGCCCCTCCGCCCTCCAAAGGCTGGCGTCGGGTCGGATGGCAACCGGCCTGCTTGCGTGAAGGATGCTGCAACTGTGCTTATGACAGCAGAGTTGCGCAAGTGTATTGCGCGCGATTAGCTTTTTTGGGACTTTTTAGCAGGTGCGGTTCAACCGACGAAATTCCGATGGGGTCAGGCCCGTACGCTGTCGAAAGACCGTGCTGAAGCCGGCCTGATCCGCATAGCCCACTTCCATT
>DATLSU010000037.1:0-13988 GCA_035533975.1 Patescibacteria group bacterium
TCGGCCTCGCGCAGCTTTTCGCACAGGTGGTGGTCGTTGAATCCGGCGTAGGTGGTGTGGGCCAGGCGGAGGATGCGCTCGCGCTGGCAGTCGGGCAGGCGGCGGGGGCTGGGTCGCCCGCGACTGGCGTGTGCCAGAGCCCCTTTCACGCACTGTGCGATGACGGCCACCTTTTGCAACTCCCGTTGGCTCAACGTGAATGTCTCCTGTCTCATGGGGTGACATTTTCACGCGGCCGTTAAGGGGTGACAGAATTATCTGGCTAAGACAGTGGGCCGCAGAAGCGGAACTGCTGAGCGAAATCGGGGCCTTGCGGAGGGCAAAATGCGGCCGCAATGCTTTTCCGGGCCCGCCATTTTCGGCCGAAAACACAGCAATTTACCCATATTTGTCGCGCCCATCCAGTCGCAAGCGCGGCGAGCGTCGCCGCTGCCGATGGAACGGAGCGATTGCGCGCCGCGCCGCCACGGATTTATGCTGAAAAAAGAAAAACTTGGTTTCCGGCGTCTGGCGGCGTTGAAGGCTGCGGCGTTTTTCCGAGCGATGTTGCCCATGCGAAAAGTAACGACGATCTTTCTGCCCATCCTATTGCTTTTGCTCGCTTTGGCCGAGGCATCGCCGCTGGCGGCCCAGGCGAATCCGGCCGGTTCCTCGGCCCCGCCGAACGTTTCCGCGGCAGATGCCATCCGCGGCAAGAAGTTGATCCTCAAGGATGGCACCGTGCAGATTGTCCGCGAATATCAAGTGATCGGGGACCGGGTGCGCTTTTACAGCGTCGAGCGAGCCGATTGGGAGGAGATTCCGGCGAGCCTGGTCGACTGGGAAGCCACGCGCAAGGCGGCCGGCCAGGTCGATGAGCGCGCCAAACAGGCGATCGCCTTGGCCCATCGTGTCGATCTCGAGGAGCACCCGGGCAGGCTCGACGTCGATGCCGGACTCGGCTTGCCCCCGGGAGTCGTGCTCCCCCCGGGCGATGGAATGTACGCCTTCAACGGCCATTCCATTCTTCACCTGAAACAGGACCTGGCGAAAAGCAATTTGGATAAGGGGCGCTACATCGCCAAATTGATTTCTCCTCTTCCCGTCGTGCCGACCCGGTTTACGATTTTCCTCGAAGGAAAGCGGGCCAAAACGCGAATCGCCGATTCGGAGCCGGTGTTCTACTTCCGCACCGATCGTGGCGTCGCTCCGAAGTTCCAGCTCATTCGAGCCAAAACAAAGGGCAAAGACCGCGTGATTGGGTTCCTGAGGGAATACATGGGGCAGAAGGAAACGCAGGCGACCGAAATCCCGCTCAATATTCGGCCGATTTATTCCGATACCTACCGGATCATGGCCGTTCAGGATATTCCGCCCGGCGAGTACGTTCTGGCCGAGCCACTGCCGGCAAGTCAGACCATCGACCTGTACGTGTGGGATTTCGGCATCGATTCGCCGCCCGCAAAAGCCTCGGCCAAGAAATAGCCACGCAGGCCGTCGTCTTCGGCGCCTCACCCAACCAGGCGGCGGATGCCGTTCAATCATGGGTTTCGAACGCCCGCTGAAAACCGACGTGGAGTATTGTTACGTCGTGGATCGGGGGCGTCCCGGCGGCGGGTCGAAGCGGGCAGTGCCGGCAAAGCACCCAATCGGGGGACCGCTGACGGTGCTTCAAAGGAGAAACAATGCAGAAGCGCAGACTTGGCAATAGCGGCCTGGAAGTTTCGGCTCTCGGGTTCGGCTGCATGGGAATGAGCTTTGCCTACGGTCCGGCGGGAGACAAGCGGGAGATGATTTCTCTTCTCCGCGCGGCCGTCGAGATCGGCATTACGTTCTTCGATACCGCCGAAGTCTACGGCCCGTTCACGAACGAGGAACTGGTCGGCGAGGCGCTTTCACCCCTGCGCGACCGGGTGGTGATTGCCACCAAGTTCGGGTTCAACATCGATCCCAAGGCTGAGCGCGGCTCGGCGGGACTCGATAGCCGGCCCGAGCGCATCAAGTGCGTCGCCGAAGCCTCGCTCCAGCGGCTCAAAATCGAGGCGATCGATCTCTTCTATCAGCATCGCGTCGATCCGAACGTGCCGATCGAAGACGTAGCAGGAGCGGTGAAGGATCTCATTCAAGAAGGCAAGGTGAAGCATTTCGGGCTTTCCGAAGCGGGCGTCGAGACGATTCGCCGCGCGCACGCCGTTCAGCCGGTCGCCGCGGTCCAGAGCGAATATTCGCTTTGGTTCAGAGATCCGGAGAAAGATGTGCTGCCGGCGCTCGAGAAACTCGGAATCGGTTTCGTTCCATTCAGCCCCTTGGGCCGGGGCTTCCTCACGGGAAAAATGGACGAAAACACGGCGTTCGACAAGTCCGATTTCCGCAACCGGCTCCCTCGCTTTACGCCGGAGGCGCGAAAAGCGAACCTGGCCATGGTCGATCTGCTCCAAAAAACCGCGGAACGCAAGCAGGCAACGCCCGCGCAAATCGCGCTCGCCTGGCTGCTCGCACGGAAACCGTGGATGGTGCCGATTCCAGGCACCCGCAAGCTGGAGCGCCTGGAAGAGAACATCGGAGCAGTGGCAGTCGAACTGACATCGAACGATCTCCGCGAGATCGATAGCGCCGCCTCAAAAATCATGGTGCAAGGGGCCCGGTACCCCGAAAGCATGGAAACAAGAACCGGCCGCTGAGCGGTTGGCATGGCAAGGCCGGAGCCAAAATGATGAGTAATGGCGTCGTGGATACGGTCGTGGCCGCCACGGCCGCGAGCAGTGGGTTCAAGGCATTTGTATGGCTACGAAACAGCAATTCAAGGGGAGCGTGGAAATGAGTCTTACGGGAAGGATCGCTCTGGTCACCGGCGCCAGCCGTGGTATCGGGCGGGCGATTGCCATCGCCCTCGCTGAAGCCGGCGCCGACATCGCGGTGAACTACAAAGAAAGCCAATCGGGCGCGGACGAGGTCGTTGCCCTGGTCAGGAAATGCGGCCGGCGAGCCGTTCCGGTCAGGGCGGACGTTTCTTCCCCCGAGGAAGTCGGGTCCATGATCGCGGCAATCGGCGATCAGCTCGGCGAAGTCGGGATTCTCGTCAACAACGCCGGCGTCGCGCGGGCTCGCCCGATCGGCGAGATCGATTTGGCCACCTTTGACGAGGCCATCAACGTAAATTTACGATCCGCGTTTCTGGTTACGGCAGCCGTGCTGCCCGCTATGCGCCGCAACCAGTGGGGCCGTCTGATCTTCATCTCGTCGACGGCGGCGAATGTTGGCGGAATGATTGGCCCGCACTACGCCGGGTCGAAGGCAGGCATGATCGGCATGATGCATTCCTATGCCTCGCAGCTCGCCAAGGAAGGGATCACGGCCAACGCCATTTCCCCGGGCCTCGTGGATACGGATATGCTCGCACCCGAGATGCGAGCCGTCGTGCAGCGGATTCCGGTCGGCCGGCTGGGCCGTCCCGAGGAAGTGGCCGAGGTCGCGGTGATGCTGGCGGAAAATGGTTACATCACCGGCCAGGCGATCAACGTGAATGGCGGTATCTATCCAACTTCGTAATGGGCGAAAATGAGGCTTGCCGCGCTGGGGCGATTCCGGTTTCGGATATTTTCAATTCCATAGTGAAGGAGCAACGTACATGAGCCCAAAACTTGACATAGTCAGAAAGTCAATCGGCGATATCGCGCCCAAGCTGGCTGAACTCACCGACGACGTGCTTCTCGGCGAGGTTTGGGAGCGGCCGGAGCTTTCCAAGCGAGACCGGAGTCTGATTACGGTGGCTGCGCTTATCGTCTTGGATCGCCCGGAACAGTTGCGGATTCACCTCCGCATGGCTCAGAAGAACGGGTTGAAGAAAGAGGAGTTGATCGAGGCGATCACGCACCTGGCTTTTTACGCGGGCTGGCCCAAGGCCATCAACGCCGTCCACGTCGCCAGGGAGGAATTCGCGAAATCTTGAAGCCTGCCTGCGGCCGCCAGACCGCCCATTGTGGCGGGCCGATTGTTGCCGGAATGGGCGGTCAGTTAAACTTTCCCTGCCGGTTCGTTTCGGAGGAGTGGGTGAGTGGTTGAAACCGGCGGTCTTGAAAACCGTTAGGCCCGCGAGGGTCTCGGGGGTTCGAATCCCTCCTCCTCCGCCATATCTTCCATGTGAACTTGCGTCGTTGTCGTTAGTGAGGGTCACGTTCGCTGGCACGGCTGCCCTCGGACAGCCGTGCCAGCACTGCCTGCTCGACGGCGGCCAGCGCATCTTCGGTTCGGCAACGGTTCGAGAGATCCCAGCCCACGATCTCCCGCGTGCAGCAGTCGATCACGCTCACCAGGTACGCCCAACCCACCGCTGGTCCCGCCCAGATATTGGTCATGTCCGACTGCCAGATTTCGTTCGGCCGGCTTGCTTCCACGCGGCCCCACTCCTTCCGGCGACGCGCACGCAGACGCCGCGAACGCACCAGCAACCCGCGTTCTCGCCATCACCCGCAGCACACTCTTCCGGTTCACCGGCCGCCCTTGCTTCCGCTGCAACCACCACGCCACACGCCGTTAGCCGTAGGCCACTTTCTCCCCGCAGACCATCACGATCTGCTCGTCGTAAGTGCGATCAGCCTGGCTGCCTCGTAGCTTCTTTCGGTAGTACAAGCTCGACCGGCTGATCGCCAGCGTTGCGGCGACCAGCGTGGCCGTGTAGCCCTCCGCGACCAACCCCGCCCCTGGGGAGTGAACTTCACCGCAGCTCACTCCCTCACGACGTTTTTTTAGGATTTCGATCTCCAGCGACTTCCGTCCTAGCGTCTGCTCCAGCTGCCGGATGCGACGGTCTTTCTCGGTCTCCGCCGCGGCAGCGCTTCTCCCCCCAAGCGCTGCCTTGGCCCCCTGCTCGGCTTCGTTCCGCCAGCGATAGAAGACCGCCGGAGAAATCTCATGCCGCCGGCACGTCTCCGAAATGTTCCCGCTCTTGATGCCTGCCTGCACGATCTGCCACTTCGCTTCCGGGGACCGGCCTACACGTGGTTTCCTGCCCATGTCGCCTCCTGTCGGAGGCCCTGATTCTACCTATGAAAGCTGTCCAGTTTTAGCGGGGAGCACTCGTCAATTCCTGTGCCGCGCTCTACCCGGCCTGAGCTGCAGTCACGCGTTCACAAGCCGCACGCACATCTCGCATCATGGCGTCAACAAAAGATCCGAATGAGATTTCCGTGTCAGGGACGACGTATCTGATTTTGAAGTTTTAGACGGAGATTATGAGAGGCCTGCTGCGAGCGGGAAAACGAACTCCGCTCGCATTCGCATAGAGTTGGCCATTTTGGCAGGCAGGCCTCATGCCATTCGGGGGATCAGGAACACCCGTTTACGGCTTAGTGGTCTTCTTTCTGGCTTGCGGTCTCATCCCTTCCGAACGTTTACCGGCTTTTGTGCTCAGCAACGTCAGGGAGTCTTTTGCGTTAAACGGGTATCGACGCACGGACTGCTGTCCCGTGGTGTTGAGGGAAATGTCCACGCGGCGGTTATTGGCCCAGACAATCATCGGCAGGTTGCTCTCGATTCTTTGCCGCTCCGCATTTGTCAGGTCGGGATTCTGTTCGACCAACTGCTTCACTTGTGCGGCGGTCAGGTTTTGCTGCTCGCCCAAAGAGCGGGTCTCGATGTTCGCGGCAGGGACTCCGTGTTCGACGAGGAAGCCCTTAGTGCGTTCCACGCGCCGCTCCGTGAGGTCCTTGTTAAATTCAGACGAGCCGCGACGATCGGCGTGCCCCTCGAGGATCAAATGGGCGTTGGGGTTGAATGTGAGATAGCGATTGAAATCACGGGCGAGCGATAGCAAAACTTCCTGCTGACTCTTTACCAAACCGCCGGCGGGGTTTGCTGCTGTAGGCCGAGCCGTCGCGAAGTAGATGCTGTGAAGAGAAAGCCGCGCTTCCAGTTGCTTCGCTTCTGGTGGAAGCGGAGCCGCTTCCACGCCAACGTTTACTGTGCAAGCGGCCGTTCCGGTGCGGCCATCGTCCACGCGTCCTGAAATTGCGTACGAGCCGGGCGAAAGATCGGCCGTAGGAAACGTGACGGAGGATCCGGAGCCTTCAATTTTCCCACCACTGGCATTCCAGGAGAAAGACAGCGGATCATTGTCGGGATCGCTGGCTGTGGCAGTAATTTCCACCGGCTCTCCGACGGTGACCGTTGTGCGGTCCGCAGAGCAACTCATCGTTGGCGGACGATTTGGCCGGGGCTCGACGCGAATATTTACCGCGCAGGCTGCTGCGCCGCCCTGACCGTTGCCCACGCGGGCTTTAATCGTGTACGTGCCTGGTTGTTTGTCCGAAGAATCCCAGCGGACTGCAGGGCCAGTCCCGTCTACCGTACCCTCGCTTGCCGACCAGGAATAAGTCAAAGGATTATTGTCCGGATTGCTGGCATCGGCGCGTACGCCAATGATTTCACCGGATCCGGCAAAAACGGTTTCCTTGCCGGCCGAGCACGTAGCCGCCATGGGTACGCTCGGAGGCGACGAGGCAGCATGCCTATGTCCGCCGAAGCGAAACACGATTCCAGTAGAAAATCGAACGTTTTCCTGCCATCCGCGCCCTTGCCCGCCGGCTGAAAAGGGATCTTTAAAGTGGGTCAAGAGGAAATCACCTTGAAATGGGCGCAGAGCAACGTGATCGCTGATTCTGATGTCGAAACCGGCGCCTAACATCGTGGCGAACGCATTGTCGGAGCCGAGGGGCGTGCAACCCGGATTTCCGCTACATCCAGAGACCGTCACCGGACTCGCATGTGCTCCTCCGAATAGTGCCTGGAAAAATGGAGTGAATCTCCCATACCCTCGATACGAGAAGCGCGGGCCGAAGACATATGTGTAGGCGCTACCGTTCGAATCCAGAGTTCGGCTTCCGGTCGGGCTGAACAGTGTGAGATTGCTGTTGTCATAGCCGCCAAAATCCGCCACCAGCCCTACATACTTGTTAAAGTTGTATGCGACAGAGGTGCTTCCACCATGCAGGTAACCCATGCGGTTGCTCGCCGCCGTAGGCATGGCTCGCCAGAAGGAATATCCCAAAAACCACTCGACCTTCGGATAGCTTCCCGATTCGCCGGAGCCGTCCATCGCGCCAGCCTGCCCGCCATGCGTTTCGGAACGAGATTGCGAAATGGTTGAGAATGGTGCAAACAGCGATTTAGTGGTATTGGACGGACCTTTGGTCTCAGTGACCACAGGCGCGACGATGCTAGCAGCGGGCTTCTTGGCCTTTGCTTTCGGCTTTGCTGCGTCGTTCGCATACAATCCGGGCAGCATCACAAAAGCAACTGCCATTGTGGCGATGACTCGCGCTACTAAGCTCATTGTTTTCTCCTGAATCGTGCCTGCGTACGGCGAAGCGGCGAATGAAACTCCGCTTCGCATCATTCCAATCTGCCATGGCCGATCTGCATCTGCTTTGCTCTCCAATAATCCCCTCTTTATGGAGCAGGAACGTTGATAACCGTGTTCACCATTGTTACCGATGCGTTGAGGCTCAACGCTCTGCCATTGAGCGTGACTATCGCCGCGTTGCCGACAGTGGAAAAAGTCACTCCGGAGTATGCGATGATGGTGCCCACCATGGTGCCGCCGCCTGCCGCATTGATCGTCGCCGCGCTGCCCACCTGCCAAAACACGTTCTTGGCCTGTGCTCCGTTGATCAGAATGACGCTGCGAGGCGCTCCAGGAGCGCCCACTGTGAGCGTGCTCGCGGTCTGAAATACCCAGATGGCGTTCGCATTGCCCTGGGCATCCAAGGTCAGATCTGATCCGGTGATCAAGAATGAGCCGCCTGAGGCTTTGTATATACCAGGAGCGAGGTCGAGTCCGCCGAGTTGGCCTGCGCCCGGATCTATGCCGCCGGGGCGCGAAGCGGGCGAAAGATCGTTAAACGCTGCGAGCGCGTCGCTCGCAGCCTGGGTGGCAATTGAGAACGTGGCAGACGTGCCTTCGGACGAGCATACGACCGTAGGAGGCGGCGGAGCGGTATATATATTCCCGTTAACCATTCCCACATTGCTTCCGGTTTCTGTGTACGTACATCCTGAGCCCGCATCGTGGAAGCCAGTCACCAGGGTCGACGCGGCCGTGGTTCCGATGTCTCCGTTAATTACTGTGTTGGTGCCCTGATTGGTTATGCCAGCGCTGCCTCCAAAAGCTCCAAAGGTCGAGGCCGTTCCAAGATTCGGCCCGGTTGGCGCGGCGGACGCGCCGGTCGTAAAGGTCCACGGATTTGCCCGCGTTCCCGCCGCGAGCGCATTGCCGGACAAATCTTCCGCCGTATTTGTAATCGTCGCCGTATATGGCGTGTTGGCAGTAAGGGGTGCGGCGGGGGTGAATGTGGCGATATCACTCACTGAATCGTAGGTGACGTTTCCGGTTACGGCAGCGCCGCCGACTCCAGCCACTGCCAGAGTAAATGTGCCGGGAGCGGTGATCGTAACTGCATTCATAGCTTTACTGAAAGTTGCGCTAACCGTCGTGTTGAGCGGAACATTAATATCCCCATTCGCGGGATAGGTGAGAGTTATCGTAGGCGGCGTCGTGCTCGGGCCCGCGCCTGTTGTAAAGCTCCAAGGATTAGGCACGGCACCAGCTACCAATGCATTGCCGCCAAGGTCTTTGGCGGCACTTGTGATCGTAGCAGTAAACTGAGTGTTGGGCGCCAGATTCGCGGTCGGGGTAAAGGTCGCTACGGAACCCGCGTAGCCGACAGTTCCCGGTACAGCAGCGCCGCCTCCCGCCACCGCCACTGTAAACGTCCCGGATGCAGTGATTGTCGCCGGGTCCATTACCTTACTGAACGTTGCGGTTATTCGATTCGTGGAAATATCCGTTGCTCCTGAGGCGGGGTTGGTGATAGTCACTGTTGGTCGTGTCGTGTCAGGGGACTTACCTGTCGTAAAGCTCCATACATAGTTGTTTGCCAGGGCGTTGCCGGCCGCGCTTTGCGCCGAGGTGTGAATGGTGGCCGTGTATTGCGTGCTGGGCAGCAAATTCGCCGTGGGCGCAAACGTTACTGTGTTGGCTGCCGCCACATATGTCACCGTTCCCGTCACAGCCGCTCCTCCGCCCGCCACTGCCACGGTAAATGTCCCGGCGACCGTGACCGTTGCGGGGTTCATGGCTTCACTGAAGGTTGCGGCGATCTGCTGATTAATGGGCACGTTGGTAGCGCCATTCGGAGGAATCGGGTTGCCTACTGTGGGTATTGTTCCCGTTGTGAATGACCACACAAAATTGCTTGCCAGGCTGGTTCCTACAGGATTTTTCGCTCCCGTCGTGATCGTCGCGGTGTACACCGTGCTGCCGGCCAGAGACGCCGCGGGCGTAAATGTCGCTGTTGTCCCGGAGTACGTGACCGTGCCCGTCACTGGGGCTCCGCCTGCTCCGGTCACCGTAAAGGTCGATGTATTTATCGTCGTAGCATTCATCGTTTCATTGAAAGTTGCCGTAATTATTTGTGCTAGCGGTACGCCCGTAGCGCCGTTCGCGGGCACTGTGGAAACTACAACAGGCGCCGCAGGGCTTAACGTTTGTTCCCGGCCGCATCCGGCCAAAACACCTGCCATCAGGAACGCCAGCACCCAAATCTTTCGTGCCGTCAGGTTACGCATCAGCATCTCCTCTTTAATCGTTGAATGGCGTTACCCTTGCGGCTCCCCCGCACGCCTCGGAAGGTCGCGTGAATAAAGCGGGTGGATGGATGCGAGACTCGACTCTCTTTTTCCCCGCAGGATTCGTATGCTAGACGGCACAAAATAGGTTGTCTGTCCAAAGCCGCACACACTCTTATTACCTAGATAAGTCAATGAATTCCGAATAAAATGTGGTTGTTATTCTAGGATCTTCGCAATCATAGAGACACTGCAGGTCCCGTGCCAAAGGCAATTAACATATGGTTAGTTCTTAAGAATGGGAATTAACGCAGGGCTAAAGCCTTAGTTTCAAAGGCAAAGAATGACCTGACCGGGGATTTTTGTACCAGGCGAAGTGAGGGAGAATGCTCCTGGAGGCGGACCGGTCATGCCAATGAAGGGGTTCAAGCCGGAACAAATCGCGAACCTACTGTAACAGATCGAAGTCGAGATCGCGGGCGGAAAGACCACCTGCAGGACTGCAAGGATGCCGCCATCACCCAACAGACCTGCTACCGATAGCGGAAAAGGGACACGGCGGGCTGAATCTGGACCAAGACAAGCGGCTGAAGGAACTGGAGAAAGAGAATACGAGGCTGAAGCGGCTGGTGGCCGAACTGTCGCTGGAGAAGCAAATTCTGAAGGGCTTGGCATCGGGAAACTTCTAGGCCCTGAGGGACGGCGTGGCGCGCTCAGGTATGTGCTCGTGAACTACCAGGTATCGGAGCGGCATGCCTGCCAGCTGCTGGGGCAACGGAGAGGGACGCAACGCTACGAAGGGGATACACCGGGCCGACGATGATGTGCTGACCCGAGCCATCATCGCACTGGCCAGCGAGTACGGGCGCTATGAGTATCGGAGAATCACGGTGAAGTTGCGGGAAGCGGGCTGGTGTGTGGGCAAGGACCGAGTCGAGCGCATTTGGCGGCGGGAGGGGCTGAAAGTGCCGCAGAAACAGAGGCCGAGAAGGAGGTTGTGGCTGAACGATGGTTCCTGTGTACGGCTGCGAACGGACCGGGCCAACCACGCGTGGAGTTACGATTTCGTGAGCGCGATGACGCCCGAGGGAAGAACGCTGCGGCTGCTGGTGCTGATCGACGAATTCACGAGGGAGCGCCTGGCGATACGCGCGGCGAGAAGGCTGGGAAGCTCCGAAGTGATCGAGACCCTGGCCGATGTGATGCTGTGGCGAGGAATCCCGGAGCACATTCGCTCAGACAATGGCCCGGTGTTCGTGGCGAAAGAGATGCGGAAGTGGTTGGGGGAATCCGGGAACCGGGGCGCTGTACATCGAACCGGGCAGTCCGTGGGAAAACGGGCACTGCGTGAGTTTCAACGGCACTCTGCGGGACGAGTGCTTGAACGGAGAGTTTTTTTACTCGTTGGAGGAGGCACAGGTTGTGATCGAGAAGGGGCGCGTCGCCCCTACGGCAGCTACGAACCGTGCGCAAGATTTCCTCTTCGGAGACCTCTCCGATGTCCTTCGCCGCTTCAGCCAGTGATTCCCAAAAATCCTTTTTCCAACCTCGGCGTTTTCTGCCGCGGGGCAGATCCCGATAGAGATCAACCCGGCTCATCCGCTTCTTAACCTGCTCCTCTAACGCTCGAAAAGGCACTCCGAGTTTTATTGGTTCCTCTTCTGGGGTGATTCGGCAAGTGAAAACAACGTAGCTCGGATTTCCGGCCTTGAGCCTCTCCTCGGACGCGCTGAATGCATCCATCAGCTTCGAAAGGACGCTGGTAGACGTTCCGAGGGATTCCTTCAGATAGAACGCCAGTCTAGCTTCGCGCAGACAATGAACCGGCGGTCCGGGCCCGCAATTTGCGGCTCGTCCCTGGGCGGCTCGCCAGGAATCGTCAAACACCGCATGGGTAAATCAGGAAAATTGGTGGACGTGGGCGGGCTCGAACCGCCGACCCCCTGCTTGCAAAGCAGGTGCTCTCCCAGCTGAGCTACACGCCCATCCGTGCCCTATTGTCCGGTAGCGGGCCGGTAGCCGCAAGTGTGAACGCAGCAAGTTTCGCGGCCACAACATTGCTCGCTCGGCCTCGTCGCACGGACGAGCTAGCCGGGTTAGGCTTACGCCATGCCGGGACCGTCGCGCGTAGCCGGTCTCGCCGCCAGTCTGTTATCGTTAGAAGCGAAACGCATCGCCGGGGCCAGCCGCCCGCCAAGACGCGAAACACCCGGAGAAGAAACAGGATCCCGTGTTTGCCCTGCTCCATCATGTGATTCACACGATCTACAACGTTCAAGGTTTGATCGAATGGGGAGGGACGGTCCTGGTTTGCACGGTCATCTTCATGGAAACCGGCCTTTTTGCGGGTTTTTTCCTGCCTGGCGATTCCCTGCTGGTCACCGCCGGAATTTTTGCCGCCGCCGGCCAACTGCGCCTGGCGTGGCTGCTAGCACTGGTTCCGCTCTGCGCGATCGGCGGCGACCAACTTGGCTATTTCATCGGCCTGAAGGCGGGCCAGACGCTTTACAGCCGGCCCGATTCGCGCTTTTTCAAACGGCGGCACATTGAGGAAGCTCACGGCTTCTACGAAAGGCACGGCGGCAAGGCGATCATCATGGCCCGCTTCGTCCCCATCGCGCGGACCTTCTGCCCCGCCGTAGCCGGAGCGGCGCGTATGGCCTACCGCAAGTTCTTCGCCTACGACGTTTGCGGCGGCTTGCTCTGGGTTCTGGTGACCGTTCTCGGCGGCTACTTTCTGGGCTCGGTCGTTCCCAACGTCGAGCACAAAATTCAATGGGTCATCCTAATCGTGGTCGCCTTATCGCTTCTTCCCCCGGCCATTCACCTGCTCCGCCAACATCGGGCAAGACCAGTCGGCGTCCTGCCTGGCGGCGAGCCGGAAGAATAAACCCAGGCTTCGCCCTACCTCGCCTTCCCTGCCCCGAGAAAAGCGCTACGGTTCTTTTCTGAATCCCATTGAAATCTGACGCGCTACTTGAGGAAAAGTGCCTCGCGCAGGTGGTCGCGGCCCACGTAGGTGCGCGAAGAGCGAAAGGCGGAGAACAGCGAGAGAATTTCACGGTTTTGGAAGACGCGACTAATCTTTTCGGCCCGCATGGCCGGAAGCATTTCCACGGTCTCGTTGTCGCGCACGCGGTAATGGACGGGTTCTATATCCGCCGCATCGTGAAAAACGGCCAGCAGCACCCCGCCCGGCACCAGCAGTTCGTGCAAGCGGGAAGCCAGAATATCGAGCATTTCCGGCGGGAGGAAATCGAACGCGTCCCAGGCCAGGACGCCATGAAAGGTTTCCGGCGCAAAACGGATGCTGGCGGCCAGGAACCCGGTCGCGAGAGGGGAGGGGTCGGGCGGTTCGGAGGCGCCGCTTCGCTTGCGTTCGGCTTCCGATTCGGCCAGCCACTCTGTCCAGCCGCGAACCAGATCCTCGGTCGAAACGCGGAAGCCGCGATCGGTGAAGAAAGTCACGGTCGACTGGGCCACCGGACCGAGATCGAGCAGGCGGCCTTGCGGCTGCTCGGGCATCAGCCAAAGGAAATCCTTCAGACCGTTGGAACGGCGCGAATTGACGGAAGAAATCCCGCGGGGCGGTTCAACGGGGGCGGCGGACCGCTCATCGGCCGATCTCAATCTTCCCAATACACTCATGCCGGTTAATCGGCGGGCCGTGTTGTGTGCGCGGCCGTGACCGGGGCGCCGGTGGCGGCCGGTCGAGCTGGCGCGACATGCGAATGATCCTTCGCGGCTCCGCTCTGGACGCGGCCCGAGACTTGCGCGCCTTCCTCGACAACCAGGCGTTCGGCAACCACGTCGCCTTCCAGTTTGCCGGTCGCGGCGACGCGGACGCGTTCGCGCGCCGTTACGTTCCCGCGAATCGAGCCTTCGAGCACCACCTCGCGCGCCTGGACGTCACCGACAAGGCGTCCCTTGGGCCCGAGCACCACCACCGCGCCCGGCAGATTGATCCGCCCTTCAATCTCGCCGTCCACGCGCAAATCCTCGCTGCCCTGCACTTCTCCCTTGATCTTTAGACCCTCGGCAATGGAGCTCATGGGGATTATCAAAGCCTCGCTTGGGGGATCAGATGGAAACGAGCTGGTGAAAGAAGCGAAGGGAAGCCGCGGCTGGAGCGATGCGGCCGTTTTACCCGTTCGACCCTGACGCCTCCCGTCTCGACCTGCCTGGATACGCCCGCGGTCCCGCAGCCCCGCGGATCGGCACAGGAATCGAAACGACTATAGTACAGGGCCAAGGCCAGGGCAAACGCCCTCTTTCTACCCGTGTCTTAGCCAGATAATTCTGTCACCCCTTAACGGCCGCGTGAAAATGTCACCCCATGAGACAGGAGACATTCACGTTGAGCCAACGGGAGTTGCAAAAGGTGG
>DATLSU010000038.1:0-190101 GCA_035533975.1 Patescibacteria group bacterium
TTCTTGCTTGAGGCGCAACTCCGGCCCGCCACCGTACAGCTCGCTGGTGATCCCTCGATGAGCGGGGACGTTCGCCGCGTCATTGCTATCCAGCAGGTAGAGCTTGACCCGACCGGCCTGGACCTGCCAGGCGCGCAGCCAAACCGAGTAACCAGGCAAGGCGATTTCCAAACGCAACCACTCGCCGTTCGGTTGGCGCAACGGCGTGATCGGCAACTGTCCGGGGTCGTTGTACGGGTAAAGAGCCTGCTGTGCTCCGTCGTTGTCAATCATCTGGCGAAAATAGCCTTGTTGGTAGAGCAGGCCCACTCCGACCACCGGCACCCCCAAATCGCTGGCCGCTTTGAGCTGATCGCCAGCCACATTGCCAAGTCCTCCCGAATATATCGGGAGCGCTTCACTCAACATGAATTCCATGCTGAAATAGGCGACGCAGGTCAAGGGAGCTTGCGGATGCTTTTGCTGAAACCATGCAGGCCTCTGAGCCGCCTGACGCTTGGCTTGCAGATGCTCTTCAATGTTTTCACGAAAATCTGGATCGGCTAGCACGCGTTCGAGTTGGTCCCGCGACACCGTCTGCAGGACAACCCAAGGATTTTGCGTGAGTTCCCACAGTACGGGATCAAGTGCGCGCCACACTCCGTCTGTGGCATGGTTCCACGACCAGCGCATGTCCAGGGCGAGTTCCGCCAGGGAATCGAACCCCTCGACTTCCGTGGGTAGAATGCCGTATATCGGGTGGCTGACACGCTTGTGTTTGCTCATGATTTCTGCTCCGAAACTGTTCGAGACCGAATCTTCGATTGCCCTTGTTACGCAACTCCTCCTTTGCCCACTTCCGGCACCAGCACCCCGGCCAACGCATCGCTGACAATCGTTTGGGCTTCCCCCTGGATGCGGCGCAGATGATCCTCTCCCCGGAAGCTCTCCGCATAAATCTTGTAGATATTCTCGGTACCCGACGGACGCGCCGCGAACCAACCGCTCTTCGCCACCACTTTCAAGCCGCCGATGGGAGCGCCGTTGCCCGGCGCATGAGTCAGGACAGTCTGTATTTTTTCGCCTGCCAGTTCGGTGAGCTTGACCTGCTCGGGGGAAAGTTTCGCCAATCGTTCTTTCTGATCCGGAGTGGCTGACGCCTCAACGCGGTCATAGACAGGCTTACCGTACTCGCGCGTCAGTTCGTCGTAGATTTCGCCGGGGTCGCGGCCCATCCGCGCTGTGATCTCCGCGGCTAGCAAGGCCGGAACCATTCCATCTTTGTCCGTTGTCCAAACGGTGCCATCCAGTCGAGCAAAGGAGGACCCCGCGCTCTCCTCGCCACCGAAGCCGAGCGAACCGTCGAGCAAGCCATCAACGAACCACTTGAAGCCCACCGGCACCTCGTAGAGCTTCCGGCCGAGCTTCGCGGTGACGCGATCGATCATCTGGCTGCTCACCACCGTTTTGCCGACCCCCGCTTCCTTGCGCCACTTCGGCCGGTGCTGGAAAAGGTAGAAAATGGCGACGGAGAGGTAATGGTTGGGCGGCAGCAATCCTTCGCTTTTGGTCACAATGCCGTGCCGGTCATGGTCGGTGTCGCAGGCGAAAGACAGGTCAAAGCGGTCCTTCATCCCGATCAATCGCTGCATCGCATAGACCGAGGAAGGATCCATCCGTATCTGGCCGTCCCAATCCACGGTCATGAAACTGAAGGTAGGATCGACGGCCTCATTGACAACCGTGAGGTTCAACCCGTATCGCTCGGCAATCGGCCCCCAGTAATGGACGCCGGCACCCCCAAGGGGATCCACACCCATGCGGAGCTTGGCTCCGCGAATGGCCTCCATGTCCAGGATGTTCGCTAGATCAGTAATGTACCGATTGAGGTAGTCGTGCCGGTGCGTCGTAGAGGTGCGAAGAGCCTTGTCGAAAGGAATCCGCTTCACGCCCCGCAGCCCGGCTTCGAGGAATTCGTTCGCTTTCACCTCAATCCAATCCGTGACGACCCCCTCCGCCGGCCCACCGTTTGGGGAATTGTATTTGAACCCGCCATCATGCGGCGGATTGTGCGACGGTGTGACGACAACGCCGTCGGCGAGTCCGGCCTTGCGCCCGCGGTTGTAAGTGAGAATCGCATGGGAAACGGCGGGCGTAGGAGTATATTCGTCCCCTTCCGCGAGCATGACTTCCACGCCGTTGGCCGCCAGCACCTCAAGCGCGCTCGCCAGCGCCGGCACAGAGAGTGCATGCGTGTCCATCCCAAGAAACAATGGGCCATCAATCCTGTGCTGCTTTCGGTGGAGGCAAATCGCCTGACTGATGGCGAGGATATGCCACTCATTGAAGGCCTTTTCGAATGCGGAACCACGATGTCCAGAGGTGCCGAAGGCAACCCTTTGTTCCGGCACAGAAGGGTCAGGCACCTCCGTATAATAGGCCGTCACGAGTCTGGGTACGTTCACCAGCATTGAGGCTTCGGCTGTCTTCCCCGCGTAAGAGCTTATTTTCATGACGTTCTCGGCAAATGCTGTGGTGACCTATGCGCCAAGGTCTCCATCAGCTTGTCGAACGGCTCGTTGAATTTCTCGACTCCTTCGTCCTCAAGTTGCCGTGTCACGTGGTCGATGTTGATTCCCAGTTCCGGCAACCGCTCGAGCACCCATCGGGCTTCCTTGACATCTTGTTCGAGCCGGGATCTCGGCTCTCCGTGATCGCGGTAGGCGTCCAGGGTTTCCAGCGGAGCCGTGTTGACCGTGTCGGGTCCAATGAGGGCCTCGACATATTTCACGTCACTGTAGTTAGGGTTCTTGGTGCTGGTGCTGGCCCATAGCAGCCGCTGGGTGCGAGCGCCCCCCTGAGCGCTCAGATTCTTAAACCGGTCGCTGGCGAAGATCTCTTTGTAGATTTGATAGGCCATCTTCGAGCTGGCGATGGCAACTTGTCCGTGCACCTTCTTTGCAAGCTCTGCCTCCTTGCTTTGTGCGCCGAGTTTTTCCACCAGCGGATCCACCAGGGCATCAATTCGACTCACAAAGAAGCTGGCCACCGAGGCTATATGTTTCACCGGCTCCCCTTTGGCCGCGCGTGCTTCGATGCCGGCAATGTAAGCCTCCGCCACCTGACGATAGCGAGGCAGCCCAAAGAGCAGTGTCACGTTAACGCTGATCCCTTCGCTGATAAGTTGCTGGATGGCGGGCAGCCCACTCTCCGTGGCGGGGACCTTGATGAGCACGTTGGGCCGGTTCAGCGCGGCCCACAACCGGCGCGCTTCCATCATCGTCCCGTTGGTGTCGCGCGCAAGGTGGGGATTGACCTCCAGGCTGACATATCCGTCTTTGCCATCAGTCCGGTCGTAGAGAGGCCGGAACTCGTCGGCGGCGCTCTGCACGTCGTGCTGGCTGAGCGTTTCATAAATTGCTTCGGTGCCTTTTCCCTCATGGACCATAGCCCGAATGTCCGCGTCGTAATCGTGGCTCTCGACAATCGCCTTCTCAAAGATGGATGGATTCGAGGTCATTCCCCGCAATCCATCCTCCTCGATCAGACGCCGAAGCTTGCCGCTGGCGATCAAATCGCGCCGTATGTAATCCAGCCAGATGGACTGGCCCAGCGTTCCCAATTGTTTCAAGGGATTGTTTTTCATGTTCTTGCCTCCTGGCTTTCCAGTCCCGCGACTGTGGTCAACCGGCGCCGGTGACGCTCGGCGCCGTTGAATCATGCTTGGAGAAACGCCCTACCCAACTCCCAACCGAACGTACTCGCGTATCAGCACCGGCTGGGGTGCCGCGGCGGCACAATCGCCGAGGCCAATCAGGTGGTGCCACACACAGGGGCATAGCAAATGCCACTCCTCCCCGGCGCGCCCGCCTCTGCCGGGAAGCTTACGCGGACGGAGGGGGATACGGAGCGCCTCGCAGAACAATAGATCTTCGAGGAGATGGACTTGGCAGACGCAGTGGTATTTCGCTGCGCACCAATTCATGCACGACAACATCGGTGAATCGCGCGGCGCACATATCGTGACAAGTTGAGACACATTGAGGTAGCCTTGCCCACGCTACTCCGGCGGATGCTAAACGGCTACCGCTGTCACCGCTTCGCCTGAGTGCACTGAGATTTCGGCGGGGTGCGTGGTGTCGATGATCTCCTTCGCCTTCGCCACCTCTGCAGCCGTACCGTGGGCGATCAGAAGAAACTGATCTGACTTAAGTGCTGTTTCGTATTTCACAATGCTGTCCTTGGGAATTCCCATGCTGTAGAGACCTGCTCCGAGTGCGCTCATCCCTCCCACCACCACCGCGCCTTCCAACGCTCCCACGATCCACGCAACTATCGGTCCCGCCGCTAGGATTGGGCCGAGACCCGGGATCATGAAAAGAGCCGAGCCGAACAAGAGTCCCCAAAAGCCTCCCCAGAATGCACCGATTTTGCCCCAATACTTCATGCGGTCGCCGGTGTTGTAGTAGCCCACCACATGCTCGTCTGTGTGGTAGCCCTTGCCAACAATCGACAACTTGTGCATGTCAACTCCCCCGCCTTGGAGCTCCTTCACTGCCTGGTCCGCTTCGATATGGGTGCGATACACTGCAACGACTGAATTCTGTATGGGCATGCCATTGTCTCCTCAGGCACTTGCGGACGATCTCAGGCCATCACGCCAAGCTCCAACGCCTACTGTGACACCTCATTGCCACGGAAACTGTCCCTTTTTGCACAGACGCGCAGTTCCACAGTGCATAAAATGTCTCTTTCTTTCACCGCCTTTTGATCGGATGCCAGAGAAACAAGGTGACTGCGAAAGGCAACGACGAAGCGGCCCCTGTGAAAGCCGGGAAGTGCGCACACCTTGTCCGTTCGTGAGGGACAACATCGGGCAAGTGCTGCAGGCCCAGCGCGAGGCCATGGGAAACACGCTGGCCATCGGATGACAATGACATCGCTTTCACAACGGCGCCCCGATTCGCAATCGCAGCTCCTGCACGTAGGGTTACGGATCACAGATCATGATTTGGAGGACGACACGCTTGAAGGTATCCCGGCCAGCCTACACCCTACTGATGAGTGTACTTCTTATAGCCGTTATAGCGGGTTTCTGTCCCCGCGCACACGCTGTCCCAAGCTTCACCCGGCAGACGGGACTTAAATGCGACGTATGTCACAGCAACCGACCCGAGCTAACTGCGTTCGGGCGGAAATTCAAGCTCGACGGCTACACGCTCACGGATAAGAAGGCGGACACGACCATCGAGGGTAAGGGTCTGAAGATCAACCGATATTTTCCGATATCGGTCATGCTCCTTCTCAGCGATTCTGCCACGAATAAAGCCGTTTCCAGCACACAAAACAGCAATGCCGGTTTTCCTCAGCAGCTTAGTCTCTTCCTGGCAGGTGAGATTTCACCTCATCTCGGGGGGATGGTCCAGGCGACCTATGACCATCAGTCAGATCATTTGACGCTGGATAATACGGACATCCGCTATGCCAGGAACACCACTTTGGGTTCGAAGAACTTGCTCTACGGGATCACGGTGAACAACAGCCCCACGGTCGAGGATGTTTGGAACAGTACGCCGTCCTGGGGCTATCCGTGGATATCCTCCGAGAGCGCTCCCTCACCAAGCGCTCAGCCACTTATCGACGGTGCGCTCGCACAGGATGTTGCCGGCGTGGGCGCATATACCATGTGGAACAACCATTTCTATGCGGATTTCTCCGTGTATCGCTCCGAGCATGCCGGGGGGGCGCAGCCTCTGACAGGCACGGGTTTTGCGATCAACATTCACGGAGTTGCACCTTATTGGCGATTGGCATGGCAGCAATCGTGGGGACTGAACTATCTGGAAGTGGGAACCTATGGCATTTACGTGAGCTCGTTTCCCGGTGGAGTTGTGGCCCCAACCGATACGTATCTGGATTCCGCCGTTGATCTTCAGTACGAACGGCCATTTGGCGTGAATCTACTGACCTTCCACACGACCTATATCCACGAAAGTTCTGATCTCAACGGCACGTTTGCAGCCGGGGGCGCAGCCGAACCCTCACACGACCTGAATACGTTTCGGGCGGATGCCACATATCACCTTCGAAGCCGTTATACGTTTACGCTTGCCGGGTTTTCCACCACCGGCAGTGCTGATCCAATTCTGTATGCGCCCGCTCCCATAACCGGTAGTCTGTTGGGCAGCCCCAATAGCAGCGGCTTTATCAGTCAAGTTGGTTTCTGGCCAGTACAAAACGTCGAGCTCACAGGCGAGTATACCGCCTATACGAAATTTAACGGTGCGAGCCATAATTATGACGGATCGGGCCGAAATGCTTCGGCAAACAACTCAATTTATATTGCTTTGTGGCTGAACTATTGAGAACGGGAGGCCCGCGATGGAATCGCACAATTCCGAGCCCGCGCTCGTCCCCTTGAATATATTTCGCCGTGTCTTTTGCCGCACGGCTGCGGATTGGCTCGGCATTTGTTAACACCCCATTAACCGTTCCGTTTCGGCGCCAAGAGAAAGGGTCGTGGCCGCTGACCGGCCTGAAGCGGCGGCTCGTGAATGCTGAGGGGCGAATACCGGGGCACGTAAGCATGCAGCATCCTTTGTGGGGGGCGTGATGAACGATTCGCAGTTACTCCGGACACACCAACTACGCTATCTTCGGCTGTATGAAGGACAATCTCACGGCCATACGTCACCGAACAATGGCCACATGGGCGGCGGATACAGCGTCGTGCGGCGCGTGCACTGCCATGAGGCCACTTGCAGCTTTACGGCAGATCCCATGCCAGCCCCGATGATGGGCCCGCTCGCGGCGAATCAGCTTTCTTGCATTACAAGCGCATGCCATGTTACGGCTCACAACACATCCGAAGTAAGTCAACGGAACATGTGGAGGCCCGGCCAATGAAACTCCGTGTGATTGGGGTCCGGAGGTTTCTGCAAGTGTCGAGCGTCTTGATTATTGTGGGCCTGCTCCTGGAAATTGTGAGCGTCCTGTGGTTCCATCCCCTCGCATTTGTGCTCTTTGTCTTCGTTAGCGCAACCTTAACAGGGCTGGGAATTGCGGTGTTTCTATTGTCGCTGGTCTTCGCCGTTTACCCAGCCGCCGGGAGTCGCGGATGAAATGCGAGGCCGGAAAACCAGCCTCGGATTCCGCTGGCGCCCAGGTCGGGAGTCAAGCTGCGCGGGAACCACCGTCGCATGCCTTCGACGGCCACACATCAGTGGCAAGAAACCCACGCCCGTTTTCGCGACGTCTGAAGCGTAGACGAAAGCAGGGGAGCGATTGTTCGAGGTTCCCGCGATGGGCAAGAACAAATTGCCAGGCCACGAAATGACATTGGAAGAGGCTCGGATCAAAGGGTTCGCCGCCCATATCCGCGAGCTAGGCCACAAGAAGTAAGGGTGTGGCGGCACGTGCGCCGGCGTTATTCTGCTGATTCCGGCGAGCGAGTGGCAAGGGGGAGTTATGTTTGGGTCAACCGGAATCCTCATCGCATTGATTGTAGTGACGATCGCTCTGGTCGCAGTGTTTCTCGTGCGTTCCTCGATCACTGCGGGGGCCACGGGCAAGATTCTCGCCTTTGTAAGTCTATGCGCTCTTCCGGCCCTGTGCATTGGCACGGGCATGTCCTTTCAAAACCAACGTTCCAAGCAAACTCAATTCTGTATTTCGTGTCACCAATTGCAGGGGAAAAGTCTCTACCTGCTGAATCCGAATTACATCCCTGCGCACCATTTTCAGGATCACCTCGTTCCGCCTGACAAGGCCTGTTTTACCTGCCACACGGACTACGCTATCTACGGCCCTTTTAGGGATAAGGTCAAAGGTCTATGGAACATGGGAATTCAGTACCTGAGTACACCACCCAAAACGATCCATATAGCGGGAGGCTACAACAACGTAGAATGTCTACAATGCCACGCGGGCACCCGCGACTTTGAGGACCATCTCAAGAGCATGGCGCCCATCGCCTTGCTTGAGACGAATAAGGTGTCGTGTATTTCGTGCCACAATCTGATTCACAGTGTTTCTGAAGTAGATCATATGAAAATGTGGGCGGGAGGCCCTGCGTTAATGTCGCGCGCTTCCGGGTCGTCCTCGCCCGCCCCAGCTAAGGCGAAACCAGGTACAAAAGCGGGAGCGTCGAAAGCATCGGCGGGAAGTTCGGCAGGCGCTGCAACGGCCGCCGGGGGAAAGGGTATTTTCAATTCTCACGGCTGCAGTGGATGCCATGGGGTGAACGGAGGCGGTGGTGTTGGGCCAGCGCTGACTCATATTTCGAGTCAGTATCCGCCCGCGAAATTGACGGCGCTACTGAAAGCGCCGACCGCCAAGATGAAGGCTGCCGGTATGGTCCCCTTGACCTTGAATGCTGCCGATATGAAAGCCCTGGTTTCCTACATAACCAGCCTTGGGGGTGCGTCGCCCGCATCCGCAGCCGCTCCATCCGCTTCCGGGGCGTCCTCACCTGCGCTAGCTAATGCGAAAGCAGGGGCAAAGCCGGGGGCCTCGACAGCACGGCTGACCAAATTCGAAGCCAAAGGGAAGGTTATCTTCCAAGCACACGGATGCGCTGGCTGTCACGGGACCGGTGGTGCCGGAGGTACAGCAGCAGCCCCTGCGCTTGCGGGCACTGGCAAACATCTCCCACCTGCGCTCCTAATGGAAATACTGAAGCATCCCACCGCCCTCATGCAAGAAGGTGGAATGCCACCGGTATCCGTGAACAGCGACGAATTGAAGGCGCTCGTAGCGTATGTAAGTGCCATTTCTGCCTTGAAAAGCAATCCGAATTAAACCATAACGCAATGTAAGCCTGCGGGCCTCCAACCATTACGGGATTATCGGCACGAGTCCGCGAAAACGTACGGCAATGGGCAATGCCGTCGAGGCAGCCTTGCCCATACAACCCTCCGGAAAGATGAACGGCTGTCGCTCCTGCCGCTTTGCCTGGGTGTAGCCACAATTGGGAGGGATGCGTGGTTTCTACGACGATCTCCGTCTTTGTCGCCTCGACAGCCGTCCCAGGCGCGATCAGTAGGAACTGTTTCCTCTTGCTGCCTCGTGCGTCACAACGCTGTCGGTAGGAGGTCCCATACTCTTGAACTACTGGAACGTCCCAATACCGATTCCACAAAGGGCGTCAGGTCCCATCTCGCAAGCCACGATGCTACGTTCCACATTTGCGGTTACCACTCCGCGGCCAGAGTTGGCGAGTGTACCTTATTGAACAGTAATCCTCTTACGCAGGGCCTAAGATACACCTTTCGGTCGCCCGCTGTTGATCCGCAGCGAAGAGAAACAAACGAACCCTGCGGTCAGGAGAAACGAAATGCCGACTGCGAAAGGCGAGAAGTGTGCGCACCCCGTGTGTTCGTGCGTAGTAACAGGGTCGGGCAAGTTCTGCAGCACCGAGTGTGAGGCCATGGAGAAGACGCCGGACATCGATTGCTTGTGCGGCCACGCCGGCTGCAAGGGCAAAACATCCTGAACGGGGCTGCCAATGTTCTGGGCCTGGTAGCCACTCGGGCATCCGACGATCGGATCGAGCGAATCAAATGAGAGCCCTTCTCGTATACCCCGAGTGGCCGGACACCTTCTGGAGCTTCAAGCATGCGCTGCCGGCTGAAGGTACGCGATCTGCGTTTCGGCCGATGGGCCTGCTGACAGTGGCTTCCCTGCTGCCGGGGGAGTGGGAAAAGCGGCTGGTGGACGTCAACGTGCGCAAGGTGAAAGACGCCGATCTGACCTGGGCTGACGTCGTGCTGGTGAGCGCCATGCTCGTGCAACGCGAAAGCGTCCTGAGAATATTGGCGCGTTGTCGCGCGCGCGGGATCCGCACCGTTGTGGGCTGGCCAATCACGAGCGGCATGGCGGACCATCCGCCGTATGCCGACCACGTGGTGGTGGGCGAGTCGGCAAAGATCGTGCCGGAGTTGGCGGCAGGCCTCGATCGCGGCGAGGCGAAGCCGCTCTACAGGGCGGGCGGAGCGGCTGGGACTCGATTACACCCCGCTGCCGGACCTCGACCTGATCGATCCGAAGAACTACAGCCCGATGGCCATCCAGTCCTGGCGCGGCTGCCCGTTCAACTGCCAATTCCGCGACATCATTGAGATTTGCAGACGCAAGCCGCGGACAAAATCGCAGACGCAGGTGCTGGCAGCACTCGAGTAACTGTCAGCGGGGAAATGGCGGGCTCGATTTTCAACGTGGACGACAACTTCATCGGCAACAAGCGGAAGATGAAGGAACTCCTGCCGCCGGCCGAGGAAAGCTTGAAGGAAGCGCAGAAGATGCAAAATACGCACCGTAGCTTGCTCGAAAGCGTGCGGCGCATCCAGAGCTATGGCATGGAAGTGATGGCGGGGTTCATCGTAGGCTTTGACAACGATCCCGAGGGCATCTTCGACCGCCAGGTGCAGTTCATCCAGGAGAGTGCCATTCCGCTGGCGATGGTGGGTCTGCTGCAGGCGCTTCCGGGAACGCAACCCTATCGGCGACTGCACAAAGAAGGCCGTCTGGTGGGCGAGGGCACCGGAAACAGCCTGAATTTTTACCTCAGTTTCATCCCTCGCATAGGTGCGCGGCAGCTGCTCAAGGGTTTCGGGTCGATTTTGCAGCGAATTTTCAATCCGAAGAATTATTACGCACGGGTACGGCACTTTCTGGCACAGTGCCAGCCGAATACGCGGCGGCGTTCGCTGAATCTTCCGGATTGCCGGGCGCTGGCGCGGTCGGTTCTGCGGCAGGGGATTCTCAACCGCGGCGGAGGTGGCGTAACCGCGGCAGTGAACGGGACAGATCCGAAAGGCGCCCTGTCTCTTAGAGCTTAGAAATAAAACGTTATTTGACAGGAAGAGGGAGACCATGACAAGCCATTCTTCAATTGCACCATCGAATCACACGAGCACTGATTTGAATCTCGTATCCGTACATGAGCTGTTCGAACATACACAAGACGTATTCAATCTGATTGCCAAGCGCGCGTTTGAGATGTTCGAGCGCCGCGGGCACGTGCACGGACACGATCAGGAAGATTGGTTTCTAGCGGAATCCGAGTTGCTCACGCCCGTGAAGTTCCACATCTCGGAATCCGGCGAGCAGCTTACGGCGCGCGCCGAAGTTCCTGGGTTTGACAGGCAGGAGATCAAGGTGAGTCTGGAACCGCACCGACTGAGCGTCAGTGGGAAGTCCGAGCCGCTCGAAGACCACCAGTCTGGAAAACACGGCCATTCGCACCGGCACACGCAACTGATGTTTCGTGTCATCGATCTTCCCACTGAGGTGGATCTTTCAAAGGCGAGGGCTACGTTAAACGATGGCGTCCTCGTGGTTGTGATGCCGAAAGCGGCTCCAGCGAAGAGCCTTCGCGTGGAGATGAAGCCTGGATTGTCAGCCATGATTGAACGCTCTATCCATGAAGCAGGTGTGACGGAGGCCGCAGGCGGCCCGCAGGGCGTCACTGGAGCCGACGAGCCGATGGTCAAGGTGCAGGCAGCATCGTCGTCGTCCTCCTCGAGGGGATAGCGCTGACGCTCCCGGATCACCTGGCAACGTTGCAGTGGTTCCCAGTAGAAGTGCGGGGACTCCCCCAACGCAAATCGGGTACATAGTAAGGGACACAAGTCGCAAAGTGGTACTTGCAATAGAACGACACGACTCATGTCCGAGGAGTGAAGGTGTATCCGGTCTCAATGCTGCATTGGGTCTACCGAAATGACAAATAATGAACTACTTATTGTTGTGGATGAATCGCCGGCGACCAAAAAGGCAGTACAGTATGTGGCCCAAATGGCCGCGGGACGAAGGAATTTCCGAGTGTGTCTGGCTCATAGTCGGTTGGCCCCCCTCGCCAATTAGTCGAGTTCAGGGGCACGGAAAAAGGACGCCTCCGTGCATATAAATCCCGATGGATTGCGGCAGGCGAGATAACGGAACAGCGCGCATTGGCGCGCGCCAATGCAGTTCTGCGGCGAGACGGCCTGGCACGCGAGGCAGTCGAAGCCCATTATTGCTATCTGATGGACGGGAGCCTAGCGACCCGGGAAAGTTTAGGGCTGGCGCGGGCGCGGAAATGCGACACCGTGGTCATTGGAAGAAAAGCGCTCTCTTGGCTAGGAAAACTCATTCATGGCGACCCTGCAGAGGAGCTTGTCCGTCAAGGCAAAGGATTCACGATCTGGGTTGTGGAATAAATGGCGATTCCTGCTGAAAGGGGCAGACAGGTAGCTGTCGTGCTTTATGTGGTGGCGATGGCAGCCGTCATAGTCGGTGTAGATTTCGTGTTCTTCAGGAACCGACTCTGGGAGCGGCTGTCAGTGAATATTGGCATTGTCTTGGTGTTCGCAGCTTTCTACTTGAGATTCCTAAGGCGTCCATGAACAAGGCGCGATAGCGTTTAACGGAAACTGCCACATTCAAATTTGGATGTAGCGATACTTCTGTAGTGCTTTCCACTAAAACTGGACACCCTTCCTGGGTAGAATCAGGGCCTCCCAACAGGAGGCATCACGGGCAGGAAACCACGCATAGACCGAGCCCCGGAAGGGAAGTGGCAGATCGTACAGGAAGGCATTAAGAGCGGAAATGTTTCGGAGACGTGCCGGCGCGGCATGAGATTTCTCCGACGCTCTTCTACTGATAGCGGGATGCAGCCGAGCAGGAGGCGAAGGCAGCGCTTGGGGGGAGCGCTGCCGCGGCGGAAACCGAGAAAGACCGCCGCATCCGGCAGCTGGAGCGGAAGTCGCTGGAGATCGAAATCCTAAAAAACGTCGTGGGGCGTGATCTGCGGCGAGGTTCACTCGCAGGCATCGCTGGCTGGATCGAGGAGTACAATCACGATCGGCCTCATCGCGGCATCGCAAATCGCACCCCGCACGAGGCCCTCTTGGCTTTCACAGGTGTACTAAACTCGGAGGCCCTAACCGTCAAGTTTTGAGGGGTGCACTACAGTTCTGACACAGTAAGGGGCAAAAACGAACCCCATGGTGGTTTCGCGAGCCACAAATATTTTAGAATCAATCGGGGCGCCCGTAGCTCAGTGGATAGAGCGTCTGCCTTCTAAGCAGAGGGTCGCGGGTTCGAATCCTGCCGGGCGCGCCATTTTCTCTATGTGTCCAGCCCGGAGACATGGGTAACAGAATGTACCGGCTACATGGGTGACACTCTGGGCCGAACGGCGTGACGAACGCCAGCCAAGGCGAAACCGATCAGAGGCTGGGAAGCAGCAAGCCGCCGTCGATCACAATGGTCTGGCCGGTGATGTAGGAGGCTCCGTCGCTCGCGAGCAGCACCGCGGTTTCCGTGATTTCGGCTGGCTGGCCGACGCGTGGAATCGCCTGCGCGGCGAAGTGGGCTTCCGCGAATTTTTCGTCCTTCCAGTAATACTCGCTCAGGGCCGTTTGAATCAGGCCGGGCGCGATGGCGTTCACGCGGACGCCCTTCGGTCCGAGTTCCAGCGCAAAGGATTTCGTCAGCATGATGAGGGCGGCTTTTGTCATGTTGTAAAGCAGATTATGAATCTGCGGGCGCACGCCGAAAACCGAGGAGATATTGATGATCGAGCCGGAGCCGCGCTCGCACATTCCCGGGGCCACCAGTTGGATCAGCCGGAACGCGCTTTTTACGTTGATTTCCACCATCTTATCGAACTGGCCCTCGTTCACTTCTAAAGAGGGGCCCATCCCGATATTCGTGCCGGCGTTATTGACCAGTATGTCGATGCGCCCGAATTCGCGCGTCGCCGTTTCGACCAGTTTTTGGAGCTGATCCGGCCGGCCGACGTGGCAGACGATCGGCTTCGCGGCCGGACCGATGGCGCGCGCCGCCTCGTCGAGGGTCTCCTGTTTGCGGCCGCAGATGACGACGCTCGCGCCCTCTCGAGCGAAGGCTTCCGCGATGGCCCTTCCGATCCCGCGGCTTGCTCCCGTTACAATGGCAACTTTGTTTTCGAGTACGCTCAATGATTCGACTCCCGTGCCTTTCCGGCGGTTAATTCTAATCGAAATGATTCCGATGAAGTCCGGGGACGGGCGCGTGCCGGCGCGGAGTTGCTCGCCCCTGCTCTATCGAGCGCTGCCCGGCCGAAGCTGGAACCAGATTCCTTGACCCCTATTTCGAAGCCGCTCCCGCTTTGTCCGGATCCAATCCGGCCAGCCGCATGGCCAAACGATAGGCCCGTTTGGGGTTGTAGGCGCGGAGCATCGCCAGCTTTTCGGCCTCCAGGGAACCTTCGGCGTGAACGGTGAGTATCGCCTGGTAGCCGCCGTAGAGCCGCACCGTCAATTCGCTAATCAAATTGAGCATAGCCAGACGCTGGTCCGCCGGCCATGCCCCACGCAAATATTTTTGCAATACGGGGCGAATCTCGGGCGCGTTCCAGTCCGCCCCGGAAGGCCCCGTAACCAGCAGCCCGCCGGCCAGATCCTGAGCGATCTCGATGGCTCGATGAAAGTCGCGCGCGAAGGTCCATTTCGCCATGTTCGTGCTGAATACGTGGGGAAACGCCAAGCCCTCATCCACGCCGCAACGCAAAGCCGCCAGTTCGATCAGCCCGCGAACGGTTTCGACGTAGCCCGCGAGCCAGGTGAGCTTGTCGCGAACGTGGCCGGCGCGTTCGATGCCGTTGGCTTGGGCAATCGCGATGCTTGCGCCGATCAGCGCGTCGAGCAGCGGCAGCTTGTAGCTGACCGCGGTGAACCGGTGGTACTCGACAAACGTGAGGGCCGCGGCCCCGGCCAGATCGGGCCGGCCGTGGAAGAAAACCCGTTCCCAGGGAACGAACACGTCGTCGAACACGGTCAGCGTCTCGACCATCTTGTGTTTGGTCGAAATCGGCCGCGTGAAGGGGTCTTCGGTGCCGTGCAGAAAGTCCGAGGCATACATGCGGAGCCCGCGAGTCGCCATGGGCACCGCGAATGCCACCGACCAGGGTTCGTCACCGGGTCCCATGCTCCGGCTCGGCAGAACGATCATTTCGTCGACGTAGGGCGCGCAGGAAGTGTGAACCTTGGCGCCCCGAACGACGATCCCGTCCGGGCGTTCTTCCACGACCCGGACGTACATGTCGGGATCGGGTTGTTCGGAGGGGCGCTTGCTGCGGTCTCCCTTCGTGTCGGTTTGCGCGACGGCGAGCGCCAGATCCTGGTCGCGGCAGCGGCGGTAGAACGCATCGAGCCGCTCGAGACCCTCTTGATATTTGGCCCGGGCGAGCACGCGATAGAGCGCGAAAAGCGCGTCCGTGCCGATTTCCTTGATCAGAATGACGAGGGTTGCGCCGAGAGTGGTGCCCGCCTCGATCAGCCGGGTCCGGGCGAGCAGGTCGTTCGCGTCTCGCGGCAGGTGGTAATAGCGGGAATACGTCTCGCTTCCCTCGCGGTGTACGGTGAGATCGCGGAACTCCGGATTCTCGGCGAGTTCGAAATCGATAGCGGCGTGCCGGGCGGCGATGCCGATCTCGGGATGAGTGGTTACGTCCTCGACTCGCCGCCCTTGATAGTAGACCTCCCGGCCGTCGCGCAAGCCGTCCAGATACTGAGCGCTGGTCCGCAGCCCCATGGTTCAATACCCCCTCGTTTTCACGATTCTGTTTGCCGGGCAGGCGATGATGCCACTCGCTCCCGCAGATCTTTTTTTTGGATTTTGCCGGTGGAAGTCTTGGGCAGCGCTTCAAACCGGATCTCTTTCGGTGCTTTGAAATGCGCGATCCGGTCACGCACGAAGGCGATCAATTCGCCTTCGGTTGCCGTCTTCCCCGGTTTGAGCACGACAAAGGCCACCGGAACTTCTCCCCACCGGGCGTCGGGACGGCCGACAACGGCGACCTCGAGAACCGCCGGGTGTTCGGTCAGGACCCGTTCGACCTCGACGGAAGCGACGTTTTCGCCGCCGGTGATGATGATATCCTTGGCGCGATCGGTCAGTTCGACGTATCCATCCGGGTGCCGCACGCCGAGATCGCCCGTGCGGAGCCCTCCGTCGATTTCAACCGCGCGAGTCGCGCCCTCATCGCGGTAATAGCCAAGCATCACGTTGTTTCCCGTGACCACGATTTCGCCCACCGTTTCCCCGTCGGCCTGAACCTGGCGGCCCTCGGCGTCCACCACAGTCACGCTCTGCGCCGCCACGTTGGCAACGCCTTGCCGCGCGTTCAGCCGCGCCTGCTCGGCAATCTGCATGCGCGACCACTCCGGATGCCACGCGTTGACTACGGCGGGGCCGTAGGTTTCCGTCAGGCCGTAGAAGTGGGTTGTTTGCATGTCCAGCGCGGCCAGCCTGGCGAGCAGAGCCGGCGTCGGAGGAGCGCCGCCGGTTTGCACGCGGACCGGATGCGGGGGCCGCAGATCGGCCGTGGCGCCGGCCGCCTCGGCAATCGTCAGGAGTAGGGTCGGCGCGCCGCTCAGGTGCGTGATTCCGCGGCTACAGATCGTCCGCCAGATCTGGTTGGGGTCGATTCGGCGCTGACAGATATGAGTGCCGCCGGCAGCCGTAACCGCCCAGGTGAAGCACCAGCCATTGCAGTGGAACATTGGCAGCGTCCAAAGATAGGAACTGCCGATCGCGAGCCCGGTATGGTAAGCCAGGGCCAGCGCCTGCAAGTAGGCGCCGCGGTGGCTGCACATGACGCCCTTCGGCAGCCCCGTCGTGCCGCTTGTGTAATTGATGGCGATCAGCGATCTCTCGTCCAGACGAGCGGAGGGCTCGCTTTTCGACGCTTTCAGTCTCGATTCATATTCGCTCTCCGGCGTGCCGGCCTCGATCAGTTCCACCGAGGAGCTTTCCGAGACCTGCCGGGCCGCGGGGTATAGTTCCTGCGTGGCAATGATCAGACGCGCCCCCGAATGCTTGACGATATGCGCCATCTCTCCGACCGAAAGCCGGATGTTGAGCGGCACCAAGGCTGCCCCAAGGATGGGAACGGCGTAGTGCAACTCCAGCATCACGTGGCTATTCGTGCAAAGCGCCGCCACGCGGTCCCCGGGCCCGACGCCGGACTCGCGCAGCAGTCCCGCAATCCGGTGAGAGCGGTCGCCAAACTCCCGGTACGTGAACCGCTGCTCTCCATCGACAATGGCCACGACTTCGCCGAACACCGATGCGGCTCGATCCAGAAAAATCACCGGGCTTAGCGGTATCTCAAACATCGGCTACTCCAAAGGTAAGGTGGGCGCAGGCCTGTGCCCTTCGCTGATTCGCCGGCTGTGGAAAGCGAGCGTTTCCTCCAGGCGCTTCCACGCATGAACGCCCCGCATTTTATTCACTTCCTGCGCGGCCGCAAGGGAATTCAAAACTGCGTGGTTCCCGGGTGAAAGGCGGGAGGCGCTGCGCCGCCGGCGTATCAGGCTGTTTGAGGAACCTATCCTGTTGCCGGCGAACCATGGCCAGGGCCTCGGCCGACGATCAGGAGCGGTTTGTCGGTTCCGCGCATCAACGCTTCGACGGCGCCTTCCCCCAAAAGGCGGCTCTGGCCGCTGATGACCAGAACGCGGCCCTCTTCCGACTGAACGGCGTGCAGGAAGCCGGCCTCGTCATGCGCGTCGATGGCCCGGAAGCGAAGCCGGAGATGCTCCCCGTCCAGCAGGCGCAAGACTTCGGCTTCCATTTCCGGGTCCAAACGATTGGAGACCGACGGAAGAAGCACGGTTAGGCGGTTTCCGTACGTATCGGCCAGTTGCGCCGCAAAACGAGTGGCATCGGCGGCGCCCGGGGAGCCGTCGTAAACCACCAGAACCGGCGACGCCGGTGAACCGGGAGGCCGCGCGCGCGGAAACGGTGGATGAGCGGCGGCCGCGGCTCGAACCGCCGAACCGGACGGGAGCCGCCTTCCCATCGGCCAGCTGGTCCCGCCCAGGCTCAGGCTGAGCAGATCCGCTTCGGCGGCCGCCAAGAGAATTTCCGCCGGCAAGTGGCCGCGAACGGTGCGGAAGGACCAGCGCACTTGGAAATGCGCGGCGGCGTGGGCCATCTCCCTTCTGGCCTCCTCCGCGAGCGCCTTGAGTTCTCTTTCCATGTGCGAACCGCTGAGCGGTTCCTCACTCGCCGCCGGATACAGGAAGCGCGTCGCGGAAGCGGCCGCGGCCAGACGCAACAGATCGACGTCCTCGACGAAGAGGCCGAGCAGCTCCGCCTTCCATCGGGCGGCCAGTTCCGCGGCGCTTTCGAGCGCTTCCAGGCTGCGCGAGGAGGCGTCCAGGGCCACCAGAATGCGGCGAATCCGCACTCCTGGCTCTTCCGGTTCGCGTGGAAGCGGGTTCACGCTTCGTCCTCCGATTTCGTGATCCGGCGAGCGGCCTCGATGCGCCGCTCGGCCAGTTCGATCAGGCGCGTTTCCACGCGCTGGTTGACGCTCCCGGCGGGGAAGTTCCCGGCCGAGTCGCGGTCTCCAGAGGGAATCCCGGTGAGGATTTCTATTCCCTGGTCGATGGTCTCGACGGCATAGACGTGGAATTTCCCGGCGCGCACGGCCTCGACCACGTCGCGGCGCAACATGAGATTCTTCACGTTGGAGGCGGGAATCAGCACGCCCTGATCGCCGGTCAGCCCTCGCGAGTTGCACACGTCGAAGAAGCCTTCGATCTTCTCGTTGACCCCGCCGATCGCCTGCACCTCGCCGTGCTGGTTCACCGAGCCCGTGACGGCAAACGACTGCCGGATCGGCGCGCCAGCCAAGGCCGAAAGCAGGGCGTAGAGCTCGGCCGAGGAGGCGCTATCGCCTTCCACCATGCCGTAGGACTGCTCGAAGACGAGGCTGGCGGAAAGAGACAACGGGCGATCGAGCGCGTAGCGCGCGCCGAGAAAGCCCGAAAGGATAAGCACGCCTTTCGAATGGATGGGGCCGCTCAACTCGACTTCCCGCTCGATGTCGATGACTTCTCCCTTGCCCAGCCGCACGCGGGCCGTGATGCGGCTCGGCTGGCCGAAGGCGAAACGGCCGACCTCCATGACCGAGAGCCCGTTCACCTGGCCCGTTTTTTCTCCCTGGGTATCGATCAGAATCGTTCCGCGGCGAATCTCTTCCTGAATCCGCTCGCGCAACCGGTCCGCCCGGCGAATCCTGGCCTCGATGGCGTTCTCGACGTGCGCGGCCTGGATGACATCGCTCGCGGCCTGCTTGGCCCAGAAGTCGGCTTCGCGCAAGAGATCGAGCAGGGCCCTGCGGTGGGCCGAGAGGCGCTCGGCGTCGCGGACCGAGCGGGCGCTGTGCTCGATCACCCGCGCCACGGCGCCGCGGTCGAGCGCGGCCAGCTTCTCCTCCCGCGCCAGCGTGGCGATCAGGCGCGCGTACAGACGGGTATTTTCCGGGGTGCGCTCCATCCGCTCCTCGAAGTCGACCGCGACCTTGAAATATTCATTGAAGTCGGGATCGTACTGGCAGAGGAGGTAGTAGAGCTGGCGCTCACCGAGCAGCACCACTTTCACATCGAGCGGGATCGGTTCCGGTTCGAGCGAGATCGCGCTAACCGTTCCCAGCATCTGGGCCAGACTCTCGATCCGGATGGTCGAGCTTCCGAGCGCGCGCTTCAAGCCTTCCCAGGCGTAGGGCCGCTGCAAGACCTTCAAGGCATCCAGAATCAGATAGCCGCCGTTGGCTTGGTGCAGCGAGCCGCCGCGAATCAAATTGAAGTCGGTTGAGAGCGCGCCGAGTTGGGCCATGTATTCGACCTTCCCCACCAGGTTGGGGAAGGTGGGATCGTCCTCGAAGATCACCGGGGCGCCGTGGTTGGCGCCTCGGCCGACCAGCAAATTCACCTGATACCGCCGCAAGAAGGGCGATCCGCGCTTGCCTTCGGGCTGGGGCATGCCCATCCAAGCGGGGGGCAGACCCTCCGGCGGGGTCAGGAACTCGTCCACGTTGGCGATCACGTCCTGCTGCATCGCGTCGAGATAACCGGTCGCCGGCGGCAGCGGAACGTATTTTTTGCGCACCGCGTCGATCAGGTGCCCGACCGCGAACATCGTGACCTCGCGGTTGAGTTCCTTGAGCTTGTCGCGCCCCGTCTTCTCCCAGAGCGGCATGTCGCGCATGACCGTGCGGAGCCGGTCCTTCACCCACGTCATCTCTGCTTCGATCTGTTTCCGTTCCTCCTCGGGCAGTTTCTGGAACTGGTCGGGTGACATCACTTCTCCCTGGCGGAGCGGCGCCATGACCAGGCCGGTCGGCGTATGGGCCACAGCGATTCCCCGTTTTTCAGCCTCGCCGTGCAACTGTTCGAATGCCTCCTGCTGCTTGTCCTTGACCTCCTGCTCGATCACCTGCCTCCGCGCGCGGTACTCCTCGGTTTCAAAGGCCGCGGGGATGGACGCCCGGAGTTCCTCGACCAGTTGCTGGACGTCCTGGCGGAATTGCGAGCCCGTCCCCACCGGCAGGCGAAGGGCGCGGGGTTTCTGCGGGTCGTCGAAGTTGTTCACGTAACACCAGTCGGGCGGCGTGGGCTCGGTCGCGGCCTTCTGCTCTAGAAAGCGGCGCACCATCGTCTGTTTGCCCATCCCCTCCGGGCCGAGCGAGAAGAGGTTGTAGCCGCGCTGTTGAATGCCGATTCCGAAGCGCACGGCCTCCACGGCGCGCCCTTGCCCGATCGCCTCGGTCATATCCTCCAGCTCCGTGGTGGTTTCGAAGGAGAACTGTTGCGGATCGCAGGGGCGATAGAGCTTCTCGGCCGGTAACGGTTCCGATTTGGCCATGGGAGTCCTCGTTTCTATTTTGGCTCAATCTGCAAACAGCTTGGAGAATTTCCGCTCTTCTCGCCCGCGCCGTCGCCGCGCCAGTGGATTCTCCACTCGGCGCGCTATTTTCGTCCGCTCAGCGCGATTCCAGAAGCGCCGCCGCGCTGGCCGCGGCGCCCAATAAAGGCGCCTCCGCGTTGAGCGCAACGGCAATCGGAACTGCTGCCAGCAGGTCCGCCAGCCCCGCCTTCTGGGAAAAAGCCTCGACGAATCCCCCGGCCGTGAGTTTCGGCAAGATTTTCGAGGCGATGCCGCCGGCCACGAATACTCCTCCGCGCGCCAGCGTTTTCAGCGCCAGATTGCCCGCCTCCGCCCCATACAGGCGCAGCCACAGATCGACCGCTGCCACGCAGATGGCGCAAGCGCCGTCGAGGGCCCGGCGGGTGATTTCGGCCGCGGGATCTTCTTGCTCGTCGTGAAAATCGGGGTGATCGACGCCGGGTCCGAGGAAGCGGTGAATTTGCAGGAAGCCGCGGCCGGAGACGACGCTCTCGACTTGCACCCAGGTTTGCTCTTTCTTCAAGAACTTCAGTAGCTCGATCTCCTCGTCGGTGCGCGGAGCGAAATCGGAATGGCCGCCTTCGGTCGGAACCACCAGGTAGCCGTCCCCGTTCCACACGCGGAACGATTCGCCCAGGCCCGTGCCCGCCGCCACCAGCGCCTGCGCGGCGTGCGGTTCCCGTTTGCCGCTCTGCAGCACGGCGAATTCCTCCGGCTCGAGCGAGTCGATTCCCGCGAACGTCGCCTCCATGTCGTTGATCAGGCCCACTCGTCCGGTGCCGAGGATCGCGCCAGCGGCCGCCGCGTCGACCGGCCAGGAAAGGTTCGTCGGCTGTACGTGGCCGCCGATCACCGGCCCCGCCACGCCGAAACAGGCCGCTTCGAATTTCGTCCCGGAATCCATCTCGGCGACAAAGGCGCGCAGCATCTGCTCGAACGATTTCGCTTCCCGGCTGGGGTATTTCCGCTGGTGAAGTTTGCGCAGCTTGCGGCCCTCGCGCTCGAACGCCGCCAGGTTCGTTTTCGTGCCTCCGACATCGCCGCCCAGAATCATGTCCTTCTCCCTCCTTGGAACAGCCACTTATCTTTCCGCAACCGTGCCTCGCAAGCAAGCCGCTCCCGATGCCTGCCGCGAGCCGGCTAGGAATCTCCCACGCTTTGCTGTATCTTGGACTATTCGGTACGGAGGACACTATGGCCGAAGAAAATTGCTCGAACCCGGCAACGAATCCCGCCGCCGGTGAACCCGCCAAGCCGGGCCAGCGGATGGTGCATTGCGTCAAGTTTGGCCGGGAAATGCCCGGGCTTGCCCGCCCGCCCTGGAAGGGCGAACTGGGCAAAAAGATCTATGAAAACGTTTCCCAGGATGCCTGGCGCCTGTGGATCGAGTACTCGAAAATGCTGATGAATGAATACCGCTTGAATCCTTTGGATCCCAACTCGCAAAAGTTCGTCGAAGAGCAGATGGAGCAGTTCTTCTTTGGCGAAGGCGCCAAGCTGCCCGAAGGCTACGTTCCCCCGAAAGCCAAGTCCTGAGGTCCCAGGAGTTTATCCCCCGGAAATGACGGGTGTGGTGGTAATCTGCGCGAGGGCGCCGGAGGCGCACGCTGGAGGGGGACCGAGTCGCCGTGCTTCCCCCTGATTCTTCCCTCGTTCGCAAGCAAACCGCCACCGTAAAGTCCTGGCGCCGCCTGCTATTCGCGCTGGCGCGGCTGGGCGTCGGTATCGCGCTCATCGTGTATCTGGCCAAGTCCGGCCTCATCAATATTCGCGACCTCGACCGCCTTTTTCTCGCCGTATGGCCTTTGACGCTGGCGGCTCTGGCTCTGGTCCTGCTCCATATGGTCCTGATCGCCTGGCGCCTTTCCTTGCTGTTCCGGCCCCAAGGCTTGCGGCTCCGCTTCGTGACCTCCTTGCGATTGACCCTGGTGGGCCTGTTCTTCGAGATGTTCACGCCCGGAGCCGCCGGCGGCACCGTGGCCAAAATGTTCTACGCCGCGCGGGAAAACCAAGGCCGCCGGACGCAGGTCGCGACCGTCGTGCTTTTCGACAGGGCTATCGGCATATTTTCCCTGCTCGCCTTGCCCTTGCTCTTCGCTTCCCTGTTCCCGCGCGTCGTCTCCGGCGTGCACGTGTTGCGGGCGATCCTGATCGCCTACGGCGCGATTGCATCGTTCCTGATCGCCGTATTCCTGGCCGGCTTATGGCGCCATTCGGACACGGCTCGCTGTATCCGCTCCATCCGCTATCCCGCTTTGTCGGAAATTCTTTCGCGAGCGCTGGAAACGATCGGAGGGTACCGGCGAAGCCCCGCGACGCTCTGTTCCGCGCTGGCTCTTTCGCTGCTGGCCAATCTCTCGATTGTCGGCGTGATTGCCTTGGGAGTCCTGGTCGTGAATCCCCCGAGCGTGGCCTGGCGGCTCTGCCTGATCGTGCCCATCGGCCAATTGGTGAACAGCCTTCCGCTGACTCCGGGCGGACTCGGGGTCGGAGAAGTCGCCTTCAATACGCTTTTCAAGCTCAGCGGCCTGAGCGGGGGGGCGGAAGCAGTGCTGTGCTGGCGGATCTGGACCGCGCTGGTCAGCGGCATCGGCCTGTTCTTCTACCTCCGGGGCATGCAGCGCAGCGTCGTCGAAGCGGACGCTCCGGCAGGTGAAGACCCGGTTCGCCAGGCGGGCGAGAACCGGTGTTCGGCTGGCGCCAGGGTATGAGGCGCAAGGCCGGGATTTGGTTTCCGGTAAGCGGGATCCATCGGCAATGCGGTTTCGAAGTCTGGCAGCGGTTCCGGGAACTCCGGCTGCGGTTCTGGTGCGCCGGCCGGGAGGAATCATGTATATTGTTCGGGGGAGGGAAGCGGATGCCGGGACTTTCCATTCGCCGCACCGCCAAGCGGTGGAATCGCACCTACCGGGAGGCCCGGATGGTGGCTTGGGCGCTGAAGTCGCCGAGCCATCCGGTGCTGGCTCACGTGGTGGTGACGCGCCGCTGCAACCTCGCCTGCACCTACTGCAATGAGTTCGACGACTTCTCGAAGCCCGTCCCGGCCTCCGAACTGCTTCGCCGCATCGACCTGCTGGCCGCGCTGGGCACAACCGTCATCACCCTGACCGGCGGCGAGCCTCTGCTCCATCCCGATCTCGAGCAGGCGATCGGGCGGATTCGCCAACGCGGCATCATCGCGGTGCTCGTAACCAACGGCTATTTGCTGACGATCGACCGTATCCGGCGGCTCAACCGGGCTGGCCTGGACCGCATGCAGATCAGCGTGGATAACGTTCAGCCGGATGACGCATCGAAGAAGAGCCTGAAGGTTCTCGATCAAAAGCTGCGCTGGCTCGCCGAGTATGCGGATTTTCCAACCAGCATCCACTCCGTCGTGGGGGCCCATACCGATCACCCCGAGGACGCGCTCACGATCGCCCGGCGGGCAACCGAGCTGGGGCTGATCAGCACCGCCGGAATCGTTCACGACGATTCCGGGCGCATCGAGCCGCTCAGCGCCGGGCACCAGCGAATTCTCGAACAGATCGATGGCCTGTCCAAATCCCGCTTTTCCTTTGCCCGGCACAATCCGTGGCGCGCGAATCTGGTTCGCGGCCTGCCGAACGACTGGCACTGCACGGCCGGAGGCCGCCATCTCTACATCTGCGAGGACGGCCTGGTTCATTATTGCCTGGCGACACGCGGATATCCGGCCATCCCTCTTTCCCGCTACACGCGGGAGGACATCGAGCGGGAATCCAAGGCGGTGAAGGCCTGCGCTCCTTACTGCACCATATTCTGCGTTCAGCGGGTGGCTTCGCTCGACAAGCTGCGCTCGGATCCCAAAGGAGCGCTCGCGCAGTTGTTTCCCGCGCGCGGCGCACAGGGCGGGCCGGCAAAGCTCCCGGTTCCCATACGCGTTCTGCGGTCCCTCTTCCTGCCTTCACACGGCGCGCCCAGCGGGCGTTTTTTCCGGAAGGCCGCATTGCGGGTTCTGAAGATCGATTGAGCCGCGCCGGGCTTCTTAACCTATACCTACCCTAATTGCGCCGGTCGCCGCTGGCCCGTGCGCGGGCGTGCATGGCGGCGCAGGGTAGCCCGGGAGATTTCCAGCATATGGCAGATTTCCTCCTCCGAAGCGCCGGGAGTGCTGCGCTCGGCGATCTCCCGCGGCAATTCCCTGTCCCGCCGGAGCACCTCACGGTAAAACCGTTCGAGCTGCCGCGTGGCCTCGGCCCAGCTCCACTTTTCGGTGTCGGCGCGGGCCTGCCGGCTCATTCGCTGGTGATGCGCGGGATCTTCGAGCAGGCGGCGGATGGCCGGGATCGCGGCGGATGGATTCGCGGGGTCGTAGAGGTGGCCGGTGACCCCGTCTTGCACGATGTCTAAAATTCCTCCCGCCGCGGCGGCCACGACGGGACAGCCGGCGGCCATCGCTTCGAGCAGTACCAGTCCCAGGGTCTCGGTCCGCGAAGGCATGAAGAAGACGTCGGCCGAAGCGAAGGCCGCCGCCAGCTCCACTCCCCTCAGGTAACCCGCAAAATAGGTGGGAGTGCGGGCAAAGTATTCTTCCAGCTTGCCGCGATGCGGCCCGCCGCCGACCAGCGCCAATCGCAATCCAGGTACTTCGGCCAGGACCTCCCGGCAGCGTTCGATCTCCTTTTCCGCCGATAGCCGCCCCACGTACAAGAGCAGCTTGTCCTCCGGATGGCCATCGGTGAGCCGGGCGCGCATTTCGAGCGATGCCCGCCGCGGGTGGAATACCTGCGTATCCACTCCGCGCGGCCAAAGCCGGACTCGTTCGATCCCCTGTTTTTCGAGGGCCGTTTGCATGGCGCGGGACGTGGCCAGATTGAGGTCGGCCCGGTTGTACCCGGTCCGGATGCCCCACCACATCAGCCATTCCAGGCGGCCCATGCCGTAATAGTGGAGATATTTGGGCAGGTGAGTGTGGTAGGAGACGACCAGCGGCACCCGGTAGGAGGAGCTGTAGAAGAAGGCGGAAATGCCCAGACACACCGGGTTGATCGCATGAATCAGGTCGGGCTGAAATCGGGACAGCACCCCGCCGATCGACGGCCGGGGGATCGCCAGTATCTGATCCGGATAGAAGGGAAACTTGAACCCTGGCACCGCGTGGACGGGCGTGCCTTCGAAATCGGTCACGCCTGGCGGAGCGATGACGAGCACCTCCTGGCCCGATTCGCGCAGGTTGCGGATGGTGTGCAGCAGGCGCGTGGTGACGCCGTCGATCTTGGGCAGGAACCTTTCGGCGAAAAGCGCGATTCGCAGAGGGCGTTCCTCTGCAGGAGCCTCCGCCTGCGCAAGAGTTGGAAGTTCTTTAGTCAAGGATTGTCCCACCACGCCCTATCCTGCGCCATCCGTTCATTGTTCCGTTGGGTTCCATGGTGTCCCATGGGCTCCGCGAGTTGCCGATGAACCACGGCCGCGGCTTGGGCACCGTATCGGAAAGACGGCGCCTCTTCAGCCCATCGCCCGCCCGGTTCAAACCGCCATGGGCGGCCTCCGACCGGCAGTCACCGCCGGCCGGAAGCCCATTCATTCCGATTCGACCGATACCTCCGCGCGCTCACTCAATTCTCCGCCGGCCTGGTCCTCTCCCAGCGACAACGTGGCGCGGTCGAACTGAGCGTTCCGCGACAGAAACCAGCCGAGTATCGGCCGCAGATGCTCGCTTCCGAGAGCGATCACCGCCGCGACTGCCGGGGTGAGCCACATCGGCTTGCCGTTGCCGCCGTCCCAATAAAAGGAGAACGGGTGCCAGCCGTAGCCCTCCAGATTGAAGAAAAGCCGATCGGTAAACCGGCGCTGCCCGTATGGGTAATTCGGGTAACGGCGCAGGACATCGCTGGCGGTGGCCAGCTCTCTCAGCGGGGCCGGCTCTTCGTAGGCGGGCAGGGAGAGAATCGCATTCCGGCGCTCTTCGCGGATCGTCGCGACGAAATCGCTCCAGGTTCCCTCCCGGCTCAAGTTCAGCACCGTGTTGGGACGGCAGCCGTGGCGGTCGCCGCCGGCGACGACGGGCAGATCGTACTCCTCCGCCATGCACAGCACGTCCTGGTTCTCGGTCCGCGAGCGCATCCCATTGAATTCCAACGCGTGAATCCAGGGCTGGCACAGGGCCAGGAACTGGCGCAGCGTTGTCAGGTATTCGGACCTTTCCGCCCAGGCGATATTTTGCATGGGATGATTGAAGACCAATAGCGTGTCCGGGCATTGGTTGAGAAGGGCCAGTAGATCGCGGACCCGCTCTCCGGCCGGCTCGGCCGTCGCGAGGGAAAGCTCCTTCATGATTTCCACCGCGCGGTCCGGGGGAAGGTGATGGACGCCGATGTGGAAGATGCTGCCCGCAAACGGCACGGTCCATTCGACGGAAACGGGAGTCGGCGCCGCGGCCGGTTGCTCGCGCAAGTTTAGAGGGCCGTCGATCGTGTCATGATCGGTTATGGAAACGATCGGGGCCAATCCAAGTTTCCGCTCGATTTGTTGGGTTTCCGATGCGAGCACCATGCCCGGCGTAACGGGAGGCGTCCAATAAGCGCGGTTGAAATCCAAAGAATGGCCGATGATGTCCTTGTAGCGCTTCAGTCCCGACTGCAGCATACGGGTCACGATCCCGGTCTGAAGAAATTCGATATAATGCGGAAGAAAATTCAGGTTTTCCTTGGAATGAAAAGTATGACTGTGCAATGACACCGCGGTGCGGAACTCCGTCAACGGCCGAATGGCTTTGGTCTGCCGTTGGACGCGAGTGTGAGCTCGATTCACAATGAGACCTCCTGAGTGTAGAGGGGTAGATCATCGGCGGCCTGCCGAGAGATCTGATCCACAACACAATCCACTTGAGATAGGCTTTACCACTCGAACCTCTGGAAGTTTTGGGGCCGCTTGCCACAACCGATTGGCAAAGGCAGGCGCGAAATCCGTACGGAAGACTTCCATTTTCGTTTGCGAATTCAGATAGGCGACCCTCCGGCACCTTTTCGAGGACAATTCCCTCGTGTTGCCGCGAATACCGGCGCCCGGATCGGTCCCGTCCCGAGGCCGGTGCGGAATAACCCCTCGCTAAGTCGCGAGGAGAGATAAAAGTATAGGCCATGTCCGGGATTCGATCACATACCGTTCGTGAATTTTCCATGAATTCTAAATACCTCTCCGGCCCCGTTCACGGGCGCGCAATGGGGTGCTCGACCGGCAATTCGGCGGAAAAAACGAGCCGCAATTTCGCGTGAGCGGTGCGAAGCGCCCCCTCCGCTTCGGCCGGGCCAGCGCCGCGCGCGAAAATAAAACCTAGATAGCTCGATCCTTCGGGCCAGGCGAGAACCGGATCGCGCTGCCGCGCGGTGATTTCGATCTCGACGATACCGGGCGTCGCGAACGCATCCTCCAATCCTTCCACGCGCTCGAAAATTCCGCTCCGGGGTACGGGAATCATCATCACGCCCGATGCGTCTTCCTCTCTTTCCCAATCGGCGCCCGCGAGGCCCAGCGCGTGCCGGACCAGCAACTCTTCGAGGCTCGTCCGCTCGGGACCGAAGCGGAGCGCCCGCGCGCACAGCCCGCCAATCGGCCGCGGCTGGATTTCCAGAATCCACGGTCCCTCCTCATTCCACCGGAATTCGGCGTGAATCGGGCCATGCGTAAGACCCAGCGCCGCGACGGATCGCTCGGCGCACTCGCGAATGGCGGCTTGCGCTTCCGCCGGCAGGCGCGACGGCGTCACGTAGATCGTCTCCTCGAAAAACGGGCCTTCGAGCGGATCGGGCTTGTCGAATATCGCCAGCACCCGCAAGCTCCCGTCGCTCACCAGGCCCTCGACCGCGACTTCCTGGCCCGGGACGTATCGCTCGACGAGCAGACGGTCGAGCTCGCCCGGCCGCTCGATTTGCACCGGCGGTGACCCTGTGAGCGCCCGGATGCGCCGCGCCGCCTCCGCAAATTGGGCGGGGTTGTCGGCCCGGATCACTCCCTGGCTCGCTGCCAGCGACAGCGGTTTCAGCACGCATGGAAATCGCGCCCTTTTCGCCGCTGCCTCGATCGGCTCGTCCATGCGGAACGAGAAAAATTCGGGAACCGGCAATCCCGCCGCGCCGAGCGCTTCGCGTTGCCGCAGTTTCGTCCGGCAATTTTCCACCCCTTCGACCGAATGAAAAGCGAGTCCCACGCGCCTGGCCGCGTGCGCCGCCGCCAGCGCGGGACGATCGCCGAGAGCGAGAACGGCGCCGATCGGCGTCTGGGCCGCCTGGCGAGCGATTGCTTCGGCGGCTCCGACCGGGTCGCCGAAATCGAGTGGAATAGCGCCGTCGCCCCACGGGTCGTCGAGCCGATGGCAACGGTCCGTCCCGAAGATCACGCCGGCGCCCACGCGCGTGGCGGCTTCGGCGAAGCCGCGCGTCTGATAGCCGAGCTTGCCGGCCAGCAGCAGCAGCTGTTTCGACGGGGCGGGAGCGGTCATGGTGATTCGATTCTCAGCATGCCAAATTGGATATCTGCTTCACAATAAGCGGATTCCTCGTTCGGCTCTCCGGAAAAGTTCGAGACCGGGACCGGGAATGACAGTCCAAGCTCATGCCGGGCAAAGGCGAATCGCCGCGGATTTGAAGCGCGGGCGAAGCGGCTAGACGAGGGATTCGCTGTGCCGGACTGTTTTTCGCGCTTTATGAATGGGAGCCAACTGGTCCCCGGTTGGCTCGGCTCAACAGTACCAAGGCTCGGTAAGGTATGGAATCGCCGCTCGCGCCACCAACGGCTTCTCCGCCGGCCGGTAGCTCGCCTTCTGCTCGCCCATAGCGCCAGCCGCCGCGCCACGCACCAAACCGAAGACTTCGCGCCGTGAAATTTCCCGCGATTGGCCCGTCCTTACGATCTCCTCGATTTCCCGCTGCAACCGGTCGACCCTCCGGTCCGCGTGACGCCAGGGATGGACGAGCCGGGCCGCGTCAAACGGATCAACAATCTCGCGGATTTCATCGAGTTCGAGCAGGCGCGAGCCGGCCGGGATCAGCAGCCTGATCGAAAGCTGCACCGGCGCCACGTTTTCCGTCAAGTCGAGCCCTTCGAGCGCGTCCAGAAAAGCGGCGTAGCCTTCGAGCGTGGTCCACGGCGTGAAGGGGATGAAAGTGGGATGCAGTGCCAGATTTTCTTCCCGGAACAGACGCGCCACTTCGAGGAAATCAGCCCTTGTATGGCCCTTTTCGAGCCGGTCCAGCACCCTGTCGTCGAGCGATTCGACGGCCGTGGTGACGAAAAGGCATCCCGTCTCGCGCAGCACGGCCAGATCGGCGCGGCGATCGAGCAGGTGTTCGATCTTGATCGTCGCGTCGTAGGTGAGGCCGGGAAATTCGCGGGGCAGGGCATGGGCGATCGCCAGAGCGTGACGCGGCCCATTGAAAAAATCGGGATCGCCAAAGGTGATGTGTTCGGCGCCGGCGCGCACCTGCTGGCGAATATCCTCGAGAACGATTTCCGGCGGCACCACGCGAAAAATCCCGTTATAAACCGGCACGACCGGGCAATGCCGGCAGCGATGCTTGCAGCCGCGGCTCGCTTCGGTGTAGCCCACCGTTCGCCGCGCGCCGCCGGCTAGCGTGAGATGCGCGTAGCGGTCGAGCGGAGGCAGGCCCTCCCGGTCGGGAACCCGGAATTTCTGCCGGTCAAGCGAAATGACCGGCTCAGGCTGGCAGCCGGCTTCAGGGGCTGAAGCCCCTCCACTCGGCGATTGTGGATGTCGGAGCTGAAGCTCCGACCCCCGACGGCCGGCGAGCGGCGCTTCGGCGCGCCATGAAAGTCCCGGCGAGTACCGCGCCGGCACGAGAAGCGGCGCCGGGGGCTCTCGGGCATCCTGGCCGGATGCCATCAGGATGAGGCCATCCTCCGTTGCGGCGGAATTTCCAGGCGAATCCGCTAAGCGGCCGGCGAGGCTGGCGAGGCCCGCTTCGAATTCCCCGCCGAGAATGGCATCGACGCCAAGCCCGCGCAAATAGGCTTCGTTCACCGGGGCGTAGAGTCCGTAAAAGCAGAGCCGCGCGCCTGGATTCAGCCGGCGAACCGGATCGATCATCTCGATCGCCAGGCGCGTGGCCGTGTGCATCGGAACGTGGAAGGCGACCAGACCGGCTCCGCGTATGGCTTCCTCCGCCAGCGGCTCACGCGAAAGGTCCAAACAGGCGACCCTGTGGCCGCGCTCGCGCAGCCATGCGGCGGGCGATGCCAGCCCGAACGGCTGGCGGCCAAGCTCGTATGTGGAGATGAGAACGACGTTCATCGAGGTCAGGCGTCAGCGGGTTATAAAGAGCCCGATTGAGAGGGCCGCGGAGGCCGATAAAGCCCCTCGACCCATACCGCGGATCCATTGTAGCAGCCGGAGAGGAGAAGGCGCGGGCCCACCTGCGGCGGATGCCCGCCCCGATGCCTCCACGGATACGGGGCGGTCCGTATTGTTAGAATCGGACCGCGCCACGGGAGCTATTGCACCGTCAACGTCACGCTCGCGTTGCTGCCGCCGGGCGATGGCGAGGTGGGAACGGTTATCGTATACGTTCCGGCCGTCGTGCCCGGAGGCGCCGGTATGCCGCCGCCCCCTCCTCCTCCTCCGCATGCGCCCGAGAAGAGCAGCACGCCTGCGAGCAAGGCGAAGCCAAGCGCCGCGGCTAGCCGCGAGCGAATCGTGACGGCCCGGCCGCGAGCCATCGCGCCCCGCAGCAGGAACGCCAGCATCGATGCCGCCGCCAGAACGGCTACCAGCCAGCCAAGAGGCGGCGATTGGAACGGCCCGGCAGGCGGAATGGCGCTGCGTGCCACGGTGCTGATGGTGACCGTGGACGAGGACGAACTCGACGGCCCAACCGAAAGCGATCCGGGACTGTAGCTGCACGTGATGGTGGTTGTCGAAGGCGAAGTGGTGCAGGGCTGAAGCGTGACGGTGCCGCTCGGGCTGCTCGACGAGCCGGCGAGCGTCAAAGTAAACGATGCCGACGATCCGGCCGTGACGGTTGACGGGCTAAGCCCCGAGGCGCTGGCGGTAAACGTCGGGGACGGCGCCGTCGTCATGTTGAAGACCAGCTTGCCGCCGCTCGGAAGAACCTCGGCCAAGTTGCCGCTGCCGTCGTAGACCGGCACGCCCCAATCGGAAACCAGGAAATAGTAGGTGGTATTGGCAGTGAGGCCGAGATTGGTGATTTGGGATGGCAAATCCGTGCCCGTCACGATGTCGTCGTTGCAAGCGACCGGATTGAGACTGCTCGACGTCCCCGTCCAGACGGAAAGAATCGTGTCGTAGTTGCTGCCGATCGTCTTTACTTCGGCGGTCGTATTGGCGGTGGGTGTGTATTGGAACCAGACGCTCTTGTAGTCGCCGCTGTCGTTGCTAATACCGTTCGGGTTAACCGTCGTGCAACTTGCAAGGCTTGGCCCGCTGCCGTCGGCGGCGCCGGAGGTGTCCTCGGTCGTGGTGAAATTGTTTGTCGTGATACTTTGCGCGCTGGCGAAGCTGCCATTCGCAGGGGGCGCTCCGGTGACGGTGAGCAGGCAGCCGGGCGTGCTCATGCCCGTACAGGAATTGCCGTATGGCGCGAGCGCCGCGATCTGATACGGATTCGACGAGCCGCCGCCGGGCAGGGGATTGTTCGCCGTCACGAAATAGATGCCGCCGTATTGCAGGCAGCTGGCGGAGATGCTGGCGGCGATCTTCGTGGAAGTGCCGGTCGAGGGCTGCGCCAGCGGGCTACAGGGTAGCGGAGAGACCACGGTGGCGAGGCCGATCGTCGTGCTCGTTAGGAAGTGCGTTCCCTGGAGGGTGAGATTCAGAGGATTTTGAGCCGTGCTACTAATGGGGCTGATGTTCGTGACTGTCGGCACTTCCGAAGTGACCGTGAATGTGAGCGAGTTCGTGGGACTGGTCTCCGACGGATCGGTAACGCTGATCTGGACGATTCCACTCGAGCTGGTGAGCGACGTCGGGACGCTGACGGCGATACAGGCCGGCAAAGCGCAGCCGGAGGGAGGGCTCGTTTGCGTGAGCGTTGTGCTCGAACCCCAATGGACCACGGAATTCGCCGTGAAATTGTTCCCGCCGAGCGTCATCGTGAATACCGCGGCGCCGGCGCCGGTCGAGGCGGGCGAAAGCGAGGAGAGCCCGAAGGCCGGTAGCCCGCCCAGTGGAAGCGTCCAGGCGCTGCGGCCGTGCGTTCCGGCGATGAGCGTGCGCGAAGCATCATTCAGGCTGAGCGAGAGCACGGCGGAATTCGGCAGCCCCGTGCCCAGCGGCTGCCAGCACGCCCCGGTATATGCCGGGGCCGTCCCTTGCAGCGTGCCCATGTAGACGCCAACGTCGGTGCCGACGTAGAGCGTGTCCGCCAGATCGGGATCGATCGCGATGCTGTTGACGGGAATATCGGGCAAGTTGCCGGAACCGGTCGGACACGGCAACGCCGCGCTGCTGATGTCGGTCCAGGCGACGGCGGGCGTTCCCGTCGGCGTCAGAGCGCCGGTGTAGACATGGCCCTTGCCGTCGCAGCCCGAGCAGCTCGAAAAGCCGGAGAAGGTCGCGTATAGGGTGCTCTTGTTTTTGGGATCGACGGCCACTTGCGTAATTTCGCGGTCGGGAAGGACGCCGCTGCCGGTCACATCGGTCCAGGTGGAACTGGCGCCCTGGCCAGCATTCACCGTGACGGCTATGTGGCCGACGCTGCTTCCAGTTACCACTTCATTCGAATTCGCCGGCGCAACGGCCAACGCCGTCAGCACGCAATAACCGGGGTTGTTCGCGCAGAAATTCGTGACGGCGGTGTTGCTGTCGGTGGTTGGATCTGCGCCGGTGACGTCAGGCGAAATCACATTCCAGGAATTGCCCCCGTTGGTCGTCTGATACACGCGGTAGGTGCCGAAATAAAGCGTTTGCGCGTCGCCGGTCGAGCCGGTCGGATTGGGATCGATCGCGAAGGGCGGAATGAAATTGCCGGCGTCGCTGCCGTTGATGCCGCTGGAAGCTTCATAGAAAGTCGAATTGTCGTTTGTGTCGTCGACGTTGCCGTTGAAAAGCGATTTTTCGATCCCGAAAAAAGCGGGGGTGGTGGATGTGCCGGGAATGTAGGCGCATTCGCCGTAGACGGTGCTGGGAATCAGCGGATCGACCAGCGTGATGCCGCCATCGCCGCAAGAAAGGGTATCGTCCCACGTCGCCGGCTGCGTTTCCTGGCCGTAGACCTGCGTCCCGTTGTCCTGCGAGCCGAGGAAGGTGCGGAACTGCCAGCCGGAGGGGTTGTTGGACATGCCGGAATAGATCTGGGTGAGGCCGAGCGTCGAGTTGAGGTCGGTCCAGCCGTAGGACGTGAAATTTTCGGGATTTACGCCGCTCGCGCTGCCCCAGACGCCGCCATCGGTGCCGACGTAAACCCGCGAGGCCGCGCCGCTCGCGCCGGGAGGGGCGAAGGCGATGGCATGGGCATCCACGTGCACGCCGAAAAGGCAGCCGGTGGAATTGGAGTTCGTGCAGTAGCTCGGATCGTTGAGCGAAACGTCCGTCCATGTGCTGCTTGCGTTGATCGTGGCGGTGCTGCCGGAAACGGTTACGGCGTTCGTGTCCGCGATAATCGTGTTCCCCTCGCCATTGGCGCCGCTGCCCGGCGCCGATCCGCCCGCGTAAACGACGGCCGGGTTGTGCGGATCGATGGTGATGGCGAGATCGTAGAAACATTGATCGTTGCAAAAGCCTCCGCTGGTGGTCGTGAACCCGTTGGGGTCGGTCATCTGCGTCCACGTGCCGCCGCCGTCTACGCTGCCGAAAACGCCCAGCAGCGTGCCCGATACGTCGGAAGAGTTGGCGATGGCGGCGAAGATTTCGTCGCCCGACGAGCTGGTGGTGGAGGTCGAGTAGATCGAGAAGGAAATCCGGCCCATGGCGGAAGCGCTGCCGGCGGTGTTCTCGAGCCCCATGAGAATATTCAACGTCGTCTTGCAGTTGCCCAGGGCTGCTGCCGACTTATAGACCCCGTTGATGGTGCTGCCGTAGATATTGCCAATGGCCGCGTAGCCGTAACCCGCCTGATCGAATGCCACATCGGTGCCGTAGGCGCCCGTTGTCCCTGCGCCCGGAAGCACCTCGCTCCACGTGCTGCCGGCATTGGCCGAACAATAAATTCCCGATGGCAGCGTCGAGCCGGATCCCCGCACGGCCGCCAGCAATATCGATGGATTCTGCGGGTTTACGGCCAGGCTGCCGATGAACGGGCCGCCGTAATCCTGATTGAGTGGATTCGTGGTGTTGAAAGCGCCCAGCGTCTGGTCTGGCGTGCAGGTATAGTTCACGCCGTCGGCGGTGGTGCAAGCGAGCACGCCCGCGCCGTAATAGCTGTCGTAGGAAAGATTGCCTTCGCCCGTGCCGACGTATATGGTCTTGGAGGTTGCCGGACTCGCCAAACACGCGGAAGGAGATGCGGGCGGAGTGGCCAGCGAGCCGACCGCCAGCGATGGAATCGCGGCCTGGTTGCCCACCGTCGTCCAGTGCAACCCGCCGTCGGTTGACTTCCACAAACCGCCTTGCGCGCCGCCCAGGAAGACCGTCTGCCCGGTCGTATCGCACGGATCGACCACCAGCGCGCTCACGCGGCCGGAAACATCGGGCTGGTTGAAGAAGGCCCTGGTCGGCTGCGGCCCGATCGGCTGCCATGGATTCGTCACGATGGGAGCCAAAGTGGTGGCGGAGAGAGCGGCCATCTGCTTTTGATAGTCCGCGCCGTATTTCTGCAGGAAGTATTGCCGCTGCTGCGACTGCATCCGGTGAAAATCGTTCCAGGCCCGCTCGCGGGCAAAGGCGGGGATGTGCTGTAAGGGGTAGGCGCGCTGGCGGTAAAACCAGTTTGCGCGCGCGCGGATGAGTTGCGCGCTGTTGACTTTCGGTTTGGATTTCCCGGATTTGCCGGAAAAGAGATGGCCGCCGGATTTTTGCGCGTAGGCGGCAATGACGAGGCCGGAACAAACCACTAGGGAAACAGTGAGCGCGCCGTGTCGCAGTTTCAACGGGACCTCCCGCTTTGAGTTGGATGGCGAGCGTCCCTGCCCCGCGCCCCCGGGCGCTAATCCCACGCTGGCCAACAGAATCTTACTTTGAAGAACCAGGGTCTTGCCAGGTCTAATTGCCTGGAACCTAAATGCCTTCCAAGGCCGGCAATGGAACAAGCCGTGGGATGCCCCCGCCTGACGGAAGGTTGCGAGTCTGGCATACTAGGCCGGATTTCAAATGGGGACAGTGCCGGCGACACGTTCGGAAGTGCTCCGTCACCCGCGTTTATCCGGGGTTTTCAATCCGATTGGGACCGCGCTCGGGATGTGCGTCAAGGGGCGGGACACATAAAGTCCGGGGAGGACGGCGGTTTTTGACTGCTCGGCGACACAAATGCATACCCCTCTACATGATCCGGCCTTGATCTTCCTCGCCAGCGTGGTGGGGGGGGTGATGAATGCCGTCGCCGGCGGGGGAACGCTGGTCGCGTTCCCGGCTTTGCTGTTCACCGGCGTGCCCTCGATCGTCGCCAATGCCACCACCTCTCTCGGGCTCTGGCCGAGCGCCGCGACCAGCGGCTGGGTGTATCGCAAGCACATTCGCGCCTCGCGCAGCACGGTTCTTCTTCTGGTTGCCGTCAGTATCGCCGGAGGTCTTGTGGGCGCCTTGCTCCTGCTGCACACCCGGGAGCGGGTCTTCGACCGGCTGATTCCCTTGCTGCTCTTGTTTGCCACCGTGCTGTTCACCGCCAGCGGCTGGGTTCGCCAGATGACCTCGCGCATGTCGATCCCCGCCGGCAGGCTTACCGTCATGGCGATCGCCGGCCAGTTCGTCATCGCCATATACGGCGGCTACTTCGGGGCGGCCATGGGCGTTCTGATGCTCGGGCTGTTTTCCTTGACTCTGCATCCCGACATGCATTCGATGAATGGCCTGCGGGCTGTCTGCGGCAGCACCGTCAACGCCATAGCGGTCGTTGTGTTCATCCTGGGGAACCGGATCGACTTTCACATCGCCGCCCTCATGGCCGTCGGCGCCATCCTCGGCGCGCTCGCCGGCGCTTTTTCCGTGCGGCGGCTCCAGCCAGCATTGGCGCGGCGCGTGGTTCTGGTCATCGCCTGGACGATGACGGTGGCCTACATCGTGAAAATGGGCCTGTAGCGCCCGGCGCCAGGCGGCGGGGTTGTACAATAGCTTCTAGATGCAAGCGGTCCGCGCCGTCCGCGTCCGACATGGCCAGCTTGAAGGAAATCCTCGAACAGACCACCCGCGAGGGCGAGCTCTACGAGCGGCTCGATAAGGACTGGGTTCGCTGCTACGCTTGCGGCCACCAGTGCCGGATCCCGCCCGGGCAGGTCGGGGTGTGCAAGGTGCGGTTCAATCGCGAGGGGCGGTTGCGCGTGCCCTGGGGCTACGCCGCTGGCGTGCAATGCGATCCCATCGAGAAGAAACCGTTTCACCACGCCTATCCCGGATCGCTGGCGTTCAGCTTCGGCATGCTCGGCTGCGACCTGCACTGCGGCTATTGCCAGAACTGGGTGACGTCGCAGGCGCTGCGCGATCCCGAGGCCGCGGTCGCGCCGATGCTCGTCGAGCCGCGCCGGATCGCCGAGGAAGCGCTTCGCCGGCAGGCGCGCGTGGTCGTGAGCACCTACAACGAGCCGCTGATTACCAGCGAGTGGGCGGTTGCCGTGTTTCGCGAAGCGCGGGCCGCGGGGTTGGTTACTGGATTCGTCTCGAACGGGAATGCCACGCCGCGCGTGCTCGAATATCTGCGGCCCTGGGTCGATCTCTACAAGGTCGATTTGAAGAGTTTCGACGACCGGCACTACCGGCAACTGGGCGGAAGGCTCGCGCCGATCCTCGACGGCATTCGCATGATTCACCGGATGGGATTCTGGCTGGAGATCGTCACCCTGGTGATTGCCGGCTTCAACGATTCCGCGCGAGAGCTGACGCAAATGGCGGAATTTCTGGCGGGCATCTCGATCGACATCCCCTGGCACGTGACCGCTTTTCACGGCGACTATAGAATGACCGACCCGGCCGATACATCGCCCCAGATGCTCGATCGGGCGGCGGCGATCGGGCGCCGGGCCGGCCTTCGCTACGTATACGCGGGCAATCTCCCCGGACAGCTGGGAGACCTCGAAAACACCCGCTGCCCCTCCTGTTCGGCTTTGCTGATCGAGCGGTATGGATACAGAATCCTGAGCTACAACCTCTCCCCGGACGGCTGCTGCCCCTCGTGCGGAGCGGGCATTGCCGGGCGCTGGCTCGAGCGGTTTTCCGGGCAGATCACCGAGCGGCCGTTCACGCCCCGCCTCGGGCGCCGAGAGCCGTTCCGCATTTTTTCCGCTTGAAGCGAGCCGCCGGCGCGTGCGGCGTACAAGGAGAGGAAATGGGCTGGGGAGGTCGAATCGCCGGCTTGGCCGCCATGGGTGCGGCGGCCCTTTTGCTTGCCTGCGGCACGGCGAGTTCCGCCGTCGAAAGCGCCGGGATGGGGAAGGGAATGGCCGTGAGCTTCGCGCTCCACAGCCCGCAATGGCAGCCCGCTGGCAATATTCCCCGCCAATTCACCTGCGACGGCCAGGATGTCTCTCCCCCGCTTCGCTGGGGCGCGGCGCCGGCCGGAACCCAAAGCCTCAGCCTCCTGGTCGAGGATCCCGACGCGCCCGGCGGCACGTTCATTCACTGGGTGCTGTACGATTTGCCGCCCGCCGCGCGGGAACTGCCCGAGAACCTGCCGCCAGAAGGCGAGTTGCCAAGCGGCGCCCGCCAGGGCCGAAACAGCTTCGGCCGAGTCGGCTATGGAGGTCCGTGTCCGCCTCCGGGCCCCGCCCACCGCTATTATTTCCGCCTCTACGCGCTCGACCGGAAGACGGGGCTCGGCGCCGGGGCCGGCCGAGCCGATCTGGATCGCGCCATGCGGGGCCACATCCTCGCCCAGGCGGAGTTGATGGGCCATTACAAGCGCCGCTAGAGGCTCCGCCGCGCGGCGAATCCGGCGTTCGTATCTGCTCCAAATGGCCGCTCGCCGGGGACGCGCTAAGCCCCTGGTATTCACGTTTCGGCCGGTTGCGAAGCCGTGATACCATTTCGGCCTTGCGGCTCGGAAGGCGCCGCAGGTGCACACTATTTTTTGAACAGAGGTGGATGTGGAAGTGAGAGAGCAAGGCGTAGTGAAATGGTTCAACGTGACCAAGGAATACGGTTTCATCCGTCGCCAGACGGTCGAATTTGAAGTGCGCGAAGGCCCGAAGGGGCTGCAGGCTGAAAACGTCGTCGCGGCTTAAGTCATCCTAGCGGGCGGGGCTCCCCATCCGCTGCTCCGCCTCCCTCGCAGATACTCTTCCTCTAGCATAGGATGGTTGTGCCTGCCTGAACGTGCAGGGGGAAGGAGAAGCTACCATGAAAATTGCATTTTTGGGCCTGGGAAACATGGGCGAGCCCATGGCGCTCAACCTGATCCGGGCGGGCCACGAAGTCACCGTGTTCAATCGGACCGCGGCGAAAGCGGCGGCGCTGGCCGAGGCGGGCGCCCGGGTGGCGAAATCGCCCGCGGATGCGGTTCGGGAAGCCGAAGCCGCGATCAGCATACTGGCGAACGATCAGGCGTTGCGGGAGACGATACTGTCGGATGGCGCTGCTATCGAGACTCTTCCTCGCGGAGCCGTGCACATGTGCTGCGCGACGATCAGCGTCACGCTCTCGAAGGAATTGGCCAGGGAGCACGCCAAGCGTGGCCAAGGATACGTGGCGGCGCCCGTCTTGGGCCGGCCGGAGGCGGCAGCCGCCAAAAACCTCTGGATTGTCGCCGCCGGTCCGCCGGATCAGGTGGAGCGTTGCCGGCCGCTCATGGAAGCCATGGGCCGCGGGATTTCGGTGATGGGAGAGCATCCCTGGCAGGCGAACGTCACTAAAATCGCCGCCAATTTCATGATCGCTTCGGCGCTCGAAACCATGGGAGAGGCCTTTGCCTTGATCCGCAAATCGGGCATGGATCCGCGCGGGTTTCTCGAGGTCATGAATCCATTCTTCAATTCCCCCATCTATACAAATTACAGCCGGATCATCGCCGGCCGGCAATTCGATCCCGCGGGCTTCCGTCTGAAGCTGGGATTGAAGGACGTCGGCTTGGCCCTCGAGGCCGCGCAGGACCTTGCGGTGCCGATGCCGCTCGCCAGCCTGATCCGGGACCATTATCTCGACGCAATCGCTCACGGCCGTGAAGATTCCGACTGGTCGGCCGTGGCCGAAGTGGCCGCGCGTAACGCGGGCCTCGAAGGCGAATAGCGGCGCGGAAAGGAAACGATCTCATGTCCCTGTGTCCGATTCGACGCTTAATCACTTCGAAGCCGACTCTGGAAGGCGCGGGCGTGCACTTGCGCCGCGCGTTCGGCTTCGGCAACACCAAGGATTTCGATCCCTTTCTTTTGCTCGACGATTTCCGTAACGACGTTCCCGCCGATTATCTGGCGGGCTTTCCGTGGCATCCGCATCGCGGCATCGAAACCATTACCTACGTCCTGGCCGGCGAGGTCGAGCACGGCGACAGCATGGGCAACAGCGGTGTCATCGCCTCGGGCGACGTGCAGTGGATGACGGCCGGCAGCGGCATCATCCATCAGGAGATGCCCAAAGGCGATCCGGCCGGCCGCATGCACGGCTTTCAGTTGTGGGCCAACCTGCCTTCGGCGCTGAAAATGACGCCGCCTCGCTACCAGGAGGTGAAGTCGGGCGAAATTCCCGAGGTGAAAGACGACGACGGCACCGTAGTTCGCATCGTCTGCGGTACCTTCTGGGGCAAGAAGGGCCCCGTGGACGGTATTGCCGCCGACCCCATCTACATCGATGTCTCGGTGCCCGCCGGGCGCCGGAAAATCCTGCCGGTCGAGACCACCCGCCACGCCTTTGCCTACGTTTTCGCGGGCAGCGGGAAGTTCGGCAACGCATCCGGCCCGCTCGCCGTTCCCACCGAGCCGGTCGGCTCGCCCGGTACAACGCCTCCGGCCGAGGCGGAAAACCGCTCTCTCATCCTTTTCGATCGCGGCGATGAGGTGATGGTGGAGGCGGCGGGCGACGGTATCCGGTTTCTGCTCGTTTCGGGCAAGCCACTCGAGGAACCGGTAGCCTGGTACGGACCCATCGTGATGAACACGCAGGAACAGCTCCAGCAGGCGTTCCAGGAACTTCGCGAGGGGACATTTCTCGGGGAAAAGGGAAGCAAATAGCGTGGTGAGCCACGGACGGCTGCACTCGCGGAGCCGTCCTTCAGGGGCTAAAGCCAGTGAAAGCGCGAATCCGAATGTCGGAGCTGAAGCTCCGACCCCCGAAATGCCGGACAGCGATCTTCTGACTTGGAAAATAGGGAACCACGATTGCCACGCAACCCGGCCTGCGGCGGCAATCGGCATGCGCCCGATTTTTTTCCGGCGTTACGCTTTCGGCGCGAGCGGATGCGTCATATCCTCCGGCTGCACCCAAGCATCGAACTGCTCCGCGGTCACGAATCCTAGCTGCAGCGCGGCCTCGCGCAACGTGAGGTCTTCCCGGTACGCCTTCAGGGAGATCTGCGCGGCCTTCTCGTAGCCGATATGCGGGTTGAGCGCCGTCACCAGCATGAGCGAGTTGTCCAAGTGCTCGCGAATGCGCTTTTCGTTCGGCTCGATGCCTTTGGCGCAGCGCTCGTTGAACGAGAGGATGGCCTCGGCCAGCAGCTCGATCGATTCCAGAAGGTTGTGCAGGATCACTGGCTTGTAGACGTTCAGCTGGAAATTTCCTTGCGAGCCGGCGAAGGCCACCGCGTGATCGTTGCCGAAGACTTCGACGGCCACCATCGTCAGCGCCTCGCACTGAGTCGGGTTGATCTTTCCGGGCATGATCGACGAGCCGGGTTCGTTCTCGGGAATCTTGATTTCGGCAAAGCCCGCCCGCGGACCGCACGCGTACCAGCGCACGTCGTTGGCGATCTTCATCAGCGCGCCGGCCAGCGTTCGCAACGCGCCGCTGACGTTCACCAGGGCGTCGTGCGCCGATAGGGCGGCGAACTTGTTCGGCGCCGAAACGAAGCTCTGCTCGGTTTCCTCGGCGATCTTTCTCGCCGCCGCGGCGCCAAAGCGCGGGTCGGCGTTCAGTCCGGTGCCCACCGCCGTCCCGCCGATCGCCAGCTCGAGCACGGCCGGCAAGGCCAGGCGAATCGCCTCGAGCGCCTGATCGATTTGCGCGACCCAGCCCGAAATCACCTGGCCGAGCGTCACGGGCGTCGCGTCCTGCAGGTGCGTCCGGCCCAGCATGACCACCCGCGCATACGTCTTCGCCTTGGCGTCCAGAGTTTCCCGCAAGGCGGCGACCGCGGGCACCAGCACGTTGTCCACCTGCCCGGCCGTCGCGATGTGCATGACGGTGGGGAAGGTGTCGTTGGACGATTGGCTGTGGTTGACGTCGTCGTTGGGATGAATCGGGCTCTTCGATCCCACCGTGCCGCCGGCGAGCTGGATGGCCCGATTGGCGATGACCTCGTTGGCGTTCATGTTGGTTTGCGTGCCCGATCCGGTCTGAAAAACGACCAGCGGGAATTCCGCGTCGAGTTTCCCGTCGATGACTTCCTGCGCCGCCCGCGCGATCAGGTCGACTTTTTCGCGCGGTAACTGGCCGAGCTCACCATTGGCCAGAGCCGCGCATTTTTTGAGAATGCCGAGCGCACGAATCACCGGACGGCCCCACTGGTAGCGTTTGGCGCCGATCGGGAAGTTGAGGCGCGACCGCTCCGTCTGGGCGCCCCAGAGGTGCTCGGCGGGGACCTGGACGTCTCCCAGGGCGTCTTCCTCAATGCGGAATTTGGCGTCTACGCGGTCGTTGGTTGTCATCCGTTCCTCCGTTCGAATATCGATGCGCGCCACGCCGTGGCCCAAAGCCTCGGCTCCGGGCGGACGCGGCGCACGGCCCTCACAGGGTATGCAAATACGCCAGCAGGTCGGCGAGTTGCTGCTCGGTCAGGTCGCCGCCCGCCGCCGGCATCATACCGCGGCCATTCACGATGGTTCCCTCGACGAACCGGTCGTTTGCGGGAAGCCCGCTCGGCAGGTAGCGTCTCCGGAAGAGTTTGTGAAGACTCGGCCCCATGGACCCGGACGACGAATAGGCGTGGTGGCAAGAGGCGCACCTCATTTGGAAAATGCGCCGGCCCCTGGCCTGCTGGGCGTTCAAACGCAGTTCCGCATTCGTTTTGGGAGGAGCCTTTCCGCAACCGGCTAGAAAGAATAGAAAGATGCCTGCTGGCAAAATCGATAGAAAACGTTTCATGGAACAAATCATACCGCGAGACCTGAGGAATTCTCGCGAGAGCGTCCGGTTGGGGTCGAAGCCAAAAAGCACTAGCAACGAATGCCCGGCGGTGGGGCGGCGCCTATAGCGGTCTTGCCAGTCCCCCCTGGAACGATCGATCGATCAGTGCGCGCGAAAATGCCTCGGCCTGGATGGCCAATTGCGCCTGTTGCCTTTCGAGTTCCACCCGCTGGCGATCGAGCGCCGCTTGCTGCTGGTCGAGCGAGGCTTGTTGCCGGTCCGCGAATTCCAGCCGGACCATCCTGTTTTGCATTGCATTCCATTCCGCCTGGGCGAATTCCGCCTCGGCGAGACCAAGCTCCTCCGGCGTAGCCGCCGACTCGATAGCGCGAAGCTGCATCTCGAATTCCCGCCATTGCGCCCAGCCGTCCCGCGCCTGGGAACCGGCGCCCGCCAGCCCTGCGGCGAGATCGATTTGGTCGCGAACCAGCGTTCCTTGCTCCGAGTCCAAGACGGCCAGCTGTTGCTCGATGTTTTCGAGAGGCGCCAATGCGCCGAGCGCGGCTTTCACGGTCGCGGGATCGGAGACGACATAAACGCGGCCATTTTTGCGAAACCAGAGGAAGCTCCCCGGAGTCCGGCGGCGCGATTGCCGCCCGGGGCCATGACGTCTCAATTTCACGGGAACGCGCCGCGCGGCCGGCAAAGCGTCCGCCGAAGCAGACGGGGCGGGAAGGGAAGGAGGGTTCAAGGCCAGCGGCGGCGGGGAAGGAGCGGCCGGGAGCGGCGCCGGTATCGCGTCGGCCCGCGAAGGCCGCACCGCCGCCGCCAAACAGATCAGCGGCGCCACGGCTAGCGCGACGGTGGCCAGCGGGGCCAGCCCCAGTCCTCGCGACAGCGGAGAGTTTCCCAATATCCTCTCCACCCGGCGTTCCGACCGCGAGCCCTGGGCCATCGATACGCCTTCCCACCGCACTCGGCCGCGAGCCGCCTTCAGCGCCCGGAAAAAATGCAGCAGAACTTCCGCGTAGCGAATGCGATCGGCCCCGGACCGCAAGGCGGCATCGTCGCTGGCTTGTTCGGCGAGCTCGACCAGCGTGTGGTCGAGCAGCCAACTCAGCGGGCTGAACCAGAAAAGCGCCCGGTGAATCCGCGAAAGCATCTGCGTGAGTCCGTCGCGCCGGGCGATGTGGGACAGCTCGTGGGCCAGCACGGCGTTCATCTGGGATTCGTTCCACCGGCTCCATTCGAGCGGCAGAAGTATCGCGGGCCGCAGCAGGCCCAGGGTCGCCGGAACGGAAAGAGCGGCGGACTCGGCAAGCTGCGGGAGCTTTTTGAGTCCGGCCTTGCGCGTCTCGCGCGCCAGCAGTCCGAGCAGCCGTTCATCCGCAAGCGGTTCGCCCGTCCGGCGCAGCCGCCGGCCCGAAGCCCATCCGAGAACGAAACGGCCCAAGAGAATGGCCGTCACGAGCAGATAGAGCAAAATGATGACAGCCGGCAAGAAGGCGCGGACCGCCTCGCCGGTTTTCTCATTCATCGATACCGGTCCGGCGCCGGCCGCTTGGCGGGTTTCGGCGGGGCGAGCCGTCGCCGGGTCGAAAACCGCGAATTGGGCCACGGAGGCGCTCGTTGCCGCTTTCAGGGAGGCAAGATCGCTCTCGGCCTGCTGGGCGGATTGCGGGGAGAGAACGGGAAGAGGAACTTCCGGCACGATTCGGCTCAGAAAGGGCATTGCCAGCGCCGCATACAGAATGATCGTCCACGTGGCGAGCCGCAGCGAGACCTCGCGCACACGAAATGCGGCGAGCAGGAGCCAGACCGCTCCGGCAAGAATCAGAGTGCGCGCCGCCGGCTCGAGCAGGTAGCGCAATCCCACCGAATCCAGGCCAAGAGCCGAAGCAGCGTTCATCGCTTCTGCTCCTTCCGCTCGGCGATCCGCCGCGTCAATCGCTCCAAATCCGCCGAATCCAGCACCTCGTTGTCCACCATCCCGAGCAGCAACAGCTCCACCGATCCTCCGCAAAAGCGATCGACGATCTGCTTCACGGCCCGGGCTACCACGCTATTGCGCGGCTGTGCCGGGCGATAGACGTAGGTGCGGCCGCGCACTTCATGGTTCAAGTAGCCCTTTTCTTCCAGGCGCCGGAGGACGGTCCGGATTGTCGAGTCTTTGAGCGGATGAGACATGCCCAGCGATTCGCGGCACTCTTCGGCAGTCGACGGCCCCGATCGCCAGAGGTTTTCCAAAACGGTCTGCTCGATCGGGCCGAGGCCTTTGACGGGGCCGGGTTTGTTTCCGGGGATCATCGTACTGTTACATGTTGTAACGTCATCAGCGCTCCTGTCAACCCTGTTTCCCGGTGTTTCTCACCCGTTGCGGCGGGGCTCGATGCGGCGGCCGATCGATCCGCGCCAGGCGGGATCCATGAGGAAGTTCTAGCGATAGAGGGAAAAGCGAATCCAGATGGGAAAGCCCTGGAACTCGAAAACGATCAGGTAGTTTTCCGCGAGCGGATTGCAGGCATCGTCGTCGTTGCTGGCGATGATCGGCGGCGACAGCTGGCATTCGGAAGACGGGCCGGCTGCTTCCTTTCGAATCGTTCTGGCGATCCGATGCGCCAGTTCACCCAGGCCGGCGCGGATCTGCTCTTCGCTGGGCTGGGGAACGCCAAGCATGCGGCTGGCGATGTTCATTCCCGCGGCGGAGGAGCAGCACATGCTCAGCGACCCGGAAATCGCGCCGGCGAGACCGACTTCGGCGGTCAGGTCGCCGTACCGGTCTGCGTGCGCGGAAGCGGCCGTGATCTTTCCGGGAAGCAGACCGGCGAACACCGCAACGGCAGCCTTCTCGATCCGGCCGGGCCAGGATGTTTCCGGCTGGGCGGGAGGGGAAACAACAATCTCGGCGTCGAGGATCTTTTTCATTCGCCGGTTCTTTCCGGGGCGGTTGAAGAACGGGGTTCGTGTTCTGGCGACCAAATCTCAGTTTGCCGGCGCACGCGCGCGTACTCCCGGGCGAGCAGGGAAACCATATCCTCCAGTTCTTCATCCCTCAGGCGAGGAAAGCAGCAGCGGTAGACGCCATCGATGGCGAACGGCGAAGGCCCCTGCAGGGCGCCGGCTATATCGAGGAAGTGGTCCGCCGCGGCGATGATTCCCACCAGATCCGGATCGACGCGAGCCTTTTCCGGCTCGTGATGACGTTCGAGCACCTCGATCAGACCGGGGTCGTAATTCCACGTAATCCCCAGCCCGCGCCCCACCTGGCAATGGTCGAATCCGAAATGTTCCCGTTCGATCTGGAGCGAGTTTCGGTTGTCACCTCCGCTCCAGACGCCGGCCGTGCCGGCTTCGCCCGCGGCGGCCATCAGCAAAGGGAGCTTGCCGGAATCGTGCATCAGGCCGCCCAGATACACACGCTCGGAGTCGTCGTAGCCCACCGCTCTCGCGAGCGCTTCGCTGAGAGCGGCCGTGGCCAGCGCGTGAGCCCAGAATTCTTCGATGTCCGTTCTGCGGAGACGGTCGCCGGTCAGCAGAATCAGGTAATTGGCGAAGATCAGGTTTTTGAGTCTTGCCGTGCCCATGAGGATGGCAGCCTCCTCGACCCGCTTGACCCGGTTTGGCTGGCCGGAGCGGAACGGCTCGCTCCATCGGGATAGCCATGAAGTGAGATGACGATCCTCCCGAATCACCGACCCTACCTGTTTCAAATCGACGGGATTTGCCGCCAGCAGAGCGGCGAGCCGGCGCAGACGGTGGGGCATAGGTGGCAATCCCTCGGTAAGGATGGCCAGCACCGCCGCCTTCCTTTGCTTGCAAACGGTTTCCGCGATCACTCGGAACGACTCCGAATTTGCCGCGCCTTCCCGCGCGCGCGAACCATTTCGTTGCCCTGCCCGGCGGTTTTTCTGTTTCCCAGATGCGCGCGCACTTTGTCGAGCGCGGCCCCGTGGAGTTGGCAGACTCGCGATTCGCCGACGCCGAGCGCTCGGCCGACCTCTTTCATCGTGAGCTCCTCACCGTAATAGAGACCGAGCACCCGGCGCTCTCGCTCGTCCATCTCGCCGGTTGCCGCCGCGACGATGGCGCCGATTTCCGCCCGCAGGCACAGCTCGAAGGGATCATGCCCTCCGGCCCGGGGCTCGGCGAGCTTCGGCCCGTCTCCGGTTCCTTTTTCGCCGAGGCTTTCCAGGCGCAGACACCGCAGGTCCGCGGTCAAACGCCGGTATTCGCCGATGCTCATGCGCATCGAGCGAGCCGCTTCGAGATCGTCGGGCGGGCGGCCCAGTTCCTCGTGCAGGCGCGCCGTCTCCCGTTCGAGTTGCCGCTCGCGGCGGCGCAGCAGGCGCGAACCCCAGTCGGCCTCCCGCAGGCTGTCTAGCATGGCGCCGCGGATCCGGAACTGCGCGTAAGCGGGGAATCGGCTGTTTTTTCGGGGATCGTAGTGGTCGACCGCTTCGATCAGTCCGACGACCCCGGCATGATACAGATCCTCGCCGGCCACATGCTGCGGCAAACGGCCGCCCACTCGGAAGGCAATCGACCGCACCTGCGGCAAATGGGCCAGCAGCAAGCGCTCGCGCTCGTCCGGCGAAATGTCTTGACAGGAATCTTGTGCGGGCGCCGCGTCCCCGGGTGAAGAACGCAATCCCCGGCGGCGCTTGCCGGTTACAAAACGTTGCGCGCGTCCCAGGTCGTCGTGACCGAATCGCCGGCTGGGCCATTCACCTTGCCCGGCGGCGGGGCTTCCCATCAGTGCGGTTGCCATGATCGGTTCATCCCGTCCTTTCCCTTCCACATAAAGAGTGAGCAATCGATCCTCCAAACTCGGGCCGCCAGTTCGCTCGAGAATGGCGAAAAACAGCCGCACAATCACCGTAAATCGCGCTTTTCTTCATTTTTTCCAATCCGTGTTTCCAGCCCATTTTTCAAATCCAAGGGAATCCAAACCTTTTGCGGCGGGAGCTTGTGGCGTCAGTCTGCGGCGGTCCTCATGAAGCTTTTCTCAACCGGCGGGTGAAAAGAGGGTTATAAGGAAGTAGAAAGGTCAGGCGGCGGCGCGCTCGACGGTCAGGCGTTTCTCCCGGTAAACGCAGCCGAACTCGGTTGCGTTCTCCGTGAGTGTCCGCGCGCCTAAACCTGCGCCGAGCGCGTTTCTCCGCATGCGCCTTATGCCGATCGGATCCTTCGCCTGATCAGGGCTGGGGATTTCAATCGGCAGGAACCTGTAGCCCGGCTTGCTCGCCAGGCAGCCCCAAAATCGATTCTTCCCGTTATCGTCCGCTGGGCGGGATTCCCTTGAAGCCGCGATCCATCGGCCGCAGGACAGTCCGTCGGAGGCGCGCCCCTGGAGGCGGAACACCTGCGCGCTGCTTCGACGGCACACGGCCGCAGCTTGCTCCCTGGATTCCGTGCGCGCCCGCAGCACGCGCGAGTTGGGAAACAAGGCCCGGGTGGCTTCGTGGGAATCCGCTGCCCACATGAACAAGACGACCGCAAAATCCGCAGACTCGCTCGTCTGGTTGCCGCCGGTTTCTTCCTGGCGGCTGGCTTCGGCTTCCGTCTTTGGCAGATTCTTCACGCCCTTCTCTAGAGCAATGCGCGTGCCAAACAAACGGCCCCGATTCTGTGATTCCTCTAAGACGGGAAGTGCGGGGGCTGCCGCCGCTGCCGGGCAGGGCGGAGCCGGTGCTCGCCATCCCGGAAAGAAAAACGGCGCGCCGTTGGACGCGCCGTCGCCGGGGGATTTTGCCGCGCCGCAGGGCGTGGCGGGGTAGCCAAGCTTTATTTGTGAGGGAGGCTGGATTTCAGATGGAGCATTTCGGGCGTGATCTCCGTGCGCTCCTCGGCGAGGATGAAGGCCCGTTCGATGGTATGCTGGAGTTCCCGGACATTTCCCGGCCAGTTGTACTGGCAAAGCAGGTTCTCGGATGCGGGACTGAGCTTTTTCGGCGGGCGGCCAGCCTCGCGCGCCAGCGAGCGAAGGGAGCTTTCGGCGAGTTCGATGACGTCTTCGGCGCGCTCGCGCAACGGGGGCAGCTCGATCGGGAATACGGCGAGCCGGTAAAAGAGGTCGGCGCGAAATTCCCCCCGGGCGATCTTTTTCTCCAACTCCGCATTGGTCGCGGCCACCACGCGAACATCCACCCGGAATACGTCCGAGCTGCCTAGCCGCTGCACCTCGCCGTGCTGGAGGAAGCGCAGCAATTTCGCCTGCAGGTTGAGCGGAAGCTCGCCCGCTTCGTCGAGGAACAGCGTGCCGCCGTGCGCCGCGTGGATGCGGCCCAGGCTGGACTGCACGGCGCCGGTAAAGGCCCCGCGCACGTATCCGAACAGTTCGGCCTCGATCAGGGATTCGGGTATAGCCGCGCAGTTGACCACGACGAACGGTCCCTTGGCGCGCCCGCTAAGCTGGTGAATCGCCTGCGCCACCAGTTCCTTCCCCGTGCCCGTTTCGCCGGTAATCAGCACGGCGGTCTGGCGTGGAGCCACCAACCGCGCCAGGCGAAAGACCCGCTTCATCGACGGCGTCGCTCCCAGCATGTCCGGCAGCGGCTGGGCGGGAATAGCGGGATCCTCGCATTGTTCGGAGAGCATTTCGACCGATTCTTCGCCGCCGGGCCCATCCTCGAATCTCTTGCCCGCGCCGCCTGCGGGTATCGTCTCCTCCTCTCCCCCGTTCACTTCTTCGGCGGATTCAAGCAAAACCACCTCGAGATCGGGGCGTTGAACGCGCAGAATTTCCACCAGTTCTTCGGCGTTCAAATCCAATAAATGCCGGTCGAGCAGCAGCACGTGACAGGGCGCCGAATCGAGCTGCGCGAGAGCGTCGGCGCCGCCCAGAGCCTCGAGCACGCCTCCGGCTCGGCGCGCAATTCTGGCGATCACCTGGCGGCGCAGATCTTCTCTGGGGCTGGCAACCATCACGAATGCGCCTTCGGGAATCACGTGTTTCCTTCCGGTCTCCGCGGTCATGGCGTCTCCTTCCATGGCCGTATTTCCGCATTCCTTCATTAGGAATCGATTAGTTCATCATTAAATCTTTCTAGGTTCTCAGGAAACAGATCGATCGTGCGGGACGGTTTGCTGGGCGCCGTTTTCTCCGCTTTCCTGTGGTCCGATCCGGTAGCCGACGCCGCGAACCGTGCGAATCAGCTTCGTGGGTGAATTGCCGTCCACTTTTTTGCGTAAATAATTGATGTAGACGTCGACCACGTTGGTGGCACTGTCGAAGCCAAGGTTCCAGACATGTTCGATGATCATCGAACGGCTCACGGACCGGCCCGAGTTGCGCAGCAGGTATTCCAGAAGCGCGAACTCCTTGGGAGTGAGGTTGATCGGGTGTCCGGCTCGCGTCACGACACGCTGCACGCGGTCCATCACCAGGTCCTCGACTTTCAATATGGACTCGAGTTGCCTCGTGCTGCGCCGGGAGAGCGCGCGCACCCGCGCCAGCAACTCCGATAGGGAAAAGGGTTTGGTGAGGTAGTCGTCGGCTCCAAGGTCCAGCCCCTTTACCCGGTCGCTCACCTGCACGCTGCCGGTCAGGAACAGAACGGCCAGGTCGGGTTTCTGCGTTCGAATGCGCTGAAGTACGGTGAACCCGTCGACCTTCGGCAGATTGATGTCCAGTATGACCAGGTCGTAATCGTAATTCTCGGAGAGGAAAAGCGCCTCTTCGCCGTCCCCGGCCAGATCCACCACGTAGTTTTCCGCACCCAACCCCTTGGAAATAAAAGTGGCGACGGGGCGATCATCTTCGGCGACAAGAATTCGCATCAGAATGGCACGGCCAAGATTTCCGTTTTCGAGATACTTTTCGCAGGAAGGGGAATACAAGTCTCTAAAATCTCGCACAAGCTGTCAAGACTGCTCCAGACCTTGTATACAAAAACAGTCAATACCCTCCTTGAGTGCGAAGTGCTGCGGAAATCGTCTTTACAAGAAATTCCTCATCCAACTGCATGCGGAAGATGAGAGAAATCCAATGGTGGGGCCACGCGATGGGCCGTTTCTGAAAGCTCCCTAAAGAAGCGAGCCGGCCTCGCATATCCCCTTGCCGCACAGGGCCGGCCCTTGGGCGGTCTCCCACATATTTCTCCGCAAATCCTGTGCGCGGAAGGTCAGAACGTACCGGAGCGGTACGCTGCGGCCGCCTGCGCGCCTCTTTTCGGTCCGGAGCGCCTCGGCATGCGTCTTGCTTTACTTCCGGGTGAGATGCGCCGCGGCGACGGACAGAAAAACTTTTCGGAAATCTCCCGGCGAGCAAAACGAGACGGTTCACGCGGAACGCGAGAACCATCGAGAAGGAGACCCGAGACAATGGCCGCTCAAGCGATCGCGCTGAATCCGATGCTGCGGGGACCCGAGGCGGAGACGTTCGCAAATCTCCTGGCGCAGAAAATTGTGGGACAAACCGAAGCGGTTCGCGCCGTCGCCGACCTGTTCCAGTTGCATCGCGCCGGCCTGCAGAGCGCGGGACGTCCGGTGGGAAACCTGCTCTTTCTCGGACCGACCGGATCGGGGAAGACGCGCGTGGTGGAAGCGGTGGCGGAAATCCTTTTCGGCGATCCGCGGGCGCTGATCAAAGTCGACTGCGCCGAATTCCAGCATTCTCATGAAATCGCGAAGCTGGTCGGTTCGCCCCCAGGCTACCTGGGCCATCGCGAAACGCATCCGCTCATCACGCAGGAAGCGCTGGGCCGCTTTCACACCGACCGTCTGAAGTTGAGCCTCCTTCTTTTCGACGAGATCGAGAAGGCCTCCGACGCGCTTTGGCAACTGCTGCTGGGGATCATGGACAAGGCGACGCTCACGCTGGGCGACAACCGCCGCGTCGATCTCTCGCGCGTGATGATCTTTCTGACCTCCAATCTGGGAGCGGCTGAAATCGATGGCTTGATGGAGTCGCGGCTGGGATTCGCGCCGAAGGCCGATCCCTCCGGGCGCGTCGACGACAAGATCGAGCGCGCCGCCCTGGAAGCCGCGCGCCGGAAATTTTCTCCGGAATTCATGAACCGGCTGGACAAGGTCGTGGTCTTCCGCCCGTTGCGTGCCCGGCAGCTCGAGAGCATTCTCCATCTGGAACTCGGCGCCGTCGAGCGGCGGCTGACGTCCGGGGCCCGCGGAAAATTCACCGTGCGCGTTGGCCCGGAAGCCAGGGATTTTCTTTTGCGGGAGGGAACCGACCTCAAGTACGGAGCGCGGCACCTGAAGCGGGCGATCGACCGGCACCTGGTTTGCCCGATCGCCAACCTGATCGCCAGTTCCCAAGTGCTGCGGGCCGACCTGCTCTCGGTCGGATACGACGCCGGAAGCAATCGCCTGACTTTCGCCCGGGAACCGGGGAAAGCGGCCGCGTGTCCGTCCCCGGCCGTTCCGGCGATTCTGGCGGCATCGGCCGCGTCGAGCCCCTTTGGCATTCCCGCCGTCGCACCCGTTCGGGCGCCAAGCCTCGAAGCGGAACCGCGGCCGGCGCCCTGCCGTCACCGGGTGCGCCGGCGCGAGCGCTGAAAGCCGGCGCCATGCGGACATGGATTTTCGGCGGGAGGGGCTGCTTCAGGCTTCCGGCCGGCGAATCGTTTTGCTCTTTCGGACCGGATTTTTTTCGGCCGGCGCCGGCGCGAATTTCTGGTCGGCGGCGCCCTGCTCGTATGCCGGCGCGCCGATTACCGTTTCGACCCGGTAGACCGGTTTCCGGTGCGCCTCGAAATGGGTGCGCATGATCAGTTCGCCGAGCAGACCGATCGCCAGCAGCTCGACGCCAAATAGCACCAGCATCATCCCGAGCACCATGACCGGGCCGTGTTCGAGAAATAGGTGCGAGCCGAAGAAGACCTTCTCGAACAGTAACCAGGCCAGAATCCCGCTTCCGATTACGAAACCGCCCAGACCGGCCGGGCCGAAAAAGTGCATGGGGCGGCTCATGTAGCGCAGCAGGAAGCGGATCGTGATCAGATCGAAGAACACGCGGCCGGTGCGGGAAATGCCGTAGTGGGAGCGGCCCTGCGGGCGCTCGATATTGCGGATCGGCACTTCGACGATCGAAGCGCCGTGCCAGGAGGCGAGCGCGGGAATGAAGCGGTGCAGCTCGCCGTAGAGGGGAATTTCCTTGATGACCTCGCGGCGGTAGACTTTGAACGTCGTTCCGAAGTCGTGGATGCTCACCCCCGACAGCTTCGCCATCATCCAGTTCGCCGTCCGCGAGGGCAGCCGCCGCAGCCAGAAATTGTCCACGCGCTTCTTTCGCCATCCGCTGACCAGGTCGCAGCCGGTCCGCTCCATCGCCTCGAGCATGGCCGGGACGTCGGCGGGGTCGTGCTGCAAGTCCCCGTCCATGGCGATGATGATCTCGCCGGCGGCGTAATCGAACCCGGCGGCCAGCGCCGCCGTCTGGCCGTAATTTTTCCGCAGCCGGATGACCCGGACGCGCGGATCGCGCTCGGCGATTTCGGCCAGCAGCCGCGCCGTGGCGTCTGTCGAATGGTCGTCGACCAGAACGAATTCAACCGGCTCGTACCGCTCCGCCATCACCTCCGACAGCTGGGCGTACAGCTGGCTCAGGCTTTCCTCTTCGTTGTGGAACGGGACAACGATCGAATATCGCGGCCCCTCCGCCCTGGGCTCAAGCATCGGATTCCCCAAGTTCGCGAAAACTGATCAACCGGACATCTCTATTCTGGACCGCGCGAACCACCTCCGGCGCGGTGATCGCCTCGAGTTCGGCCTGCCGCTCGCCCTTGAGCCGGGTCGGCATCCGGTCGAGGATTTCGTCGTGAAGGCCGGGATGGCACATCAACTCGGTCGTGCCTTCCTCGAGCCGATCGATCAGATTCAGCACCTCGGCCGAACCGAGCGCTCCCGTCCAGCGAATGCCGCAAAAATGATCGGGCGAGCGCAGATGGCCGGCTTGCGCCAGGCTCTCGAATCGGGCGCGGCCCGCGCGGGCGGCCGCTGCCGCGACCGACCGGCCCAGTTGCGCCGGCTTGCGGCCGTGTCGCGGCCCGCGGCCGAGAAGAGTCCGCAGATTCTCGTAAGGTTTGCGCACCGCGCCGATACCGAATTCCGATGCCACGCGCGCCACGGCCCGCATCACGCGGGGAGAAAGATGAGTGTGCTTGTGCGTATCGACGTGCGTCGGCCGGATTCCAGCGTCGCAGATCCGCCTCACTTGCGCGCGCAACTCGGTCTCCATATCTTCCTGTCGCACGCCTCCCCGCGCCAGCCGTAGGAAAAGTTTGCCAATCGAAGCCGGCAGGCGCCCTTCGCGATCGGCCAGAGTGGGGATCTCCGCCGCCGGCGCCACGGCACGTTCTCCCACCAGCACCAGGTGGCAGCCTATGCCCAGTCCCGGATTTTCGCTGGCCATCCGGACGGCATCGTCAAAGGCGTCGCCGCCAGCCATCAGTGTTGTGCTCGTGAGGATGCCGTCGCGATACGCGCGAACGATCCCGGCGTTCACGCCCGGTGTATAGCCAAAATCGTCTCCGTTGACAATCAGCCGCCTCATGGCCGGCGGAGAAACACTCCTCGGGCACTCCTCGGGCGATGATACCATGCGGCGCTGTGCCAAACGCCGCCCGGCGCGAGCCGGAAAGGCGGATGCGCCCGCCTCCCGCTCAGAACCGGTACACCTGGGCCGTCACCAGCCCGTCGTCCCGCCGCGTGGCAACGGGCCGGCGAATTTTTTGAATCAAAGTGATCAGATCGCTGGTCTCGAAATACCGCCGCGAATCCGCCAGCAACAGATAATCCCCCGTCTTCACCTTGTATTGCGGATCGAAGAGCGGCACGACTTTCAGATCCTTGCGCCCCAGCAGGTGGGTATAGAAACCGATCCCCATCGGATCGCTGCCCGCCAGACGCGCCCCCCGCGGCGCCGTCCGGCAGACGTATTCGACCGCCTCCCGAACTCCCAAGTCGTATACCTCATCGGGGGAAAAGAATCGGCCGGCATTGGCGCGCCCGCCACCGAACGCATTCAGATAGAGCCGCTCGTAGGGCAGCCACGACGCCGAATTTGCCAGTGGCCACGCCACCAGCGCGAGAAGCGTCGCCGCCATGGCCGTCCGCCAGACTTTTGTCCCCAGCCTGCTGCGGCTCCAGTTCCACAGCTTTTCGATGGCCCACCCTCCCGCTAGATAGAGCGAGGGCAGGGCAATTGCCACATACCTTACCCATTTCGAACCGGCCAGGGTATACGGGACGAACCAGAACGTTAGCGTGACGCGCAGGAATATCGAAATGAGCATGTTCCGCTCGCGGAACAGGAGCAATATCCCCGCTGCCGCCGCCGCCAGTATCGGCAGCGGCGTCTTGACTGCCAGAACCCACAAATAGAAATACCAGGGAGGGCCCCAAGGGGTGGTCAGCGCATTGTTGAGGTACACCCGGCCGTTCATCAGGTAGCCGTGATGCTGGATCGTTTTCTGCTCGCTATACCGGAGCATCGCCTCGAGGTTTGTCGGCGAAAGGATCACCGGATTGAACAGAATGAAGACCAGCCCCATGACCACAACCAGCCGCCGGAAATACGGACCCATTTGGCGGCTGGGGATGCCGGCGCGGTTGGCTACGTGCCAGATCAGAACAATCAGGCCGAACTGCGTGATGGCCAGATAGTAAGAGGCCATATCGAGCCCAAAGGCGACGCCCGCCAGGGTAAACCACCGCTTCGATTCCGCGGCGGACGAGGCCCGTTTGGCCCGGTTATAGCAGTAGAAAGCCAGCAGGGTGAAAAATACGAATAGAGATTCTTCCTTGAGCACCCGGTTGAGCGCCACCGAAAGCGGCGCGACAGCCCAAAAGACCGCTGCCAACCACGCGCCGAGCGGCCCTAGCATCTGGCGGCCGAGCAGAAACAGAACGATGGCGGTAAGCGACCCGAAAAGGACGATCGGCAAGCGCAGCCACGCCTCGATGGGCACGGCGCGGCCGCCGCGGCTGAGCGCCCAACGGTTGTAATGCTCGCCGGCGTCCAGGCTCGCCCAGGCCATCATCTTCATCAGCATGGGGTGCGAGCTGTTCACCCCGGCAAAGTGACCTTTGCGGTACTGCTGGATGGCATCCCACTTCGCCGCCTCATCTTCGGACAAACTGGGTTGGCCGATCCGGTAGACTCGCAGGCCGAGCCCGAGAAGGAACAGCAGGGCGAGGAAAAGGCGCTCGAGCCGGCGCGCCCGGAGGCTATTCATGGGCCAAAGCGTCGGCGGGATCGAACCGGGCGGCTCGAAAAGCGGGATAGCAAGCCCCGGCAATGGCTGCCGCAAACCCCAGCGCGATCGCGTTGGCCACCCAATGAGCGGGGATCAGGATGCTGAGCGAAGGCAGGCTGTGGTGAAGCACGGACCACGTGAGCCAGGTCGAACCCAGCCCCAGGAGAATTCCGAAGCCGGCCATAATCACGGTCTCTTCCAAAATCAACCCCATCAATTGCGATCGCGACGCTCCGAGCGCCTTCAGAATGCCGATCTCGTGGGTCCGTTCGAGCACGATCGTATAAGTCGCCAGGAAAACGACCAGGAAGCTGATGGCCACGCCCAAGCCGACCATGGATTGGATGAACGGTTGCAGGTCGGGCAGGCTCGAGGTATTCATCAGAGTCAGGTACTCTTTCACCGACAAAATCCGGTCGTGGGGCAGGGCCTGGACCAGACTCCGGAGTGTGCTTTCGGTATCGCCGGTGCTGTGGACGTAGAACATGGACACCTTGCCCGCCGCGCCCCTCATCGCCTGCGCCGTGGCCAAGGGGACGTACTCCCGGGCTCCCTTGCCGCTCGGAACGATACCGCAGACCGTAAATGCGTGATTCAGAATGGTTATACGTTCGCCCACCTGGAGATGGTGCGTCTGTGCCTGGATGCTATCAACGATCACGTCGCTCGGGCCTCGAAACGGTCCGCCCGCCAGAAACCGGAAGCCGTTGCTCATGTCCTCAAAGCTTTTTAGATCGATTCCGTAGACCACACCGAACGACCGCCTCTCAACCATCACCAGCACGGGCGATACCGTTTTCACTCCGGGGACTTGCTGGATCTTCTGCCCCAGGCTTTCGGGCAGCGACGCCGTGGAAAACGCGAAAAATATCGTCGAGTTGGGCGGCTGAACCATCAGGTCGGCTCCCACACCCTCGACCCTCTGGCCCCATCCCGACACCACTCCGTTGATCATCCCCACAATCAGTAGGATCAACAGGACTTGAATCGCCACGGCAATCATGCTGAGGCCGGTTCTTACCGGGCGCACACGAATGTTGCTCCACACCAGGCGCCAGTAGCTGAATTCCCCGATTGCCATAGACGAAAGCGACGGCCTTTCCGCAGATGCAATTTCGCGTGCGTAACTCTAGCATCGGGGCCGGAACCGGTCAAAACGGCTGTATGCACGCGACTCGCCAGCATTGCTTTTAGTTGGATTTTCGATGAAAGAATTGGCGCGAGTTTTCAACAGCTATGTTGAAAACTCTGTGGAAATGATCTCTCGGAAAACGCTAGGCGCACGGAAAAAAAAGGGCTACTGCAATTTGCACCATCCCTGTTGCAGGGCGAGCCGGCCTGGCTCCCGATGAGCAGCCGCTCGCTACTTCCGGTCGTGCCGACTGCAAACAACACTGGCAGGTAGTGTTCCATTTTGGATGTTTTCTATAAATATTTTTGCGGAGACTCAGTACCAATGCGTCTTCGGCCGCTGGAGTTTGATCCGAATGGTTTGCCTGGGCTGTTTCAGCGAATAGTATTCTCCGAAAGGCTTCCACCCATCGGCCACCACCTGAATCAACAGCTTGCCGCGCGGCAGTTCGGGAAACGACGCGTACCCATTGTTGTCGGTTTTCAGATCGAGTTCGACCTTCTTCTTCAGGTGAAGCAGAAAATGCAGGGCCTTCTTTTCCTGGAAGTTCAGATATACGCTGGCGTTGGGGACGGGCGCGGGCGTTTTCCCGCCAACGACGCGGATCACCAGAAAGGTGGACGATGTGTCGTCGGCCTTTTTGTTCTTGTTCTTTTCTTTTGCCGCACCGGATTGCGCGGCCGCAGGCGCGCAGAGGGTCAGTGCCAGAAGAAAGAGCAAAAATGCCGGCCGCGCGCCGGAAGCGGTTTTCATCAAAGGCCTCCCCATGGCGGATGTTTCGCGGCGAAACCCGTTTTCAGAACCGGAGCTTTTGGCTTCAGGTAGGGAACGACTGTCATCTCGTCCCTCATCATCTGCACGAGGCGGTTTCGCATGTCCTGGTAGCTCGAAGTGGTCACAACGTATTCGGCCCGGGGCGGCAAATCCTTTTGAATCTCCCGCTCAGCCGCGACGATGCGGTCCTTCGTGAGGGGGTGCGACGCAAAGGCTCGCGCCATCATTCCGTCTGGAGCCTTTTCGAGTTTCTTCACCCGCTCGAAAAAGTCAACGTACCCTTCTGGATCGTAGCCGGATTTATACAAATACTGCAAACCGAGAAAATCAGCCCGTTCCTCGGCGTGGCGGCTGAACACCATCGCGCTGAGAGGTCCCGCAATCGCGATCGATCCCCGGATGGCGAATCCCGCCGGACCGCCAAAATACAGCAGCGGCAACGACATCCATTTCAAAACGTCCGCCTGCGTCATTTGGCGCGTGGCGTCGCGGTCGGCGATGTGGGCGACTTCGTGGGCCAGAACGCCGGCCAGTTCCGCTTCCGAGCGGGTCTGGAGGATCAAGCCGGTGGTTACGAACAGGAAGCCGCCGGGCAGCGCAAAGGCGCTGACCTGGTTCGAGTAAATGATTCCCACCTGCACGGGAACTCTGGCGTCGGAATGGCGCACGATCAAGTCGGCCAGGCCTTGCACGTAGGCGTCGGTTGACGGATCGTCGAGGGGCGTAACGAGTTCCTCGATCCGTTGCGCCATCTCTTTGCCGATTTCAATTTCGCGCCGCGGCGAGTAGAGGTCCAGGTCGCCTTTGGTGATATCGCGACGCCCGATTCGGGCGAGGTTGGCTTCTGCCTTCGAATGTTGCCGGCGGGCGGCGCGAGCAGGCGAGGATCCAAACACGAGGAAACAAAGGCCAGCAGAAGCGATCAGACTGCGCATCTTCGCCCGGTTCCCGCGCCCGCTTCCCTTGTGTGCGGAGAAGCGGAATTGACCGGCGGCGGAGGCTGGGGTAGTGTCAACCCCTCGGCGCGACCGCGACAGCCTTCATACACATATACCCGGGCGCCACTTTCCGCAATGGAAAAACCCGCCGGCTGCCGTGCGGCGGCTCGATCGGTCCCGGTGCGCTGCCCGGCCGGCGCGGAGGAGGAAAACATGGGATTCGCCACCGACGCCATTCACGTGGGCCAGGAGCCCGATCCGGCCACCGGCGCCATTGTTACGCCGATCTACCAGACGTCCACCTACGTGAGGGAGGAGCTCGAGAAAAGCACCGGCTATGAATATGCGCGGACCGAGCATCCCAACCGCCGCGCCCTCGAGCGGTGCCTGGCGAAACTGGAGGGGGGCATCGCGGCGTTCGCCTTCTCGTCGGGAATGGCGGCCATAGACTCCGTTTTCCGCCTGCTTCGGCCTGGCGACCACCTGATCGTTTCCCGCGCCGTCTATGGCGGCGTCTACCGCCTGTTGACGCAACTCCTGCAGGGGTTCGGCCTGGAGTTCGATTTCGTGGATACCGGCGATCTGGCCGCCACGGCCGGCGCGATTCGCACTTCGACCCGGATGATCTACATCGAAACGCCCACCAATCCCACGATGGCATTGACCGACATCGCCGCAACCGCCCGGCTGGCGCGCGAAGCGGGCCTGACCTTGGTGGTCGACAATACGTTTCTGAGCCCCTATTTTCAGCAGCCGATCGCGCTGGGCGCCCACATCGTCGTTCACTCGATGACCAAGTACCTCAACGGCCACAGTGACGCCGTCGGCGGCGCCGTCATCCTCACCGGCCAGCAGGATGCCGACCGCATCTATTTTCTCCAGCGTTCGGTGGGAGCCGTGCTCGGCCCCATGGACTGCTGGCTGACCTCGCGCGGCATCAAGACGCTCGTGATACGGATGGAGCAGCACAATCGCAACGGCATGGCTATCGCCCGCTTCCTCGCCGCCCATCCCAAAGTGAAGCGGGTCCACTATCCCGGCCTCTCCTCCCACCCGCAGCACGAGCTCGCCGCCCGCCAGCAGAGCGGGTTCGGCGCGATGCTCTCGTTCGATCTGGGATCGCTCGAAGCGGCGCGGAAATTGCTGAACCATGTCCGCCTCTGTTCCCTGGCGGAAAGCTTGGGCGGCGTGGAAACGCTCATTTGCCACCCCGGCCTGATGACCCACGCCTCGATGCCCGCCGAAGTGCGCGAGAAGGTCGGCATTACCGAAGGACTTGTCCGGATTTCCGTCGGTATCGAGGATGTCGAGGATCTGGTCGCCGATCTCGAGCAGGCGCTTTCGCGCGTTTAGGGCACGAGGCTCGCCGCAGGGACCGCGCGGCGGCGCCCGCTATTTGTTGCCGGCACGGGACCGCGCGGGGACCAGCTTGCCTTCCTGAATCCAATATTCGGCGTTGCGCCAACGCACCCGGCTGCGGAAAAAGCTGGCCAGCCAAAGGCAGAACGCGAGAGCGTCCCAGACGGGAATCAGCGGTATCTTCTGCCAGACGCCCCGCTCCTGGAGGCCCTGAGCTCCGATTTTCCACATCATCGCCGTGCGCAGCGCGATGTACGAGCCCAAATAGCCCAAAGCGGTTCCCACGGCGGGACGAATGGCCACGGCGGCCAGGCACCATGGCAGGCCTTGGGTGAAGATCAACCCCAGATGCCCCCACGGACGCATGTGCCGCATGACGACGAACCAGCGTAGCCGTTTGGCCCACAAATCGCCCATCGAACCGTAATCGGCCACCGCCATGATCGTGTACGGGAGCAGTTCGACGAGATAGCCCTGTTCGGCGATCAACCGTCCAACGAGCAGGTCGTCTCCGGGGCGATCCCGAAGGGCCGAATAACCGCCGAAATCCTCCAGACGAGCGCGCCGCGTGGCGATCGTCGGTCCCAGGGCGAACTTGACGCCATCGAGCTGCTTGGCCACCAGGATGCCGGCGTAGAAATCGGAAATCATCCCCACGGTTTGAAGCCGTTCGGCGAAGGTTTTTTCGTCGGTGGCGACGTAGAAGCAGGTGACTGCGCCGACGCGGTCGTCGGCGAGTGGAGCCACCACACTCCGCAGATAGTCGGGGCGCACGCGCACGTCGCTGTCGCTGATCACCAGGACTTCGTGCGCCGCCTCGCTCGTCAGACGCGCCAGCTTCGCCACTTTGTCGTTCGAGCCGCCGCTTCCGCTATGGAAGATCACCCGGATTTGCCGGTCCGGGAAATCGCGCCGGAGCCGTTCGATCACGGGAAGCACGGGATCGGACGGGTCGCCAACGCAGAAGAGGATTTCGTAATCGGGATAATCCTGCCGGCAGAAACTCGCGAAGTTTTCGTACGCGTCCGGATCGAGCCCCAGCGTCGGCTTGAGATTGCTCACCGGCGGCGTGAAGTCCCCAGGGGGCTTGGCGCCGCCCGGCCGGCGATCGAAGAAACGGTAGGAGCTGTACAAGACCAGCAGGTAATAGACAAACGGAATCGCCGCCAGCCCGAGCAACGCGTCCACGACCAACCGGTGAACCATCTGTCCCCCTGCTCGCCGCAAATGGCATGAGCGGCCCGCCCGCTTCAGGATAGCAATACTTGGCCGGTGGTGTCCGCATGCCGGTCTGGATTTATAGTTGACAGGCACGTACAATTTCCAGAATGTGGAAAGGGAAGGCGGAAGAAAGCCCGCTCAGCCGCGAACGCCGCCGCCGGCTTCGCTCGAAAACGATCGTTTTCCTCCTACTGATGGCTCTACTCGGCCCATCGAGCAATATCCTGTTCCGGGCCGGCATGGAGCGCATGGGAGCGCTCTCCGCCTATACCCCGGCGGCGTTTCTGGTCTACGGATGGCGGATGCTGAACAACGGATGGCTCGTTCTCGGAACCTTCGTGCGCATTCTCTTTACCGTGGTCAGCTTGCTGGTGCTCAGTTGGGCAGATTACAGCTTTGTAACGCCTGCCTCTTCCATCAATTTCGCGATTGTCGCGCTCATGGGTAGTGCCCTGCTAGGGGAAACGGTGAGTTTGGAGAGGTGGATCGGCATTGGAATCATCTGCGTCGGGGTCGCTCTGGTGGGCATCACACCGGCCTCGACCACTGCCTTGACCGCTATGCCCGAAAGCCGACCCCGGAATCCGGCGCTTCCCGGCGTGCGTCAAGAAAATACGGAAATCTGCTAATATCCTTACTCCGGCGGCGGGCCGGAATCCCGGGAGGTTGGATGCGCATTCTAGTGCTGGGTGGTGATGGGTACTGCGGCTGGGCCACAGCGCTTTACCTGTCTGCAAGGAATCATTCCGTCGGCATCGTCGATAATCTGGTTCGCCGGGAATGGGACAGCGAGCTGGAAGTGGAAACGCTGACGCCGATCCGGCCGCTTTCCGAGCGGGTCGCGGCTTGGCACAAGGCTGCCGGTCGGTCGGTCGACGTCTTCATTGGCGACGTGACGAACTACGATTTCCTTTGCTCCACTCTGAAGGCGTGGCAGCCCGACGCCGTGGTCCATTTCGCGGAACAGCGCTCGGCGCCGTATTCGATGATTGACCTCGAGCACGCCGTGTTCACCCAGGTCAACAACGTGGTGGGAACGTTGAACCTTCTCTTTGCCCTGCACGAGGTGTGCCCCTATTGCCACCTGGTCAAACTGGGTACGATGGGCGAGTACGGCACCCCGAATATCGACATCGAAGAGGGCTACATTACCATCGAGCACAACGGCCGCCGCGACCTGCTTCCGTATCCCAAACAGCCCGGCTCCTTCTACCATCTATCCAAGGTCCACGACAGCCATAACATCGCTTTCACGTGCAAAACGTGGGGGATGCGCGCCACCGACCTCAATCAAGGCATCGTCTACGGAACCGTCACCGACGAAGTCGCCCTCGACGAGGCTCTCATCAACCGCTTCGATTACGATCAGGTTTTCGGCACCGTGCTCAACCGCTTCTGCGCGCAAGCCGCCGTCGGTTATCCGCTCACCGTCTACGGCGAGGGCGGGCAGACGAGAGGCTTTCTGGATATTCGCGATACCGTGCGCTGTATCGAGCTGGCCTGTACGCATCCGGCCGCTCCGGGCGAGTTCCGGGTTTTCAATCAATTCACCGAACAGTTCTCGGTTCTCGATCTGGCGCGGATGGTGCAGTCGGAAGGGGAGAAACTCGGCCTGAAGGTCTCGATCGACCACCTGCCCGATCCGCGAGTCGAAGCCGAACGGCACTATTACAATGCCAAGCATTCCCGCTTGAGCGATCTCGGCCTGCAGCCTCATCTGCTTTCCGATGCCTTGCTCGACTCCCTCATGAATATTGCCGTGCGGTATCGGGACCGCATCAATCCGGCGCATTTCCAGCCGCGAGTGAACTGGCGCCAGCCCCGCCCGCACGTCGCGCAGCGGCCGTCACGCCGGGCGAACGCGCTGGCCGAGTCCCTTCGCCGGGTTGTTCGCGACGGCGAAAATGGCGAGCCCATTTCCATGCCGTCCGCGCCGACGCTGAACCGCCCCGATGCCTTTACGGATACGGGGCGGTCCGTATTGTCAGAATCGGACCGCGCCGAGTCATCGCCGCACGAGCCCGCGGCCGTGAAAGGCTTCCCCCGCGATTGAGACGTTGCCGGCAGGACCCTCGGGGAACCGCGCTCGGGCCGCCAGCGCGGGCTATTCTTTCTTTTTCCGGCGGTTTCGAGCTTTTGGCGCCAGGGATTCGTCGAGCCATCCGAGGTAGGCGCGCGAGCCGTGAGCGATGGGCAAGGCGACGATTTCCGGCGTCTGGTAGCTGTGGAGCTGGCGGATGCGCCGTTCCAGTTTTCGGTACAATCGCGCCGAAGTCTTGACGAGCAATAGCGTTTCCCGCGCCCGCTCCACGTTCCCCTTCCAACGGTAAATCGACAGGACCGGACTCCTCTGGATATTGACGCAGGCAGCCAGGCGCTCGCCAACCAGCGTCCGGGCAATCCGGCCGGCTTCTGCGGCATTCGCGCAGGTCACCAAAACCACCAGCTTGCCGGTCATCGCCTTGCACTCCTTTCCGAGAGAGTTTGCTGAGCGCAGACGTTACTTCTTTGCGCGCCGGCCTGGGAGGAATGGCCGCTGGCGCGAGGACACGGCTATACAATACCAAGCAATGTCGAGAGTGTCGCGAGTGTCGCGAGTGTCGCAAGTCTCGCAAGCGGGCATCCCATTTGGCGCGGCCGGCTGGCGCGGAGTCATCGGCGACGATTTCACGTTTGGGCTCGTGCGCGCGGGGGCGGCGGCGATTGCCCGCGCGGTGCGCGCAAAACGGAAAACTCCGAAACTGCTGGTTGCCCACGATACCCGCTTTTTATCCCCCGAGTTCGCTCGGGCTGCCGCGGGCGTGCTCGAATCGGAAGGCGTTCACGCGCTGCTCGCCGACCGGGCCACACCCGCCCCGGCGGTTTCATTCGAAATTGTCCGGCGGAAACTAGGAGGTGGCATCTACATCAGCGCCGGCCAGGATCCCGCCGAATACAACGGGCTGAGATTTTTTGACGCCGATGGCGCCCCCGCCGGCCGGCAGCGGACGGGTGAAATTGAACGGCTGGCCGCGGAACTGGCCGCAGGGGAATGGGATTCGGGCGAAGCGGAACGCTCGGAATTCGAGACGCCCGAATTGGAGACAATCGACCCGTCGCCCGCCTATCTTGAAAAACTTTCCGAACTGGTTCGCTGGGACGGGATTCGCCGCGCGGGGATCGCTGTGGCCTATGACGCCATGCATGGCGCGGGCGCCGGCTGGCTGGATCGCCTGCTTGTTGCCGCAGACGTTCGGGTCCATATCCTAAGCGAGGATCGGGATGTTCTGTTCGATGGCCGGGCACCGGACCCGGAGCCGGCGAATCTGGACCGCTTGGCGGAGGTTGTGCGGAAGAACGGCGCGGCCCTGGGACTGGCAAGCGGCGGCGACGGCCGGCGCTTCGGCATTCTCGACGGCCAAGGCCGGTTCGTTCCCCAGGGCGATATTTTGGGGCTCATCTACGACTACCGGATCGAGAGTCGCGGCTGGGGTCTCGGGGCGGCCTCGGGCGTTCCCGAAGGCGACGGAATCCTTGCCTGCCTGCTGGTGGTGGAGATGGCTGGCGGGCGCGGCGGGCTCGACGGGCAGCTCAAGAAACTGCCGCGGCGCGCAGGCGCGGAATTCTAGCCGGTGTAGCTCGATATTTTGTTGTACGATTCAGTGCGCGAAGCTCTGGCAAAGGAGTGTGAACGGTGAATACCCGGTCGGACCTTCACCCGAAACCGAAGCGGTTCGAGCGGATTCTTTACACCGCCGCCGCTTTGATCCTCGCCGCGCTGGTGCTCGATGGAATCTTCGGTCCGCACGGCTTCATCGCCAGTTACCGGCTCAGACTCCAGGTGCGGCAGGTGCAGCGGAAGACGGAGCAGTTGAACCGGGAAAATCAGGGGTTCGCCAAGCAAGCGCAGCAGTTGAAATCGGACCCGTCGGCAATCGAGCGCGTAGCGCGCGAGCGCATGGGACTGGTCAAACCGGGCGAACTCGTCTTCAAGCTGCCGCCCAAGCCTCCATCGAGTCCAGCCGCTTCGGCGCCCGCGAAAGCATCCGATCGAGCCTCCTCAAACGGTTCCGTTCCCGGCAACTAATCACTCTTTATGCCATCGCCAGGCGCCGGCCGCGCCGGCTTCGTCACCGGCTGGAAACGGCTGGCGGGCGATTTGGCGCAGCCATTGCCGAACCTGAACGCCGCGCCCCTTCCAGCGCGTTCGCACCAGAGACAGCAACACCATCGCCATGAAAATCGAGCCGAGCCCCGCTGAAGCGGCTGCGATGCTCGATCCGTGCTTGGGAAGAATCGAAAGACGGCCGTAAACGAACTCGATGTGAACCCAGTAAACGATTAGGGAAGTGGTGCCCAGTTGCACGAGTGGGCTGAAACCGGCAACGGGCCCCGCGAAAGAGAGCCGGGCGGCCCATTTCGCCGTCGAGCGGCACCACGCGTAGCTGAGCGAAACGATCATCAGCAGCACGCCAACCCGGGCGAGAAAAAAGTTCGGGCTCGTATGCCAGAAGTCGTAGACGGGATAGAGTCGCACCGGCAGCCAGTTCATCCAGAGTGCCAGCCCGAACAAGCCCGCCCCGGCCGCTCCGAAAGCCAGGTGAGCCTGGCCGGGATGTTCGCGCGCCGCGGCGGTGATCAGGATTATGCCGAACGTCAGGCCGGCAAAGGCGAAAGCCGCCCAGGGAAAGATGGGGAAAAGCCACGGCTGCGGTTTGGCGTAGATGTGCACGCCGTTGATGTAGGATTCCAGATACCAGGGAAGCCAGCGCGGCTGCCAGGTTGTCCACACGAGCGGCGTCAGCAGGCTGACCACCGCCGCCGAAGCGGCCGCGACCAGCGCCGTCTTTCCCAACGTTTTTGCGACGGCGTACACCATGCCGAGCAGGATGATCGAGACGCCGATTTCGTTCAGGATGTCGACGCGCAGCAGATCGGTCCACGGCGACTTCGGCTGCCCGAGCGCCCATTCCTGAACGCGAAACAGCAGGCCGAGAGCCAGAATTTCCGCTCCGTGCCGCATGATTTGCAGGGCAACGCGGCCGGGAGGGACGCCGCGGCTCAGCTTGCGGTCGACGACCAGCGCGACGGAGACTCCGGCCAGAAACAGGAAGAGCGGTGCGGGCAGGGTTCCGATGAGTTGCGACCATCCGAAGAAATTCCCCTTTCGCGCCGCCGGAGCGAGCCAGGAATCATAGCAATGCGTCTGGAACATCAGCAGGCAGGCAAGACCTCTCATCCAGTCGATATGGGTCAGCCGTTGCTTGCCGGTGGGTTGCACTTCGCCGAAAGATCCCCTCAGGGTCGCTTTCACCATCTTACGACGGGAGCGCCGCGGCGCGCACGGCGGTTTTCCCGCCCCGAGCGGGTGCGTTTTTTTCATTCGCGCGTGACACAATGAAAACGGCGGAGAAAATGAAGGGGGAAGCGAACCACGAATGAGCGCGAGCCGGTCGATTCCGATTCCCTGGGCGATGGCTCTGTGGGCGGCGCTGGCGCTGGCGATCGCGCTGCTAGGCGCGCGGATGGGGCAGGGCGGCGCGGAATTCGCGCTGGCGGCTTTGGTGTTGGCAATCCTGCTGGCCGGCGAGATTTTTAACGCCGCGCGCGGCTTCCGGAAAAAACTGAAGCAACTGCTGGGGCCGGCCAGGCTGTTGCTGTTTCCGCTGGCGCTGGGCCTGCTTTACTTCGGATACCTGGCGGGGACGGGAAACTTGACGTGGGCGCGCCTGGCCGGAGGTCTCGCCTACATCGAAGCGCCGGCGCTGCTGGGAATTGCGGCGCGGGGCCGGCCGCCGGGCAGGTGGCAGGATTACCTGGCGCTGGCCGTTTTGTGGGCGCCGATCGAATTCGCATGGGGACGCGCGCTCTTTCCCTATCCCGCCGCGGCGACGCACACGCTGGAAATCCTGCTGGGGCTGAACGCGGGCATCGTCGGTTTTCTCTACTTGCGGGAACTGGACGGGGTGGGCTACACGATCGCCTGGGGCCGTGGATTCACGGCCGCGGTGATCGTGAATTTCGCCGTTTTCGCCGCGATCGCGATTCCGCTGGGCGAATGGATGCACTTCATCCGCTGGGCGCCGTCGATGGCCAAACTAAAAGGGTTGCCGGTATCGGCGCTGGGAATCCTGCTTTTCACGGCCTGGCCGGAGGAGTTCCTGTTTCGCGGGTTGCTCCAGAATATGCTGTCGAAGAGTTTCCGGAGCGAGAGGGCCGGATGGCTGGTGGCGTCGGGACTGTTCGGGCTATCGCACATCGTTCACGGGTTTCCGAACTGGAAATACGTGCTGCTGGCGTCGATTGCCGGCCTGTTTTACGGGATGGCGTGGGCGAATACGAAGTCGATGACGTCGTCGTGTCTGGTGCACACGCTGGTGGATACGATCTGGCACACGCTGTTTTAGCCTATCGAGCCGGCAAGGCCGGCGGGATGAGGCGCCACACGCTGCCGGCCAAACTGTCCCGTTGGCGGCGCGTGTGAGCCGGATTCCATTCTCCCGGGCGCCACAAAACCGGGTGGTTTCGAAGAAAAAACGAGGGCCCCAAGAAAGCGATGGCAAAAAGAATTCTGGCGGGCACTTCGGGCTGCCACTGCGCGCTCTGGCGCGGGTTGTTCCTCAACGGTTTCCCGCGAAGCCGCTCGCCAAGAAACGATCGCGCAGCAAACCAGGATCACGAGTTCGGGATCGAGCGGATGGCGGTACTGCAAGTCCGGCTCGGTGATGTAGTACGCGAGGGGGTAAAACAGCAGCAGGATGGCGTAAGGCACGATCTTGCCGGCATCCCTGGCGAGCATCTTTCGCAGTCCGATCAGCGCCAGGATCGTTGTCCCCAAACATAAAGGGATATTGGCCGGGTCGAGCGGCTCCTGCTCGAGATATTTCTTGTTAAAGCTCCAATATCCGGTCCAGATGAAAATGGCCCGCCGCACCGACCGCCACAGGAAAATTCCCGGATGGCTCTCGATATAGTTCCGCGCCTGCGCCCACTTCGCGGCCATGTAGGCCATCTCGCCTAGGCGATCGAATTCCCCGAGCTCCCGGGCGCTGCCCGACGGATGCACATCTCCATTCCACCAGTGAAGGGCATTCCCAACGTTTCCGACGCACAGCTCCGACCCAAAATTGTCTTTCAGGAATACGAACTTGCCGAAGACTATGTAATTGCGGATCAGCCACGGCGCCATCACCGCGCACAAAACGGTCGCCGACGCGGTTGCCGGACGCAACCACCGCCGGCCTTTCTTGTACAGCCGGTAGCAGGCCCATGCGCCCAGCAGCGGAACGACGCTCAGCACCACGGGATCGGTGAGCGTGGCGATGCCGCAAAGCAGCCCGAACCCCACCCATGTCCGCACACGCGGCGAATCTTGCAGGCAAAGCGCCATCCACAAAATGCAGGTGAGCAGGAAAGTGGAAAGGGCCGTATTCCAGATGAGACCGGCCGAAAAATAGATCGCATAGGGGAAAAACGCCCAAACCCACACCGCCCATTGCGCGGTCCGCATTCCGAAGCTCTTGCGGGCCATAAAGAAAATCGGGATACAGGTGAGAGCCGAGAGAAGGCTTTCCAGGCCGAGCGTGGCTAGCGCCGCGGCCTTTGTGAACATTCCGAACAGCGCGAAGATGCCGGCCAGAAGATACGGCATGACGGGCGGGAGCCAGGCGGTTGGGCCCGTATGGGGGCCGTAGAGGGGATTGCCGAACCCGTGGCCCATAAGGATCGACTGTGCGACTTTTCCCTCCTCGAAAGCGAACAGCCAATGCCCGCGCTGTGGATCGAGAAAGCCGGAATAGGTGAACGCAACGACCAGAATCCGCACGACGAACGCGGCCAGAACGGCGAACAGCAAGAAGCGATAGGGAGGGGAATCGACGGCGCCGCGGGAGTGGGAATGTTGGGATGAACCGGCAACGCTCATGATTTGGGTTGGGGCTCCTTCAAGGTTGGGACCTGTAGCTGCCGAGCCACGAGAAATTTGGGCGCGGACCCTTTCCTTGGCTTGCAGCCCGCCGCCGATTACAGGCCAGCCGCGAAAGAGGCCACGCGCGGCGGATTGTACCACGGCCTTTGCGCATGGATGGGATGGATGGACGGCAGAGCCCATGCCATTGTGCGCGTGCAGACGCGGCAATCAGGGAGCCGTCGAGATGGCGATGCGAATCGGAGCGCGAATCGAGCGCGAACCCAGCCGGATCGTCGCGACGGACGTGCTCTTGTCCCAGGACCAGCCGGGCGCGCTGGCGGCTTGGCGGAAAATCTGGCGGCCATCGACGTTGACGACGGTCGGCTCCGGCAGGCCGTGAAGCTCGATGCTGTAGGCGCGGCCGGTTACCTGGTTTTGGAAACTTCCAGCGGTGGGACCGATATCGATCTGCCATCGGCCCGGGCCCGAGGGCTGGAACGAAATCGGGGTCCAGGCAAACTGGTCCGAGCGGTAGCCGAGCGAGTTGCCGTCGTCTTCGTAGAGGCGGAATCTGGCCGAATCGGGACCGTAGACGGCCAGCGTGAGACGATCGAGCGGTTTCTGATTCGAATAGGCCATATCGGGGGCCAGCGGAACGATCGAGCCGCTCTTGACGAAAATCGGCAGCATATCGAGGGGGGCGTGAACGCTGAGCAGCGAGCCGCCGGGATAGGTCTGGCCGGAAGAAAAATCCGTCCAGGCGCCCGGCGGGAGATAGATTTCCTCCTCGCCGGAGGGATCGGAGATTGGCGCGACGAGCATTTCGTTGCCGAAGAAGTATTCGTTCGGATAGGCGTAAGAGCGGGGATCGGCGGGATATTCGAGGTAGAGCGGGCGGACCAGGGGCAGGGCATCGTCGTAGGCGGCGCGGGCGAAGGTGTAGATGTAAGGCAGAAGTCGATAGCGGAGCGCGAAATATTTCCGGACCAGGGCGATTCCCGGCCGGCCGTAGGTCCACGGCATGCGCAAATTGCCGTCGCGGGGATTTTCGAAAGCGCTGTGGACGCGGACGAGCGGGCTGAAGGCGCCGAATTCAACCCAGCGGGCATAGAGGTCGAAGGGGATATCTTTGCCATGGTAGCCGCCGATATCGTGGGTGATATAGGGCTCGAGAACGTTGCCGCCGCGCGCGGTGTAGCCGATTTCGACGGCGAGAACGTCCCATTCGGAGTTCGTGTCGCCGGTGAAAAAAGCGGAATAGCGGCCGCTGCCCCAGCCGCCGTAGCGGCTCATGATGAAGGCTCGTTTGCCGGTGTGCTGCTGGGAGAAATCGTAGTAGACGCGGTTGGTCCACATCCGCGGATTGAGACCGGGCATATCGGCGGCGCCGGAGCCGCCGTCGACCCACCAGAAATCCACGCCTTCGTTCATCAGCGGGAAATGCAGGACCCTCATGAAGGCTTCCGCCTGGCGCTTGTCGGCGAGATTCCAGCGGATGGGACCGGAAGCGGGCAGCGAAAGCAGGCGCCGGATTTCGGCGGCGTGGCTATCGTCATTCGATAAAACGGTGCCGGTTTCGCCGGCATAGCCGGGGTGGTCGTTCAGGGCGATCTTGAGTCCATGGGCGTGCGCCCATTGAAGGAATCGATCAGGATGCGGAAAAACGGGACTCCAGTCGTATCCTCCCTGCCAGCCGTATTTGTGCCAGGCGAAATCGAGAACGAGCACGTCGAGCGGGATTCGCGCGGCGCGGAAACGGGTGACCAGCTTTTCGACATCCCTGTCGGAATAGGAATAGTTTCGGACCAGATCGCTCGACGGCAGGAATTCGTAGTTGAGATCGGTGATCATGGTGCCGAGCGCATAGCGCGGCGGCATGGGGACCGGACCGATGAGGCGGGCGCAGTCGGCGAGGGCTTTGCGGTAATCGCGGCCGTATTCGAGGAAATACCAGTCCTGGCCGTTGGGATCGGGCCGCGGCGCGATCCATGCGGTTTGGGAATCCCAGACCGGCGTGCGGCTGTCGTCGAGCAGGAAATAGCCGCTGCGGCTCAGTACACCGTCCGAAGGAGGGGGGAAATGGTTTTGCGCGGCGCCGTCGAGCGAACCGGATATTCCGCCCAGGTTCAGCGGATCGGCCTGGCCGGGAACCCAGGCGCGGTTCTCTCCGTCTTCCTGCCATGCAATTTGCATATTATGCGCGCTGAAGCGGCCGGAATCGAGATGGTAGCGGAGGGTGAGATTTTTCGTGGTTGCGGTGAGCCAGCCGCTCCTCTGGACGAAAGTGAATTTCGTCGCCGGCCACCGGCGGCCGGTGACGACGGCGGTGGGCGCATCGACGAAACGGCGGGATGCGGAATATTCCATGCGGACCAGCGTGGGAGCGAGAAACTCGAAACGCGCCTCGCCGCAGACCAGCGCGTCCGCGCTCCGGCTGCACTGGGGCCCGCCGAGCCATCCGCAGCCGGCCAGCGCCAGGCAGCAGATGACAGCCACGACCACCAGGATGCTCTTGCGCATTGCGGACACCTCGCGAATCAGCGAATGATACCGCAGCGCGCGAAAAGGAGAAGATGAGGAAGACGGGGCATGGTGAATCGGTACAGGGGTGGGCACGGTCTGAAATCGAGGAAATCAGGCCAGCGCGCCCGGGGCGAGGCGCCCGTCCGGTGAAAACGGGCGGACGCCGGGATCGGGAACGCAGGATATTTATTATTTATTCCGGACCGCTGCCGGCGGAGAATCCCCTCGTCAGGGTTTGAATTGCTGGTCAGTGTACATTCCCTTGGCGGGGACTTGGATATTGATGAAGGGATTGTTCGCGGCCGCGTGGCAATTCGAGCAGGATGTGGACAAGTCTTTGTAGGCCTTCACGAACGATTTCTCGTTCTTCTGCTGGATGGCTTCCTGCACCTGGTCCATGCTGGCTTTCGTCATGGAGGGGATGAGCTCCGGCAAAGGCACGCGCACTTGTTTGAATTTCTTGGGATAGAGATCCATGACCTCGTTGAGGTTCTCTTGAATTTCACTCAACTCGTATTTCGCCAGGGTCCAATTCGCATTGGTTCCCGCATAGTATAGCTTTGTATGGTGCATCTGAATCACGCCCATGATCTCGCCAACCCCCGGTTCGGACTCGTTGACCTGTTTTTCAAGATTGGCGACTTTGGTTTTGAGAGCGTCATTGGAATGCATGTTTGGCTGCTGCGAACAACCGGCAAGACAAATAACGGCAAGTCCAACCAGGACTAGTTTCATTTCGAGGGCCCCCTTTATGCCCTTTGATGTTTCCATTTTTTAATCCATTCCATCCCGATTCCTGTAGAAAAACCGAAGAAGATGGCTGCGAGCGTGCGGTTCTATTGGCCGGGATTTCCATTTGGAACTCCCGGCTGGCACCCTTATACACCCGGCGTGCCTCCGAGCGCACCTCAATTGCTTGCCGAGGCCTACTGTTCGTAAGTATTTTCGCTTCGATAACAGGGCCGGCGACCGGCGAAGCGATCGACGAACAAACCGTGCAGGATGCGACTGGATCCCCGGCAGTTGTGGTTTGCTTCGGTATGTTGATAAACAGTTGACGCGGGCATCGGCGTTGCACATGCTATCCGCACGCAAGGCGGCAGAAACGGGGAATCAAAAGACGGAACCTCTCGTATTCGCGGGCGTCTGCGACTGGGCCGGCATCGTGCGCGGCAAGGCTTTTCCCGAAGCGGATATCGGCGCGCGGCTGAGGAAAGGGGTGGGCTGACTCACTCCAACATCATGATGTCATCCTTCGGGCCGATCTACACAACGCCGTTCGGCACTGCGGGGCAAGGGTCATGCATTCATTGTGGTACTGGGAGTTCTAGGATAGGCCTGCCTGACGTTGGCGGGTACGGAGGCGATAGGGTACTTGGTGTTTTGAAACACCGGGTGACGGGAGTTTTGCCAGCCGTTGCGTCCGGCCGCGTCAAAGAGTACCTTATCGGGCAGCGTCCATACATAATGGAGATTCCCGCTAAAACGAAATTTTCCGTCCGGGATGTGCCCGTTCTGCGGAATTCGCAAATGCTATGCCAATCTCGAAATCGAAAGGTGACCCGGTGATCCGTTCCCACGCGAAACTTCTTGGCCTCGCAGCCTGCCTAGCCTGGGCGGTGCTTCCACTTGGAGCGCAGCAACCGCCGAAGGTGGAGCTTCTGACGGCGCATCGGATGGGCAAAACGCCGCCGATGCGCGCGTATCTCGCCACTCATCACGTGGTGCCAAACGCGCCCTATCGCGTCTTCCCGCTGCGCAAGGCCTCCCATCCTGGACATGGAGGAGGCGGATCCGGTGGAGGGGGATCGACGGGCTGGACGGATCCGGTGCTGCAATCCTCGGAAGGGAGCACTCAGATTGGCGCGCCCGTCGCGCATTTCCAGGGCATGGGTTCGGTAGGGTACGTCCCGCCCGATACGAATATGTCGGTCGGCCCCAACGACGTTGTCGAGACGGTGAACGTGGATTGGGAGGTGTACGACAAGAGCGGCAATACCCTGCTCGGGCCGGCGCCCATCCATTCCATTTTCCAGGCGGCTTTGGGTGGCAACCTGGCGAGCGGCGACGCGTGCGCGTCGATCGACGGTGGCGATCCGATCGTTCTTTACGATGCGATCGACCAGAAATGGATCATCTCCCAGCTCGCCTACAACTCCAGCTTCTCGAGCAACGAATATTGCCTCGCCATCTCAGCAACCAGCGATCCCACCGGCAGCTACTACGCCTACGACCTTCCGTTCGGCTCGAACCTGCCTGACTATCCCAAGCTGGCCATCTGGGCGAACGGGGCGTCGGGCAATCCCTCGTCGTGGACCGGCGTTGGCGGCAGCAGCTACGCCGGCGTCTATTTTTCGGCGAACATCTTCTCGCGTGGCTCGAGCTTTACCGGCGCCGTGATGTGCGGATTCCCCTTGAGCCAAGTGGCAACGCCGCCTTCCTCGCTCAACTGGGTTTGCGCCTACAACGGAACGAGCGTTTACAGCATTCTGCCGGCGGACCTGCAAGGCAGTCCAATATCCTCAAATGGCACAACGTGGCCGGCGCCGCCCGCGACGGCCGAGTATTACATGCAGTTCAGCGGAAGCAACACGCTGAATCTTTTCTCCTTCGCGCCGAATTTCACGAACGGCACCGCCGCCGTCTATAACGTGGCCAATATTCCCGTCCAGACTTTCTACGAAGCTTGCGGCGGAGGGTCCTGCGTGCCGCAATTGAATACCACGAATCAACTCGACTCGCTGGGCGACCGGCTGATGTACCGGCTTTCGTACCGGAATGACGGCACGAATCAGTACATGGTGGTGAACCAGTCGGTGCAAGATAGCTCCGCCAGCACCCAAACCGGCGTACGCTGGTATCAGCTCACCGAGCCGACCTCGCCGAGCAGCGGCGGCGGCTGGGGCGTCGCTCAACAAGGCACCTTCGGGCCGAGCGACGGCGTCTACCGCTGGATGGGAAGCATTGCCCAGGATCAGTACGGCGATCTCGGCGTTGGCTTCAGCGCGTCCAGCCCATCTATTTTCCCCGGCATCGGCTACACGGGACGGACCCCCATCGATCCCACCGGCTCCCTCGAAGGGGAGCAGTTGCTGAACATTGGCGCCGGCGCGCAAACATCGGTCAACCGTTGGGGCGACTATTCGAGCATGAGCATCGACCCGGTTGACGACTGTACGTTCTGGTATGCGAACGAATACCTGAAGAGCACGGGCAGCTATACGAACTGGGGCACTTACATCCTGAGTTTCAAGTTCCCGGCATGCGGCGGGACCGTCGCGCCCGGTTTTTCTGTTTTGGCTACTCCCAGTTCGCAAACGGTGACGGCGGGCAGCGGCACGGGCGCCAATTACACGGTTTCCGTCGCGTCGGTCGGCGGCTTCAGCAACGACGTTACTTTGGGCGTCACCGGACTGCCCAGCGGCACGTCGTACAGCTTCACTCCGGGCTCGGTGACCGGCGGCTCGGGCAATTCCACATTCAGCGTGTCGGCCGACAGCACCACCGTGGCCGGATCCTACCCACTGCAAATCACCGGCACGGGCGGCGGCCTGAGCAGTACGGCTTACGTCACGCTCGTGGTTAACGGTACGTCGTCAGGTGGTTTTTCGCTGAGTACCAGTTCATCGAGCCTGAGCCTCAGCGCAAAATCCAGCGCTTCCACCACGATCACCGTCACTTCATCCGGCGGATTCAACGGTACGGTGACGCTGAGCGTTACCGGCTTGCCGCACGGAACCAGCGCCAGCTTTAGCCCGTCGTCGGTCACCGGCTCGGGCACTTCGAATCTGACGATCACCGCCGGCGGACACCCGCAGACCGGCACCTTCACGCTGACCGTCACGGGTACGAGTGGAAGTCTGTCGGCTCCCACTACGGTGACGCTGAGCGTCCAATAAACCCCCCTCGTTCGGCCGCCTGTATTTGGGGAAGAAGGGGGATCCGGCGGCGGTCCGGACGCGGCGTGGATGGCATCTACGATTTACCCTGCTGCCCTTCTTCCACGGGGTGAGTGTAGAGGAATTCGGCGTGGGAACCTTCCAGCAGCCGGGCCAAATCGGCAATGGCTCCGGGCGGTGTCCGAAGCAAGCTCAACACCAATTCGAAGGGCTCATTTGCTGAAAGGTTCGCCGCTTCCTTTTTCGGATTTCCGCTCCGGAGCGAGGAAGGCGGCGGCCAAAAGGATGTAAACTGAGCCGGGGTTTGCAACTGGACGAACTCATAGGATTGACGACGGGTCAATGCCGTGATTATGGAGGCGGAATGAAGCTGCTGCGTTACGGGGCTGTTGGACAGGAGAAGCCGGGCGTGTTGGCGCCCGATGGGACGGTTCGAGACTTGTCGGCCGTCGTGCCGGATGTTGCGGGTGAAGCGCTGCTTCCGGCCGGGATCGAGCGATTGCGGAAAACGGATGTCGCGAAACTGCCGCTTGTCGAAGAGCCGTTTCGCATCGGCCCGTGCGTCGGCAAGGTGGGGAAGTTCATCGGCATCGGCCTGAACTACTCCGATCATGCCGCCGAAGCGGGCATGGCCGTGCCGCGCGAGCCCATCGTTTTCATGAAAGCGACTTCCTCGATCTGCGGGCCGAATGATGATGTGGTGATTCCACGCGGCTCCAAGAAGACGGATTGGGAGGTCGAGCTCGCCGTGGTGATCGGCAAACGGGCGAAATATGTCACCGAGAGCGAGGCGCTCTCTCACGTGGCCGGCTATTGCGTGGTCAACGATGTTTCCGAACGCGAATTTCAAATCGAGGGCACCGGACAGTGGGTCAAGGGGAAGAGCGCCGACACGTTCGGGCCCATCGGGCCGTGGCTGGTGACCGCGGAAGAAATCCCGGATCCACAAAACCTCGGCCTTTGGCTCGATGTCGATGGACGCCGCTGCCAGGAAGGCTCGACGCGCACAATGATTTTCGGCGTCGCTTATTTGGTGAGTTATCTCAGCAGGTTCATGAGCCTGCAGCCCGGCGACGTAATTTGCACCGGGACGCCTCCCGGAGTGGGGATGGGCAGAAAACCTCCCGTTTTTCTGCGTCCCGGAAATTCCATGCGCTTGGGCGTACAGGGCTTGGGCGAACAACTCTTGAAGGTTGTGGCGGAAGGGACGTAAGCGTGGGGCCGGAAATCGCGCGGTGAAGCGCGCCGCGGCGGCGTAATTTTTTTCTTTTACCACGAGCCTATCGCCCGCGTGCCCTGGCCACGCCAGGTTTTTGGAAATCCGTAGCAGGGAATTTTCCGTCAGGATATCCGCCATTTCCCCATACGCGAGCCGGACAGGGCATAATTGCTAGCCAGCAACGCGGTCCTTCATCGGATATTGCTGTAAACGGGCAGCATTCCCGTGCTATGGTTTTGGGCTAACAAGCAGGGAGCCGGCAAGCGATTTGGCCCGGAAATGATTTCGTCCGGGTAACGCGGTAGGCTCATCGCGGAGGATTGTCCGGCGCATGAAGACATCCTGGTTGGCGGCCGCCATCATTTTCCTGACAAGCGCGAGCAGCGGACTTGCCGCTCCTCGTGGATCAGTCAAAATCTACATCACCAATAGCCAGGGTGACGACATCACAGTGATCGATCTGGCGACCCGTGAAGTGATTGGCGACATCCACGTTGGACGGGCCGTGCATGGCGTGTGCGCTCCCGCCGACGGCCGCCAAGTATTCACCACGATCGAATCCGAAGACAAACTCAAGATCATCGACACCTCCACCGACAAAGTAACCGGCGCGATCCCGCTGACCGGCAGACCCAACCAGTGCGCCTCCACGCCCGACGGGCATTACGTGGCCGTGCCGATCCGCAACGGCAACAGCGTGGATATCGTCGATATGGGATTGAAGAAAGTGGTCAAGGTTCTGCCCGTCCGCGTTCCCCACAATAGCTACGATGCCGGCAGTAACGACCGGATATTCGTTTCCTCCATGGGCGACCATCAGATCGATTCGATTGACTTGAAAAAGATGGATTACGCCGAAAAATTTCCGGTGGGCGGCGTTCCGCGGCCCTACGCGGTTTCGAAAGACGGCCGGACGCTCTACAGCGCTCTTTCGGGCCTGCACGGCTTCGTCATCGCGAGCATTCCGGAACGCAGGGTCATTGCGCGCGTGGACCTTCCGCCGGCGCCCCCGTCGGCCTGCGTCCTCGAGCCGAACACGCCGACCCACGGGATCGAGCTTTCGCCAGGCGGCAGCGAGCTTTGGGTAACGAGCCTGGCCGATAGCGGAGTCTACGTTTACGACGTGGCGACCAAAAAGATTTCCCCGGAGATTCACACCGGAAAATGCCCGAACTGGATTGCCTTCACGCCAGAGGGCCGCTACGCCGCGGTGAGCAATAGCGGCAGCGATGATTGCTCGATCATCGACACGCGCACCCGGCGCGAAGTCGCTCGCGTGAAGGTCGGCAAAGGCCCCAAGCGCCTTCTCGCCGTGCGCGCCCCGTAGTTCAGCACCTCGCCAGATGCGGGCGGGCGCAGCCGGTTCCGAGCCGGGCAAAGCGCGGCAGCGCGCCGCTTATATATGCGCGGCCCACGGGTTACGCAATCTGCGTTTTGATTCGTTCCAATCCGTTTCGCCTCGTTCTGGACTAAAAACCATTACACTTCTATTGCACTCGTTTGCTCGCACAGCCCAGATACCGTCCGCTGTGACTCGAAAGGGCAAAACGGAGTTGACGGACGAAAGCAACCTTGGTTGATAAGAAAGATTCTCACCGGCAGAACAGGGTGGGAGGCACGAGAAAAATGGGCCGAGCGAATGGCAAGGATCGCAAGAACACGAGAAGGCGAGTTGGCGTGGTGTCGCTCTTGCTGCTGGCAGGGCTGGCATTCTCTTCGCCGCTAGCGGCGCAGGAGCCGCAGGGACCGCTATCGCTGCCTCCCAACCCTCCCGCGGACCGTCTGCCACCTCCCGCGCCGGCGCCTCCTCCTCAGCCCGCTCCTCCACCTCGGCCCGCGCCGAGGACTCAAGACGTGGTCCACAGTTCGTCCCCCATCTCCCACGAGCCGCTCTCCGTCCCGGTAGACCAGATCATTCGGGAATTTGCGGCGCACGAGGCCGAGTTCAGGTTGGAACGCGATAACTTCACGTACGAGCAAACGTTCGTTGTGCAGACGATCGACGACGAAGGGCAGCCCGATGGCGAATATCGCATGACGAGCGACATCACCTTCACGCCGTCGGGAGAGCGCTACGAAAAAATCACCTATGCTCCTGTCCCGACGCTGACGCGCGTATCGCTCTCCGAACAGGACCTGGATGGCCTCAGGAATATTCAGCCATTCGTCCTCACCACCGAAGAGGTGCCAAAGTACAACATCACGTACGTCGGCCGGCAAAGAGTGGACGAACTCCATACCTATGTCTTCGATGTGGCGCCGAAGAAAATCGAGAAGCATCAGCGGTACTTTCAAGGACGCATCTGGGTGGATGTCCGGGACCTGGAAATCGTGAAAACCGACGGCAAGGCCGTGCCGGACATCGTCAAGGGCAAATATCAAAATCTATTTCCGCGCTTCGAGACGTACCGCGAAAACATCGAGGGCCACTACTGGTTTCCCACCTACACGCACGCCGACGATGTCTTGCATTTCCGATCCGGCGATGTTCACATCCGGATGGCCGTCTGGTGGACGAACTACAAGCGTTTTCGGGTCACGGTCAAACTCATCTCCCCGCCGCAGCCGCACCGGTAGGATCTTCGAAAACTCTCATTCAAAACTCCCGCTCGAGGCCGGTGCATAGATCGATTCTCCAGGGTTGCGGCTGGGGCGGTGCTTGCATGTTGAGTTAAGCTCGGATTTCCATTTTGAGCCGTAATTTCGAATCTTCGGACCGCCGCTATCATCAATATTCATGCGGGTGCGAACGCGATGAAGGCGCTCCGGAGGTCAGTCCCCCAGGGGTGAGACACAAAATCAGCCCTTTCAGCTCTCCTTCAACGCCTCCCTCAGAGTCGATTTCCAAGGTTCCCGCGTCACTTCCGACGGCGCTTCAATGCGCAGCCGCAAAACCCAAAACCGACGACCGGCGCGGCAACGCAAGACTACATCCAACGTTACAAAGGTGACACAAGGCAGCTGACGGAGACTCTGGCCATGCTGTGACGGTAAGGTCGCATATTAGCGTGGTGGATCGTGTTCCAAAATGAACAGACATGAGCGCTAGAACAAGCCTAGACTGTGGCAGCTTGAAGAAGTTAGGGAGGCCTTCAATGTCGCATTTAGTCCAAAACAGAACGGCTCCAGACGGATTGCCAGTCGCTTACTCATATTGGTACGACACGCCAGTGCTCTTGCGCATTGCCACGCCACGGAACCACAAGTTGCAGTCGGAATTGCACTGCACGATTACGGGTGAATCAGATACTGCGGTGCACATCCGCATTGGTCAACGAGACAGGAATATCCGCAAGAAAATGATTTTGGCCGTCGAGGAAATACCTGCTCCTCGTCTGCAGTAAGGCGGAGACACTCATGAAGATGGGTTGGGAAAGGCCTGGCTGGGCCCTGTTATCCAGCGCGGTTGCCACTAATTGTGATGTGTTCCTTTTTCCCTCGTCCCTGTTTCAATCCGGCTAACCATGAGCCACTCGGATCTTGCGGAGGTTAATTTGGACACTAACGTCGAGGCTCTTCGACAATTCGTATCCGAGGTCGAGCACGGGAACGCGCAAGTACAAGAGCGCGAGCAAAGAATCCGTAGCAGGCGAATCGTGCATCGCGTTTTCGCCCGAACGATTCTCGGCCTCGTGGTGTTCGTCGTTGTGCTGTTCTTGGTTTCGCTTTAAACGTCCGCGCACTCGGAAACAAGAGAAACGCGGCTCACTCCGGAAGGTCACGCCTGCAGATCGCCTGCACGAAACCACTACGCTTTTATAGCAACTTGCCTGTTTGGGGAGGGGCAGTGGTGCGGGGCCAAGCCGGGCGAACGGCTCGAGAACGCAGAAGTAATAATGGTGCGCCTGGGGCGATTCGAACGCCCGACCTCCGGTTCCGGAGAAAATGATTCAATGCCATAAGCCATTTAGTTTCAGTGGCGTCCGGCAAGCGCGCCTTCTCAGGTGTGGACCCTCACTGGGACCTTCCAGATTTGGCGTCTTCCGGCGATCCCATAGCCGATGGCCAAGCCTCTGTCCTTCGCCTGCAATCGAGGCGGCGCTGCCGAGGATGCATAGGTCGTAGGCGAGAGCTGACTCCTTCTTGGCGACATCCTCGACCTCGATATCTCCCCAATCGCCGTTCACGTGCCTCCCGAGAAATTCTGTGGGAGATTGTTTCGCTCGCAGAAGCGCTGTGTGTTCCCCGCGAGTCGTTACTAATAGCAGTCTCCTCGGCGCGCTCTCCCACAATCCAGCTACCATGCTGAACGCAAGGTTGTTCCCTCCGAATATGCTCGGTGGTTTCCCCTCGCAGGCTGGATGAGCAATTGTGAGCAAAGTGCATGGTCAGCAGCGAACCGACACCGAATCACGAGAGGTACGTGTGCCAAATTGAACTGACACGGAACCCAGGCGGGCGTAAAAGTGGAATACGGTGAGGATTTGGCAGTGAGAGGCAGCGGTCGCCCGTGGCCCCTTTTCCCTCGAAGCGGGCGTCCGGCGAAACGAAGAAGGAGAATAAAACATGTCAGTAGCAAGAACAGCAGTGTTGGGTATTTACCTCGATTACCCCAAGGTCGAAGCCGCTGTCGATATCTTGAAGGCGTCGGGATTCCGGAATACGGATATTTCCGTGCTCTTCCCGGAAAAAGCAGGCACCAAGAGCTTCGCCCGCGAGAAAGGCACCAAGGCTCCGGAGGGTGTTGCGGCAGGCGCAGGAACCGGCGCGATCGTGGGCGGCACGCTGGGGTGGCTAGTGGGAATTGGCGCTCTGGCGATACCGGGGCTGGGTGTCTTTATCGCTGCCGGTCCTCTGATGGCCGCACTGGCGGGGATGGGCGTCGGCGGTGCAGTGGGCGGAATCGCGGGCGGCCTGATAGGCATGGGGATCCCCGAGCACGAAGCCAAGCGGTACGAGGTTCGGGTCAAGGAAGGCGGAATTCTGCTTTCGGTGCATTCCGACAACGCGGAGTGGACGAAGCGGGCCAGGGATATCCTGGAGCGAACCGGAGCGGAAGATATCTCGACAAGCGGAGAGGGTGGCGCCGACTACGTGAGAGACGCCAAGCCGCTGGTCAGGACTACGTCTACGGGCGGTGATGTGGGATAGCAGTCGGGCGAGAATCTCCCGCGTCATGCTTGGGCGAGTTGCAGTTTCTTTAACTTTCAAGAATGAGGTGACACATGGAACTCCTGTTGATCGTTCTTGTGCTGGTGCTCTTGTTTGGGGGTGGTGGCTGGGGGTATTACCGCTGGCGCAGGTAGCGCTCGGCGGAAGCATGAACACATGTGAAGGAAGGTACGGATGCGGGAGGCTGCCACGACCGGCCAGCCAAGAAGGCAACGGCAAGGACGGTCGTGCAGAAACGCGGGCGAGCCAGTCGCAACAAAGGAGCAACCGTGATGAAACGAAGCGCCAAAGATCAGGTTAAAGGCAAGTTTCACGAATTAAAGGGCAAGGGGAAAGCGAGGGTAGGGCGACTGACGAAGGATCGCGGCTTGGAAGCGGAAGGGAGAGTCGAACAGGCGGCTGGAAAAACGCAAAAGACGGTCGGCAAAGTTGAGAAGGCGTTAGGAAAGTAGCCGAGGGAGGCCTAGTGTAAGGCTCCCCTCTAGCAGGATGCTGAAAAACGGTCCTGATTGTCATTCCGAGCGAAGCGAAAAATCCTCTTTTCGCTTAATTCCAGGGAAAAGCGGATTCCTCGGGCAAAAACCGCCCTCGGAATGACGGCTTTGCGGCTTTTTCAGCAGCCTGCTAGCGGGATGGTGGGATGTTCGAGGGAGGGCCTAGGCAGGGGGCAACGTGCCGCCTCGCAACATTTCGAAAGCTCGAACCTGGCCGCCAGATGGCATGCCCGGTTCCGGAGTGCATAGCAGGGCCCGCGAACGAGCCGGTGAGTGTATACTGCCGTTCATCGGGATGCCAAAATGGAAATTCCCGTTTGGAAATACCCGGTTTTCCAGGAGGGAAAATGCCCTACAGCTACTCGAAGTTCATGGCCGAGGCAACTGGCAGCAGTCAGCCTCCTCGGGCGGTTTTTGATCCTCCCAAACTAACCGCGCTCCGCAAGCCCATCTCGGAATCCACGATCGGGTTGTTCGTCAGCTGCGGAGCGCAGTTGCCCGAAGACCCGCCGCTCGGTGAAACCGAGGATATTTCGTTCCGCCTGTTGCACCGCGATGCGCCACTTTCGAAACTCGTGATTTCTCACCAGACCGTCGTGCGCAAGTGGGCTCTCGAAGACCCGAACGTCGCGGTGCCGCTGGACCGAATGAAAGAACTCGAGTCGGAGAAAACCATCGGGCGCCTGGCGCACACGGCCGTTTCGATGGTCGGCTCGACCATGCAATTCACAGCCTTGGTGGAAGGGACGATCCCGGCCATCAAGCAAATTTACGACGCGCAGGGCGTTGACCTCGTTTTCCTATTTCCATTTTGACCAGCCTGCCATCAGTCCGTCGGACTGATCGCAAGAGCACTGGAAGCGCGCGGGCTACCCACTTTGAGCATGACCGTATTGTGGGAAGCCAGCGAAGCAGTCAAACCGCCACGCGCGTGTTTCTTGGATTTTCCGCTCGGCTGCCCGGCGGGCAAGCCCCATGAAGCGGCGCAGCAGCGCGAAATTCTGCGAGCCGCGCTAAAGCTGGCGCCGGAGTTCGATCCGGCTCATTGGGAGATGAAGACGCTACCGATGCAGTGGTCGAAAGATGGCAGCCGCGCGTGGGAGCAGGAAGTCGAGGAACTGTACCGGAAACGCGGTATTGAGATGGTTGCTGCGCACCGGGCCGCCCACAGGGCCAAGGGGGAATCGCTGGTGGGGCGGGAGCGAGCCTTCTCCGTCAAGTGCAATTGCTGAGTGGCGTATGCGGGACGCCGGATTCAGCTTTACTGGTTATGGCGCCGCTGAGAGCCTTCAAGCCACCAGTTGCCGCCCGAGCCGCCGGCTTGCCAGGCACCCGCAATCTGCTTTTTCATCGTGGCTTCGAGCATCGCGGCAAACGTCCTGACGTTCGGATCGGAGATCGAAGTGCTCCAAGAGCCGGAAAGCGGCCGGCCACTGCCGGCGCGAGCACTCCAGGTACCTTGCCAGGCGCGGGCGCTTTTCCGCGCCGACCAAGAACCTTCGGCGAGGAGCTCGCCGTCGCCGGCGAGCAAGGTCCAGGTACCATCGGCTCTATGGGGACTCCGCGATGTGGTTTCGGCCGTCCAGGTGCCGCGAAAGACCTCCGAGCCCGCCGTGGCCGTCCAGTTGCCGCGCAATTGCCGGGAAGTCTGTTGCGCCAAAGCGCACGAGGCAAGCAAGAAGGCGGCTACGAAGATCCAGGTTTTCATCGCCATAGGCCAGCCCCGCACCACAATGACGAGCGCCACTTAGAGCCGGCTATCGCCCGGGGCCCTTCGTCCATGCACCGATGCTTCTTCGGCTCGGTCAGTCGCGGATGACCGGCACGAGCAGGTGGGAATCGTACTTTCCACCGCCGTGAATCATGTGATATCCGCGATTCACGGTGTCCTGATGCAGATCCTGGACGCTCCCCTTGGGATAGGTATAGATGTCGGTTCCCTGGATGACGAGCCTTAAAGTCTCGCCCGCTTCAAAGCGGGTGCCCGAGGGCCAGATTTCAATTTCCAGCGGAACGATGTCGCCCTTTTTCAGCTTCATTTCGCGGCGATGCCGCAGCACGGGCTGGTATTCGGTGGACTGCTGGGGATCGAGTTCGCGATGGGAGGCGCGCAACCAGCCCAATGCCACCGGTCCATCGTCGAAAAGGTTCATGACAACGAAGGGTACGATCCGGCCGGACGCATCGAGTTTCTGGACGGCCACGAAAATGTCCATGTCGTCGGAATCTTCAGCCGATGCCCATAGCTTGAGCTTCATATGGCCGACCAGGTCAGAGCGCTGGTCGAACTTGAAATCAAACTGCGCGCGACCAGCATCCCCACTTCCGTCCACCGCCGAGTAGCGCACGGACGATTCGGTCGTGGCGGGGCCGCGCTCGAGCGTTCCGCCGCCGGGATTGATGTACATTTTGGTATATTGCGTGCCGGGCAGCGGCCAATCCGTGCCGGCCTGCATTCCGCCGACGTAGAACTTCTCCCTGACCTCATACCGCACTCGGGGCCACTCGCCGACTTCGGTCGGCAGTCCCTTCAGGAAGTGATCGAAGAAGGCCTGCTGCCTGCGCAGGCTCTCCTCCTGATAGAAATAGGACCACTTCTTGCGGCCATGGATTTCCAGCCATTTCTCGGGCGAAGAGATTTTTTTGAAGGCCTCGATCGTGCCGCGGGTGTGCAGGCCCTGGTCCGACCAGCTTGCCACCACATAGGCGGGCACCTTGATTTTCGCCAGGTCCGGGTTCTTCGATTCCCAAAAGGCATCGAACAGCGGATGCTCTTTGGTCTCCAGGCGCATGTCCTCGATTTGCGTGGTGCCGAAACCCCAGCGGCTCGGCAGGTAGCCCCAGAATTCAGTTTCCGGAATGCCTCCGTGACGGGCCACCTCGCGGTAAAAATCGCTCCAACCTTCCCAGGGATTGATGGCGGCCAGGTGCGGCGGATGGACCGAGGCGGCGCCGTATTGCGCAAAGCAGAGATAGGAAACGCCGCTCATTCCCACCTTGCCGCTGCTCCAGGATTGCGTCCCGGCCCATTCGATCAGGTCGTACTCATCCTGTCGCTCCTCGGGCGAGACGAAAGTGGCAACGCCTTCCGAATACCACGTGCCCCGCGGGTCGACGTTGACAACGGCGTAACCCTGCGGCACCCAATACATCGGATCGGGCGCCTCAAAGTTGCAATATCGGGATAGCTTCGAGGCATCCACCAGGCAGTTGGGAAACTGCTTCGCATAGCTGGTGGGATTGTGCTTGCCGTAAGGGCCCCAGGCAATCAGGGGCGGAACGGGGCGCTCGTCGGCCGGGCGGAACAGGTCAACGTAGATTTTGACGCCGTCGCGCATGCGGACCGGAACATCGAACTCCATGAGAACGCCATTCTCGACGACCCGCCGATAGACCGGAGGCTTGCCGCCGAGCGCCTCGGGCGGCTTCTCCGGAGTGCGGAATCGATACTCGAAATCATGCCCCATGTTTGTTTGCCCCTATGGACTGAGTTCGTTGCGCACCGATTGAACGACCGGCTTTGTGTATACAGCAGAGCCAGGCAGGCGAGCGAGCCGGGCGAGCCGCTTGAAATGCAAGCAGTAAGAATGGTGCGCCTGGGGCGATTCGAACGCCCGACCTCTGGTTCCGGAGACCAGCGCTCTATCCAGCTGAGCTACAGGCGCGCTGACAAACCCCTCCATTCTACAGCACCGCGCTAGAAACGAGGCGGGCATTCCCCATGACGGCGCGCCGCGATGCCCCGCGCGAAACGGCTGCCGATCACGCGCCCCGCCGGCCAGGGATTATCCCTTTGCCAGATTGACGATCTGCCTGGCGAGTTTTTGGATTTCGTCGGCGGTACGGATCATGTCGAGGGAAAGCACCTCGCTCGAATTGGTCTTGGCGACCTTCTTGCGAAGCTTGTCGGCCAGGTCGTAGAGGCGGGCGACGTCCTTCTGGATATGCTTTTGGTTCTCGACCAGAATGGCGTGCCGGTCGATGTGCATCGGCGGAAATTCCGGGTTGTTGCCCGGCCATTGGCCTTGGCCCGGACGTCCGGGCTCGGGAAACGGCGAGGAATTTGGTCCCGGTATCCCGTTCTGCGGCAAGCTTCCCGTTGAGCCGAGCGCGGTCTCCGCAAGAGAGCCTCCGGCCCAGGCCAAAAGCGGCGCCGCAGCCAGCGTCCGGATAAATCGCCTTCTACGCATCATTGGCATCCCTTCGACGACGTGCCGGAACGCCGCCATCGTAGCCCTTCCGGCCGGCATCTCGACGAGTTCCTCTTTGGCGACTATTCTATTCCATGCCGAACCCGGCGGGGAAGCTCACTCGCCGGCCGTGACGGTCCGACTGGGAAGGCAAGGAGGGATTATGGGACAGGTGAGCCACGAACAGGTCGATCTGATGCTGAAGCTTTACGAATTGCGGCGCGAAGCGCGGCTTCGACAGGCGCGGGAGTGGTACATGCGGAACTTCTATCCGCAAACGCTCGCCGAGCGCGCCTCGCTGGCGCCGGAGGAAGAAACCAGCGTCCGCATGGTAACGACCTACTGGGAAATGGTGGCCGGTCTGGTGAGACGGGGAATGATCGAAGAAGAGGTGTTCTTCGAATCCAACGCCGAATTCTGGATCGTTTGGGACCGGCTGAGACCCCTCGCCGACGAGGTCCGCGCGCAGTTCAAGGACCCCCACGTCTGGGAAAACCTCGAAAAGCTTTCCGTGCGCTATGAGCACTGGCGCGAGCGCCGCGCGCCCGGTTCGGTCGCGGCAACCAGGGAACGAATGCAGAAAGCGCGCGGTGCGACCGCCCGTACCGGCCAAAGCTGATCGGGGAGAATCCCGCTTCGAGGACGCCCCTGCGAGCCGGCGCCCGCGCGGCGGCTGGCCGGGTGCGATAATCGTACGAAGATGAGCTTGGACGACACCGCGCCGCCTGCTACCAGCCTGCCGTGGGCGCACCCCGTGGTGAGCGAGTGGTTTTTCGGCCGTTTTGGCTCTCCCACCGAGCCGCAACTGGAAGGCTGGCCGCACATCGTTGCCGGCCGGACCGTATTGATTTCGGCGCCCACGGGCTCGGGGAAAACGCTGGCCGCCTTTCTCGCCGCGATCGACCGGCTGATCCGCAAAGCCGTTACCGGCGAGCTCGGCGACCGCACCGAAGTCCTCTACGTTTCCCCGCTCCGGGCGTTATCGACCGACATCGACAAAAACCTGCAAGCGCCGCTCGGGGAAATCCAGGCCCTGGCCCTGGGCCGCGGACTGCTAGCCGCGCCGGTTCGCAGCGCCGTGCGGACTGGCGACACGCTGGCGCAGGAACGCCGCAGGATGATCGAGCGCCCGCCGCACATCCTGGTGACGACGCCGGAATCGCTCTACATCCTGCTGACCGCGGAACGAAGCCGGCAAATGCTTCGCACGGTGGAAACCGTCATCATCGACGAGATCCACGCGGTTGCCGACGACAAGCGCGGCGCGCACCTGGCTCTATCGCTCGAACGCCTCGAAGCGCTCGCCGGCCGCCCCATTCCGCGCATCGGTCTTTCCGCCACGCAAAAACCGATCGAACGTTTGGGCCGGTTCCTCGCCGGGGCCTCCCGGCTCGAGCCGGTCATCGTGGAGATCGGGCGGCGGCGCACGATCGACCTGGGCGTGGAAGTTCCGCGCAGCGAACTCGGCCCGATCGCCACGAACCAGATTTGGGACGAGACCTACGACCGGATCGCGGAACTTGCCGGGCAGCAGCGCTCGACTTTGGTTTTCGTGAACACGCGACGCTTGGCCGAGCGTGTCGCCTTCCACCTGGCCGAACGGATGGGCCAGGAGGTCGTTGCGGCGCATCACGGCAGCTTGTCGCGCAAAATTCGCCATGAAGCCGAACGCCGCCTGAAGGCCGGCGAACTCAAAGCGCTGGTCGCGACGGCTTCGCTCGAGTTGGGCATCGATATTGGCTCTGTCGACCTGGTCTGCCAGATCGGCTCGCCGCGCTCGATCGCGGTCACGCTGCAACGCGTCGGGCGCTCGGGCCACTGGCGCGGGGCGGTGCCGAAGGGGCGCCTGCTGGCGATGACGCGCGACGACCTGCTGGAATGCGCCGCGCTGGTCCGCGCGATCCGGGGAGGGGAACTCGACGCCATCGAGGTCACCCGGGCCCCGCTCGACGTGCTGGCCCAGCAAATCGTGGCGGCTTGTGCTGCCGAGGAGTGGAGCGAGGAGGAACTGTTCGCGCTGGTGCGGCGCGCCGATCCCTATCGCGAGCTTTCGCGCGCCGATTTCGACGAGATCGTCGAGATGCTCTCGGAGGGAATCGCGACGCGGCGCGGCCGCCATGGCGCGCGCCTGCATCGCGACCGGGTGAACGGCCGCTTGCGCGCGCGCCGGGGCGCGCGGCTCCTGGCCGTTACCAACGCGGGCGCGATTCCCGAAACCGCCCTCTACCCCGTCATCCTGCAGCCGGAAGGCGCGACGATCGGCGCCGTCGACGAGGATTTCGCCGTGGAAAGCATGCGCGGCGACGTATTCCTGCTGGGCAACCGCTCCTGGCGGATCGAGCGCGTCGAGAAGGGGCGTCTGCTGGTCGCAGATGCCGGCGAGGCTCCGCCCAACGTCCCCTTCTGGCGCGGTGAAGCGCCGGGGCGAACACCTGAACTTTCCGATCAGGTGGCCGGCTTGCGGGGCGAAATTGCCCGCCGGATCGGGCCGAACGCGTATCCCGCGCCGCCCCTGGCGGCCGGGCAAGCGCAAGATTGGCTGCGCGGCGAGTGCGGGCTCGACCAGTCCGGCGCCGAACAGGCTGTCGAATACGTCGCCAGCGGCCAGGCCGCGCTCGGCGCCGTGCCCGATAGCCGGACGTTTATCGCCGAGCGATTCTTCGACGAAAGCGGCGCCATGCAGCTGGTGATCCACGCTCCGCTCGGTTCCCGCATCAACAAGGCCTGGGGTCTGGCACTGCGCAAGCGCTTTTGCCGCTCGTTCAACTTCGAGCTGCAGGCCGCCGCCACGGATAACGGCATCGTCATCTCCCTGGGCGAGCAACACAGTTTTCCCCTGGCGGACGTATTCCGCTTCCTTTCCGTCGCCACCGCGCGGCATCTTCTGGAACAAGCGGCCTTGCCGACTCCGCTTTTTACCTCGCGCTGGCGATGGAGCGCCGCTCGCTCGCTGGCCCTGCCCCGATTCCTGGGAGGCCGGAAGGTGCCGTTCCACATTCAGCGCATGCGCGCCGAAGATCTGCTCGCCGCCGTTTTCCCCGGGGCCCTGGCTTGCCCGGAAAACCTTCCCGGCGACATTCCGATTCCCGACCATCCCCTGGTTCGGGAAACGATGAATGACGTGCTGACCGAAGCGCTCGATCTCGAGGGCTTCGAGCGGATACTGGGCCATCTGGCCGCGGGCCGCATTCGCGCCGTGGCCGCGGACACCGCCTCGGCTTCGCCCTTTTCCCATGAGATTCTGAACGCCAATCCCTACGCGTTTCTCGATGACGCTCCGCTCGAAGAACGCCGCGCCCGCGCGGTCACCTTGCGGCGCCTATTGCCCGACGGCGCGCTAGGAGAGATCGGCCGTCTCGATCCGGAAGCCGTGGCCGAAGTGACGCGGCAGGCCTGGCCGGACGTGCGCGATGCCGACGAGCTGCATGACGCGTTGGTCACGCTGGTTGCCTTTCCCGAGTCGCGCCGGGCGGCGAGCGGGGTGGTTCGCGCGGAACTCGAACAGATGTGGAGAGAAAGCGTCGAAAAGTGGTCACCCTATTTCGAAAAGCTCGCCCGGGACCGGCGCGTCTCGCGCGCGGCGGGCGCGGGCCGTACGTGGTGGGTTCCCGCCGAGCGAACCAAAACGTTCGCCCGGCTTTTCCCGGACGCCACGCTCGAAACCGGGCCGCCCGCCGTCGAAGCCGCCGTGCCATCGGCCGAAGAAGCGGCCGCGCGAATGCTGATCGGCTGGCTGGGCCATATCGGGCCGGTGAGCGCCGCCGAGCTGGCCGAATGGACCGGCTTGCCCGCTCCGGTTGTCGATGTGGGGCTCGCTCGTCTGGAAGCGGAGGGAGCGATCCTCCGCGGGAATTTTACCGGCGGCGTTCGTCGCGCGACCGAGTGGTGCCAGCGGCACCTTCTGGCGCGGATTCACCGGCAAACGCTGGGGCGCCTCCGGCGCGAAATCGCACCGGTCACGGCGGCGCAGTTTCTGCGCTGGCTGCTGCGCTGGCAGCATGTCGCGCCTGGCACGCAGCTCACGGGAGAGAACGGCACGATCCAGATTCTGCGCCAGCTTCAGGGATTCGAGGCTCCGGCCAACGCCTGGGAGCCGCAAATCCTCGCCCGCCGCATCGCCGGCTACGACCCGAAGATTCTGGACCGGCTGTGCCTGGGCGGCGTGGTGGGCTGGGGGAGGCTGACGCCGCGTTCGTCGGCGGCCGAGCCGGGCGCTCCCGGCCGCCGCGTCGTGCCTTCCAGCGTGACGCCCATTGCATTTTTCCTGAGGGAGGATGCGGATTGGCTGGCGCTTGCGCCGGGCGCCGGAAAAGACCTTGGCGGACTCAGTTCCGCGGCTCGGGAAGTGCTCGAGTGGCTGGGAAGCCGGGGCGCCTCCTTTTTCGCCGACGTCGTGCGCGGCACGCGGCGGCTCAAAACCGAAGTGGAAACGGCGTTGTGGGAACTGGTGGCTGCGGGGCGGGTCACCGCCGACGATTTCGACAATCTTCGCGCGCTGGTCGACCCCAAGCGCCGCGCCGGTCACGGCAGCGGGCGCGCCCAGCGGCCTCGCCACAGCACCGGCCGCTGGTCCCTGCTGGATCTGCCGGCCGCCGCGGAATCCTCGACGGCCCTCGAATCGGCTTGCCGGATGCTGCTCGAGCGCTACGGCGTGGTTTTCCGCGAGGTCGCGACGCGCGAAAATGGGATGCCTTCCTGGCGGGAAATTCTGGTGACGCTGCGGCGCCTGGAAGATCGCGGGGAAGTGCGCGGCGGCCGCTTCGTCGACGGCTTTCTCGGTGAGCAGTTCGCCCTGCCCATCGCGGTCGAATCGCTCCGCGCCCAGCGCGGGGAACCCGCTACGGGCGAAATCGTAACGGTGGCAGCCGCCGATCCCTTGAACTTACTGGGCATCCTGGCGCCAGGCGAACGCGTTTCTTCCGCTTCGGGGAAATTCATCGCTTACGAGGACGGCGTTCCGCTTCGCGTGGACCAGAGGCCGCAGGCCCGGCTGCTGATCGCTCGCTGAAGCTGTGCTTGCCGCGGCTTTACCGGCTCGGCGGCACGGCGTCTTTCTCGGCCACGAACCGTTCGAACGAGCTGAGATCGACGGGCGTGCGCGAGGGTGAACCGGCCGGAGCCGCCCGCAAATATTGCCTTGGCCAGGGAGCGGCACGGCCCAGCTGCCTGGCCGCGCGCAGCGGCCAATAGGGATCGCGGAGCAGTTCACGGGCCAGCATCACCATGTCCGCCTGGCCGCTCCGGACGATGTGGTCGGCTTGAATCGGTTCGGTGATCAGGCCGACCGCCGCTGTCAGGATCCCCGCCTCGCGCCGGACCTTCTCGGCGAAGCCGGTTTGATAGCCGGGCCCGGAAGCGATCTGGATGACCTGCTCGCCGGGAACGATTCCTCCCGACGAACAATCGATCAGATCGACCCCGAGCGGAGCCATCTGGCGGGCCAGCTCGACCGAGTGCTCGATGTTCCAGCCGCCCGGGTGCCAATCGATCGTCGAGATACGCAGAAACAGAGGGTAGCGTTCCGGCCACACCTTCCGTATGGCTTCGACCACTTCGCGGAGGATGCGGGTGCGGTTCTCGAAGGAGCCGCCGTAGCGGTCTTCGCGGTGATTCGCGAGCGGCGATAGGAATTCATGAAGCAAGTAGCCGTGCGCCGCGTGAATTTCCACGACGTCGAACCCGGCCTCCAAGGCGCGGCAGGTAGCCTGGGCAAAAGCTTCGACCGTTTCTCGGATTTCCGTTTCCGTGAGCGCCTGTGGCACGGCGTATTTCTCGGTGAATGGCTCGCCGCTCGGCGCGACCACCCGCTTCCAGCCTCCCTCTGACTCCGGCACGTAGCCGATGCCCATCCCGGGCGGGTAGGTGCTGGCCTTTCGTCCGGCGTGCGCGAGCTGAATGCCGGCGAAGCTCCCCTGCTCATGGATGAAGCGCACGGCCCTCGCCAAGGGTTCCACGTGCCGCTCGCTCCACAGCCCCAGATCCATCGGGCTGATGCGTCCCTCGGGAGTCACCGCGGTCGCTTCGGCAATTACCAGCCCCGCACCTCCGACCGCGCGCGTTCCCAAATGGACGAAGTGCCAATCGTTCGCCAGCCCGTCCGTGCACGAATACTGGCACATCGGGGCGACGGCGATCCGGTTGGGGAAGCGAAAATCGCGAATCTTCAACGGTTCGAATAGGTGTGGCATTGGGTTTGACATGCGGCTGACCTCGGCTCCCTTATGGTGCGCAATACCTGTCTTAGCGTCAATTCGAGCGGGTTTCGGACTCAGTCGGCGCGAATCACGATCTTGCCGAAGTGCTCGCCGCTTTCCAGGTAGGCCAAGGCTTCGGCGGCTTGCTCGAAACCGAAGACGCGATCCACCGCGGGACGCAGACCGGAATGCGCGACCGCGCGGTTCATGTCCTCGAACATCTTCCGCGACCCCACCAGAATTCCGCTCAAACGAAGGCACTTCATGAAAATCGGGACGATATCCACTCCGGCGCGCCCGGTCAGGTTCCCGACCAGGGCGATGTGCCCGCCAAAGCGCGCCGCCCGAACCGACTTGGCGAGCGTCTGCGCTCCGCCCACCTCGACGACGTGATCGACGCCCCGTCCTCCGGTCAGTTCCCGCACGTGTTCTTCCCAGTCCGGCGTGGTGTTGTAATTGATGCCGACCGCGGCCCCGAGTTCGCGGGCGCGGGCGAGCTTCTCGTCGCTGCTCGATGTAATGATTGCCAGCGCCCCGGCGATGTGCGCGAACTGAAGCGCGAAAAGCGACACGCCGCCGGTGCCGAGCAGCAGCACGGTATCGCCGGCCTTCATTTTCCCGGAAACCACCAATGCGTTCCAGGCCGTCACGGCGGCGCACGGCAATGTTGCCGCCTCTTCGAGCGACAGCATCTCGGGAACCTCGACCAAGCCCTGCTGGTCAATCACGATCTGTTCGGCCAGCACCCCGCCGGCAGCGGCGCCCAGCGCCGTTCGCGCCTTCTGCTCGTTGATATCGCCCTCGATCCAGCCGGGCATGAAATTTGCCATCACGCGGTTGCCCGGATGGAAGCGGCTCACGCCTTCGCCGACGGAAACGACTTCGCCGGCGGCGTCCGAGCAGGGTACCAGGGGCATGCGCAGTTTGCGGCTATAGAGCCCGTTGATCACGAGCCGGTCGCGATAGTTCAGCGACATCGCCCGCACGCGCACGACCACCTGCCCCGGTGCCGGCTTCGGATCGGGCCTCTCGGCCAGCGCCAAATGCTCGATCCCGAAGTCGCTCAATTCGTACGCTCGCATCCCTGCCTCCTTCGGCCATCACGCCGGAAAGTTCGTTCAAAACGTCCGCATTAGCGATACACGAATCCGGCGCGCGAAGCAAGTCGCCGCCCGGTCAATTCTTGCCGGCGCCGTTCGATCCATTGACAGGCCGGCAGGTTGCCGGCGGGAAGGCTTGCGGCGAGCGTGGAACGGCGTCACGGCCGTGAACGCTCCCAACGCCAACATCTATAATGCCGCCGCGTACGCGGGCAAAAACACACACCTTGGCCATGTGGTCGAATCCTCAGTGCAGAGGCGAGGAGTTGCCCGATTCCGGCCGGAAATTCGGGCTAAATAAACAACGTGACGCGTGAGTGCAGGGCGTCGGCGAGGAAACCCGCCGTTGCCCCGAACTCCAGGCCTTCGACCAACTCGTCGTCGCGGATGCCCATGACGTCACGAGAGGTTTCGCAGGCGACCATGCGCGTCCCCAGCCGCCGCGCGATCCGCATCAGGTCCTCAAGGGAAGCGACGTGCTTGTCGCGCATCATCCCGCGCAGCATCCTGGCGCCCACGCCGAAAAAGTTCATTCGGGACATCGGGAGCTGTTTGCTATTGCCCGGCGCGAGCAACGCCACCAATCCCTCCCGCACGCGCTTGCCCGTAACCACTCTTTTCTGCCGCAGTCCCGCCAGCCCCCAGAACATGAAAAACATGGATGTCTGGTAGCCGAGGGCGGCCGCGCCTGTCGCAATCGCGAAAGCCGCTAAAATTCGATCGAGCTCCCACGAGAACACCATCAATGACACCCGGTCTTGCGGAACACGCGGTTCGAGGGAGGCTACTTTCTGTTCCAGGACCCTGAGCCGGGCTTCCAACCCTACCGCCGGACTCACCATTTCCGTATTGGTTGCTCGCACTCGACTGGCCATGTTCGCTCCTCCTCGGCCGGAAAGCCTGCTGCTGCCCCTTGCCGGCCTTCGAAAGTCAACGATGTGGACCCGTCTTTCTTTTGAGAACTCCATTTCCGCGGGCGGTGAAAAATCCTTCGAACTCACCAGCCCGTTCTTTGGAGATGCCTGGATGAATTCCAGGCAGCGATCAAGCAGTTCGAACCCTTTTCTTCTACGACGCATGCGGGGCCGTTATCGGGCATCGGGCGGCCCGAGCCACCACGCTCGGAGGCTGCCCGAATAGGGGGGCAGTGTACCACCATAAGGAGGCTCAAGTCCCTAGGCCTTTTTTCTCACCGGCCGCTGCCGTCCCGCCCCGTTCCACCGGCCCGGCCATGCCGCTCGCGCAGCGCAATTTCCGCGGGTATGCGGGCGAATATTGGCCCTGCGGGCAGCGGTGCAACAGGGCAGCGACCTCCTCCTACGCGCCGGAAGGGCCGTTGGCGGTGCCATGCGCCGGGTAGCATCCGAGCACGCTTACCCGGTCGGCGCAGCGGCCCAGTTCCTCGATCGCGGCGGCCGTTTCGGCGTCGTGCAGGGAAGCCTGCAAGTCGAGATAAAACCGGTATTGCCAGGGACGGCCGGGGATGGGCCGGCTCTCGATCTTGAGCAGGTTGATCGAGCGGCGGGCGAACACGCCCAGGGTCTGGTGTAGCGCGCCGGGGGCGTGCGCCAGTTGAACGACGAGCGAAAGCTTATTGGCCCGCGGGTCCGGCTCGGCCGAAGTCCCGAGCAGCAGAAACCGGGTGAAGTTTTCGTGGTGATCTTCGACGTGTTCGCGAAGGATCGAGCCGCCGTAGATTCGGGCGGCGCGCTCGCCTGCGATGGCTGCGCGAGTGGGATCGCCCGCCTGGATGATTTCATGCACGCTTCCGGCCGTGTCCAGCGTCGCCCGGCGCGTCATCTGCGGATTCGAGCGCAGGAACCGTTCGCATTGGGCCAGCGCCACCGGATGCGATTCGACGCTGCGAATCTGCTCGAAAACCGCGCCGGGACAACCGATCAAATAGTGCGCGATGGGATGAATGACTTCTCCGATAATCTGCAGCCGGCTTTCGAGAAGCAGATCCATGGACATAACCACGGAACCGGCGAGGGTATTCTCGATCGGCGCGAGCGCGTAATCCGCTGCGCCCTCCCGCACCGCGGAGAAGAGGGCATCGAATGTCGCCCGGGGAACGAGTTCGATGTTCTGGCCCAGCAGCCGGATGGCCGCCTCCTCGCTGAAGGCCCCGCGCTCGCCCTGGAAGGCTACGCGAGGAGTCCGGCCCTGGCCGGCCACTTCGGTTGCTGTCATGAATTTGCCCTCCGCCGATCTCTTTTCCGTGCTTCGCGGGCAACAAAAAGGGGACGCGCCCTGGCCGGATGGAATGGCCGATTCCCTGGCCAATTCCATGCCCAGAAAGTGTATGGGCTTCTCTCCCGATATCACAAATTTTTCTGGACGATCGCGCCCGTCCGCCGCCGGCCGGATCGCGGTCAGCTACCCTTGGAATTGGCCATCGCGGCTCCGGTGGTAGAATCGGCTGCGGAATTCCCTAAGCGCCAATGACCGAACAGGACCTCAGGAAACTGCTCGAAAACGTGCGCCGCGGCCGAACCGGGCTCGAACAGGCTTTGGCGCGCCTCAAACAGTTGCCGTTCGAGGATCTCGGCTTCGCCAAAATCGATCATCACCGCTCCTTGCGTCAGGGCTTTCCCGAGGTCGTCTACGCCCGCGGAAAAACCTGCGAGCAGGTGGCGAAAATCGTGCGGAGCATGTTGCATAACGGTTCCTCCCACAACATTCTGGTCACGCGCGCCAGCCGTCCCATCTACCAGCGCGTGCGGCGCCTGGATCGCTCCGCGCGCTTTCATCCGCTCTCCAACACGATTTTGATCCGGCGCGACCGGGAAATTCGCGGCAAGGGATTGATACTGGTCGTCTCGGCGGGAACCAGCGATATCCCCGTCGCCGAAGAGGCTGCCGTCACGGCCAATGCCATGGGCAGCCGCGTCGAGACGATCTACGACGTCGGCGTCGCCGGGCTGCATCGGCTGCTCGATCATTGCGACCGCTTGGCCGAGGCGCGAGTGATCGTTTGCGTCGCGGGAATGGAAGGCGCGCTCGCCAGCGTCGTTGCTGGCCTCGTTGGTGTGCCGGTGATCGCCGTTCCGACCAGCACCGGCTACGGAGCGAGTTTGGGCGGGGTGGCGGCCATGCTGGCCATGCTGAACAGTTGCGCGGCCAACGTTTCGGTCGTCAACATCGACAACGGCTTCGGCGCCGGCTGCGTCGCCAGCGTCATCAATCGCCTCTAAAAAATGCTACGGGTGCCTCTTCATTTTTCCTGACCGCCACAAATGTCGTTTTTTTGAATAAATAGCGGGGCTCTAACGCAGGGCGGCAACGAGCGCGGCGGCGAGAGCTTCTTCCTGCTCGGGGAAAACGGTGCGGAGATCGAGCACGACCCGGTCGTTTTCGATCCGAGTAACAACGGCGGCATGTTCACCATCCGGACGCCGCAATTTCTCTTCCAGGGCGGCGGCCGAATGCCGTGGGCCCGCGACGGAAACCAGCCAGGTGGGAAGCGACTGTCCGGGCGTCGATCCGCCGCCTACAACGGAATTTCCTCCGACAATTTCCAGTTTCGCGCCGGACGCATTTGCCAGCCGAACGATGAAGGCTTCGGCGCGGCGGCGAATTTCGCCGGCGGGCTCGCGAATCATTCGCAGCACGGGAATATCGTCGAGCGCGCCGCGCGGGTAGCAGCGGAGCGTGGCTTCGAGAGCGGCGATGGTGAGCTTGCCGACGCGCAGGGCGCGGAAGAGCGGATCGCGGCGAACGCTCGCGACGAGATCCTTCTCGCCGGCGATGATGCCCGCCTGCGGACCGCCGAGCAGCTTATCGCCGCTGAAGGTGACGATGGAGACGCCGGCCTCGAAACTTGCGCGCGCTACCGGCTCATCGATTCCGAGTGGCCGCAAATCGGCCAGACAGCCCGAGCCCAAGTCCTCGCAGACGGGCAGATTGCGCCGCCGCCCGAGGGCCACCAGATCTTCGAGCGAAGGTTTCCCTGTGAAACCGGCCACGCGGAAATTCGAAGGGTGAACGCGTAACAAAAGCCGCGTCTCGGGGCCGATCGCGTCTTCGTAATCGGAGAGGCGCGTGCGGTTGGTCGTTCCGACTTCGCGCAGGCGCGCGCCGCTCGACGCTAAGATGTCCGGAATCCGGAAGCCGTCGCCGATCTCGATCAGCTCGCCGCGCGAGATGACGACTTCGCCGCCGCTCGCGAGCGCGCGCAGAACCAGAAAAACCGCGGCCGCGTTGTTGTTCACCACGATAGCCGCTTCGGCGCCCAGCAGGCGCGAGATCAGGCGAGCGGTGTGCGCGTCGCGCTTGCCGCGCTCGCCGGCCCGAAGATCGTATTCCAGATTCGAGTAGCCGGCCGCCGCTTCCCGCATGCGACCCAGCACCGCGCGGGAAATGGGGGCGCGGCCCAGATTCGTGTGGAGCACGACTCCGGTGGCGTTAATCACCGGGCGCAGCGACGGCGCAAGCCATCCCTCGACTGTTTGCCCGATCTGCCGCTCCAGCGTTTCGGCAATGTTCATCTGGGGGCCAGCCTCGGCAACCGCCGGGGCGCCCGCGCCGAGTTCGGCGCGAACCGCGGCCAGCACTTCGCGCGCCGCCTCGAGTACCAGCGCGTGCCCGGCGCGCCGGCACAGGGCATCGAGCGCTGGGCGGCCGAGAAGCTCATCGACCGATGGGATCGTTCGCCGCAGTGCGGCGCGGGAAGCGGGGTTGGCAGGCATGGCCTTGCTATTTCAACACACCGGCAGGGCCAAGGCAATGCATGCCCCCGCCGCCTTGGCGCGCCGTTCGCTCGCATAAACAACTCTGCCTCCGCGCTAAATTTTCCGATCGGCCTCTCGCCGAACTTTCGCTTCGGCGCCGGGACGAATAAAATGAGGGGCTTTTCTCTTCGCGGGAAAATAAGGAGGGTGATTTGGCCGTCGAGCGGGCACTTGTAAGTGTGTACGACAAAACCGGGGTCGCGGAATTCGCCAAGCGGCTCGCCGCATTGAAGATTGAAATCGTTTCGACTGGAGGAACGGCAAAGCTGCTGCGCGAGGCGGGCATCCCGGTGCGCGACGTGGCCGAACTGACCGGCTGGCCGGAGATGCTGTCGGGACGCGTCAAAACGCTCCATCCTAAGGTTCACGGCGGAATCCTGTTCCGGCGCGACAACAACGACGATCGCGCCCAAGCCGCCAAGCACGAAATCGCCCCGATCGATCTGGTCGTGGTGAACCTGTATCCCTTCGAAGCGGTTGCCGCCAAGCCTGACACCGGTCCCGACGAGCTGATCGAAAATATCGATATCGGCGGGCCGACGATGGTTCGCTCGGCGGCGAAGAACTTTCATTTCGTTGGCGTGGTCACCGACCCGCTCGATTACAACCGCGTGGCCGAAGAACTCGAGCGGGGCAGGGAATTGAGCCTGGCGACGCGGCTGGAACTGGCCCGCAAAGCCTTCGCGGCCACGGCCCGTTACGACGGCACGATCGCCACCGAGCTCGAACGGCTTTCGGCGGCCGATTCCCGCCTTTCACTCGGGGAGCGGTCGCTGTTGCCCGGACGCTTCCACCTGGCCCTCGAACGCCTGGAAACGCTTCGCTACGGAGAAAACCCGCACCAAAAGGCCGCCCTGTACGTTCCCGCCGGCCGCCCGGCTGCCGGTCTGGCCGGCGCGCGGAAACTGCACGGCAAGGAACTTTCCTACAACAATCTGGTCGATCTGGAAGCGGCGTGGAACCTCGCTCTGGAGTTCGAACGTCCGGCGGCGGTGATTATCAAGCATTCGAATCCCGCCGGCGCCGCCGAAGACGACCGGCAGGCCGAGGCATACCGGCTGGCGCTAGCATGCGATCCGGTTTCGGCATTTGGCAGCGTGATCGCGTTCAACCGGCCCATCGAGGCCGACACCGCGTCCGAAGTGGCCAAACTCTTCGTCGAATGCGTCATCGCGCCCGGTTTCCACCCGGAGGCGCTCGAGGCGCTCTCGCGCAAGAAGAACCTGCGTTTGGTGGAACTGGCCGCTCCAGCCGCTTCGGGGGTCGAGCTGAAAGCGATCTCGGGAGGCTGGCTGCTCCAAGAGGCCGACCGCGTTCCTCCAGACGAGGGCCAGTGGAAGGTGGCAAGTGAGCGCCAGCCAACGGCCGAAGAGATGGCCGCGCTGCGCTTCGCCTGGAAGATCGTAAAGCATGTGAAATCGAACGCTATCGTCTTCACGCACGCGGCCCAGACGGCCGGCGTCGGTGCGGGGCAGATGAGCCGGGTCGATTCGGTGAAAATTGCGGTGATGAAGGCGCAGCTTCCACTCGCAGGCACCGTCGTCGGCTCCGACGCCTTTTTCCCATTTCCGGACGGCGTCGAGGAGGCTGCCAAGGCCGGTGCCACGGCGGTCATTCAGCCCGGCGGCTCGGTCCGCGACGGCGAAGTGGTTGCCGCGGCCAACCGCTTGGGATTGGCCATGGTATTCACGGGCCGGCGCCATTTCTGGCACTAGAGCGAACCAGGAGGCGGCCAAGCGACGCGCAAACACGCACTGGTACCACGGCCGGTCGGTGAACCTTTTGACCTGGCCTGGCGCATCGAAGGATAATAGGTGGAATTTACTGGAGCGGTCGGTGAGGCCTATTGCCTGTTGCGCGCTGTTTATCCTGCTTCCGTTGAGTGCGTCTGCCCGGCAATCGCCCTCCGGCGCGGCTTCGGCCGCTCCCGGCAGCGTCGACCGCAAGGCCCAGGCGTACGCGAATTACGTTCTCGGTCACATCAACCAGGTTCAATTCGAGGACACCGGCGACCAGGAATACGCCGCCAAGGCCATCGATTACTATAAGAAGGCTCTGGCCCTCGATCCCGATTCGGTTCAGATTCAGCTCCGGATGGCGGACACCTACGCGGAATCTGAACAGCTGCGCGATGCCGTCACCACCGCCCGGAGCATTATCGAGAAGCATCCCGATAATGTCGATGCCCACCGGCTGCTCGCGCGCATTTACGTGCGCACGCTTGGCGAGATCGGCGCGAATACCAACCAGAAGCAGACGCTGGCGCTCGCGGTCGAGCAGTACGAGACGATCCTGAAGCTGGACCCGAGCGACAACGAAGCCGGTTTGTGGCTCGCGCGGCTTTACCGCTTTGAGAACCGGCCGGGCAAGGCGCAAAAGGTCCTCGAGCAGATGCTCGCCCGGAATCCGGCGAACCAGCAGGCCATTGAGCAGTATGCCCAGATACTTCTCGACGAGGGCCAGACCAATCAGGCGATCGCGCAGCTTTCGAAATCGGCGACCCAAACCGACAATCCCGCTCTCTACGATCTGCTGGGCGACGCCTACAAGCGGGTTCACGACAACGCGCACGCCGAACAGGCCTATCGCCGGGCGGTTCAGTTGGACCCGGGCGACGCGGGGCCGCTGCGTCGTTTGGCGAGCACGCTTTTCGATGAGAGCAAGTTCGACGAAGCCATCCCGCGATACCAGCAGCTCACCCATATCGATCCGTCCGACGCGGCGAATTACCTGCGGCTGGCGGAGATGTACTATCAGCAGAAGAAGTACGAGCTGGCGGAAACGAGCATCGCCCAGGCCGAGCAGCGCGCCCCGGACAACCTCGAGGTGATTTACAACCAGGCGCTGATCGACGAGGCCTTGAACAAATACTCCGATGCCGTCGATGCGCTCACCGGCGCCATCGCCAATCTGAAGCAGCCATCGTCCGGCTCGGTTTCGAACCCGCGCATCTCCGCGATCCTCTACGAGGAATTGGGGCGCATCTACCGGCGGCAAGGAGACTACGCCGCTGCCATCAGCACGTTCCGGCAAATGATGGCTCTAGGCCCGGATCAGCAGCAGCGCGGGCGGCTGGAGCTGATCGAAACCTACCGCGAGAACAATCAGATCGACGACGCCATCGCCACCGCGCGCCAGGCCATAGAGGCCAAACCGCAGGACCGTCAGATGAAGATCTCCTACGCGTTGCTCCTCGGTGAAAAGGAGCAAACCGACGACGCGGTGAAGCAACTCCGGTCCCTGCTCAACGGCTCGCCCAGCGACCGGGAGACCTACCTCGACATCGCGCAGGTGGAATTGCGCGGCCGCCGTTACGCCGACGCCCAGCGCGCCGCCCAAACCGCCGAGTCGATGGCGCATCTCCCGGAGCAGCAAAGCGCCGCATGGTTCATGCTCGGGGCCATTAACGAGCGACAAAAGAAATACGGACCGGCGGAGGAGCAGTTCCGCAAGGTGCTTGCGGTGAATCCGGACGACGCCGAGGCGCTCAACTACTACGGCTATATGCTGGCCGAGGAGGGGGTTCGACTCGGCCAAGCCTCCGATCTGGTCAAGCGTGCCCTGGCCATCGACTCGGGCAACAGCGCCTACCTCGACAGCCTCGGCTGGGTCTACTTCAAGCAGAACCGCCTGATGGATGCGCGGGACTTCCTGCTGAAAGCGATCGCCCGCAGCCCGAATGACCCCACAATTCTCGGACACCTCGGCGATGTGTATCAGGGGCTCGGCCAGACCGATCTGGCCCTCGCGACATGGGAAAAATCGCTCGCGCAGTGGCGCCGCGTGGTCCCGGCCGACTATGAGCCGGACCAGGTTCGCGAGATCGAGCGCAAGGTTTCGGAGGAGAAGAACCGCTCCGCCCGGAAAAACCACGCCGCCGCGGTGATGCCGCACTGACTCCTTCCTTGACGGCTACGCTGCGCATCCCTGCCTTCGCCAAGATCAATCTCCATTTGGGTGTGCTCGGACTGCGCCCCGACGGCTATCACGAGCTCCGCACCGTCTTCCAAGCGATCTCCCTCCACGACACTCTGGAAATCGAGCGTGTGCGCCGGCCTGGCATCGATCTGGCAATTACAGGAGCGGATCTCGATCCCGGCCCAACCAACCTGGTCTGGCGCGCCTTGGAAACACTCACTCGCGAACTGCGGCTCGCCGGGGGCTGGCGCGTACGTTTGGAGAAGCGCATTCCGGCGGCGGCGGGGCTCGGCGGAGGATCGAGCGACGCGGCCGCGGCGCTGCTGGCCGGATCGCGACTGGCGGGCCGGCGGATTGCACCCGCCCGCTTGGCGGAGATCGCCGCCGGGCTCGGCGCCGACGTGCCGTTTTTCCTCGTGGGCGGCCGCGCGCTCGGCGTGGGCCGGTGCGACGAAGTCTATCCGCTCGAAGACGGTCCCCGGAACGCCGTGCTGGTTGTTCGGCCGCAGGGCGCCGCCATCGCTACGCGCGACGCCTATGCGTGGCTCGATCGCAAGTTGACAAAGGCCGGCGCCGCCCATAGAATTTGGGTTTCCTGCGCCCGAAGCTGGAGCCGGGAGGATGGGGATCTCCTGAACGATTTCGAGGCGGCCGTTTTCAGCCGCTTCCCACGCCTCCGGCAAGTGAAGCGCCGCCTGATTCAGGCGGGGGCTGTGGGAGCCGCGCTGGCAGGCAGTGGTTCGGCGGTGTTTGGACTGTTCCGAAACCCAGCGCAGGCGCGCCGAACCGCGCGGCAGTTCCTGGATGACCAGGTCTTCATTACTCGCACCTTGAGCCGGGCGGAATTTCGCCGCCTGGCGCTCGGAAAACGGGTCTGAGGTATCTCGCTTGGCTGACGACAGATTGAAAATTTTTAGCGGACGCGCGCACCCGGCGCTCGCCGAAGCGATTTGCAGCTATCTGGGGAACACGCCCGGACGGGTCGAGTTGTGCACGTTTTCCGACGGCGAAACCTACACCCAAATCCTCGAAAATGTGCGCGGCGCCGACGTCTTCGTCGTGCAGCCCTGCTCGCGGCCGGTGGATTTCCATATGATGGAACTGCTGCTGCTGATCGACGCGTTCAAGCGCGCCTCGGCCAGGCGCATCACGGCAGTCGTGCCCTATTACCCCTACGCGCGCCAGGATCGTAAGGACAAGCCCCGCGTTCCCATCTCGGCCAAGCTGGTAGCCGACTTGCTGGAGACGGCGGGGGCCAGCCGCGCCCTCACGCTCGACCTGCACGCGCCGCAGATTCAGGGCTATTTCAACATCCCCGTCGACCACCTATTCGCTTCGCCGGTTCTGGTGGAACATTTCCGGCAGAAAGAATTCGGGAACCTCACCGTGGTTTCGCCCGATGCGGGGGGCGTCGAGCGCGCCCGCGGGTTCGCGAAGAAACTCGATGCCCCGCTGGCGATCGTCGACAAGCGCCGCGTTGCCATGGACCAGACCGAAGTGATGCACCTGATCGGCGACGTGCAGGGCCGCGCCACTTTGATCGTCGACGACATCGTCGATACCGCCGGCACGCTTGTGAAGACGGCTGACGCGCTTCGCAAACAGGGAGCCGAGCGCGTCTTCGCCGCCTGCACCCACGCAGTGCTTTCGGGGCCCGCCGTCGAACGCCTGTGCCATTCCGCGATCGAGGAAATGGTGGTGACCGACTCGATCCCAGTCAGCCCGGAGGTTTGCCGGGCCGGTAAAATCAAGGTGCTGAGCGTTGCCGAACTGCTGGCGCGCGGCATCCGGTCGATTCACGAGGAAACTTCGATCAGCGCGCTCTTTCTCTAGCGCGGGATCGGAAAATCCGTCCAGCCGCCCGAGGCGGCTGCGGGACGAAAGGAAGGAAAACAGATTTATGGTGATCGAAGCCACACGCCGTGACGAGCGCGGCAAGAACGCGGCCAGGCGTCTGCGCCGCGCCGGCCGGATCCCCGCGGTACTTTACGGCGCTGGGGCGGATCCGGTGGCGCTGGTCGTTGATTCCCGCCAGGGGCAACAGGTTCTGCGTACGGCCGGCCACACCGTTATCTACGAATTGAAGATTCAGGGTGGCGAAGATGCCCGCGCCATATTGAAGGACTCGCTGGTGGACCCGGTTCGCGGCGACCTTCTCCATCTGGATCTGCTGCGGGTCGCGATGGATGTAAGGATCCGCGTCCGCGTTCCCGTCCGCACCTTCGGCGAACCGCAGGGCGTGAAGGTACAGGGTGGAATTTTCGAACGAGTCGCCCGCGACATCGAGGTCGAGTGCCTTCCCGGCGATATTCCCGAGGAGATCGGCGTCGACGTCAGTGAATTCACTATCGGCCGGCAGTTGCGCGCCGCCGATCTGCCCCTCGATCCGGCCAAGATCCGGTTGCTCACCGAACCGCAGCGCGTGCTCGCCCACGTGGTGGCACCCGTGAAGGAAGAAGAAGCGCCGGCGGCCGAAGCGGTCGCGGCAGCCGTCACCGAAGCCGCCGCTCCCTCCGAGCCCGAGGTCATCAAGAAGGTCAGGAAGGAAGCCGAGGAAGGGGAAGAGGGTGAGGGGAAGGGGAAGGGAAAGGGCGAATAGGCCTCCCTTTGGCCTTCGGGCAAACGTGCGGCCGAGGAAGCCATGCGACTCATCGTGGGCCTGGGAAATCCCGGGCCGGAATATGTTTGGACGCCGCACAATCTTGGCTTCCTCACCATCGACCGCCTGGCCGCGCGGGCGGGCATTCGGGTTCGGCGGCCGGAGGGCAAATCGCTGATTGGGATGGGCGAACTGGCCGGCAGGGAGATCGTCCTGGCCAAGCCGCAAACGTTCATGAATGCCAGTGGCTTGGCGGTGCGCGACTTGATCGGCCGGTTTGAAGTGGCCCCGGCGGAGATGATCGTGATCACCGACGATGCCACGCTCGGGTGGAACGCGATTCGCATTCGCGAGCGCGGATCGGCCGGCGGTCACAACGGCTTGAAGTCCGTGATCGGCGCCATCGGGAGCGATGAATTCATCCGGGTTCGCCTCGGCATCGGTCCCGCCAGCCCGGTCGAGGACCTGGCCGAATACGTGCTCCGCGCGATGAGTGATCGCGAGCTGGAGCGAGCGGCCGAAATGGTCGATCGCGCCGCCGAGGCGGTCGAATGGATTTTGCAGAAGGGCGCGGCGGCGGCGATGAACCACTTCAACCGCCGGGCCGGCGGGCTCGCCGGCGAAGACAGCTCCGGGACGTTAGGCCCGGGAGCGGATTGAGGAGAAAATGGCAGAAGAGCGAATCTACGAACTGATTTTCATTTGCCGCCCCGACACCCCCGAGGCTGAAATCGACAAGGTGGTATCGACGCTCGGGCAGGTCGTCGAGGAACAGCAGGGACGCGTCGAAAAAGTCGACAAATGGGGCGTGCGCAAGCTGGCCTATCGCATCGCCAAGTGCAACGATGGGTTTTTCGTCTTTCTCCTGATCCACAGCCGCCAGGGCGAAATGATCAAGGAACTCGCGCGGCGGCTGAATGTTTCCGAGCCCGTCCTCAAGTACATAACCGTTCGCATCGACGAGGAATTGAAACGCCAGAGAAAGCTCGTCGCCCGCCGCGAGCGCCGCATGGCGCGCCGCGCCCGCAAGTCGGCGGGAGAAACGGCCGCGGCCGCCGGATAAGGCCGACTAGGAGATTCTCATGACCCCTGATGCCCCTCGTACATCGCAGAGTTCGCATAGCTCGCGTGGCTCGCACGGTCCCGCCGGCCGTCATGGCGGCGACCGGCCGCGCAAGCCGCGGCGGCAGTACGTCCGCAAGCGGAAGGTCTGCCGGTTTTGTGTCGACAAGATCGACTACGTCGACTACAAAAACGCCGATCTGCTTCGCACGTTCATCCTCGATCGCGGCAAGGTGATTCCCCGTCGCATCACCGGTACTTGCTCGCGCCACCAGCGCTGGCTGAAGCTGGCCGTCAAGCGCGCGCGCAACATCGCGCTTCTGCCGTTCGCCGCACACGCCTAGAGCGCCAAGGAACGAATGCAATGAAAATTATTCTGCAAGAAAATCTCGAAAAGCTCGGCACCCGCGGCCAGGTTGTCGACGTCGCCGATGGTTACGCCCGCAACTACCTGTTGCCGCGCAAACTGGCCCTGGCCGCCACGGCTGGCAACTTGAAACAGATCGAACGGATTCGCGCCCGCCTGGCCAAAATCGAAGCCCAGGAGCATTCGCAGGCGGAAGAAGCCGCCGGCGCCATCTCGGCAGCGGCCGTTACCCTGGTCCGCAAGGTGGGAATGAACGACCAGCTGTTCGGCTCGGTCACCGCCGCCGATATTGCCGACGCGCTCGCCGCGCAAGGAATCACCGTCGATAAACGCAAGGTGGTTCTGGACGAACCGATCAAGCTCCTCGGCGAATTCCAGGTTCCCGTCAAGCTTCATCACAACGTGGTCACCAGCGTGAAGGTGCTCGTCAATCGGGAAGGCGGAGAGCCGCCATCCCCTGAATCTGCCGAGCCCGCCGAATAGAAGCGCGGACCAAGACCGTTTGTTACCTGGTATCGTTGTTGCCCGGTAGGCACGGGGAGGGGAACTGTCCCCGGCGGTCCTGCATGAGATTTCCACCGACGCACCGCTTTTCCATAGGGCGCCGTATGGGGTTTACCCGCGCCTGGTCTACAGAAAGCCCCTGTGGATGAGCGCGGTAGATATCCACAACGGCGCTTTTGACTTTCTCACTTCAGCCGCCGCAATATTCAACCCCGTTCTGCGGCACTGGCGCGGGAGAATTCCGTTGCGCCGGAAGCACCGTTGGGCGAATATTAAGCGAAATCGAAAGAGCTGATGGCTACTTCCCTCGGACTTGAACGGCCCCTGCCGCACAATCTGAATGCGGAACGCGGCGTCCTTGGCGCGATCCTTCTCGATAACCATGCGCTCAATGCCGCGGTCGAGATACTCCGCGCCGACGATTTCTTCCTGGAACAGCACCGCCGCGTATTTAACCGCATGATCGTGCTCGGCGAGCGCCAACGGGGGATCGACCTGGTTACTCTGGCCGACGAACTCGAGCGCGCGGGCGAGTTGGAAGCCGCCGGCGGCGCCGCCTATCTGGCGCAGCTCATTGACGGCGTTCCGCGAGTTGCCCACGTCGAGCATTACGCGCGCATCATCAAGGAGAAGGCGCTGCTGCGCAGCCTGATCCATACCAGCGATGTCATCCAGCAACAGGCTTTGGAAGCTGAGGATGGAGCCGATGAGATCCTGGACCGAGCCGAAACCCTGATCTTCCAGCTCGCCGATGACCGCATTCGCGTGGGCTTGATCGGAGTCAAGGAGCTGGTTCGCGAAAGTTACGAGCGGCTCGAACGGATGCTCAGCGAAGGCCGCCAGATCACCGGCCTTCCCACCGGCTACCGTCAGCTCGATCAACTGACTTCGGGCCTGCAATCCTCCGAACTGGTGATTCTGGCGGCGCGCCCATCGATGGGGAAAACCGCCCTGGCGCTGAACATCGCCGAAAACGTAGCCATGGCGGAGCGCCAGCCGATCGCCATTTTCAGCCTTGAAATGTCGAAAGAGGCCCTGTTGATGCGCCTATTGGCTTCGCACGCCCGTCTGGATATGCATCGTTTCCGGACCGGGCATCTGGGCCGCGAGGAGGGCCGGCGGATGACGGCAGCCCTGGGAGAGCTGGCCGAGGCCCCGATCTGGATCGACGATTCCGGGGCGGCCTCGGTGACCGAAATCGGGGCTAAAGCCCGCCGGCTGAAGAAAGACAAGGGACTTTCCCTGTTGATCGTCGATTATCTCCAGTTGGTCTCGGGGCGAGGCCGGTTCGGCAACCGCAACGAGGAAGTCTCATCCATCTCGCGATCCCTAAAGGGTCTGGCCAAGGAACTGAAGATTCCACTGCTCGTCCTCAGCCAGCTGACTCGCGCCCCGGAGCGCGAGGAGCGGCGCCCGCAGCTCGCCGATCTGCGCGAATCGGGCGCGATCGAGCAGGACGCCGACGTCGTTGTGTTTATCCACCGCCCCAATTTCTACCGTACCGAACTGCCCGAGGAAGAGCGGCGCAAGGCGGAATTGTTGATCGCCAAGCAACGTAACGGCCCGACCGATCGTATTCCCTGTGTCTTCTTCGAGAAGTTCACCCGCTTTGAGGAGGCCGCTCCCGACTCCTTCCAGGATCGGGAGCCCGATTCCGAATAGCAATTTGGCAGGAAGATAAATTTTCCGTAATCTTTCCATGCTATACTATGGCAGCTCGATTTGAGGCCATTTCGCAGACGTGGGAAGATCGGAACAAACTTATACTCCGGTTTCATATCATTGGCTGATATTCTCAAAACTTCTGCACCTGCCCAAGCAGGCTCCGTCAAGAGCAAGGGATTTGCGACTCGGCAAGCCCGCAAAGCTAAGGCGTCCAAAGGCAATGGTTCGCAAGAGCCGAGCTGGGCGCATTCCTGGGATCTGCTTCTCGTCCGTGGCGTTTTCACCCTCATCTGTGTCTTGACCGGTTGGCATTTTCATCCGTTTGGGCTCACCCCGATTACCGGCGCCATTTTCGGCTTCGTTTTTGCCGTTTTCTTTATCCTGGCGGAAATTCGTCTCCGGCGAGTCAGTCTGCGGCGTCTGATTGGCGCCGCGGTGGGGGCCATTCTCGGAATTCTGGCGGCTTTGCTCATTCACCTGGTCGTGGACAGGACTTCGATCCCTGTGGAATCCAAGTCGTTTTTGGGGATCGGGTTGGTCCTCGTCATGGCGTACATCGGCATACTGCTGGGCGCCAATAAGGGCGATATGCTGAATCTCCAGGCCTTCGGTGGCATCTTCGGCAACGAGCGCAGCGGCAGGCGCTTGGTGAAGCTTCTCGATACCAGCGTCATCATCGACGGCCGCATCGCGGACGTCTGCGAGGCCTCCTTTCTGGAGGGTACGATCATTCTGCCGCGGTTCGTGCTGCACGAGCTGCAAATGGTGGCTGATTCGGCCGATCCTCTTAAGCGCCAGCGGGGAAGGCGGGGTTTGGAAGTGCTCGAACGCATCCGCGAACTTCCCGCCTTGGATGTCGAAGTTGCCGAGCAGGACTTCCCAGAGGTTCCCGATGTCGATCTGAAGCTGATTGAGATGGCCCGGCTTTATGACGCCAAAATCGTTACCAACGACTTCAATTTGAACAAGATCGCGTCTCTTCAGGGGATTGAAGTCCTCAATGTAAATCAGCTGGCCAATGCCCTCAAACCCGTTGTCATGCCGGGCGAGGGAATGCGGGTTTTCATCCTCCGCGAAGGCAAGGAACCGGGCCAGGGCGTTGCCTACCTCGACGATGGCACGATGGTTGTTGTCGATGGCGCCCGCCGCATGATAAATAAAACAATAGACATCGCGGTCACTTCGGTTCACCAGACCAGCGCGGGAAAGATGATTTTTGGCCGCTACGACGAACGGGCGGAAGCGGCAGCCCGCACCACTGCTCAAGAAACGAACCAGCGGGAGAAGGACCAGTCAAACGAGAAAGAACGGGAACTGCCTCCCCGGCCGATCCATCCCGGAACGACACACTAGGGCAGCGAGTCGAACTCTTCCGCAGCCCTGTCAAAATCCTCCTGACCGCGCTTGAAAACCTGCTTTTCCGTGTCCTGAAATGGCGGTTCGGCTCCCAGACGGTCGAACCAGCGCTGGTAGGAGAGCTTCTCGTGGCTGGAAAACTCCAGACGCACCATCAGGCGCAGACGCTCGCCTGCCGGCTCCTTGCCTTCCTTGGCCGAGGGGCCGGCCGCTTTCTTTTTCCCTCCGGACTTGCTTCGTTTCGCGTCGCCTGATTCGCCGGCCGACGGACTCGCCCCGGCGGAGGGCGGTGTGGCTTGGCGCTCGAGCTTAAATTTGACTCGATCTCCCAGCCGGAAAGCTTGCCGCCAGCCCTCCAAGCGGTGACGGGCTTGCTGGGCAGCCTCTTCGTTGGCGCCAAAATCGAAAATGAAAAGCGTTTGTGGCATCGATTCCTCTCGGCCGGTTCCAGGGCCCGCGTGACAAAACTCAGCTCTCGCGTCGCCCGCCTCTGGCGGGCAGCCAGCCGGCTGCCCATCAGTCTAGCATTGCCCTCGGCCCCGCAGGGTTCGGTCAGGCTCCCCCGTCGTGCAGATGCCGCCAGAGGGTCTCTGCCCGCGAGCGCGGCGCCACTCGGGCGATTTCCTCGATAGTGGCCCGCCGCAGATTGGCGACGCTGCCAAAATGGGCGAGCAGTTTGCGCGCCGTCGCCGCACCCACGCCCGGTATCTCCTCGATCCGGCTGCGAAGGGTGCGCCGTGCGCGCCGCGCGCGATGGAAAGTTACCGCGAATCGGTGCGTTTCGTCGCGAATCTGCTGGATCAGATGAAGGATCGGGGAATGGTGGTCGAGCGCAATCGGCTCCCTCTCCCGGCCGTGGACGTAGATGATCTCCTCCCGTTTGGCGATGCTGGCGAGCGGGGGGGCCGGGACGGCCAGCGCGTCCAGCGCCTCAGCCGCGGCGTGCAATTGCCCGATCCCGCCATCGATCAGAATTAGATCGGGCATCGGCCGGCCCTCGGCGGCCACGCGCCGGTAGCGGCGCTCGACGGCCTCGCGCATCGAGGCGAAATCGTCGTTTCCCGTGGCGCCGCGGATGAGGAATTTCCGGTATTCCGATTTCTGCATCCGGCCGCTCGCCCAAACCACCATCGATGCCACGGTGTCCGAGCCCTGAATGTGAGAAACGTCGAAGCTCTCGATGCGCCTCGGCGGTGTATCCAGACCGAGAGCGGCCTGGAGCGCCGCGACGATCGCCTCGGAATCCGGCCGCAGGACGCGGAACCGCTGCTCGAAACAGTGCCGCGCGTTTCTCTCCACGAGTTCGAGGAATTGATGCTTGGTCCCCCGCTGCGGCACGTGGATTTCCACGCGCCGCCCCGCCCGTTCGCTCAGCATATCTTCGAGTACCGCGCGGTCTTCGATTTCGAGCGGGATGTGGATCCGGTGCGGCAGATACCGGGATTCCAGATAGAGCTGTTTTAGCAGCGAGGAGATGAATTCCTCCGGCTCGAATTCCTCGAGATCCTCCCAATAGAAATCCCGGCGATCGACCACCTGCCCGTTCCGGATATGGAATAAATTCACCGCGGCCTGCGGCGGTTCCGCGTAGAAGCCGAGCACGTCCGTATCGTCTCCCTGCGCGGCGGCCATTTTCTGCTTTTCTTCCATCTCCTCGATGGTTCGCAGCAGGTCGCGATAGCTGGCTGCGCGCTCGAACCGTTCTTCCGCAGCCGCTCGCGCCATTCGGTCGCGCAAGCTGCGCGCCAGATCGTGCCGCTTCCCTTCGAGGAAGAGGCGCGCGTCGAGCGCGGCCTCGGCGTACCGCTGGTCGGCATCCGGGCTGGGCATGCAAGGGCCCAGGCAGCGCTGGATGGGAAAGCCGGGGCAGGGCCTCTGGTGCGGCTTCGACAGGTCGCAATGGCAGGAAGGAATTTGGAAATATTTATTGATGAACTTCACGACCCGGTAGGCGAGGTTGTGGGGAAAGTAGGGGCCGAAATAGAGCGAGCCGTCGTCGGTGAGGCGGCGGGTCACGTAGACGCGGGGATACTTTTCGAAGGCCGTGTAACGAATGTAGGGGTACGTCTTGTCGTCCCGCAGCAGAATGTTGAACTTGGGCCGGTGCTGTTTGATCAGGCTGTTTTCGAGCGCCAGCGCCTCCTTCTCGTTGTCGACGACAATCGTTTCGATATCGGCGATTTCCCGCACCAGCGATCCGGTCTTCGCGTCCAAGCCACGAGACCCCGTGAAATAGGACCTGACCCGCTGGCGCAGCGACCGCGCCTTGCCGACGTACAGGATCGTGCCCCCGGCGTTCCGGAACAGGTAGACTCCGGGGCCGAAGGGCAACTGGGCGGCTTTCTGGTCGAGGTCCATGCGATCGGCCTACAATGGAGGCGATGGAACGCGCCTCCCTACATCCCCATGAGCATCATAACAAGGCGGTTTCACCGCGAGCCAGACGCGCGCCGCTCTGGCTGACGGCGCCGCTCGCGTTGGCCCTGGCCGCCTTCGGCCCCTCCGCTTTCGGCGCACCCGTATTTCCGCGGTATCAGTCCGGCCATCCCTCCGCAACGGGACCCAACCGGCAGTTGGCCGAAAAGGATGTTCAGGTCGGCCAGTTCTACTTGAAGATCGGGAAATACGACGCTTCGATCAGCCGCTTTCAAAGCGCGGTCTCGCGCGACCCCCGTTGGGCGACGCCGCACGAGTTGCTCGGGGAAGTCTTCGAGAAGAAAAATGAGCCGAAAAAGGCCCTCGCCGAATATCGCGAATATCTGAAACTCGCTCCCCACGCCAAGGACGCCAAGAAGGTCAAACAGCGGGTGGAGAAACTGGCCCGCGATGTGGGCCCTCCCGCCGAAGGCAGCCGCTAAGGCGCGCTCGCCGTCGCGTGAGCCTCCCGGCTGCCGGCTAACGAAACCGCTCGAGCCAGCGTCGTGCCTCGGCGTAGTGCAGGAAGAGCTTCTCCTCGGCTCGAAACGCGGCCGAATGCACGCGAAGCCCGCATCGCGCGAGCTGGCCCGGATGCTTTACGTGAAGCATCTCGTGATACAGGACGTACTCGACCACAAAGCGGGGAACTTCCGGCCGGTCCAGCCGGCGATTGAGCACGATTCGATCGATCGCCGGATCGAATGAGCCCATCTGCGAGCGCCAGCAGCGCGTGCTCCAACCGAGGCGCGGCCGGCGCAACGTTCCGTTGAAATAGCGCCGGTTGAGTGCTTTGAACATGGGCTCGATGGCATAGTGGTCGGCAACCCGGAAGACCGGCCGGCAGCGCCGGCGGCGAATTCTCACGAGCCGGCTGCGGACGCCCGCCGATTCCACATGACGGCGGTAGAGATCGGCCAGCTCCGGCGGCGGCTTCACCCGATAGGCGCGCGCCAGAAGCAGCGCCGCCGCCGCCTCCAGCACGGCGAGCGGCGCCCCGCGCAACAGATCCGACAAGCGCACCCGCGCGCTGCCGTTCCGGAACCGGAGCGTGTGCGTGAGGTTCGCGTACGGATAAAATTCGGCGACGAAATGGGGCGGGCGTCCTTGACAGCCCAGCCGCGTAAACATGCGCTGCAGCAGCCGCTCGCCGCCCGGAACCGGCGCGCCGGCCGCCGCGCCAGAATGCGCGGGCCGTCTCAATCGCTCTCCGGCCCCGGCTTCGGGGCGGGCGAATTGAATTGGAGCTTCTTTTCGGCTTTTTTCGCGTCGCGCAGATCGTCGTGCAGGTCGGCGGCGGCGTCGTCCAAGGAGTCCTGGTAGATCTTCAGTTCGGTTCCTTTCGCCTTGATTTTCTTCAATTCGGCTAGGAACCGGGGCACGCGCTTGCGGATATCCCGGATTCCTTTGCGCACGTCCACCCCGTTGTTCACGGCGTCGTCGACGCGGCTGGAAGCCTCGTCGACGCACGCGGAAAATGAGTCGAGTAGATCGTTCAAAAAGTCCGCCCGCAGCGGGCCGGTGCTTTTGATCTGGAGTTCATGCTCGAACCGCTGCAGGCGGTCGGCGGCGAAATCGAGAAACAGACCGATGCGGGCGTCGGCCGAGTCCGCGTTGCGAATCTGGTCGGCTTCGTTTTGGGTCAGGAAGTCTTGCTGCTGCGCCGGCCGGGCAAAAGCCGCCAGGGGCGCGGCGAGCGCCACGGCCAGGAGCAGGGCAATCCATGGTTTTGCGGACAAGCTTTTTTTCATCGCCTTATTTTCTCTTCGGCTTGGGCGGTGGAGGAGGGGGGAAAAGCTCCTCCAATAGCTGGCTGTTGATTTGGCGGAGATTCGCCTCGACGGCTTCCGCCCGGTCCTGGCGACCCAGCGGCAGGGAAAAGACGATGTCACCGAGGCGGCGAATGCTCTCTCGCAGCGCCACCTGCAATTGCGTGAAGCCGGCGGGCTTTTTCACCGCGTTGCGGCCCGTGGCGACGAGCGCGTCGTGCACCTGTCTGGCCTGGGCGCTCCAGCGCTCCAGGCGCGCGATTCCCGGGTCGAATTCCCCCTCCTGGATCTCCTGGGCGGCCATCAGGACCTCTTTGGGAAGCAGCTTGGCCAGCGTCTTGGCCTGCCTCACCGCGCCCTTTTGATCCTGGAACTTCGCTTCGAGCTTGAGCAGTTTCTTCGGGTCCTGGCCGTGCAGCGCCAGAGAGAACAAGAGCATGACGCCGGCCAGTTGCGCGCAGCGAGTCATTTCCCTATTTCCTTTGATGACGCAAAAGATCTTCGAGTACGGGCAGCCGGTGCCGCGCCATGTATGCATCGGTGCCGTGCTTGCCGCCATCCGTATCGAGAAACGCCTTGTATGCCGCGATGGCCTGGGCCAGCCGCCCCAAATGATCGTTGCAGACGGCACGCACGTACCAGGCGATCGAGGTCAATGGCTCGGCCTGCTCCACATGGTTCAGGGCCGCCAGGGCCGCTTCCCACTGGCCCCTCCGGTAGCGCGCCACGGTCAAATCGCTCCATGCGGAGACCGCTTTCGGATCGAGTTGCACGGCCTGCTCGAGCTCCTGTGTCGCTGCGGCGTAGTCTTTTTGATCCAGCAAAGCATGTCCCAGTCCGGCGTGGAGCATGGCGTCGCCGGGAGCGAGCGCCAGGGCCGCGCGAAGCGGCGCGACGGCGCTCGAGTATTTCTTCTGCTGGAGAAGGATTTCGCCCTGTTGGCGGTCGGCCGCCAGCGCGTTCGGCCCGGGCGTATGGATCAGCGCGAGCTGCGCGAGCGCGTCGTCCAGCCGGGCTGATTTTTCCAGCACGCCCGCCAGTTGCAACCGCGCGTTTTCGTCACCGGGCCGCTCTTCGAGATATTTTTTCAGTTCCTCTGCGGCCTCGGCGGTTTTCCCCTCCTCCAGAAGCGCGCCGGCAAGACCGGCCAGCGCGTCGGCGGAATGGGGTTGAATGGCCAGCGCGCGGCGGAATTCGGGCTCGGCGCCGGCCGGTTGGTGGAGGGAGAGCATGACGTGCGCCAGCTCGAAGTGCGCGTCGAAATTGCCGTCATCGAGCCTGGCCGAGGCGCGGTATTGCGGTACGGCTTCGGCCGGGTTTCCCGACCGTTCGAGCGCCAGACCCAGCAGCAGATGCGGCTGCGCTTGGTTGGGTTCGAGAGCGACGGCCTGCTGCAACGGCCCGACGGCGGCGGCGGGATCGTGGCGGAGCAAAATGAGTCCCAGGTTCAATTGCGCCGGAGCCAGCTTGGGGTTGAGCTGAATCGCCAGGCGGTATTGGGCTTCCGCTTTGCCCCAGCGCTGGAGCGCCGTATACGCGTAGCCGAGCTGAAAATGGCCGATGGCGTCGCCGGGCGCATCGCTCAAATATCTCTCGAACAGTTTCGCGGCCGATGCGTAGTCCTTCTTGTCGAGCGCCGCCTGCGCCTGGGCATGCAGATCGGCCGCGGGATTGGGGATCTGCTCGACGCTTTGATGCCCCGTCGGTCCGTGCTTGACCGCCTGCGCGGCCCGGGCCGCCAGACCGTGGGCCGTCAAACAGGCCGCCAGAGCGCCCGTCATGGCGGTCGCCATGCATCCGCCCCGCTTCATCGTGGCGCCTCGCCCCCTTGGGGGCTGGCCAGCAGCCGAGCCAGATACCGGCCCGTATGCGACTCGGGGCTGTGCGCGATGGCTTCGGGCGGCCCGGCGGCGACGATGCGCCCACCCTGCTCGCCGCCTTCGGGCCCGAGGTCGATTACCCAATCGGCCGATTTAATCACATCCAAATTATGCTCGATCACGATTACCGATGCGCCGGCGCCCAGCAGGCGCCGGAAGGCGGCCAGCAGCTTTTGGATGTCGTCGAAATGCAGCCCCGTGGTTGGCTCGTCGAGGATGTAGAGCACGCCTTCATTCAGCGGCCGCGTCAGATGCGCGCCGAGTTTGAGCCGCTGCGCCTCGCCGCCGGAAAGGGTGGTTGCCGACTGCCCCAGCCGCAGATAGCCGAGGCCGATTTCGTCGAGAATCTTCAGCCGCTGGGTAACTTTGGGCGTCGCGGCGAAGAATCCGATCGCTTCCCGCGCGGTCATTTGGAGTACATCGTGAATGTTCTTGCCGCGATAGGTCACCTCGAGCACGTCCGGTTTGTATCGGGTGCCCTTGCATTCTTCGCAAACCAGCTCGACATCGGCCAGGAATTGCATCTCGACCGTAACCGTTCCGTCTCCCTGGCACGCCTCGCACCGTCCCCCGGGGATATTGAAGGAAAATGTTCCGGGCGAATAGCCGCGGCGGCGCGCTTCGGGTGTACTGGCGAAAACCGCGCGAATCGCGTCGAAAGCCTTCAGATAGGTCGCTGGATTCGAGCGCGGCGTGCGCCCGATGGGGGATTGATCGACCAGAACGATGTCTTGAACGAAATGGCCCCCTTCGATGCGGTCGCAAGCGTCCCCCGTAGCTCCGCCCAGCCGCTGCTCCTTGAGGGCCCGGTAAAGCACGTCGTGAACGAGGGTCGATTTCCCCGACCCGCTCACCCCGGTGATCGCCAGCATCAATCCGAGAGGGAGCTTGACGTCGATATTCTTCAGGTTGTGCGCCCGCGCTCCCTTCACGGCGAGGAAGCGGCGCCCGGGTTTGCGCCGGGCGCTGGGCAGGGGAATTTGCAGTTCGCCGGCCAGGTAACGGCCGGTCAGCGAGCTCTTTTCGCGCTCGATCCCTTCGCGCGGGCCGGCGTAAAGCAGTTGGCCGCCGTACTCGCCCGCTCCCGGCCCGAGGTCCAGGATGAAATCGGCGGCGGCGATCGTTTCCCGGTCGTGCTCGACCACCACGATGGTATTGCCGAGGTCGCGCAGGCTCTTCAGGATGCCTACGAGGCGCCCGGTATCGCGCGGATGCAGGCCGATCGAAGGCTCATCGAGGACGTAGAGAGTGCCTACCAGTTTCGATCCCAGCGAAGTCGCCAGTTGTATCCGCTGCGCTTCGCCGCCCGACAATGTCGAAGTGAGGCGGTCGAGCGTCAGATATTCCAGGCCCACTTCGTCGAGGAAGCCCAGCCGTTGCCGGATCTCTTCGAGCACGCGCTGAGCGATTTCCGCCTGCTCCCGGGTGAGGGCGAGCGAGGAAAAATAGTTACGGGCCCGCTCGACGCTCATCCGGCAAACATCGGCGATGGAATGGCCGTCGATTTTTACGGCCAGCGCCTCGGGCCGCAGGCGGTTTCCGTGGCACTCGGGGCAGATGGCGTAGCCGCGGTAGCGGCTCAAGAAAACCCGCACGTGCAGTTTGTATTTCTTCCGTTCGAGCCATCCGAAGAAGCCTTGCACGCCGTGGAATTTTTGCGCCCGGTCGCCGCGGAAAATCGCCTCGCGGTGTTCGGCGGAGAGCTGGCCGAAGGGAACATCGAGTGGAATGCCGCTCGCCCGCGCGTAGCGCCGCAGCTCGGCGGCTAGAAACCGGTAGCGCGGCTTGGTCCACGGCTCGATCGCCCCTTCGTCGAGCGAGAGGCCCTTGTCCGGCACCACGAGGTCGGTATCGTAGTCGATCGTATTGCCAAACCCCTGGCAGCGCGGGCAGGCCCCATAGGGACTATTGAAACTGAATAGGATCGGTTCGGGTTCCTGATAGGAGAGCCCGCAGTGGCCGCATTCGAACCGCTCGCTAAAAGCGAGGCGTTCCTGGCCGCCGTCGGCGAACTGTACGAAGGCCTCGCCCCGGCCTTCGCGATAGGCGAGTTCAATCGAGTCCGCCAGGCGCGACCGGGATTCGGGCGCCGCCGTCAGCCGGTCGACGAGGACGAAAACCGGCTCGTCGAAGTTCACCTCGAGCAGGGTTTCCGGCTGGGACAACTCGAAGATTTTCTCCGACTGCCAGAGCCTGGTGAATCCGTGCCTTTGGATCTCGGCCAGCGTGCGGCGAACGCCCTCGCCGGCCCGCCGGCGGCTCGCCCGCGACTTGCGGCCTGTGGCCGGCTCGGCAGGGAAGTGGAGACGGTAGAGAACCAGGAAACGCCGGCCCAAGCGGCCGTCGAGCACTCGCTCGGAGATCTGGTCGATGCTGTCTTTCGTTACCGGCGCGCCGCACCGGTAGCAATAGGTGCGCCCGGCCCGGGCAAAGAGCAGCCGCAGATAATCGTAGATTTCCGTCGCGGTGGCCACGGTCGAGCGGGGGTTTCGGCTGGTGGTTTTCTGCCGGATGGCGATTGCCGGCGCGATGCCGATGATCTCGTCGACGTCGGGCCGCTCGATTCGCTCGAGGAATTGCCGGGCGTAAGCGGAAAGCGATTCGATATACCGCCGCTGTCCTTCCGCGTACAACGTATCGAACGCCAGGCTCGATTTCCCCGACCCGCTGACGCCGGTGACGACCGTGATCGCGCCCGCGGGAATCTCGCAGCTGATGTTCTTGAGGTTGTGGACGCGGGCGCCGCGAACGGAAATGGCGTCGTTCGTCTGCGAAACGCCGGCAGACTTGGGCGCGGTCAGGGTAGCCATCTGCGGTGAACCTTTGCCGAACCGAGTGATCGTCCCATTATAAGCGTCCCCCGAGCGGCGCTTCCACCTCCTCGCGTTCCTCGCCATGGCCGGCGATGTGATACCGTTTCTGGTGCATGCCGATGACTCGATTTGACCGCATCCTCTGGATCGTTCTCGACAGCGTGGGAATCGGCGAGATGCCCGACGCCGCCGCCTACGGCGATGAGGGCCGCGACACCCTGGGCCACATCGCCCGCTTGCGCCCTCTGGCCGTTCCCAATCTGGTTCGTCTGGGACTGGCCAATATCCGGCCGCTCGAACATCTCGACCCGGTTGCGGCGCCGCTCGGCGCCTACGGGAAGGCGGCGACCCGCTCGCCCGGCAAGGACACCACCGTCGGCCACTGGGAAATGGCGGGAATTTGGCTCGAGCGCGCCTTCCCCGTCTATCCGAACGGCTTTCCTCCGGAGATCGTCGAGCCTTTTGAGCGCGCCATCGGCCGGAGAACGCTCGGCAACAAGCCCGCCTCCGGCACCGAAATCCTCAAGGAGCTCGGCGAGGAGCACGTCCGCACCGGCCGGCCGATTATCTATACTTCCGGCGACAGCGTCTTCCAAATCGCCGCCCACGAAGAGGTGATCCCCGTGCCGGAGCTTTATCGCATGTGCGAGATCGCCCGCGCCTTGCTGGCCGGTCCTCACCAGGTGGGACGCGTGATTGCGCGGCCTTTCTTGGGCACCGGCCGGGAAAATTTCCGCCGCACCGAGCGCCGCCATGACTATGCCGTCGCGCCGCCCCGCCCCATGCTGCTCGACGTGCTCGGCGAGCGGGATGTGCCCGTGCTGGGTATCGGCAAAATTTACGACATTTACGACGGCCGAGCCGTGCCGGAATCGATTCGAACGAAAAGCAACGACGACGGGATGCAAAAAATCATGGAAGCCATGGAAACCCATCCGGGCGGGCTCATCTTCGCCAATCTGGTCGATTTCGATATGCTCTACGGGCACCGCAAGGATGTGGAGGGTTTTGCCCGCTCGATCGAGGAATTCGACGCGCGCCTCGGCCCGCTTCTGGGTCGCCTGCGGCCCGCCGACCTGCTCGTGATCACCGCCGACCACGGCTGCGACCCGGACGAATGCTCACCCTCGACCGACCATTCCCGCGAATACGTGCCGCTATTGGCCTATGGCCCCGGCGCTCGCCGCGGCGCCGATCTCGGCATCCGGGAAACGCAATCGGATCTGGGCCAGACGGTGGCGGAAAACTTCGGCGGGCGGATTCCTCACGGCGACAGCTTTTTGAACCTGCTCGTTCCCGTCTGAAAAACCGGCGAAATGCTACTCATTCCCCTTCGCCGGCCGGTTGCCGCGGTTCCGGCGGGCGCATACCCGCCGCGCCAACCGGCGCCCTTGTCTGTAGAATAAACGCAGTGGATCGCGGTACCCAACCATCGCTCGGCAAGGGGGTCCTGGCTCGCCCCAAAGAGACCTACATTGCCATCCTCTGCCTGCTCGCTATTCCTGCGTACCTGATCTTGCACTATGGGACCCGGGCGTCTTCCTTCACTTCGAATTTGCCTCTCTACCTGGCGCTGGTCGCCGGAGGGGTCCCGCTGGTGATCGATCTGGCGGGCAAACTGATCCATCTCGAGTTCGGGTCGGATCTGCTCGCGGGAATCTCGATTGTCACGGCCGTCCTGCTGGGGCAATACCTGGTGGCGACGATCGTCGTCTTGATGCTTTCGGGAGGACTTTCGCTCGAGCAGTTCGCCACGCGGCGCGCTTCGTCCGTTCTGGACGCGCTGGCGCGCCGGATGCCGCAGGTGGCCCATCGCCTGCACGATTCCCGTGTTGACGAGGTGCGTCTGGCCGACATCGCCGTCGGTGACGTTCTGATCGTGCTGCCGCACGAGATTTGCCCGATCGATGGCGTCGTGACCGACGGGCGGGGCCGGATGGATGAGGCGTATCTCACCGGCGAGCCTTATGAGATTTCCAAGGCGCCCGGCAGCCACGTCATTTCCGGAGCCATCAACGGCGACAGCGCCCTGACCGTGCGGGCCGAAAAGCTGGCCGTCGATTCCCGCTACGAACGCATCATGCGGGTCATGCAGGCCACCGAGCAAAACCGGCCCCGGCTGCGCCGTCTGGGCGACGAGTTGGGTTCCTGGTACACGCCTGTGGCGCTGGCGATCGCGGCCGGAGCGTGGATGGTGAGCGGACAAGCCCTGCGCTTTCTCGCGGTGCTGGTGGTCGCGACGCCCTGCCCGCTGCTGATCGCTATTCCCGTCGCCGTCATCGGCGCCATCTCGCTCTCGGCGCGCCACTCGATCATCGTGCGAAACCCCTCCGCCCTCGAACAGATCGATTCTTGCTCGACGTTCATCTTCGACAAGACCGGAACGCTTACCTACGGCCGGCCGCACCTGACCGAAATCCTGTGCGCCGCCGGAGAGTCGCGCGAGCGGGTGCTGCGCCTGGCCGGAAGCATCGAGCAATATTCCAAACATCCGCTCGCCGGGGCGGTTCTGGAAGCCGCCGAAAAAGAGAACGTCGGATTCGAGCCGGTCGCCGAGATCAGCGAACGGCCCGGCGAAGGCCTGGCGGGCACGGTTGGCGGGCGGCACGTGCTGATCATCGGACGCGGCTCGCCAGCCGCCCAGGGCTTGCCGTTGCCCCCTCCAGCCAGCGGCCTGGAGTGCGTAATGCTGCTCGACGGCGAGTACGTGGCCACGATGCGATTCCGTGACGCGCCGCGCACCGAGAGCGATTCCTTCATCCGGCATCTCCAGCCGCGCCACCGTATACGCCGCGTCATGCTGGTCTCCGGCGACCGCGAATCGGAGGTGCGCTATCTGGCCGACACGCTCGGCATCCGGGAAGTGCGCGCCGGTAAGAGCCCGGAGGAAAAGCTCGAAATCGTCCGGGAAGAAACCGTTCGCGGCAAGACGCTTTTCGTCGGCGACGGCATCAACGACGCGCCGGCGCTGGTGGCCGCGACCGTGGGCGTCGCCTTTGGCGCCGGAAGCGACATCACCTCGGCCGCCGCCGACGCCGTTATCCTGGAAACTTCCCTCAGACGGGTTGACGAACTCATCCACATCGGCCGCCGGATGCGCTCGATCGCGCTCCAGAGCGCGGTGGGCGGCATGGCCCTGAGTGCGCTCGCCATGATCGCCGCCGCCGCCGGATATCTGCCGCCCATCGGCGGGGCGATCTTCCAGGAGCTGATCGACGTCTTCGCCGTCCTCAACGCCGTCCGAGTCGCCTTTCCCCGCCGGGATCTTCACGACTTCTGATCGGGAGGCTGTTTGGCTCCGGCCAGTCGTGGATGCTACGATTTCGCAACGCCCATGCGTGGCTTCTTCTTCCTGGTTTTCCTGATCGTTTACCTCCTGAATTTGATTCCCGCCTTTTCCCCGCCGACCTGGATGGTTTTCTCCTTCATCGGGCTTCGCTATCCGGGCGCGAACGTTGCCGCGCTGGCGATTGTGGGCGCCGTCGCCGCCACGCTCGGCCGGGCCACGCTCGCGAAACTGGCTCGCGTCGTCGTCCGCCAGCGCTTCCTGAGCCGGCAGACCCGTCAGAGCATCGACACGATCAAGGACCGGCTGGAGGGGAAGCGGAAGCTGACCTTCGGCGTCTTTCTGCTATATGCCTTCAGCCCCCTGCCATCGAATTATCTGTTCCTGGCCTACGGGCTTACGACGATGGACCTCCTGCTAATCGTCATCCCGTTTTTTATCGGACGCTCGATCAGTTATAGCTTCTGGGGAGTCACCTCGGCGTTCCTGGGACGCCGGATGAACGGGCTCCTTTTGAAGCATCCCTTTTCTTACCTCACCACGTACTTCGTTTTGGTTCAGATCGTGCTTTTGTGGCTGGTCTACCTGTTTACTCGGATCGATTGGCCGGCCGCTCTGGACGAGAGAAAGCTTCGATGGTTACCGAAAGCGGGGCCAGAGGGGCAGGAGAAACGGGTAAGCCGGAAGTGACGGGCCTCTTGGTGGCGGCAAAGGGCTATCCCATTTGCCGCCAGAGGGACGCCGAAGCGAATATCCCGCGGGGCGCGCCCCGGGCGCAAAACTCGTTCAATTGCCCGAGGCGGCGGGGGAAGCCGTCGCCGTTTGCGGGTAGTAGCCGGCGCGGGTTCGAACGTAGAGTTTGCCGAGATCGTGAGGGACGTCGACGAGCTTCACTTCGACATGGCGAAAACCGCCGTTGGACTGCGGATTGGTCGGATAGTAGCCGAGCAGGTACTGGTTGCGGATGTCTTTGGCTACCTCCAGGCAGATCTGATGGACGGCGTCCACCGTCTTCGGAAAAAAGGCCATGCCGCCGGTCGCTTCCGACAGCGCTTTCAGGGCGCGCTTGGCGTGCCGGGCTTCGCTGCGGTCATCCTCGCTGAAAAGGCCGATCGTATAAATGACCGCGTTCGATCTCTCCGCCGCCTCGACCGTGTATTCCAGGCTGTGCCGGCTGGCATTGTCCTCGCCATCGGTGATGACGAGCAGCGCTCTCTTTTGGCGTGTGCCCAGTTTCAGATGGTTGAGGGAAGCCAGGACGGCGTCGTATAGGGCCGTCGATCCCCGCGAGTCGATACGGCTCAGAGCGTCCTTCAGAACGGTGATGTTGTTGGTGAAATCGGAAGGCTGGTCGAGGTAGTAATCCTCGTTGAAATTGACGACAAAGACCTGGTCGTCGGGATTCGAGCTTTCGACCAGAGTGAGCGCGGCTTCGTTGACGCGCGGCCGTTTTTCGCGCATGCTGCCGCTGTTGTCGATTACCAAACCCATCGTCACCGGGATGTCCTCGCGCTTGAAAACCGCCAGCTTCTGCTCGACCTTATCCTCGTAGACGCGGAAATTCGGTTCCTTCAGGCTGCCCACGAACTTTCCCTGTTTGTCGACAACGGAGACCGGCAGGACCACCAGATCGACGCTGCGCCGGATTTGCGCTCCGGCCGGCGCGGCCGGCGGAGGGGGAGGCGCTGGCTGCTGCGCCAGCAGGGGAGAGACGAACGCTATCAGGACGGCGAGCAGAGCCGGTGCGGCGAAGCGATCGAATCTACGGCCCCGGCGCGTAATAGCCTCGCTTGTAAAACGCTCGCAACGGAGGCAGGCCCCGCGGCGGGCGTAATTCCACTTTGATCTTTCGCCATTTGCCATTGTTGTCATGGTTTTCCGGTTTGTAGCCTAAGACGTATTGATTGCGCAGCTCCATGCTGATCTTGCTGGCGATATCCGGCAGCTCGTTGATGTTGCTGACCGGGAAGACGCGGCCTCCGGACATCTCGGCCAGTTCCTGCAACAGTTCCGGCCCTTCGCCTTCTTCCGGAGTGCGGAAGCGGTCAGCGAGCGGTTCGTAGATGCCGATCGCGTAGAGCTGGACATCGGACTCCTTCAGGAACTCGCGCACATTCCCTTCCGAGTACCGGCTATGATTCTCGCCTCCATCCGATATGATGAGCAAAGCCTTTCTGCTGTTGTGTGCCCTCCGCATTTGGCTCAGGCCCAGGTAGATGGCATCGAACAGCGCCGTCCGTCCCGAATCGCGCGTGAACATGAGCCGGTCGCGCAGCACACTGAGGTTCGAAGTGAATGGCGACATCAGCTCGGCCTGGTTGCTGAAGTCTACGAGGAAGAATTCGTCCTGGGGATTGGCGGTCTGGAAAAACTGCATCGCCGCCAGCTTCTCCTTGGCAAGTTTGTCGCTCATGCTGCCGCTCGCGTCGAAAATCACTCCGATCGAGATCGGCACGTCGTCCTCGCTGAAGTGGGTGATTTCCTGCTGGACGCCGTTTTCGTAAACGCGGAAATTATCCGCCTCGAGCCCCGTGACCAGGCGGGCGTAAGGGTCCAGTACGGTCACCGGAACCAAAACCAGGTTCACGTCGCGGCGCAGGGGGTGGCCGAGAGCGTTGGCGGGCGGATGAGGTTTAGCGGGGGCCGGAGCATTCATGGGCCCGCGCTGCTGGGCGGCGACCGCCAGAGCCATTGCCGCGGAAAGAACCACGCCGGCCAGAGACGAAAGGACGGTTCCCGATCTGTTTGCCACGCGCACTCCTTGCGTTGAGAGGAAGGCGGTGCGGTGTGTTGCTGCCCTGCCTCAATTCTAGCACCCGGAAGATGCGTTGCAACTTTTGGCCGGCGCCCAGCGTCTGATGGAAGGCTCTCTTTTCCCCGGGCTCGTCTCGGCCTGCCCATGCCAGGCAACCCCGGAGGCTTGCCGGGATTCCTTATCTTGTTCTGGTGGCCAGCAAAAGATTTTTCGACGTTCCTCCACGTCGAACGAGCAGTCTGGTATATAAAAGGTGTTTCTGCCAGGAGCGAACCATTGATCGAAGTCGATAGCCTTACGAAGGTGTACGGGGAAACCTCCGCTGTGGATCATGTTTCCTTTGACGTCAAAAAGGGTGAGATTCTGGGGTTCCTGGGTCCGAACGGAGCCGGGAAAACGACGACCATGCGGATGCTGACCGGCTATCTGCCCGCCACCAGCGGTAAGGCGCGCATCGACGGCTTCGATGTGGCCGACCAGTCCATGGAAGTGCGCAAGCGGATCGGCTACCTGCCCGAGGTGCCCCCCCTCTACACGGATATGAGGGTCGATTCGTATCTGGACTTTGTCGCCCGGATCAAGGGAGTGCCGTCCGCGCAGCGCGGCGAGCGGGTCACCCGGGCGATGGAGATGGCGCATCTGCTCGACCGGCGCAAGGAGCTGATCCATCGCCTCTCGCGCGGCTACCGCCAGCGCGTCGGCCTGGCGCAGGCCCTGGTCCACGACCCGGGCGTGCTCATCCTGGATGAACCGACGGTTGGGCTCGATCCCAAGCAGATCATCGAGGTTCGCCGGCTGATCAAGAGCCTGGCCGGCGCCCACACCATCCTTCTCTCGACGCACATCCTGCCCGAGGTCAGCATGACCTGCGACCGCGTGCTGATCATCAATCATGGCAAAATCGTGGCCGAGGACACCCCCGAAAACCTCACTACGAAATTGCGCGGAGGGGAACGGCTCAGGCTGCTGGTGCGGGCCGAGGAAGCGGCCCTGCGAGCGGCGCTTCAGGAAGTCGAAGGCGTGGGCGATGTGACGGTCAATCCCGTGGGAACCAGCGGCCAGTTAGCCGTGGCCATCGAACTGGCCTCGATCAGCGACATCCGCAACCGGATCGCCGCCTGCGTCGTCGGAAAGGGCTTCGACTTGTACGAATTGCGCAGCGATCGGATGAGCCTGGAAGAGATTTTCCTGCAACTAACCACCGAAGAGGCCGAGGAAGGCGCGAGGAGGGAAGCGTGAGGGGTCTGTGGGCCATCTACCGGCGCGAGATGTCGCACTATTTCGTGTCACCCATCGCCTACGTCGTGGGCGGGGTGTTCCTCGGCGTGGGCGGCTTTTTTTTCAACGGGATTCTATCGTTCATGATGCGGGAAGCCATGCAGATGGGCTTCGAGGCCGCGCAGTTCGGCGGCGGCCACAACCTCGATGTGACCAGCATGGTGGCGCAGAACTTCTTTTCCGTGCTCGGCTCGCTGACCCTGTTTCTGGTGCCGATGTTGACGATGGGGGTCTACGCGGAGGAAAAGAAACGGGGCACCATCGAGCTCTTGATGACATCCCCGATCCGCGATACGAGCATCGTGCTCGGCAAATTCCTGGCCACGCTGTCGGTCTACGCGATCCTGCTCGTGCCGACGCTCTGCTACCAGGGGTTTCTCTTCTATTACAGCGATCCGCGGCCTTCCTGGACGATTCTCTTGCCCGGCTACCTGGGCGTGCTCTTGCTCGCCGGCGCTCTGATTTCGCTCGGGCAGTTTGTGTCCTCGCTCACCGAGAATCAAATCGTGGCCGCGGTACTCACCTTTGGCCTGTTCCTGATCCTGTGGGTGCTGGACCTGGGCGCGCAGAATACCACGGGGGGACTGGGCGGACTTCTCAAGCAGCTGTCGCTCGTGCAGCGTTACAACAGCTTCACGATGGGAGTGATCGACTCGGCCAGCTTGATTTATCTGCTCAGTTTCGCATGTTTCATGGTCTTCCTCACCATGCGCTCGATCGAGTCGATGCGCTGGAGAAGGGCGTAAGAGAATGGCGATGAAGATCAACCGCGGTGAATTCTTCAAGAGCATCAGCTACGGCGGCGCGGCCCTGGCCGTAGCCGGTTATTTGCGTTCGACGATCGAGGGCACCCTCTCGCCCCTCGATATGGGACTCATGATCGGCGGCGGCGCGCTGCTGGTGATTGCCGCCGCCTTCAACCTGGGCTCGATCGGGCGCTTCTTTACCCGCCGCTCCTCGCGCCTGGGCACCAACACGATCGTGATGGCCCTGGCCGTCCTGGCGATTCTCACGGCAGTGAACGTGCTCGGCTTTCGGCACGACAAGCGGTTCGATCTGACCAGCGGGAAGCTCTATTCCCTGGCCCCGCAGAGCCGGAAACTCGCCCGCGAGCTGAAGAAGAACGTTGACTTCATCTACTTCAGCAACCAGCCCGATCCCGGCCTCGATCAGCTCATGGACCAATACGGAGCGCAGAATCTCCGCATCCACTACCAGAGAATCGATCCCGTGGCCCATCCCGACGTCGCCAAACAGTACAACATCCGCACGATCGGTTCGATGGTGGCCGCCAGCGGCGGCCGAACCATCGACCTGCAAGGCACGAGCGAGGAAGACATCACCAACGCCCTCATCCAGCTCACGCAGAACAAAGTGAAAACGGTCTGCTTCGTGGAGGGGCACGGAGAGAAGTCGATCGGAGGCCAGGGCGCCGACGGCTATAGCCACGTCAAGGACCAACTCACCCAGGAAAACTATAAGGTTACGGCGGTCAATCTGGTTACCAGCAATGGCGTGCCGGCCGCGTGCACCGTGGTCGTGATCGCCGGGCCCACGCAGGCTTTGTTTCCGCAGGAAACGGCGATGGTCGAAAAGTACCTCGACGGCGGCGGCAAGTTGTTTGTCCTTGCCGACCCGCAAACTCATACGGGCCTGAGCCCGCTTCTGGAGACCTGGAACGTCCAGCTAGGCCACAATATCGTGATCGATGCCAGTGGCGTGGGCCGCCTGTTCGGCACGGGACCGGCCGTCCCCCTGGTCCACGACTACGGGAATTCGCCCATCACCCAGGGCTTGCAGGGCACCATGACCTTCTTCCCGTTCGCCCAAACGGTGAACATGGTCAAAGCGTCCGAGAAAAAGTTCCACGAAATCCAGCTACTCAAGACTTCGGCGGCCAGTTGGGCGACGCCCAAGATCACCGGGCGCACCGTCCGGTTCGATGCGAAGACGGACATGCAGGGGCCGCTCACCTTGGGCGTGACCGCCGACCGTAAGGTGGGCGACAAGCAGGCCCGGCTGGTCGTCATCGGCAATTCGACCTTCGCCAGCAATCGCTGGGCGGGCATGCAGCGCAACGGCGACCTCTTCTATAACAGCGTCAATTGGCTCTCTCAGGAAGAAGGCCTGATTTCCATACGGCCCAAGGGTCCCACCAATCGCAGCGTGACGATGACCCAAAGCCAGCAGCGAATGTTGATGTGGTTCAGCTTGGCCGTCCTGCCGGGCTTGATTGTGATTTGCGGGCTCTGGATTTGGTGGAGAAGGCGGTAGGGAAGAATGAGGAAAAGCACTCTCGCTTTAGTTGCTGTTGCCTTGATCGTCGTAGGCTTCGTTTACTGGTTTGAGTTCAAAAGGACTCCGGCCGAGAAGACGAAAACCAATCCATCCCTCTTCCATTTTCAGCCCAAAGATGTCGACTCGGTCACTTTTTCCCCGTCCGGCCATACGATCGTCGTCAATCGCCAGGCAGACGGCTGGCAAATCGCCAAACCGATAGAGACTCGCGCCGATACCCGTCCGATCAAGAATCTACTGAACGACATCACGCTGTTCCATTCCACCCGCACGCTCACTCCGACCGCTAAGCAGCTCAAGACGTTTGGCCTCGATCCGCCGTCGCTCATCTTGCGATTTCGCCTCAAGAACGGCCAGCAGCACCAACTGAAGGTCGGCGGCCCCGACTTCACAGGCAATTCCGTTTACGTTCAGGCCGACCAGTCAACGCAGGTATTGCTGATCCCCAATACGGTGGTTACCGACGGCGACAAGACGGTTGCCCAGCTACGCGACGACTCCGTGCTCGGCATTTCCGGAGGCGACGTCAAGTCGTTCGATTTGAAAACGCCGGCCGGAGATATCGAGGCGGCTCGCTCGGCCGGCGACCAGTCCCATTGGACCATCGAGAAGCCGCACAAACTCCCGGCAGACACGACCGTCATCCAGAAACTCATCAGCAACGTTTCTCAGACGAAGTTGTCCACCATCGTCAGCGAAAACGCCGATCAATTGGCCCGTTATGGACTCGAGCACCCCGCCATCTCCTTCGCCGTCCACTTGAAATCGGGCGCCGACCGCACGCTCGATCTGGGCCGCAAGAAGGGCGATGAGTTCTATGCCCGCGACACCTCCCGCAACATGGTGTTCCTGGTTCCCGCCAGCCTCAGCCACCAGCTCGATCTGAATCTGTTCGCCCTGCGCGACAAAAAGCTCCTCCGTTCCCTCCCTGCCGATTTCACGCGCATCGATTACCGCGCCGGCGCCCTGCGCTTTTCTTGCGGTGTAAACAACAGCGGAAAGTGGGTCATGTTCCAACCCGCCTCCGACAAGGGCAAAGAGGTGGCCAACTGGAAGGTGTTCAATCCGCTCTCCAGCACCGATGCCAAAAACATCATCGCCTCGCCGCCGGCATCCCTGCTGGCGGCGGTCCGGCATCCCGCGATCGTGATCGATTTGACGCGGACCGACGGCAGCAAGAAAACCTTCCGCATTTCCCATCCTGCGGGGGATAGCGTCTACGTTTCGGTGAGCGACGAGCCCGGGCTGTTCCAGGTGGCCAAGGGCGATATCGATTCGCTCGTTTTCAAGAGCGCGTCCGACATCTTGCAGTGAAGCCCGTTTGGGAACCGCTCCCCAATCGCCTTTCGCCGGGCGAAACGGAGAGTGCGCGAATCTCGATTTTCCCTCCCGCATCCGGTTCCCGGGAAAGGGGGTTGGGATGAAAATCCGCGTAGGTATTCCGGTTGCCGTACTGCTGGTCTCTTTGGGGCTGGGGTTGGCGCTGGCGCCACAAATGGTCTTCGCTGTTCGCCCGCCTCTTGCGGCCCGGCTCGCCGCTTCGGAGAGCGTGTCCGGAAGGCCCCGACGGCAAGGATCTGCCAAGATTCATCAGGCGACCGGTGAAGTGCTTTCCACCTCCGCCGACAGCCTGCTTCTTTTGCATGCCCGCGGCCGGACGAAACAGCGAATGGCGTTCACCCTGACGGTGGAAACAAAAGAAACGGTTCGCCCGACCAAGGGCGATCGGGTGATCGTGTATTACCGCGAAACCGGTGGGCGCAGGGTCGCCACGCGAATTCGTTCAGCCTCCCGGTCCGGCCGGATGCGCCGTTCCGCGCGGGCCAAATCCAAATCCTAAAGTCTTCTCCGCTGAAAACCGCCAGTTCCCGCGTTGGGAAAGATAAATACTAGGCCCGTGGTCCTGGACGACACCAATCTGCTGATTAGCTCTAAGCCAACAGTGAACCCGCAACTTCTTACTGAGTAGGTACTTGTGCAATCGCTTCCGCCCTGTGCAAAATGACATGGACCTGTGGCCAGGAAAAAAGACAAAAAGAAGAAGAAGGGACCATTGCAGGAATCGGCCCGCTTCACCGGGGACGGTCGCCGCAAGCACCGTCACTGGGAAGTCACAATACAATATCAAGACGGCAAGAAATTCGCCCGCGTCTACACCGACCGCGCCCGCGCCGAGCGCTTTGCGGAGCGGCAGAAAAGGTCACCGGTCGTGCGTGCCGCCAAAATTCGCGAGGTTTGATTTTCCCCAGCCCTCCGACCGGGATGCCGCCCGGGACCCAGGTAGAAGCTGCGCCTGATTGCCCCGAACGCAGGGGCTCTTTGCCTACGTCAACCGGTAGCCTACCGCGGCGGGATTCTGCTAAACTCGTAGCCCGAAGCGACCGTAGTTTAGGGGTAGAACGGCAGCTTGCCAAGCTGCAGGCGGGAGTTCGAGTCTCCTCGGTCGCTCCAGAATTCCCCTGACGGTTACCGCTCTTCCGGCAAAGCCCGTGATTCGATCAGTTGGCCCGCGCGCCGCTGCTCGCCGGCGGCGGCGGCGACAGGATCGCCAGGACTCGCGGGTCCTTTAGAACGGGCCGGAAAACCGGATCCTTCAAGGCATCGGTGAATTTCTTGTATCCCTCATCGCGGGACATTTTCAGGAAATGGGCGCAGCTTGCGGCGTTTCCGAGCGTCGCGAACGTCTTAGCCAGCGTGTAATAATACAGGCCGGGATTTGCTCCCCCGCCCGCCTCGATTACCGATCCGGCGTTTGCGCGGTTCTGGAAGATTCCGGGATCGAGCAGAATGGCCTGTCGGAAGGCAACGATGGCGTCCGCGTATCGATTCCATGCCAGATAGGCGTAGCCCATATTGCTGAAGGTCGTGGCGACGGTTGAATCGACTTTGATCGCCTTCCTATACCAATTGACGGCCCTCTTATAATTCCGGCGGCTGAACTCGACGGTGCCGAGATTGTTGAGCGGGCTTTCGAAATGCCGGTCGGATTCGGCCGAGCGCCTGTAATACATCTCGGCTTGCCGGGTGTCGCCGAGCTGTTGGTAGGCGACACCGATCTTGTCCAGCAGTTGCGCGTTCTTGTGGTCCTGGGGCATGCGCGCGCCCCCAAAGACCCCAAATAGCCGCTGGAAAAAAAACCTCCTTTGTTTGAGTTTTTGAACGGTCACGCCGCGTGCGAGCAGAACATCCTGGTAGGTTTGGATCGCCTGCCGAAACATCTTGCGCGCCATGAGGACGTCCCCACGCATCTCCTCGCGCTGGGCGGGCGTCATTGTGGCCGGCCGGGCCTGCGGGGATGGGCTCGAGGCCGGCTGGGATGGCGCCTGTCGTTGTGCCTGCACGGAAACGGCGACCCCGCAAACGCAGCAAAGCGCGATGAAGCGGATCAGAATACCGGTCACTGCGCGGCCGCTTGTCAACGACGACTCCCTCTAGGGACTCGGAGGAGGGTGGGCTGCAGACTTCCTCTGGCCTCCGAAGATACCAAAAAGACGCTGGAGGAAACCCTTTTTCTCCCGCTTGCTCGGCGCGGGCGCGCCGGTGGACGGCCGCGCCGGGGTTTCTTGCAGCCGGGTCGAAACCGAGGGCGCCATCAGCTTGCCGGGCGTCGCCGTAGGAGGCGGGGGATTGTTGCCTCCTCCAAGCACGTGCGCCATCCAGGAGATGGGAGGCGGCATGTGCATTCCGCCGGAATATTCGGTTGGCTGGGTTCCCGTGATGAAGTAGTCGTCCTGGGGGTTGGGACAATTGGCGGACGCCAGCTCGAGCGAAGCGGGATCGATGGACTCCTCGACCACGCCGGGGGGAGGAGTAAATGGCTGTGGATTATCGTATCCGGGAATCGAGAGCGCGCTCTTCATGAATTCGGCCCAGATGGGTCCGGCCGAATTCGCCCCGGCCAGGCCCAATTCGCGATTGTCGTCGAAGCCGACCCAAACGATGCATTCCAGCTTGGAGGTGAAACCGCCGAACCAGCCGTCGTGCGACGTGCCGGTTTTCCCCGCCGCGGGAGCGTTGAACCCCATCTGCCGGGCAACGACGCCGGTGCCGTGGTTGAGCACGTTTTCCATCACGCTGGTCACGAGAAAAGCCACTCGGGGATCGAGCACCGGGCTGCTTTGCGGGAGAACCTGCTCGGCCACGCTCCCGTCGTTGCGCAGGACGCTCCGGATGAGCACCGGTTCGGCCCGCACGCCCCCGTTGGCGAAGGCGGTGTAGCCGGCGGCAACGTCCATGGGAGTCATATCGTAGGAGCCGAGCGCCATCGCGGGCGTCGCCTGAATCTGATCGTCGAGCTTCATTTGCCTGGCTAGTTGCAGGATACGGTCGTAGCCGACCATCCGCGCGATTTTCACCGTTGCTACATTGAGCGAATGCGTGAGGGCCTCGCGCGCCGTGACGACGCCGAAAAACCGCTGTTCGTAGTTGTCCGGGGTGTATTGCGTGCCGTCGAACTGGAATGTGGTGGGCTCGTCCACCACCGTGGTCACGGGCGTGATGACCGGCTGCTGGCCGTCGAGGGCGGTCAGGAAAGCCGCCGCGTAGACGAACGGCTTGAAAACAGAACCCGGCTGCCGCTGCGCCAGCACGTGATCGAACTGGCTTTGGGCGTAATCGCGGCCGCCGACCAGCGCCCGCACCTCGCCCGTCTGCGGATCCACGGCCACCAGCGCCACCTGGGGATGCGGCACCGGCTTGCCTTCGCGCTTCCACTTCGCGTAACGCCGCGCCAGCCGCTGGTCGACCAGCTTCATCCCGTCGGCCACCGCTTGCTGCGCCGCGCTCTGCAATTCCGGATCGAGGGTCGTGTAGATGCGGTAGCTCTGTGTTTTCAGATCGGTTTGCGAGAAATGCTCGAGCAGTTGGTTGCGCACCAGATCGACGAAATAGGAAGCGTTGCTCGTCGATACCGCCGCCGGCACCACCGTGAGCGGTATCTGCCTGGCCGCGGCCTGTTGCGCCCGGCTGATGAAGCCGTCGTTGACCATCGACTGCAGTACCCGGTCGCGCGCCTCGACGGCGCGGCTCGGGTACTCGTCGCTGATGGCATAGTGATTCGGGGCGCGGATGATCCCGGCCAGAAAAGCGTCCTGGGCCAGATTCAAATCCGGCAGGTTCTGGCCGAAGTAGGCTTGCGCCGCCGCGCCGAAGCCGTGAATGGAGAAGCTGCCCCGGTTGCCCAGGTAGACCTGGTTCGCGTAGAGATCGAAAATTTGCTGCTTGGTGAAACGGTGTTCGAGCTCGAACGCCATCAGCGTCTCTTCGATTTTCCGGCGGAAGGTTCGCGCCCGGGTAAAGAAAAAACTTCGCGCCACCTGCATCGTGATCGTGCTGGCCCCCTGCGCCTTGCGTCCCAGCAGCAGGTCGGTCCAGGCCGCCTCGACGATTCGCACGGGATCGACGCCCGGCTCCTGGAAAAACCACCGGTCCTCGGCAGCCAAAACCGCATGGATCAGGGTCGGCGGGAGATCGCCATAGGGCACGACCTGCCGCTTCACGCGCGAGGTGCCGAACAGGTTGGTCAGCACCACCGGCTCGAGTTGCCCCTGCGGTACCGTCTGTCCGTTATCGAGGGACACAACGGCCGCTACTTTGCCGCCGGCGAAATCCACGCGCAGGTCGTTGGTGGCGCCGAAATAGGAATCTTTCGATGGGTGAATCTCGACCGAGGAGCCGGCGGCCTGATACCAGCCGGGCAAGGCGGCGTCGGGCTGATCGGTGTAACCGGCCCGCTGGAGATACGTTACCAATTGCTGAGGGGTAATGACCTGCCCGATTTCGATTTTCGCCGGCGCGCTGAGCAGTTCCGAGGATTGCCCGAACACCGGGCGGTTAAAGCGCTGGTCCAACATCCGCTCGAAACGAAACCAGTAAATCAGGAAGATGCCCGTCGATACCAGCAATGCCGCGACGAGGGTCCCGGCGATGGCCAGACCGGCGCGGGAAGTCCAGAATTTGCGATCGAAGCGAATGCGGATGCGCATCCGGCGCCATCCTCCGTCCTTCTTCTTTGGATGTGATTTTCCGGGTCGGCGCATGGTTCACTATGGGTCATTGTACTTCCCCCATGGCCGTTGTGTCAGATTCAGATGCCGCTGCTGTCGGCAGTGGTATGAAATCGCAAATTGAACTGGTGATGAAGGATACGCAGTGGAACCGAGTAATCGACCGTGATGCTGTAGCCTCCGGCGATCGGTTCCACGTCGATTCCCGCCAGCCGCGCCGGGATGCCCAAGTTCCTGGCCGTGTGGTAGATCTCTTCTTGAATCTGGTCCTGATCCTTATGATCGACCAAGGCGTAACGGGCCTCGTCCCGCATCGTATCTTGAAGCTGATAATTATCGACGTAGGCCGGGATCAGCAGAGAACAGATGTAGCCGAATGCCACAAGCGTCGCCAGCCACGCCAGTGCCCGGAACATCCCCTTTCCCGACGCGCCCGGAAGATGAGCCGGGCGCCGGGAAGGTTTCCGCGGCAAGGATGCCGTCCGATCGAAAATCATCATTCCTGAAGAAATGGAAGACGGTAAATCGGAAGGGGAGGCCCCTGTTTCAGAGGCGAATTATCACTTCATACTAGCACGGCTGGAGCAAAGAGCCAGCCCTGCCCGGTTTCCCGGTGACCAATCGTTTATCGCTGCTGCGGAGGTGAATTCCGCCTGCGGTGAATCTTTTCGCAGGCGAAACAACCCCCGCGGGCGCACCCGAGAGACTATGTGTGCGCCCGTGCATCGATGACCCGCACCCAAGCGAGCGGGAATTGCCTGCTTCCGGCGGCTCCGCTCAGTTTTGCGGGCTGGAGGCTGGAGCAGGAGTGAAAGACGGCGCCGTGTACAGATCCACCTCGACCCGCCGGCTGTCCGCCCGATCCTGGCGCGTCTTACCGTCGTTGATCAGGTCTTCTTTGCCCATTCCGACCATGTGGATCAAATAGACGGGAATGTTGTGTTGGGCAACCAGATACCGGATGACGCTGTCGGCCCGCCGGCGGCTGAGTTCGAAATTATAGCTGGAGGGACCGCTCTGGTCTGTGAAGCCCTTCAGCGTGATCAGATAGCGGTTCTGGCCCTGCACCTCGCTTGCCAGCTTGTCGAGTTCCGCTTTGTCCGCGTCACTAAGCTGGGATTTATTGAAGGCGAAATGCACGACTGTCTGATCGGTGCTCTTGTACGCGTCGAGATTCGTAGCGAAGCCATTCAGGTCGTTGATCTGACCGGCGTTCTGTTTCACTCCGTTCAATGCGCTGGTGGAGCGGCTGTCGGCCGAATTGGCGGTTTCCGTCGTGGCGCTGAGCGTCTTCTGGGTGTCGCTCAGCTGCTGGTTCGTTTGGTCCAGCTTGCTGTTCGTATCCTTGATTTGTTGCTGAGACTGCTGCTGAACGTGATCCACTTTTGTATTGACCGGCTGCACCTGCGAACGGACGTAGCCCTTGGTGGCGCAACCCGCCGCGAACAGGGAACCGAGTGCTAGAGTAAATACCAGTAGGGGAGTCTTCGTAGCCATCTCGCGCCTCCTTAAGCGTTTCCTCTATTTTGAAGGTGCGCCTCCGCCATGGGTTGCTTGGTGGCCGCACCCTGTTGTGCTCATACAAGGGCCGACCGCACGCCCCCATGAACTTGAAGCTTTTTTGCTTTGGGCCGGATATTGCATGCCCACGGCGTTTACCGGGGGCCCGTAGGGTTAGTGTATCAGCAGTTTGGCGCGCGAGCGAAGATTTCAGCGCCGCCAAGGCAGGCTGCGCCTTTGCCGCCCGAGGCGTCAATACGCCCGGGCAAAAACCGCCCGGCTCCGCGCCGGCTCGCCGCAAAGAACGCACGAGCCGTTGCCCCCCGGCTGATCGAGCGGGATGCAGCGCATGGTCGCCTTGGTTTCTTCCTTGATGCGCGCCTCGCAATCTCCGTTGCCGCACCACCAGGCCATCGCGAAGCCGCTTTCGACCGCGGCCTTGAATTCGTCGTAGGTATCGACGTCGCGCGTGTGCGCCTGGCGGAAGGCCAGGGCGCGATCGTAGAGCGCCTTCTGAATTTCGGCCAGCGCGGCGGTGACGCTGCCGCCAATCCCCTCCATTTGCGCGGTCGACTTGCCCGGCTTGCCCGGCCGGTCGCGGCGCGCCAGCACGACGGTTCCGGCGGCGACGTCGCGCGGGCCGACCTCGATTCGTAAGGGAACTCCGCGCATTTCCCAGTCGTTGAATTTGAAGCCCGGACTGATGCCGTCGCGCTCGTCGAGCCGGGTGCGGACCCCGGCCCGGACCAATTCGTCGCGAACTTTTTCGGCCGCTTCGATCGTGAGCGCCTTTTCCACCTCGCTCTTGAAGATCGGCACGATCACCGTCTGCAGCGGCGCCAGGCGCGGCGGCAGGATCAGGCCCTGATCGTCCCCGTGCACCATGATGGTGGCGCCGATGAAGCGGGTCGAAAGTCCCCACGAGGTCGTCCAGCAGTGCTGCAAGTGGCCCTCGCGGTCCAGATAGCGAATCTCGAACGCCTTGGCGAAATTCTGGCCGAGGTTGTGGCTGGTGGCCGCCTGGAGGGCTTTGCCGTCTCCCATCATGGCTTCGATGGAATAGGTCTCGGCGGCGCCGGCAAAGCGCTCGGCTTCCGATTTCCGGCCGGGGATCACGGGGATGGCGGCCTCATTGACCGCGAAATCGGTGTATACGTCTAGCATTCGCCGCGTTTCCTCTTCGGCTTCCTGTGCCGTGGCGTGGGCCGTGTGGCCCTCCTGCCAGTAAAATTCGAGCGTGCGAAGAAAAAGCCGCGTGCGCAATTCCCAGCGGACCACGTTGTTCCACAGATTGATCAGGATCGGCAGATCGCGGTACGACTGCACCCAGCGCGCGTAGGCATGCCCGATGATCGTCTCCGAGGTGGGCCGCAGAACCAGCGGTTCCTCCAGTTCCTCTCCGCCGCCAATGGTGACCACGGCAAGCTCGGGCGCGAACCCTTCGACGTGTTTGCTCTCTTTTTCGATGAAACTCTTGGGAATCAGCATGGGGAACGCCGCGTTGACGTGGCCGGTGGCCTTGAAGCGGCGATCGAGCGCCTGCTGCATGTTCTCCCAGATGGCCCAGCCGTAAGGACGCACGATCATGCAGCCGCGCACGGGCGCGTAATCGGCCAGTTCGGCCCGGAGCACCACCTGGTTGTACCACTCGGAGAAATCCTCCTGCCGCGAAGGCAGCCTTCGTTCATTCGGTTTGTCAGGCATAGACCCTTTTTCGTCGAGAAATAAGGAAGTAGGCCAGCCTAGCCAAGCCATTCCGCCTTGTCAATCGAGCCCGCCAGGGCCGGCCGCGCCCGGGCGCCCCGCCGCGCCCGGCGGTGGTTCGAGCCGGCAGGCCAAGACGCTCGAATCTTTTCTTCCCCGAAGCGCCTGTGATAGGTTCTCTCCATGACGCGGAATTCCATGGGAAGCAAACAGTTTGCCGGCTGGATTGGACGTACCGAATCGGTCGCGGACGTGGTGACGGCCAGGCAAGTGGCAGCCCTTTCCGCGGCCCTCGATCTCGACAACTTACTCCCGCCGGCCGGCCACCCGCTGCCGCCGCTATGGCATTGGCTATATTTTCTTCCCCTCCACCGGCAATCGGAACTGGCTCCGGACGGACATGCCAAGCCCGGTAATTTTCTGCCGCCGATTCCGCTCTCCGGAAGGATGTGGGCGGGCAGCCGTTTGGAATTTCTGGCGCCGCTTCGCGTCGGGGATTCGGTAACGCGAATCTCACGCATCCGGAACGTCACCTTCAAGGAAGGCCGCACGGGACCGCTATTCTTCGTGACCGTGTCTCACGAAATCAGCAACGAAGCGGGTACGGCCATCGCGGAAGAGCACGACATCGTCTACCGGGATCGCCCGAAGGCCGGTCAGCCGGCCTCGCAGCCTCCTGCCGCGCCCGGCGGCCCGAGTTGGGAGAGAGAAATGCGCGCGGACGAAGTTCTTTTGTTCCGCTATTCCGCGCTCACCTTCAACGGTCATCGCATTCATTACGACCGGCGCTATTGCACGCAGGTCGAATCCTATCCCGGACTTGTGGTGCATGGCCCCCTGATTGCGACGCTGCTGCTGGATCTGCTGCGCCGGAATTTGCCCCATGCGAGCGTCGGAAGATTTTCGTTTCGCGCCGTTTCTCCGCTTTTCGATACCGCCGGGTTCCGTCTCTGCGGGCAGCCGGAGAAGGACGGGAAGACCGTTCATCTGTGGGCGCAGAACGATGCGGGCCGCCTGGCGATGGATGCCGCCGCGACTCTCGCTGATTAGGGTCGGCCGTCCGGGCTCGGGGCAGGGGACTGGCTGGCAGGGCGGGCCGGGAGGATGCGGCTCAGCGCTTGGTTTCCTTCTCCTTGATCCTCTCGTGATGATCGAGAACCACCTGGGCCAGGCGCAGGTTCACGGCATCGATCATCATTCCATCCAAACTGGCGGCCGCGCCCGCTCCGGCCGCGCGGAGGAGCCGCTGGGCTTTCTGAACTTCATCCGGAGTCGGCGAGAAGATTTCATTGACGGCCGCCAGCTGGCTGGGGTGTATGCACTGTTTCCCGTCGAACCCCAGGGCGCGAGCGATGCGGGAGGAACGTTCGAGTCCGGCCGGATCGTTGTAACCGGCGTATGGCCCGTCGATACAGGCCAGCCCATTGGCCCGCCCCGCGGCGACGATCGTCTGCATGACCGCGTGCCAGCGGTGACCGGGATACAGATCGCCGGCCGCGTCCGGCTGGCCGATGGCGGCGACGGGCATGTGCATCGAAGCGGAAAAGTCCCCGGGCCCGAAAATGATGGCCTGGAGCCGCCCGGCGGCTTGGGCGATTTCCCGGACATAGAGAAATCCCGCCGCGGTTTCGATCTGCACCTCGATGCCGATCCGTTTCTCGATGCCGCGGCCGGCTTCGATCTGGGTGAGCAGGCGGCCGACAAAGCGAACGTCTTCGGGCGATTCGGCCTTGGGCAGCATGACCCGGTCGATGTTCTCTCCCGCCCCTTCCACGACTTCGACCAGGTCCCGATAGGCGAAGTGCGTCTCCAGGGAGTTCATGCGGAACATGCGCACGCGGCCGCCGAAATCGATCTCCCGGAAGGCCTGGACCACGTTCGCCCGCGCGGCGGGCTTATCGCCCGGGGCGACGGCGTCCTCCAAATCGAGGCATACGGCATCGGCGAGGCTCCGCGCCGCCTTTTCGATCATCGCGGGCTTCGACGCGGGGACAAACAGCATGCTTCGTTCAATCACCTTCGGCCTCCGTAAATCCGATCTCGGCGAGAATTTCCTTCGTGTGCTCTCCCAGGGCTGGAACCGCGCCCATCCTCGGGGCGACGCTCGAAAGATTGTGGGGAGGAATCAAGGCGGGGATCGCTCCGCCCGGCGAATCCACGCTGGTCCAGCGGTGGCGGGCCTTGAGTTGCGGGTGACTTTCCACCGCCGGGATGTCGTTCACCGCGCCGGTCGGCAGCATGGCCTTTTCCAGCAGCGCGAACACCTCGGCCCGGGTGTGCTTGCCGAACTCTTCCTCGATCAGCGCTTCGAGCGTTTGCCGGTTTTCGAGCCGCGCCTGGTTGGTCCGAAAGCGCGCGTCGCCCGCCAGCTCCGGCATCCCCATGACGATCTCGCAGAAGTTCCGCCATTCGCGCGAATTTTGCAACCCGAACATGACGGGGCCGTCCGCGCACTGGTAGGCGCCAAAGGGGACGACCATGTTGTGCCGCACCCCGGCGCGAGCCGTGATTTTCTTCGCGCCATGCCAGACGTAGAGCGGCGGCATCACCCATTCGGTCATGCATTCGAACATGGAAATATCGATTCGATCGCCGCGGCCGGTCCTGGCGCGCCGAATCAGGGCCGCGAGAATCGAGGAGTAGGCGTAGAGGCCGGAGCCGATATCCGCCATCGATAGTCCGGGACGCGCGGGAAATTCTTCCGTTCCCGTCAAGCTCACGATTCCCGATTCCGCCTGCACCAGCATGTCGTAGGCTTTCTTGTCCCGGTAGGGCCCGTCGGGGCCGTAACCCGAAATTCCGCACCAGATCAGGCGCGGGTGCTTCGCCGACAATTCCTCGTACCCGAACCCCAAACGCTCCACGGCGCCGGGTATCAGATTATGGACGAAGACGTCGGCCCGGCGGATCAGCTCGGCGGCGATGCGGAGGCCGCGTTCCTGCTTGAGATCGGTGACGATGCTTCGCTTGCCTCGATTCAGCCAGACGAAATAGGCCGACTGGCCGCTGACCACGTTGTCGTAGCCGCGCGCGAAGTCGCCTTCTCCTGGCCGTTCGATCTTGATGACGTCCGCGCCCATTTCGGCCAGCTGGCGCGAGCAAAACGGCGCCGAGACGGCCTGCTCCAGCGCGACGACGCGCAGGCCGTCCAGGGGAAGCGGTTCGTTCCTGGTTTCCATCACGTTCAAAATGACCTCGGCATGCCCAGCACATGCTCGCCGATATAGGAGAGTATGAGATTGGTCGAGATCGGCGCCACCTGGTAGAGCCGCGTCTCGCGGAATTTCCTTTCCACGTCGTATTCCACGGCGAAACCGTATCCGCCGTGCGTCTGCAAGCACACGTTCGCGGCCTCCCAGGACGCGTCGGCGGCCAGCATCTTGGCCATGTTGGCGGCGGCGCCGCAAGGCTCGCCGGAATCGAAAAGGCGGGCGGCTTCGTAGCGCATCAGGTCCGCCGCGCAAATATTGGTGTAGGCGCGCGCGATGGGAAACTGGATGCCCTGATTCCGCGCAATGGGACGATCGAAGACGATGCGCGAGCCCGAGTAGGTCCGGGCTTTGTCGATGAACCAAAAGCCGTCGCCGATGTATTCGGCGGCAATCAAAATGCGCTCCGCGTTCATTCCGTCGAGAATGTAGGAAAAGCCCTTCCCCTCCTCGCCAATCAGATTTTCGGCGGGAACCTCGACGTTGGAAAAGAACAGCTCGCTGGTTTCGTGATTCACCATGTTGCGGATGGGCCGGACGGTCAGGCCTTTCGTCTCCCGCAGGTCGACGAGAAACACCGAAAGTCCCCCCGTCCTGCTCTGGACCGCTTCGAGCGGCGTGGTGCGGGCGAGAAGGATCATCAGATCGGAATGCGGCACGCGGGAAATCCATACTTTTTGCCCATTCACGACGTAGCGGTCGCCTTTTTTCTCCGCGAAGGTCTTGATCTTCGTCGTGTCCGTTCCGCTGGTCGGCTCGGTCACGGCGAACGACTGCAGGCGCAGCTTGCCGGCAGCGATCTGGGGAAGGTAGGCGCGCTTCTGCGCTGGGGACCCATGGCGCAGCAGCGTGCCCATCACGTACATCTGCGCGTGGCGGGGCCCGGAATTCGCGCCGCTCCGGTTGACCTCCTCGAGAATTACGGAAGCTTCCGCGATTCCCAGACATCCGCCCCCGTATTCGGCCGGTATCAAGGCGGCCAGCCACCCGGCTTCGGTCAGCGCGGCGACAAAATCCTCCGGATAGGCCCCCTGCTCGTCGACCTTGCGCCAATAGGGATTGTCGAACTGCTTGCACAGCTCGCGTATCGCCTGCCGGTATTCGGGAAAAACGCTGCTTCGGGGATTGATGTCTTTCATGGGCTGCTCGAGGGTCCTCGCTATCGCGGCCCGCTCGGCCGCGATCGGTTTTGTTTATCCGCGCTCTTCCTCATGTGGAACCAAAATCCGTCACGCGCGCCCCTCGTTGCCGCCCGTCCAGCATGGAACTGGCCGGGATTATTTCAGGGGCACAAGCCCGCCGCGCGCGGCAATCTGCCGCGACCAGTATGCGGGGCCCATCTGGTGGATCGACTGGCCCGTCGTATCCACAGCCACCATGACGGGCATATCCTCCACTTCGAACTCGTACATCGCCTCCATGCCGAGGTCCTCGAAGGCGACCACGCGCGCGGCCCGGATAGCCTTGGAAACCAGCAAAGCGGCGCCTCCCACCGCAATCAGGTAGGTTGCCCCATGCCGTGCGATCGATTCAATGGCCGCCGGACCTCGCTCCGCCTTGCCGATCATGGCCAGCAATCCGGCATCGAGCATCATTTCCGTGAACGGATCCATTCGCGTCGCGGTGGTCGGTCCCGCGGGGCCGACCGCCTCGCCGGGGACGGGCTCGACCGGGCCGACGTAGTAGATCGTCCGGCCTTCGAAATTCAGCGGAAGCTCTTCCCCGCGGGCCAGCATATCGGCGATTCTCTTATGTGCGGCATCCCTGCCGGTCAGCATGCGGCCCGAGAGGAGCAGCGTGTCGCCCGGACGCCAGCTTTCCATCTCCTTTCGCGTGAGCTCGTTCAGGTTCACGCGCTTCGCCTCGGATGCGGTTCTCTCGAGAACAACTTCGGGCCAATCCGACAGATCGGGCGGCTCGAGCTTCACCGCGCCGGTCCCGTCCAGGACAATCACCGCGTGCCGGTCGGCGGCGCACTGCGGGATCAAGGCCACCGGCAACGAGGCGGCGTGGGTGGGAAAGGTCGATATCTTCACGTCGACCACGGTGGTCAGCCCGCCGAGGCCCTGCGCGCCGATTCCGAGAGCGTTGATTTTTGCGTAAAGCTCGACGCGCAGCTTTTCGATGGGCGTTGCCGGCCCGCGCGCCAGGAGCTGGTCCATGTCGATGGGCTCGAAAATCGCCTCCTTGGCCAGCAACATCGCTTTTTCCGCGTCTCCCCCCACTCCGATCGAGATCAGCCCGGGCGGGCACCAGCCCGCCCCCAGCGCCGGGATGGTTTCGAGCACCCAATCGGCGACCGAATCCGAGGGGTTGAGCACAACGAAGCGGGCCTTGTTCTCCGAGCCCGCGCCCTTGGCCGCCAGCGCGATTTGAAGCATCCTGCCGGGAACGAGCGCGGTGTGGAGAATGGCCGGCGTGTTATCGCGGCTATTTTTTCTGGCAAAGAGGGGATCGGTCACCATCGAAGCTCGTAGCGGGTTCGTCCGGTTCCGGTACGCCCGGCGCACGCCTTCGTTCACCAGCTCTTCCAGGCTGCGGTCGGATGCGATGCGCACATCCTGCCCCACTTTGGCGAACGCCACCACCATGCCCGTGTCTTGGCACAGGGGACGCTTGCCCATCGCCGCCATTCGGGAATTGATGAGGATTTGCGCGATGGCTTCCTTGGCGGCCGGGCTCTCTTCCCGTTCATAGGCCGCGCTGAGGGACCGGAGATAGTCGGCGGGGTGGTAATAGGAAATGTACTGAAGAGCATCGGCGACGCTCTGAACGATGTCCTCCGCTTCGATCGTCACCATCTCGCCGGGAATCGTCATGGCAAGCTCATCGCTTGTGGCGCCAGGAAATGCCCACGTCTGGCCGAAAGCGGCAGGCCGAAACCCTTCGATAAGTCGCTTCGAAGAGGCGAATTCCAGTCGCTGCCTCGTATTCTACGGCAGAAGGGGAGGAACTGTTAAAGCCTGCGGGGTCCTATAATGGTGGATGAGAGGGGAAAGCGCTCCCACTCGCGAGCGGCGCTCGACTCCATGGACTTCGAACTTTCCAGCCACTTCCAGCCCTGCGGCGACCAACCCGTGGCGATCGAACAACTGGTGGCCGGTGTGCGCGGCGGCCAGAAGCATCAGGTGCTGCTCGGCGTCACCGGTTCCGGCAAGACCTTCACCATGGCCAAGGTGATGGAGCGGATTGGCCGGCCGGCTCTCGTGCTGGCCCACAATAAGACCCTTGCCGCCCAGCTCTATCACGAATTTCGCGGCTTTTTCCCCCGCAACGCGGTCGAGTATTTCGTCAGCTACTACGACTACTACCAGCCCGAGGCCTATATCCCTTCGAGCGACACCTACATCGAGAAGGAATCGACCATCAACGACGAACTCGATAAGCTTCGTCTGGGAGCCACGCGCTCTCTCTTCGAGCGCCGCGACGTTATCGTGATCGCCTCGGTCTCGTGCATCTACGCGCTCGGCGCCCCCGAAGAGTATTACGCCATGCTCTTTCCCATCGAGGCGGGCCAGGCGATATCGCGCGAGGCACTGCTTCGCAAACTGGTCGACGTTCAATATACGCGCTCGGAAGAGTTGCGCCGCGGCACGTTCCGCGTGCGCGGCGACCGCGTGGAAATTTATCCCTCCTACGAAGATTCCGCCTATCGCATCGAAATGTGGGGCGACCGGATCGAGAAGATTCAGCCGGTCGATCCGCTGACCGGTGAAGCGCTCGAATCGGCCGCTCTGGCCCGGCTGACGCTGTACCCCAAATCCCACTACGTTATGCCGCCCGACCGCCGCGAGCGCGCGATCGGTTCGATCCTCGAAGAACTCGACTGGTGGAAGGCGGAACTCGAGCGGCAGGGCAAGGTGATCGAGGCGCAGCGGGTCTGGCAGCGCACGCGTTTCGACATCGAGATGATCCGCACCGTGGGCTACTGTCACGGCATCGAGAACTACGCCCGTCACATGTCCGGCCGTCTGCCCGGCGAAGCCCCGGCCACGCTCTTCGATTATTTCCCGTCCGATTTCCTCCTCGTTCTCGACGAATCCCACCAGACCGTGCCGCAGCTCCACGCCATGTATCACGGCGACCGCTCGCGAAAGGAGACGCTGGTCGAATACGGCTTCCGGCTGCCCTCGGCTCTCGACAACCGGCCGCTGACCTTCGAGGAGTTCGAGCATCGTGTCGACCAGGCCGTTTACGTCTCGGCGACGCCGGGCCCGTACGAACTCGAAAAGGCCGGTGGCGTGGTTGCCGAGCAGGTCGTTCGTCCCACCGGGCTGGTGGACCCGGAAATCGATATTCGCCCCGTCCACGGCCAGGTCGATGATCTGCTTGAAGAGATTCGTCTGCGCGCCGGCTGCGGCGAGCGCGTGCTCGTCACCACGCTCACCAAACGTATGGCCGAGGATCTGGCCGAATATTTCACCGAGGTCGGCGTTCGCTGCCGCTACCTCCATTCGGAAATCGACACGCTCGAGCGCGTGCGCATATTGCGCGATCTCCGCCGTGGCGCCTTCGATGTCCTCATCGGGATCAATCTGCTGCGCGAAGGCCTCGATCTGCCCGAAGTCTCCCTGGTCGCCATCCTGGACGCCGACAAAGAGGGCTATCTGCGCAGCGCTACCGCCCTGATCCAGAGCATGGGCCGGTGCGCGAGACACCTTCACGCCCGCGCCATTCTCTACGCCGACCGGATCACCCGCTCCATGCGCGCGGCGATCGACGAAACCGAACGCCGGCGCGCCAAACAGCTCGCCTACAACCAGGAGCATGGGATCACCCCGCAGTCGATCGTCAAGCCGGTCGATATGGAGTTGGCCTCGATTGTCGAATCGGATTACTTGGCAATCCCGGCGGAGGATTCCCTCCTCGACGAATATGCCACCGAGGAGCAATTGCGCCAGGCGATTGCCGATCTGGAAACGAAGATGCGTGAAGCGGCCAGAAAGTTCGAATTCGAGCAGGCGGTAGAGTTCCGCGACCGCCTCCGCGCCCTCAAGCAGCGCCAGCTCGATTCTTTTGCCGTGCCCGCCGAACAGTCTGGTGAAACGCCCGGCAAACAGATCGACCCGGCGCCCCCAATGCCAGCCGTGGGGGCCGAACCGGCCGGCCAGAGCGCGGGCAATCCGGGCCAGGCCGCCGCAAGCCCGCCAGGCGCCGGCAAAAGCCGCGTTCGCGCCCGCTCGCGCCGCCGGTAAAGGCCAGGCCGCCCGGCGATCTTACCCGGTCGCTCTCGAGTCGCCGTCGTTGCGAATTCGCTCGCCCTTCCGCTGCGAACGGCCCTGCGCGCTGCGAAGTGGCGCGGGGTAAACTCCGCGACGGATCTCTCCGGAAAAACAGGGCAGGGAAGCGGCCGGAGCTATTGCCGATCGAGGACGTCGCGAACCTTGAGGGCGAGATTTTGCCAGGTGAACGGCTTTTCGATGAACGGGAAACGGGAGCTGGCAGAGGGTTGATCGGCGAGGATCGAGTTGGCGTAGCCCGACGTGTACAACACCTTCAATCCGGGCCGCGTCTCGACCAACCGCTCGGCAAGCTCCTGCCCGTTCATCCCCGGCATTGCCAGATCGGTCAGCAAGAGGTGGATTTTCCCGTTGTATTGCGAGGAAACCGCCAAAGCCTTCGGTCCGTCCTCCGCGGCGAGGACGGTGTATCCGATGCGCTCGAGAAATTCGCCGGTGACTCGGCGAAGCAGGCCGGCGTCTTCGACCAGGAGCACCGTTTCCGTTCCCTTCAGCAACTCCTCTTTGGTCTGAGCCTCCACGGCTGGTGCGCCGGCTTCCTCCTCCTGAGGTAGAAAAATCTTGAATGTCGCGCCGTTTCCCGGTTCGCTGTATGCCCAGATGGAACCACCGATCTGCTGGACGATTCCATAGGCGGTGGCCAGCCCCATTCCCGCCCCTTGGCCAATCCCCTTCGTGGTGAAAAAGGGTTCGAAAATGTGCGCCAGGGTTTCGCGGTCCATGCCAGGGCCGTTGTCGGCAACCGATATCTGCACGTGACGGCCGGGCATGACGCCCGGATGGGATGCTGCTTGCGCTGTTTCGAGAGCGACGTTCGCCGCTTCGATCCGCAGTTTACCGCCCCGAGGCATCGCATCGCGGGCGTTTACCACGAGGTTCAGAATCACTTGCAACAACTGGTTCGCATCGGCGCGGACCGGGCCCAGGTCCGGCGCGAGAACAAGCTGGAGCGCGATTTCCGGTCCCACCAGTCTCTGGAGAATGTTTTCGAAGCCGCCCAGCACAGTGTTCAGATCGAGGACCTGCGTTTCGAGTATCTGCTGGCGGCTGAAGGCCATGAGCTGGCGTGTCAGCGCTGCGGCCTGTTCCCCGGCTTCCTTGATCTCCTCGACCTCTTTTCGCTGCGCGGTCCCCAGTTCCTGATCGGCCAGCAAGAGCTCGCTATCGCCCAGGATCACGCCGAGCAGGTTGTTGAAATCGTGCGCGACGCCGCCGGCCAGCCGCCCGATCGCTTCCATTTTGTGGGCTTGCCGCAGTTGCTGTTCGAGTTTCACGCGGTCGGTGATGTCGCGGGCGATGGTGGCGCCGGCAATCGGATTCCCATGGTCGTCGAACACGGGCGAAGCCGTCAGGGAAATGTTGACTCGCCGGCCGTCCTTGGTTACCCGGATTGCTTCCATTCCGCGGATGCGTTCGCCCTGCTTCAGGCGCTTCAAAATTTCAGCGACCGCCTTGACCCCTTCCGGCGGCACCAGCATGGTGAACGACCGCCCGATCGCTTCGGCCGCGGAATAGCCGTAGAGTCTTTCGGCGGCAGCATTCCAGCTCGTGATTATGCCGTCGAGCGATTTGCCGATAATCGCGTCTTCCGACGATTCCACGATGGCCGCCAGTTTCTTCACGGTCTCTTGCGACCGCCGCTGCTCGGTGATGTCTTCGCCCGAGCTCAGCGTCCCGATGGTGTTGCCCGCCGGGTCGCTTAAAACAGTGTTGTGCCAGACGATCAGTCTTTCTTCTCCCTCTTTTGTGAGCACCGGTATGTCGATGTAATCCACCGGTTGTCCGTTGAGCAACCGGCCAAACATTTCTCTGGCTTGCTCCCTGTGCCGCTTCGGTATACAGGTCGTGAACCAGTCCTGGCCCGTCAGTTCCTTTTCGTCATAACCGAGCGTCCGCAGGCCCTTCCGGTTGATCATGACGATGCGGCCCGACTTGTCCAGGGCCAATAAAGCGACTTCGGCGATATCCAGATAGTGTTTGGCGCGATCGCGTTCCCGGGCCAGTTCCTCCACTGCCTGCCGGTGTTGCTCGACCTCAATTCCCAAGTCGCGGACGGCTTGCACCATCTCCGCCGTTCGCTCTTGGACTTGAATCTCCAGGTCGCTTCTCGCCTCCCGGAGCTGCTCCTCGGTCCGCTTCGAGAGAGTGACATCCCTTATCGTGCTGAAGACTCGCAGTCCCGCGGAACTTTCCACCGGGCTCAAACTGATCTCCACAGGAAATTCCGTGCCGTCCTTGCGGACGCCGCGCAGGTCGAGGCCTGCACCCATCGGACGCACTCGGGGGCTTTCGGTGTATTCGGTCCGATCAGCCACGTGGGCGGCGCGATGCCGCACGGGGATCAATATTTCCACCGGCTGCCCCAGAAGTTGCTCGCGAGCGTAGCCGAAAAGCCGTTCGGTTTGCTGATTCACGTTCGAGATTTTCCCCTGCGCGTCGACGATCACCACGGCGTCGGGAGCCGATTCGAGAAACGCCTGGAATTGCTGCTCGGTAGGCGAGGAGGTGGCTGCTTCCTTGCGGGTCCCCTTTTCATCGGGAGGTAAGCTCATGCGGGAAATTTACCCAGGGAATTCTTTCCGGGAATTCTAGAAGCTGGCCGCAAAAGCGTCAATACGGTGTCACATGCGAATGCCTGGCCGCCGGCCGATCGGGCCTCACACCGCTCCCCGGCGCAGCTCGTCGAGCGGATAAAACGTGTCGCGCCATACGATTCCGCCCCGCCACAGCGTCACCACCATGGAGCGGACCGCAATCCAGGCAAATAACCCCGCGCCGAACGGATGCGCCAAGCCGTACAGCGGCGATTCTCCTCCGATGCCGACCAGCACCGCCGCGCTGCACAATACGGCGCCCGCCGACGCCGCGATCGCCAGATCCAGCGCTGCCCCGCGCGTGAAGGCGAGCGCGAGGAAGGGAAGAACGCTCAGCAGCAGAGCCGCGACGAACGTGCCGACGGCTTTCCAGATCCGGAAGCTCATCCCGGCGAACATGTTCTTGGTCAGGCCGCGGACGATGTTGCCGAGTCCATCCTGCCAGCGGATTCTCACGTAGCCGTCGGCGATGGCGACGGCCGATCGAAATCCGCCGCTCTTCATGATCTTGCCGAGCTTCATGTCGTCCACCACTTCCATGGCCAGGCGCCGGTGTCCACCGGCGACTTCGTAGGCGCTGCGGCGAACCAGCTGAAAGGCGCCGATGCCCATGTAGCTGCCGGCGCTTTGCTTGTCGACTCGCCAGGGCCGGATCCCCAGCAGGAACGCCAGCGCGATATAGTTGAGCGTGGCGTGCTCCCAGAAGCCGCGCATCTCGAGCGATGCGAGCAGCGTCAGATGATCCAAGTTCCTCTCGCGCGCGAGGCGAAGCGCGCGCGAAATCGCCTCCGGGCCGAAGCGGACGTCGGCGTCGGTGAACAGCAGCCATTCTCCGTGCGATTGCTCGTAGGCTGTTTGCAGGGCGTAGACTTTTCCCAGCCATCCGGCCGGCAGCTCACGAATATGGAGCACGCGCAGGCGCCGGTCGCGGCGGGCGAAATCGTCCAGAATCGATCCGGTGGAATCCCGCGAGCGATCGTCGACGGCGATGACCTCGAAGCGGGGGTGCGTTTCGGCGAGCAGCGTCGGCAGCGCTTGCGGCAACCCGGCGGCTTCGTCCCGGGCGGCCATCAGCACCGAAACGGGCGTAGCGCTATCGGCGGGATCGGGAGGAAAAGAAGCGAGGCGCGGAATGCGCTGCATTTGAATAAGGCAGTGGCCGCCGTAGACAACCCAAAACACGGCGGCTATGCCCAGCAGGATGCTCAAGAACGGATGCACGCGCGGTTTCGAACAAGCCCAAAGGGGGTATGCTACCACAACGAGGAAAATGCCGCCCGCTCGAGCCGCCGCGCGCAGTGGACCGGTTCGCCTGCGGCGGTGGCGCGGGCATCCTGCCCGCGCGTTACTGTTGGATGCTGTCGCCCGGCGGGCGCACTCGCGCGGCCACCGGCGGGCTGATACACTGCGGCTGAAAACGATTTTACGGAGGAGGAAGATTTGGCTTCCCTTGAAATTCCCGTATCCACGGCGAGCTTGAAAAACGGGCTGCGCGTGGTGGTCTCGCCCGAGCGGACCGCGCCGGTGGTGACGGTGGGAGTCTATTACCGGATCGGCTTCCGGCTCGAGCCGGAAGGCCGCAGCGGCTTCGCACATCTGTTCGAGCACATGATGTTCCAGGGCTCGGCCCACGCCGGCAAGATGATGCACATTCGCCTGGTGAACGCTTCGGGCGGCCTGCTGAACGGGTCGACGGCCTACGATTACACCAACTACTATGAGGCCGTGCCGTCGAATGCGCTTGAACGGGTGCTTTGGCTGGAGGCCGACCGCATGGCCGCGCTCCAGGTAAACGAGGAAAATTTGCGAAACCAGCGCGATGTCGTCAAGGAAGAGGTCCGGGTCAACGTCCTCAACCGTCCCTACGGCGGCTTCCCGTGGCTCGATATGCCGCCTGTCGCTTATCGCCGCTGGGCGAACGCGCATAATTTCTACGGCGATTTCGAGGACCTGGATGCCGCCAGCCTCGCCGATGTTCGCGAATTCTTCCGGACCTACTACACGCCCAGAAATGCCGCGCTGGTCGTGGTGGGCGACGTCGATGCGAGCGATGTCTTCGCCCTGGCCGAGCGCCACTTCGGCCCGGTTCCTGCCGGCCCTGCGCCGCCGCGCGCTTCGGTCGAGGAGGAACCATCCGGCCAGGAGCGGCGCGGCGTGGTCGAGGAGAAATTCGGGAGTTTGCGGGGGCTAGCCGTCGGCTATCATGCGCCCGAGCGGCGCACCGGCGATTGGTACGCCTTCGCGCTGGCCGACCGGGTGCTGCACGGCGGCCGCGCCGGCCGCATGTACCGGGAGCTGGTGCTCGAAAAACAGGTGGCCGTCGACGCCGAGGGCGGTGTGCACTATCCATCCGGGGATCTGTTCGATTATCAGGGCCCCATGCTGATGACCACCCGCATCCTGCACCGGCCCGATACGACGCCGGAAAGCACCCTGGCGGCCTACGACCTGGTGATCGAACAGTTGCGCAGCCATGGCCCGGACGCCGACGAATTGGAGCAGGTGAAGGCGAAGCTGAAGTCCGATTATTTTTCAATGCTCGAGGGTAGCGGCTACCTTCCGTGGTTCGGGCGAATGCATTATTTGGCCTGCTTCACCCTCTTCGACGAGGATTCCAGCCTGGTCAATACGATCCTGGATCATTTTGCCGGCATCACCCCGGCGAACGTCCGCGATGCCGCCGAGCGCTATCTGGTTCCGGCCAATCGCGCGATCGTCGAGCGCCGTCCGGTCAAGCGGGGTGAAAAGTGACCGCCGGCGCGACGGTAGCGGGATCGGCCGCTCCCGCCCTGGGCCCCGAGCGGCCGGTGGTGTGGCCGCCGCGAATGGTCCGGCGGCTGGCCAATGGATTGGAAGTTGTTCTGGTGGAAGCGCACGGGGTACCGCGGCTGGTTATCGATTTAATCCTGCGCAGCGGGAACGCGGCCACGGCGCTCACCAGCCCCGGCTTGGCCGAAATGGTCTCGGCCACCGTCCGGACGGGCACCCTCCGCCGGACGCGCCGCCAAATCGAGGAAGATCTCCGGCGCATGGGCGGGGAACTGGGAACCAGCGCCGGGGCCGATTCGAGCAGCATCGCCGTCGACGGGCTGGCGGAATCGGCGCGGCCGTTGATGGAATTGGTGGCCGAGCTGGCTCGGGAGGCGACGTTTCCCGTTGATGAGTTCGAGCGCGAGCGCCGCCAGCGAATCGATGCGCTGCGAATCGAGCGGGTAACCCCGGGATTCCTCGCGAACGAGCGCGTGCGGCACGAGCTTTTCGGCGGGCATCCCTACGGCGTGTTTTCCCCCTCCGAGGAGCAAGTCGGGGCCTACCGCGTGGACGATTTGCGCGCCTTCTACGGCCGCCACTACGCCGCCTCGAACGCGCTGCTCATCGCCGTCGGGGATTTCTCGGCCGGCCCCATGATGGAGGACATCGAGCGGGTGTTCGCGCCTTGGCCGGCCGGCGATCCGCCCGTGATGGTCGATCCGCCGCTCGATCCGTGGCGCGGGCGCAGGATTCACGTCGTTCACTTGCCGGACACGTCGCAGGCCCGCATCGTGGTTGCCAATCGCGCGATCACGCGCCGGCATCCGGATTGGACCCGGCTCGCGGTAACCAACGCCATTTACGGCGGCGCTTTCCATTCGCGGCTGGTGGCCAACATCCGCGAGCAGAAGGGATACACCTACAGCCCGGGCAGCCAGGCGCATTCGCTGCGCCGCCACGGCTGGTTCGCCACGCAGGCGGCCGTTCGCAACGAGGTCGTGGCGGCGACGCTGGCGGAAATGTTCTACGAGATGGACCGGATGCGGGCCCTGCCGGTCGAAACCGAGGAACTGGACGAGATTCAAAACTACCTGAGCGGCGTCTTCTCGCTGGGTGTCGCCACGCAGGCCGGGCTCCGCGGCCAATTGGCCAATGTCTATCTCAACGAGCTTCCCGAAGACTACCTCGAAACCTACCGCGACCGGGTGCGGGCTGCGACCAAGGAACAGGTTTTGGAATCGGCGCGAAAGTGGATCGATTCACCGAATGCCCTGGTGGTCGTGGTGGGCGATCGGGAACAGGTGGCGCCACAGGCGGCCCTTTTTGGAGACGTGAAATTCTGGGATGCGGCCGGGCAGGCGGGTGATTGACGTCCGCGAAGGGAATGTCCTGGATTGTCATCCCGGCCCCGGCCGCGTTCTCCGCGCATGGCGGTGAAGGCCCCGCTCCTCGCGTTTATCCGGGGAGGAATAGACAATCGTTGCGGCGAATGCGCCAGAGACGAATTGCGGCCGGAATCGCGACAGCGTTGTTTGCGGCGCTCTTTTTTTGCGCCGGCGCGTCGGCGGAGCCTAAAAAGAGACTGCCTTCGCATCCCATCGACTTGAACCGCGCCACACTCGGGCAGCTCGAAGAATTGCCCGGCGTCGGACCGGTGATGGCGCGCTCGATACTCCGGTTTCGCCGGCTGAGCGGTCCCTTCGAGCGGGTGGACGACCTGCTGGCCATCCGGGGAATCAGCCGTGGCCGCCTCGATAAAATCCGGCCATACGTTTTTGTCGGAAAGAAAAAGAGCCGGCCGGTCTCTCCGGCCCGGCCGCACGGCAAGCCGGGGCCTGTCGCTGCGCGTGGCTGAACGTTTGCCTTTTGCCCCCTTCGCTTTTTCCAATGTGGCTCGTACGACTGCTTCAAACGGCGCCCATATAAAGGCGGTTGCATAACCTGCCGGCGTCGGGGTTCGGCGCTTCAGCGCCGACAAAAAGCCGCCCAGATCGCGGGGCTTCAGCCCCTGAAGCCCGCTTCCGGCAGGTTATAGGGCGGGTTGTAAAGCGGAAGGCGCGCGGGCGGGAGCGGCCGCGCCACGGTTGCGCGTTTGCCGGCAAGGTAATGGAACCTCCCGTTCGTTCCCGGTTTTGTTCCGTGTTCGCATGAAGGTTCTTGATTAGCAGTCGCGAGAACTGCTTTGGCCTTGCCGAAACTGGTTCGGCGGAATTAGACTGCCCCCGAGCCCATACGCAAAGGCGGCGGAAACGCGCAATGTGAACGGGGCATCGTGGTTGATGCCAGGGGTTCGGCGCATGGGTGGTCACGAGGTGAATGTGTCGGAAACGTCGGCGGCTCTTCCTTACACCGAATCCACATTGGTACTGTCGCTGCTGGTGGCCTCCGACGAGGATTCGGTCCGGGAATTCGTCCGGAGCGGAGCGACTCGTAGCGGAATGCGCGTGAAGGCGGCGTCAAACCTTTCGCAAGCGCTCGGAGCACTCGCGCGGGAAGCGATCGATCTCGTGGTCGTCGATCTGGCAACGCCTTCGCTCGGCGGGGTGGAGTTCGTCAAACGCGTGCGCCAGGAACATCCCGAGTCCACCGTCATCGTGCTGACCGAGTTCGGCCGCGGCGCGGCAGCCGGCGATGCGATCGAGGCGGGAGCGCAGGAAGCGGTCGCACGGCCGTTCGACGAAGCCGAACTGCGCGCGAAGCTGGAACGTCTGGGGCGCACACTGGCGCTCGACCACGAGAATCGTGTTCTGCGCGAGCAGCTCGCCTCGCGGCCCGGATTCGGCGTGCTCGTCGGCTTTTCGCCGAAAATGCAGAATGTCTACCGGATGATCGAGAAGGTCAGCCGCAGCCAGTCGCCCGTGCTGATCCTGGGGGAAACGGGAACGGGCAAGGAACTGGTGGCGCGATCGATCCATTTCCACGGGCTCCGGAAAAAGGGCCCATTCGTCCCTGTGGATTGCACGGGCCTGGTGCCGACACTGGTCGAATCGGAACTGTTCGGGCATGTGAAGGGCGCGTTCACCGGCGCGTTGCAGGCCAAGAGAGGCCTGATCGAATCGGCTTCCGGCGGCACGCTGTTCCTCGATGAGATCGGCGAATTTCCACTGGAAATGCAGGCCAAGCTGCTCCGCATCCTGCAGGAGCGCGAGGTTCGGCCGGTGGGAGCGACGGCGACCGTCGCGGTCGATATCCGTGTGGTTGCGGCCACGAACCGCGATCTCGGGCGGGAAGTCGAAAAAGGACGCTTCCGCCAGGACCTGTTTTACCGCCTCAACGTCGTACCGATCCGCGTCCCGCCGCTTCGCGAACGAAAGAGCGATATTCCATTGATCGCCAATCATTTTTTGGAACGCTGGAGCCGGGATGAGCGGCCGACACCGGTCTTTTCCGAAGATGCCATGGCGCGCCTGGTGGCCTACGACTGGCCCGGCAATGTCCGCGAACTGGAAAACGCCGTTTCGCGCGCGGCCGAACTCAACTCCGGTTCTCTACTGAGCGTAGGCGACCTGCCGACGAATCTTCAATCGCCGGCCCCGGCCCGCTTGCCCCTCGACGACGAACAGATCACGCTGGCCGAGCTCGAGCGCCGCGCCATTTTCCGCGCCCTGGCGAAAACGCGCGGGGACAAAATGGCCGCCGCGCGGCTGCTGGGCATCGGGAAAACGACGCTCTACCGCAAACTCAAACAGTATGGCGATGGAGAGCCCGACGGTTCGGATTCTTGAGGCGTACCTAGGGAACTTCCTAAGGCTCGCTCAGTGCCGCCAATGCGACAGCTCATCGAGGAAGCCTTGGATGATCGGCCAGAGAATCGCCGCCGCGACCAGAAGGCCGGCCAGGCGCCGGAACCAGGTCCACGGGCCGAGGTCGATGGCACTCGCCGCGTGGCGGGCGCAGAAACCGCCTTCGAGCGCCGGACGATCGCAGCGCTGGCCTCTCTGGCCCAGATAAAGGCACGGCCCGTGAGCCCAGGCGCGAGCGCTCGCGCCGCCGGCAGCCGCCTCGGCCGGGTCGGGATCGACTCGAACGCGATATCCGTGAAGCGGACTCATGGATCTGGTTCGATTGTGCCCGAGAACAACTCGGTTTGCCAGCCGGTGTGAGTGAACTTACAGTAACGCGACAGTTCCGCTATACTGACAACCCGACGGCGCGGTACCCAAGAGGCCAAAGGGGGAGGTCTGCAAAACCTCTATTCGTGGGTTCAACTCCCACCCGCGCCTCCATCACTCTTTGACGCTATCCATCTCGGCTTCCCGAACATAAAGCAGGCTCCGGCCTAATTACGGCAGCCGAAGATAAAGATCAGGATTCGACGGGCCGGGAAGTCGTCCGGGGCGGCCAGGCGTTGACCATCGTGCACAGCGACGCCAGCGCCTTATCGTCGCGCGTCGCAGCCAGGCATTTTTGTTCGAGATCATGGGCCGCCGTCTCACCGATGACGGGCTCGGCCAGGCGACGGAACTTTTTTCGTATCTCGGAAGCATCGGCCGGGCGGCCCGGATCGCCCCGGGCATCCAGTACGAGCTTCGACACACGCTCTCCGCTGTCGAGAACGGCTTCGACCCGGGCCGGCCAGCGTTCCGGGTAGTGCCGGTCGAGATCGGGATCGGCCGCGACCTCCACGCGATCCATAAACGCCGCAATGGCTGGCTCGTTCGCCAAATTGGGCCGGGCGACGTCATCGAGGTCTTCGGGCCGATACGCCGCGAGCGCCAGATGGTAGGGCGCGCTCGTGATCCGCTCCACTCGGCCAGCGACCGCGCGGCGATGGCCGATCATTTTCACAACCGCCCCGGGAACGGCCACGCGCAGCGCCGCGATCCGGTCCGGAGTGATTCCCTGACCGAGCAACTCCCGAAAGGCGTCGATCGCGGCGATGGTTTGTTTCGCGGCGCAGTAGTGTTTGATGCTGACCGCGCCAATGCCGAATCGGCCCTCGTCCGGCGCGGCCAGCGCCGCGCGGTCGCAGGCAAGACCGTGCGTGCGGGCCAGCCAGTCGTCATCGAGCAGCTTGCGATCTCCCGCATAGCCGCTTGCCGCCGCCAATGCCGCCTCGCAGCCCGCGCGCGCCGCAAGCCCCAGCAACAGCCACCGGGGCGATGGACTTGGCGGCCTGCCGGGCCCGCCGCTGATCCTGGTGAGGGCCATGGCCAGCGCGTCGGCGATGCGGCCGGGATCGAGACCGAGCAGGCGGCCGGTCACGGCGGCGGCGGCGACGGGAGCGGCCAGGTAGGTTGGCCAGATGCCGCGCGCGAGAATCTCCGGGCCTCGAACGGCGACGCCGAGATGAGTCATAACTTCATAGCCCGCCCGCAACGCGCTGGCGAACGTTCCGGCGTCCCGCCGCTCTAGCCGCGCGGCTACGAGCAGGGCGGTGGGCGCCACCACGGCGCCGGGAGTGGTGCAGGAAGGCATATGAATATCATCGATCTCGGTGAGCCGGGTTGTACCAACCCCCGCGACGATGCGATCGAGCGGCCCTTCGCTCAACAAGGGCAAGGATGACGACGGCGAGGAACTTGCCCGCGAAAGCGCCGCGCCGTCTTCGGTCTTTCCTCCGGCGACCCACGCACCGACGGTGTCCAGAAGATGCAGCGCGAGCAGCTCGCGCGCCGCGTCACCCAGAGGCGATTCCCCCGCGGCCGAAGTCCACTCGCCCATCTGTTCCAAAACCGTCACGGCAGCCTCCCGCTCATCCGGTCGCTTCCGGCTGTTCGATCGCCGGCCAAAGGATTTCCGTCCGCGTTGCCTGGACGACGATCATGGCGGAAGCGACCGCGTTGTCGTTCCCGTTGTCTTCACCCATGGCGCCGGCGCGCACGGTATAAACTCCATCCTCCTCGAGGCACGCCTCCGAATCTGGGCCAAGAATTGGCGATTCCTCGAGAGACAGGCCGATGCCGTTGCCGATGCCATGGCGGACCAAGGGATGAGGACGGTAGGGGGATAGTTGGGAGGCGGCCGCGAGCGAGAGCTCGCCAGCGGTTGCGCCTTTCCGCGCCGCGCCGACCGCCGCCGAGAGCGCCGCCCGTGCATGCGCGAGCGCCCCGCCCCCCGCCCCGAGCGTCGCCAGACCCTCCGCCCAATAGCCGGCAAAGCGCACGGCCAGGCAGACGAGCAGGGGGTTCACGCGATTGTCCGCGGGGTCCACGAACGGCTGCGGCGGCCCGCCATTTCGCGCGCTGGCCAGGATCCGCACATCCTGCGCGCCGCTTTCGAAAGCGGCCCGCTCGGCCGCCAATGCGGCCGTGCGCGCCCCGGCGCCTTCCGAGATGGACTCCGCCAGCACGCCCATCGACCGGGAAAGAATTTGGCTTGCCCGCCTGACGAGTTCCCGTTCGCGCCGGGACTTGCGGCGTCGCAAGGCATCGAGCGGTTCATCCAATTCGACCGGGTTCCCGAAAGAACGGCTCGCGGCCAGCACGGCATGGTAAGTGCGGTTGAACATCGCGCCGGCGCCCCAGAGTCCCACCGGGCCGTTTTCCGGCGCGGCCAGATCGGCCAGTGCCTTGCCGATCCCCGTTTTCAAATCTCTCAACGGCCGCACATCCTCGACCCACGTCAGGCGCTTCGCCGCCGCCAGCATTCCCGATCCCCCGGAAACGATCATGCGCAGCGGCCCTTGACTGGGCACCAGGGCGAATGCGGGCCCCAGCTTCGGAGTGAAGCCGGTGACGTAGCCGAGCGCTCCATGCTCGTCGCTATGTCCGTGGATCAGCAGGCAGCTTACTCCTCGCCCGGCCGCGACGCGCCGGATCGCCGCCAGGCGGGTTTCGAACTCCTCGCGCGGAAGCAGCGCCAGGTCCCAGTCGAACGGGCCGGTGAGGAGCGCGATATGCTTCATTCGCATGGAATCACTCCGAGCGCGGCGGTCCGCCGGCTGAGCGTTTGCACGCCCGCCGCCGTGACCCGGACCGGCTCGCCGCACATCAGGTATCCGGTTTCGGGAATGTACTGGTTGGGATGAACGATGAAAACCATGTCCTCTTCGAGCCGGGTGCTGTTGTTGGTGGCGACGTCCCCGGGCGCAGCCGAGCCCGAGCCAAGCCCGTGTCCTCGCCGCCTCATGTGCGGCGGCTTGCAATACTCGCCGTACCCGGCATCCTTCAACACGGCGTCGATGGCGTCGCATACGCGGGACATGGGGATCCCGGGCCGGACCGTCTCGATGCCCGCCCACATGGCGCGCACGACCAGATCGTATTTCTCCTTCAAAATGGCTGGCGGCTGGCCGATGCTGACGGTCCTGCAGATTTGCGCGAATTGGCCCTCGAAGCTGGGTGTCAGCTCCGCAAGCAGAGTGTCCCCGGCCTGGATTTTCCGCGTGCTGGATGGCATCACGGCCAGGTTGTGGGGCAAGGCGCAAAGCATCAGGAAATTGTCGTCGGCGCCCAGCGATTTCATATAGCCATTGACGGCTACGGCCAGGTCGCATTCCGCGATTCCCGGCCGGGCAAGCTCGACGAGCCGCTCGAATCCGCGCTCGGCAATCGCCGTGGCGCGGCGGGCGCGTTCGATCTCCACGGCCGATTTGCGGGGATCGACGGAGAATAGCGCTTCATCGAAGCCCTGGAGCTCCTTCCCGGCGCAGGCCATCAGGCGAGCCGCGAGCGGGTGGGGAAGCGTCTCGAAACCCGCGGCGGCCAAGGGGCCCGCGGCGGCGCCGCCGCCCGCCAGCTCCCGGGCCAGCGCGCCGGCCAGGTCGTCGGTCGCCAGGCAATCGAATCGGCCGCCGCAAAGTGCAAGATACGCCGCCGCGCGTTCCGCGTCGTAGGCCGGAGTCACCAGCAGCTTCGCCGCGCCATCGGCGCGCAAAACCAGCAAACTCTCTCCGAGCGAGCGGAATCCGGTCAGGTGAACGACCGCGTCGGCGCGGTCGAGGAAATGAAAGCCGTTCGAGGCGGCCAGAAGCAGATCCACCCCTTCGGCGGCCATTCGGCGCGCCGTCGCCGCCAGTCTGTCGTTTCGCTCCGCCACGGTTGCCACTAGATATGGCCCTTGTCGCCGATTTCCTCGTCGTCGGTCTTCACGAAGAGCTCATCGACTGGAATTGGGCGCCCGATCAGGCTCTGTTGATGCGCGTAGCGAATCGCGGTTTCGAGCGTTTTGCGATTGGCCGGGCCCAGGCCGTAGGCCCAGGGATCGCGGCCGAGCAGCGCGGTCTGCTCCTCCCAGGCGGCGCTGAACCAGGCCAACGGCACGACGCGTGGATTTCGCACCCGGGCGTAGGCGATCTGCTTGGCCTGCTGAAATGCGCGCGCCAGGCTCGCGGCCACCCACGGGTGTTGGTCGATGATTTCCTGGCGAACCACGGTGACGTGCATGATCGGAAATATCCCGGTCCGCTGGAAATATTCCTGTTCGGCTTTTTTGTAGTCCGGAAACAGGCGCGCCACGCGAGGATCGCTTTGGAGAAAGGGACGGGGAAAGTTGGGCGAGATCATCGCGTCCAGCTCGCCTTCGGCCAGCATCTGGTCGAGGGTCTTGCCGGGCGGAATGCGCTCGATCTTCAGGCCCGGACCGGGCGTGAACTCGATATCTTCTTCGCGGTCGGTGAACCAGGCAATTTCCTTGTGCGGGACGCCGAAATGCTCTTCCAGGATGCCGCGAATCCACACGCTTCCGGCGGGCTGAAAATTCGTTCCGCCGACCTTGCGGCCAATCAAGTCAGAGGGCTTCTTGATCCCCTTGGCCGTGTTGACGAAGACGAATCCATGGCGAAAACGGCGATGACAATAAACGGGTATCGCGGTCCAGGGGAAGCCGCGGTCGCGCGCCGCGAAATAGGCGCAGCAGTTGAACTCGCAGGCGTCGTATTCCTGGTGGCGTGCCATGCGCCAATGGCGCTCGCGCGATCCGGCGGCGGAGAGCACGGTCAGCTCGATGCCGTCGGGCCGCACGGCGCCTTCGATCAGCGGCCGGGTCAGTTCGTAATCGCCGCAAGCCAGCGACAGTCTCAATTTCCCCGACATTCACACCTCCCCGGCGCGCCGGCGCGCGCGCGAGCAGCCGGCGCCGGTTGAATTGCCGCCCGATTCATCGGGCCTGCCAGCGGCTGAATCTTTTCTCTCCCCAGCGGCACGCCTCGTTGAGCGTCACCGCAATCGCCGCGAGCAAGACGATGAGCGCGAAAAGCTTCTGCGGCTGGAAGGTCTGCGTGAACTGGCTGGCGAAATGCCCCACGCCGGCTTGGGAGACGTAGAGCTCGGCCAGGAGCACGCCCAGCAGCACGGTCGTCATCGCCAGCCGCATCCCGGTAAAAAACGCCGGCACCATGTGCGGAAACACCACCGAAGAGACGATCTGGCGCCGGCTCGCGCCCATCGACCGCGCGCTGGTCAGCAGAACCGGGTCGATATTCTGCACGCCGGCCGAGACCGTCAGGATGATGGGAAACACTCCATGACATGCGCCGAAGGCGATTTTCGAGGCGGGTCCAATGCCGAACACCAGCACGAATAGCGGCAGGATCGTCACCAGCGGCACCGCGTACAGCACCAGAACGATCGGGTAGAAAGAGGCTCGCGTGAACCGGTGCAGCCCGACGAGCAGCCCCACCCCCAGCCCGATCACGACAGAAAGCGCGAAGGCGGCGATCAGTTCCCAGCAGGTTAGCGCGATGCCGTGGAGGATTTCCGGGTCTCTCAACAGACCGAACATGGCGACCGCCACATGCGAGGGAGGACTCACGAACAGCGGGTTGCCGAACTGCCGGGCCGTCCACTCCCACGCCAGCACCAGCCCGGCCACCACGGCGAGCCGAACCATGGCCGGGCGGCCGAGTACGGCCAGCCAATTGCGCCCGCTGGGAACGCGCGGCATCGTCAGAGCGCCTCCCGGCGCAGGCGCGCGTCCACAAAAGAGACGGCGACATTGAGCAGAAACGCGATCCCCACGACGAAGACGACATAGGCGAACATCCTCGCCGAATCCATGTTCTCAGCCAGATCGACGATCCGGTGGCCCAGGCCGGCGAACGAGGCGACCATTTCGGTTCCCAGAATCGCCAGGAACGCCAGGATCAGGCCCATTCGCAACCCCGCGAAGATCACCGGAAAGGCGGCGGGAAGCATGACGCGCCAGAACATCCGCGGGCCGGATGCGCCCATCGACCGCGCCGCCGAGATGTAGACTCGATCGACGCGCCGCAGCCCGGCGATGGTGCTGAGCACGACCGGGAAGAAGGCGATCGTGATTCCCATCGCGATCTTCGATCCCGGCCCGATCCCAAAGAACAGCACGTAGAGAGGGAAGAGCAGGATCGCCGGAATCGAGTACAACCCGGCGAATAGGGGATCGAAAACCTGAACGGCATAACCGGACCGGCCGACCAGATAGCCGATGACGCACCCGCCGATGGCCGCGATCGAAAACGCGATCAGCAGCTCGCTCCCGGTTACGCGCAAATCCGGCCAAAAGTTGCCCGTCGCCAGCAGCGAAACCAGTGCCCGATAGACGCTGGCAAGCGGCGGCAACAGCAGCGGACTGACTTGCCCGCTCGAGGTGGCCAAATGCCAGGCCCCCAGCACCGCGCCGGCGAAGCCGGCCTGGACCATGCGGGGCGCGATCCGGGAGAAGTTCACCTTTCTTCTCCCTTGCCGGCCTGGGAAGCGGACTCGGGTCCGCGCAGATTCATGGCCTTGCGGATTTCGTCGTGCAGGATCTCGTACAGCTGGTTGCGCAAAGCGCTCAGCTTGGCCGAAGTCATGAAGGCCGGGCTGCGCGGATGCCCTTCCTCGACCGAGAGAATGTGCTTGATCCGTCCGGGGCGCGCGCTGAACACGGCGACGCGGTCGGCCAGAAACACAGCCTCCATCAAGCTGTGCGTGACGAACACGATCGTTTTTCCGGTGCGCGCCAGCAGAACCGACAAATCCTCGCCCAGCACCATTCGCGTCTGTTCGTCCAGGGCGGCAAAGGGCTCATCCATGAGCAGAATCTCGGTCTCGAGCGCCAGGGCCCGGGCCAGTTGCGCGCGTTGCTTCATGCCGCCCGAGAGCTGGCCCGGATAATAGCCGGCGAACTCGGACAGGCCGACCGCCTCGAGCGCCCGGGTCGCCCGCTCGTGGCGCTCTCCCTTGGGAATTCGCCCGAACTCCATGCCCAGCTTGAGATTCTCGATCACGGTCCGCCAGGGGAACAGCGCGTTCTCCTGGAAGACGTAGGCGACTTTCCGCGGCGAGGGTCCGCGGACCAGTTCGCCGTCGATCCAGACCTTCCCGGAGGACGGCGCCGCCAGCCCTCCCATCACGTTGAGCAGCGAGCTCTTGCCGCATCCGGAAGGGCCGATCAGGCAAACCAGCTCGCCGCGGGCCACATCGATCGAGGCCTCCTCGAGCGCGAGAATGCGGCGGGCGCTCCCGGGTGGTCCAAACGCCTGGGTCACTCGTTCCACTTGGATGGCGGGCGTGGCCCCGCTCACAAAAAGCAATCCTTTCGCATCGTGTGCGAGTTTGCGGTCCGGCTCATTTCGCGGAAGGGTTCGGCAGGTATTTCTCGGTCACCAGCTTGCTCATATCCGGCTCTGTGGAAAGAATCCCCATCTGGACGAACGACCGCTGCAGCACGGCTAGCGCCTTGGGATCGAACCGACCGTTCCGATTGAACATCGGCATCAGCTCGTCGTACACCCTGCTGGCAATCGATGGAGATACTCCCATCACCCGCGCGGCGATGGCGACGGTATTCGCTTTGTGATTCTGCATGTAGTCGATGGTTTCGAACCAGCCGGCAAGAAAGTTGCGGACGGCGTCCGGATGCTGGTTGGCGAACGAGCGGCTCGCAAAGATCACGTGAATAATGAAATTCGGGAACAGGTCGCCGAACCGGACCAGGATGCGCACCTGGCCCGCATCCTCCAGGCGATACGCGGCGGCAATATCGACGACGATGCCGGCGACCTGATGCGTCTCAAGGGCTGAAATCTGCGCGGCATCGGTGCCGACGGGCAGGGTTCGAATGCCGTCGGTTCCCCAGCCCTGCTTGTCCGCCAATTCGTGCACGAGCCAGTTTGTGACCGAGCCCTCCGTGGATACGCTGACGATTTTGCCCTTGAGATCGTTCACGGTGTGGATCGGGCCGTTCTTGGCGACGGCCAGGACGAGCAGCCGCGGCGCGTTGGCCATCGCGGCCACGCCAATCACGGGCACTCCCTTCGCCTCAAAGGCGAGGCCGGGGCCCGAGCCAAGGCCTATGTCAATGCTGTTCGCCATGAGGGCTTGCTGGAGCTTCGCGTCGCCGCCGAAATCGTACTCCTCCACTTGTATGCCGTGCTTCCGAAAGGTTCCTTCCTGCATGCCGACGTCCAGCGGCACGAAAGAGAAGGCTTCCCCAACGGCTTTCCCCACCCGGACCTTCGTCTGCGCCTGGACGCGCCCGGCAAGTACCAGGGTCCCCAATAGAACAGATAGCAGTGCCAGCCATGTCCGCGGCTTGCCTCGCTTCATTGCATCTCACCCCTTCGGCGCTTCTGAGGAAACCTGCGCGGCTTTGCCCTCGGCTCGCCGTTGCCGGGTCGCGTTGATATCGACGGAGCCGTCCTGCGGATCGAATACCACCCCGTATTCGCTGAGCGCCCTTTCGGGACTGACGAATTCCTCGATCACATCGTTCCGGACCCGCTCCGGGTCCCTGTCCAGCGGATCGCCCCACCCGCCCCCGCCGCCGGTTCGCACGATCACTTCGGAATCGGCGGGAACTGGGTGCTGGCTCGCATCCATGCTCCGGAACTGCGTTTCACCGGGCAGCCGGAGCAGGTAATCGGCGGTGCCGGCCGGCTTTCCCTTCCAGAGGCCCCAGGGCGGGCACTCGATCCGCCGTGGCCGGTGAAGGTTCCAGCGCCCCTCGACCAGGTTGCGGACGCGCAGGTCCACACCCAGCCCGCCGCGAAACTTGCCGGGGCCGCCCGAGTCCTGCCGCAGGGACCGTTCTTCGACCAGCACGGGATTCTTCAACTCGATGGACTCGATGGTGCCGTTGCGCACATCGCCCTGGCAGATCGTGACGCTTCCCGATTCTCCGTCCTCGAACGGCCGCCCGCCCCAGCCTCCGCCCTCGAGGCTTTGGACGACGAACCGTTTCCGCGTTTGGGGATGGACGCCGAAGAAGACCACCGCCCCGCCCAGAAGCCCGTGATGAGAGGCCGGGATTCGGTCCGGAATGGCCGGTGCCAGCGCGGTCAGGATGGTATCGACGACCGTGGGCAGAACCAGACTCCAGCCCGACATCGGCGCCGGATAGCGGGCCATCATGATGTTCCCCTCGGGAATGATCACCTTCACGGCGCGGAAGGCGCCTTCGTTGACCGGCTCGAGCGGCGTCGTGAGCGCCTTGTAGGCGACCCGGGCGCCGGCCAGGGTGCGCGAATTGATGCCCGACTTCCGCTCGGGGGAACAGCCGGAGAGGTCGATCGTCATCCCTCCATGGTCGACCGTGACGCGCGCGTGGAGGCGGACGCGTTCGTTCCGCTTCATGCCGTCGTGATCCAGGAACGATTCGGCTTCGTACACGCCGTCGGGTATGGTCGAGACGACCTTGCGGCATTTCGTCTCGGTCTCGGCAAAAATCCGCTCGATAGCCGCGAGCACGGTATCGCGGCCGAACTTGTCGAACAGTTCATCCAGGCGGCGAAGAGCCAGGCGGCAGGCCGCGATCTGGGATCGCATGTCGCCCAGGGAAGCGTCGGGGAATCGAATGTTATCGCGGATCACCTTCAGCAAGGTCTCGTTGACCTTGCCGCCCTCGTAAATCTTCATCTGGTCGAGCTGCAACCCCTCCATCCACGGATCGAGAATTCTGGCTTCGCCGCCGAAGCCGGTGCTCATCCCTCCGATATCGATCCAGTGGGCGCGAACCATCGAGAACAGCACGAGCTCGCCGCGATAGAAATACGGCATGTAAATCACGACGTTGTTGAGGTGCTGGCCGGCGACCGCCTGATGATTCGTGATGAGGACGTCGTCGGGCTGGAATCCCTCGCGGCCGTAGCGCTTCATCGCGTCGCCAATGATCGTTCCCAGATCGGCGACAAAATGCGACACCCCGCCCACGTTTTGCGAGACCAGCGCGCCGTCGGTGGCCACCAGCGCCGTGCAGAAATCGCGCACCTCGTAGATCATCATGTTGTACGAGGTGCGGTGCAGGTCCGCCGCCATCTCATTCGAAATCGCCGGCAAGGTATTGCGAATGACTTCGAGCGTTACCGGATCGAGTGGGGACGCCATTACTCTCTCCTGAGCGAAATGATGAGTTCTCCGGTCTCCGCGACGCTCAGCCGGTCGCCCGGAAACAACACCGTGGTCGAGCCGTACTCGCCGACCAGCGCCGGTCCCTCCATCTCTGCGCCCGGAGGCAGATTCTCCCGGCGGTAGACCGGGCAATCGATCGGGTCGCCTGGCTGGTCGAAATCCACGCGCCGCCGCTCGCTCGGCGCCACCCGGCCGCCCCGGGGCAAGGGGGGCAGCATGAGCTTCGAGCGCTGGCCCAGGGCCACCAGCCTCATATTGACGATCTCGACGCGCTCATCGGTCGAATGATGCGCATACTGCTGCTCGTGCATCGCGTCGAAGGTCGCGCGGATTGCCTGGGCATCGCCGTTTTGGAGTTGCTCGCGGGACACCGGCACCGGCAGCGTGAACTCCTGCCCCACGTAGCGAAGATCGAGGAGAATCTGGTGAACGACGCCGGTCCCGGGCGTCATCAGCTTTTCCGCCTCGGCGGCCATGTCCCGGTAGATCGACGCGAGGACCGCGAAGTCCGTCTCCGTCAGTTCGCTGTAATGGGTGCGGATGAAGTCGTGCCGTTCGTCGGCCATCAGCATGCCGAGCGCGGAGAAATGCGCGGGGAAGCGGGGGATAATCACGGTCGGGATATGCAGCTCGCGCCCGATGGCGACGGCGTGCACCGGACCGGCTCCGCCCGATGCGACCAGCGCGAAATCGCGCGGATCGTAGCCCTTTTCGACCGACACTTCGCGCACGGCCAGCGACATCTTGGCGACGGCGATTTGAACTACGGCGCGCGCGGCCGTGGTCGCGTCCATCCCCAGCGGTTTCGCAATTCGTTCGGTCAACCCTTGCAGTGCCCGCTCGCCGTCGAGCCGCATCTCGCCGCCGAGAAAATCGGATACCCCGATCCGGCCCAGAACCACGTTGGCGTCGGTGATCGTCGGTTCTTGCCCGCCGCGCCCGTAGGCGATCGGGCCGGGGTCGGCGCCGGAACTTTGCGGGCCGACCTTGAGCGCTCCGACCTCGTCGATCCAGGCGATGCTCCCGCCGCCGGCGCCCACTTCGACCACGTCCACCACCGGAACCATGACGGGATCGCCGCTCGCGTAGCCGCCGACGTAGTATCCATCCGCCATGGTCGGCTCGCCGGAGCGCACCAGGCTGGTTTTCGCGGTTGTCCCTCCCATATCGAAGGAAACCACGTCCCTGTAGCCGAGCGCCTTGCCGACCGCCGCCGAGGCGATGATCCCTCCGACCGGCCCGGATTCCATCATGGTTACCGGACGGCGGATGGCCGTTTGCGGAGTCATGACTCCGCCATTGGACTGCATGATGGCGAGTTCGCCGCGGAAACCGATTTCCTTGAGGCGCGAACTCAAATTGCGCACGTACCCGCCGACCTTGGGGCCGATATAGGCGTTGACCACCGTGGTCGAGGTCCGCTCGTATTCCCGGTATTCGCGAAGAATCTTGTGCGACAACGAGACGTAGCATCCCGGCAGGGCCTGTTCGATGATCTGTCCGGCGCAGAGCTCGTGTTCGGGATTCGCGTACGAGTGAAGCAGGCAAACTGCGATCGCCTCGACGCCTTCGCGGGCCAGTTGCGCGCAGGCCTCCTGGACGCTTTCCGCATGCAGCGGCTCGCGAACTTCACCCGAAGCGTAGAGGCGGCCATCGACTTCGATCGTGAGATGCCGGGGCACGAGCGGGCGCGGCCGGTGGAAAAACAGGTTGTAGGCCTCGGGCCGGTTGCCGCGCCCGATCCGGTAAACGTCCCGCGTGCCGCGGGTCACGATCAGGCCGACCTTGGCGCCCTTGCGCTCGATGAGCGTGTTGATGGCGGTCGTCGAGCCGTGGATCAGGTGATCCATCGCCGCGCGCGCATTCATGCCGGCCTTGCGGATGCAATCGATGACCCCTTCGACCGGATCGGCCGGCGTGGTCAGGGATTTGGCCTGCTCGACGCGCTGCGAGCTGTCGTCAAATGCGAGCAGGTCCGTGAACGTGCCACCGATGTCGATCGCTACGCGCAGGGTCATCTAACAGGTTCCTTTCCGGCAAAATCTCTGCGTTCGTCGCCAGAATCGCAGCCGGGCCGGCCGCCCAAGGCGCGTTCCTCTCGGGAGCCGGCTATCGCCCGAGCCGCCAATCGGCGGAGCCAAAGATTATACACGTCACCTTGCGTGTTCGTTCCCGTTAAGCGTCAGTGCGGTGGCGCGGCGCGCGGCAATCCAGCTCCGGTAATGAGCGAGCAAGAGCTTTCGATGGTGCCGCAAATCCCGGCCGTTGCGCACGGTGGGGTAGGGAACTGCCGGCCCCATCAGGCCCTTCCACAGGATCCGGTTGAAGAGCGGCGTATTGAGGTCGTCTTCAACGGCAAAATCGAAGCCGCGAGTGGCTGCCGCCCAGTACGCGGCGGAATGAAGCGGGTGCGCGAAGGCGCCGCTGTTTTCGCTGGGAACGGCCAGGCGGGCCTGGCGCGGAGGGGGAAGCGGCAGCCGGGTGGTGCGGAGAATCGCCGGAACGATTGCCGTGTAGGTCCACGGCTTGGGCGTGGTGGTGAAAACGCCGGCCATCGGCGAAAGCACGTCGTCGTTGATTCCCATCGGGCCGATGCCGAGAACGTCCTCGATGGTTCGCAGCATGTTCACCGTCGTGTAGTGCGTCGAGACAACGGCGTGCTGCTTGACGTAGGGTCCGATGATATATGCGGTGGTGCGGTGGGCATCCACATGGTCGGGGCCGTTTTGGGCGTCGTCCTCGATGATGAAAATCAGCGTGTCGTCCCGGTACGGGCTGTGGGCCACCTGCTGGACCATCAGGCCGGCGGCGTAGTCGTTGTCGGCGATCTCGGTTTCGACGGTGTCCACGCCGTCGATGGCGGTGTCGAAACTGCCGAGATGGTCGTGGGGCAACCAGACCATCTCGAGAGCGGGAAGATCGTGGTGTTTGACGAACAGTTGGAATTCGCGGTCCCACTCCCGGTAGCGCCAGTAATCGGGGAACGCTTGATCGAAGCTGCGGTAGTAGGGATCGGTCACCGCCATGAGCGCCGCCTTGGTGGGAAAGTCGACTCGCGTTCGACTGGCGAAGGGATTCCGGAGCGGCGGGATATATGCGGGATTCGAGGGCCTCATCGCGTAGCGAGCACGATCCGAGAAGCATCCGTAATTGCGCAGGGTGAGGTGGGCGCGGAGGGCGTCGTTCCATAGATAGCCGGTGCCAGCCTGGCCGCCGGGCCCGTCGGGCGCGGCGACATCGGCCGTTCCGGGAAGCAGGTTCGGATCGTCGGGAGTCTCGGGATTGGCGGCGCGCCGCTCGGCAAGAGTCGCGAAACCAACATTGATATTGCGATTGGTTCCCTGGAAATCGTAGCTGAGGCCGCGGCCGGCGTATTCGAGCGGGACGGTGTTTTCCACCATCTGGGAGGCGCGAGCCGCCGTCGACCAGTTCCAGCCGTCCCCGGTAACGTCGCCGCTGGCGTCGGTGTTGTCCAGATCGACGAAATCGAGCGCGAGCTGATGGAAATTAGGCGTGATGGGCTGCGGAAAAAGGGTGAGGCGGGGATCGCCGTTGCCTTCGGGCAAATCGCCGAGCACCTGATCGTAGCTGCGGTTTTCTTTGACGATGTAGATCACGTGGCGAATGTGCCGGCGCAGGAAGGCCATTTTCTGATCCGCCGCCCGGAGACGAGGGCTGGGCCGGAAGTGTTCGTTTTGAGCGACTTGATGGGTTAGCGAAGCCAGCTCCGCCCGATCGGGCATGGGAATGCTCCACAGACCGCCCTTGCTGAGCTGGAGGATGTATTGGTTGGCTGCACCGCACGGGACGTACGGAGTGGATCGGGAATATTTCGCTCGGCAGCCGCGGGGATTCGGGCCCGGGTCGCTGCGTGTATTCACGACGTAGAGCATGCGGCCGCCGGGACTGACGGCGATGGAATCGGGATACCAGGCGGTCGGTATCAGCCCCTCAATGGGGTCCAGCGGCGTGGCTGGGCGGCGTTTTTCGGCCGCGGCCGCGGCCAGTGAAATCACGGCCACCGAGTTCGTCCCGCCATTGGTCACGTATAGCGTCTTCCCGTCGGGCGATAGGGCCAGGGCGTTCGGGTTGCTGCCTTTGAGCTGCTCGGGATTCGGGAAAACCGACCGGGGCGCCGTGGTGGGAATCTCTTCGATCACGCGACTGGTTCGCGTGTCGATAACGGCGATCGTGTCGTCGGTCGCGAGCGCGGCGAAGAGGCGGCTGGCATCGTGATTGAGAATCATCCGGTTCGGCTGGCCCGGCACGGCGATTCGGTGGACGACACGCAGGGCCGGTGAAAGATCCAGGACGACAATCTGGCGGTCGCGCGGGCAGGAAACCCAGGCCCGGTGGCCATGGATCACGACCCAGAACGGATATTCGCCGCCCGGAATGCCGCGATCGCGCGGATTGATGATGCCCGGCCGCAAGTCGAGTTCGGCGATTTTCCGCCTCTGGAGCAAATCGACGAGACTGACGGAATCGTTTTCGAAGTTGGCGACCAGCAGGCGCCGGCCATCGGCGGTGACGGCCAGGCCGGCCGCCACGGGCTTGACGTGGATGCCGAGCCCGCGACGGTGTTCGAGGCGAATCGGCGGACCGGCCTCGCTCCAGCGGCCGGCGCTGCGCTCGAAGACGTGAATGTCGTCGTTGTCGCCGCCGGAAACGTAAAAAGCGGAGCCGGCGGGATTCCAAGCGATGCCGTCGAATGTATTGGGAATCTGGAGAACCTGGAGGGGTCGCGGCGTTGAATGTGTCACGTCGTAGACAAAAACGTATTCATTCGAGGCTGCGCGATCCCAGCGTCCATTGGGGCCATCGTTCCGGTTGTAGCCGCTGGTCAGAACGAGCAGGGTCTTGCCGTCGGGAGAGAGAGCCAGCGTGACGGGCTGGCCGGCGATGAAATTGGGGAAATCGCGCAGATGAGGTTGGAGAGGAAAGAACGAGGCGCCACGGGGAGCGAGTGGAGTGATCGTCATTCCGGTGGGAAGCACCTCATGGGAGCGGACAGCCAGCGCCGCGCCTGCGAGGGAGACAGGCGCCGGAGAGCGACGGCACGCCGAGGAAACGGCAAATGCCGCCATGAGAATACCGACGACGGGGATGGCGGCGACGCTACCGGTGTTTCTCACTGCTGCCTCCAGGCAACGAAAGAATGTGTGAACAGGCCCATTGGGATTCAGACGGAGCTCAACGTCACGGGAACTCCGCAACCTGCGCCCAACGTTATATACCAGAATCGCGTCGTTGCTCGGGGCCAGTTTTTCCGCACGACGGACAGCCGTATCGGGGATGCGCGGCTCTGGCCTACATTTCCCATCTGAATGCCGCCCGTGAATCGCTCCGATATTTAGATATAAACGCCAATAGTTATGCGGTTTTCAGCAAGTCGAACGGACTCTCGAAGAGTTGCCCGGCGCATTTCGCAGTGGCAAATCGAGCCGCCGAACGGCGGTCTGATTGCTGCCGCGCAATTGTTTTTTGTGCTTGACTGGGAAACTTGAGCGTGATAAAAGCTCGCCGAGCTTGGGAAGTGAGAGGTACTGGAATAAGGCGCGCAAGGGCATGCGCGGCGCCTGCACGGGCGGGGCATCGGTTTGTTCTGTTTGCATTATTTCAGATGCCATTGTAATCACCAGCCGTGGGCGTGTGTACGCTTCGAATGCGAAATGCCGACTGGGGGGCGGCAGCGCTCTGCGGTTTACAGCGCAGGGCGGTTGTTCCATCCATAACTGAAATCCTGAGAAAGCGCACTACTGAGCCAAGGATGAGGTGACGTGGCATATGTGGCCACGTGATCTCACGGCGGCCAATCTTTCGTGGCAGGCACGAGCAATCAGGTCTGCGAGGAGGGGTACATGAAAGAGGCGGGAACGAGGCGCGTTTCGAGAATATTTTCGATCGCGGGGCTTGTCGTTGTTTTCCTTTTCAGCATCGCCGGCATTCGGGCTCTGGCCCAAGTCTCTTCGGGTACGATCCAGGGAATCGTGCTCGATCCGTCCCATGCCGCGATCCCGGGCGCGACGGTCACGATCCTCAACACGCAAACCGGCCTGACGCGCACGGCGGTAACGGACGCGCGCGGCGCGTACCGGGTTCCGTCCGTGCCGACGGGAGTCTATTCGGTCAAAATTGAAAAAACGGGCTTTCGAACCCTGACGCGGCCGGATCAGACCGTGACGGTTGCCGAGAGCTTGGTTGTCAATGCCACCCTTCAGGTCGGGAGCACCCAGCAGCAGGTGGTGGTCACCGGGGCGGCGGCGATCGTGAACACGACGACAACCACCCTGGGCGGCTTGGTGAACGATGCGAGCATCTCCCAATTGCCCTTGAACGGCCGCAACTACACCACCCTGGTGCTGCTCCAGCCGGGAGTTTCGCAGGAGCATACCGGGACGGCCGGCGGACAGGTGGGCGTCTGGTACAGCAGCAATGGCGCAAGCATCCGCTCCAATTACGCGACGCTCGATGGAACGCCGATCATGACCCAGCTGGGTGGTTCGGTTTCGACGTATCTGGGGACCGCGCTGGGGATCGACGGGATCAAGGAGTTCCGAATCATTACGACCGGGTTCGGCGCCCAATACGGGCTCACCTCGGGCAGTCAGATGCTCATCGTAAGCAAGGGTGGAACGAACCATTTCCACGGCGACGTGTACGAGTATCTGCGGAATAGCCACATGGACGCGCGCAACTATTTCGACAACGCCTTCAACAGCGGCGGCCACCGGTTGCCGGAATTCCAGCGCAACGACTTTGGCGGTTCGGTGGGCGGGCCGATCAAGAAAAACAAAACGTTTTTCTATGCGGTCTTCGAGGGCGTGCGCCAGAATTTGGGTGTGTCGGCGCAGGACGTCACGTTCCCCCAAGCTTGCTTTAATGAGGCAACCGCGGCGAACAATTACATGATGGATAGCGCCTGCGCTCCCAACCTTACCTCGCCGGTCCAGATGCCGGCCGTCATGCGGCCTTTGTTTGGTTTGTACCCCGCGCCGAATGGGCCCGGCAACACATTCTCTTACACCTCGAACGAGCCGGCTCGCGAGTACTACGGCCAAATCCGCGTGGATCAGAACATCTCCAGCACGGACACGTTCTTCGCGCGGTACACGGCCGACAATGCCGCGGGGAATTCACCCGTGGGCACGGACCAAGCCGGGTTTGGCGGCAACTTCCCCGGCTTCCGGGCTTTCACCTCGAGCCGGTTCCAGTTCCTGACCCTCGGTGAGAATCACATCTACTCGCCGACATTGCTCGGTGTCACGCACGTGTCTTTCTCCCGGACCTTGCTGCAGTCCGGTAACCAGTATTTGAAGGATGTAAACGGTCCTTCCTTTTCCTTTTTCCCGGGAGAGCCCATGGGACCGATCAGCGTTGCCGATTTGAACGACATGGGCCCCGATCCCTTCCTCGGCCCTCCCAATGACTACCACGTCCAGAACATTTATCAGCTCAGCGAGGACATCAACGACACCGTTGGCAACCATGCCTTGCAGTTCGGCGCGCTCGTGCAGCGCTACAACCAAGGCTTGGCGTCGCCCCTCTTTACGAACGGAACGATCATCTTTCCCACGTATGCCAGTTTCATGCAGGGTCAGCCGATCGCCTACTTCGGTCTGGCCCCGGGATCGCCAGGGTCCAACCGAGTCTATTGGTACAACTATTTCGGCTTCTACTTGCAGGACAACTGGCACGTCATGTCGAGGTTGACCCTGAACCTGGGTTTGCGGTACGAATTTCGGACCACGCCGCGCGAGACGACCGGAAACTCGTGGGCGATTCGCAATCGCTACACATCGCCGACCTCGACCCAGGGGCCGGATTTCGCCAATAACAGTTTGCACAATTTCAGTCCCAGACTGGGTTTTGCCTGGGACGTGTTCGGGAACGGAAAGACAGCGGTCCGCGGCGCGTGGGGCCTTTACTATGACACCGCCAATATTGGGAATGTGCTGCAGCAGACAAGGTTGACGATTCCGCCGGACACACCCCTATCCACCCATGTCAATTTCGCCGGCGACGTCCTCACCCTCCCGTTCACGTTTGCGCCTGGCGACTACGGCCGCAGCCTATTTACGAGCGATTACAACCTGGGGCAGCCGAAGGGTATGCAGTACAGCCTGTCGATCCAGCACCAGTTGCCCGGGCAGATCGCTGTCACCGTGGCCTACGTCGGTTATCACGGGTGGAACCTGTATCAGACCGGGGAAGGAAACTCCGTGATTCCCACTTCGGTTGCCGGTTTCGCCCCCCATGCAGTCCCCTATTGGGACCCCTCAATCGTCAGCAATTGTGCGTACGCTGTTCCCGCTTGCCGTCTGAATCCCAACTTTACCCATTGGAACATTCTGACGACCGGCGCCTATTCTTGGTACAACTCGTTCCAGTTCGACGTAACCAAGCGGATCAGCCATGGGCTGCAGTTTGACAGCGCGTATACGTGGAGCAAGTCCTTGGACAACTCGCAGTCCGCGCAATTCCACTCCGACTGCGAGCAAGCGCAAACGGAAGGCTCCTCGCCGATCTTTGGAATCGGGGACTACGGCCTGTCCTGCTTCGATCTGAAGCAGGCGTGGAACCTCTCGTTGATGTACCACTTCCCGAACATCCACTCGAATAATTTCGCGGCCAAAATCCTGCATGGATGGTGGATGGGGAATATCCTTACCGTGAATACCGGCGTGCCGACCACGCCGCTTCTTGGGACCAACCGCTCCTGCAACGACGGGTGCGGGGGCGACGGAATCAGCCGTCCCAGCCTTGGCACTACGGCCGCCACTACGCCAAATGGCAATTTCGTGCCGTATAACTCCAGCACGGTCATCGTTGGAAAACAGAACGAGTGGTTCAATCCCTACATGTTCATGCTGCAAACCCCGGGATACCTCGGCACCGCACACCGCAATACCCTCCGAGCCCCGGGGCAGACGGAATTGGACTTCTCCGTGGTCAAGGATACGGCCCTGCCGTTTTTGGGCGAAGGCGGGAATCTCGAGTTCCGAGCCGAATTCTTCAACATTCTGAACCATACGAATTTCGGTTTCCCGGATTCAACCGTCTTCGTTGGCGACCCGCTCGCCAGTACCACTGCGTATTCGGAAGCTCCCCTTCCCGACGCGGGAGTGATCCACGAAACGGCGACCACATCACGGCAAGTACAGTTGGCGCTGAAGATTCTCTTCTGATACGGGAAGAGAATCGACTCTTCACTACGCAGCCCGAAAACCAGGCCTCGCGTGAGGGCTGGCGAGGCTGCCGCGCGAGCGGATACGGGAAAAGGACGGGAGGCGTTATGCGGTCACTCTCAGGACGGTTTCTTTTCCTGGCAGGTTTGATCGTTTCGGCTGTTCCCCTGGTCATGGGCGCCACGATCACGGGAACGGTGAAAGGCCCCGGCGGCGCGCCTTTCGAGGGCGCGTTCGTCGAAGCCCGGAATACGACGACGAACGTTTCGACCGATGTGTTGTCGCACGCAAACGGCAGCTACATGGTGCCGAATCTCCCGGCCGGTACTTATCAGCTAACGATTCGAGCGATTGGCTACAAGGCCGCTCCGCAAAGCGAAACCATCCAAACGGCGGATCAGCATGCCAAAGCGGATTTCGCTTTAGAAAAGAGAACCGTAACCTGGAGCGATCTTTCCGTCTGGCAGGGGCAAATGCTGTTTCCGAAGGGCCCGGGGAGAAATTTGGTCTTTGGCCCCCGGGGAACGGAGGGGGGACCTTGCTTTGCCTGCCATAATTTTCAAAGCCGGATGGCCACTCGCCGGTTAAACCACCAGGGCTGGCTGCGCATCGTCAACTATATGCAGGACGTCGTCATCAGCCCCTACTTTCCTTTGCCACCGCTCAACAAACGGCAACAAAACCTCGTGGCGGCTTATCTCACCCAAGTGTTCGGGCCGAACTCCGACCTGCCCCCTTCTCCCGCGGACCTGCCCGGATACAAAGCGACCGTGCGCAAGTTCAAGAATGAAGCCATGGATATTGTGTACGTCGTGTATAGCATGCCGGATCCGAACTGGCTCCCCTTTCAAATGTATCCGCCGGCCGCCGCCAACGGGCTTCCTTCCGATGGAAGCATCTGGGTGGCCGATTTCGGCAATGCGAACCAGGTGGACCAGATCGATCCGGTCACCGGCAAGGCTCGCGTGTACCGTGTCTCGTGCCCGCACTCCGCCATGATCCACGCGATCGAGGCTGGCCCGCGCGGCGATGCGTGGTTTGCGGAGGCAGCTTGCAGCAGGGTTGGGAGAGCGGACCCGCGCACGGGGAAAATAACCGAGTATGAGTACAACCCGGCCAAGGGGAGGGGAAATCCGCACGATTCGCACCCCATGCTTGTGGACGGCAAACTCTACGTGTTCTTCAGCGGGACTCCGACCCGGCTCGATCCGGCGACGGGCAAGTTCACGCCCATCCCCGGAGTCCCAAACGCCTACGACGTTTATCAAGACACGACGAGCGGGAACCTATGGTTCACGAGTCTTGCCCCGAACAGCACGCTCAAGGAAGTCGACCCGAAAACGTTAAAGGTGGTCATGAGGTTCGCTCCCCCCACCGATCGTGTGAATTTCCGCTCCCACCGGATCGCGATCGCTTCCAATAGCGAGGTGTGGCTCACCTGCTACTCGAATAGGATCTGCCGAATCGATCCGAAGACCAAAGCTTTCAAAAAATACACTCCCCTAGGCCCGAATCAAAGCGACTATGCGATCGGCATCGATGACGCCGGCGGCGTTTGGTATTCGATGTCGACTTTGGATGAGATTCAGCGGCTCGATCCGAAGACGGGACACATCATCGAGTATCCGTTCCCCTACCAGGAAATCACGATGAGAAAGTTCTGGGCCGGCACGCAGGGGAAAATCTGGTGGGCGTCGCCTGCCAACGGCGTCGTCGGATATTTTTACCTGGCGGGCGGCAATACGCGCGCCGCTAAATGACCGGCCATCATGCTTCGCATCCTCACGCGAGGGAAGGGAAGCGGCTCACCATTCTTCCCTTTTGCCCTTCAGGGCCAAAGAGCCGGTCGACCTCATTCCGCCGGTGCGAACAATTGTTTTCCAACTTGACAAGGTATTGAGGAAGTGATAGAAGGTCCACCCATCCGGGAAGTTGGGGGTATTGCAGTGAGGCGATTTTCCACATGCAAGGCGGCTTTCATAGGCAGTTCGTTTCTTCCTTCCTTTTCCGCTCTTATGGAAAGTCCTTTGACCACTAGCAACAGGAGGAGTGCGTACGCCCGAATGCTAGGAGTCGGCTTAAAGGCATAAGTATTGCGCGGCTTGCCGCGCTAGGGCGGTTGACACACCCATAAACTTCACTCTTGAGATAGCGCACCAGTGAGCCAGGGTGGGATGGCGTGCCATAGTCGGTCACGTTGTCTCGCGGCTGTTGATCTTTCGTGGCAGACCGAAGCAATCCGGTCTGCGGGGAGGGGTGCATGAAAGAGGTGGGGACGAAGCACGGTTCGCGGGTACTCTCGATTGTAGGACTTGCTTTAGTTTTTCTCTTCAGCATCGCCGGCATTTCGGCTCTAGCGCAGATTTCTTCGGGCACCATCTTGGGGACGGTGCTTGATCCTTCGAATGCCGCGATTCCCGGCGCGACGGTCACGCTCCTGAACACGCAAACCGGCCTGACGCGTACCACCACGTCGGATGCGCATGGAGCGTACCGATTCTCCGCGGTGCCGACGGGCGTCTACACCGTGAAGGTTGAAAAAACGGGTTTTCGAACCCTGACCCGTCCCGATGTCACGCTAACGGTTGCGCAAAGCCTGGTTGTGAATGCCACGCTGGAGGTGGGGAGCACGCAACAGCAGGTGGTGGTCACCGGTGCGCCAGCCCTGGTGAATACGACGACGACCACATTGGGCGGTCTGGTCAACGACGCGAGCATCGCTCAACTACCCTTGAACGGTCGCAACTACACGACGCTGGCTCTGATCCAGCCCGGAGTCACGCAGAACTTCACCGGCACGGGCGCGGGGCAATCGGGCGTCTGGTACAGCAGCAATGGAGCGAGCATCCGTTCCAATTACGCGACGCTCGATGGGACGCCGATCATGAACGAGCTCGGCGGCTCGGTTTCCTCCGAACTGGGAACCTCGCTGGGCGTCGACGGGATCAAGGAATTCCGCGTGATTACGACCGGATTCGGCGCCCAATACGGGATGGCTATGGGCAGCCAGATGGTTTTGGTGAGCAAGGGCGGAACGAACCACTTCCATGGCGACGCGTACGATTATTTGCGGAACAGCGCCATGGATGCGGCGAACTACTTCGACAATCCCGCCGCCACCGGCGGCAAACGTTTGCCCGAGTTTCAACGCAATGACTTTGGCGGTTCCATTGGAGGACCGATCCGGAAGAACAAAACGTTTTTCTACGGGGTTTTCGAGGGCGTGCGGCAAAACCTGGGTGTGTCAGTGAACGACGTCACCATTCCCGCCGCGTGCCATACCGCGAATCATGTGGTTGATAATTCTTGTATCTCCACGCTCGCATCGGGCCAGACGCTCACCGTAGCTCCGGCAATACAGCCTTTGCTGGCGCTATATCCTTCACCGAATGTCGGCACCGACACATACGCCTACGGCACGACGGCGCCGAGCCGCGAGTACTACGGCCAAATGCGCGTGGATCAAAACATTTCCAGCACCGACATGTTTTTCGCGCGGTACACCGTCGATAACGCCCAGAGCACTTCGCAGGTTATCGACAGCGGCACCCAACAATACGGCGGAGGGTTCCCCTACTTTCGGAATCATCTCGCCAGCCGCTACCAGTTTCTGACCCTCTCTGAGAACCATATCTATTCGCCGACATTGCTCGGGGTTACCCACCTCTCTTATGCGCGCACCATCTTTCGCTCCGGTACCGCGGCTCAACCAGGTGGAACCGTGGTTGGACCGGGAGGCCTAACCGTGCCTGCATCGGGCCTGATCGGTCCCGATTATTCTTTCGTGCCGGGAAACCCGGTCGGAACCATCAGCATAGCCGGCTTTACCAACCTGGGTGCTCCTTCCTGCTGTTTCGGTCCTCCGGATGCCACGGGCATCCAGAACGTTTATACGCTGCGCGAGGACATACACGACACGATCGGCAACCATGCTTTGGCATTCGGCGCGCTGATCAATCGCTTCAACGATGGTTTTGACGTGCCTTTCTTTACGGACGGAAGCGCCACCTTCACCAGTCTCTCGAACTTCATCCTCGGAAAGCCTGCCATATACGAGAGCGCCTACCCCGTCGGCTATCGGCCCGTTCGAAACTACTGGTTCAATACGTTCGGTTTCTACTTGGAAGACAATTGGCATGCCATGCCGAGGTTGACGCTAAACGTTGGCCTGCGGTATGAATTCCGGACAACGCCGGTCGCGCCGAGCGGAGATTCCTGGGCCATTCGCAATCGGTACACGGATGCGACTTCGACGCAGGGACCTCCCTTCGTCAACGACAGCCTGCATGATTTCAGCCCAAGACTGGGATTTGCATGGGATGTGTTTGGTAACGGGAAGACGGCGGTTCGTGGCGCGTGGGGTCTGTATTACGACGTTGCCAGTATCGGTACTCCCTTACAACAATCCTTTGTGCTCATCCCCCCGGACACGCGCTTCGCCTCGGTGATTAATCCTGCGTCCTTCAGTGTTCCCCTCGCGTATACGTCTGCCGACATTGGCCCGAACATATTCACGAACAACTATAATCTGGGCCAACCCAAGGGCATGCAATACAGCCTGACGGTGGAACATCAATTGCCCGGGCAAGTCGCCCTATCGGTCGCATATGTCGGCTTCCACGGAATGAGTCTCTATCAGGATCGGGAAGGAAACCCTGTGATTCCGACATCGGTTACAGGATTCGGGCCGAATCCGGTCGAGTATTGGGATCCTTCCATCATCCCGGGCTGTGCGAACAGGACCCCCACTTGCCGCCTAAATCCGAACTTCACCACGTGGTCCATGCTGTCGACCTATGCCTTTTCATGGTACAACTCGCTCCAGATAACAGGAACCAAGCGCCTGGGCCATGGTCTGGAATTCAACACTTCCTACACATGGAGCAAATCTCTGGACAACGTTCAGTCGGCGCAAAACTCTTCCGATTGTTTGGCTGTCGGAGGGAACAACACGAACGGCGTCGATCCGCTCCTGGGGCAAACGGACTACGGCCCGTCGTGCTTCGATAGGTCGCAGGTCTGGAACCTCTCGATGATGTACCACTTTCCGAACATTCAGTCCCATAATTTCGCGGCCAAAATCCTGCATGGCTGGTGGGTCGGCAATATCGTTTCCGTGATGACCGGCCTTCCGACCTCTCCGTTTCTTGCAAAGAACCGCTCTTGCTCGGATGGTTGCGGCAGCGGAGCTGCCCGCCCCAGCATCGGTACCGGGGCTGCCACCGTGACTATCGGCGGCAAGACTTATAATTTTGTGCCATTCAACAAAAGTTCAGTCACAACCGGGAACCCTACCCAGTGGTTTAATCCTCTCATGTTCATGCTGCAACCACCGGGCTATCTTGGCACCGCTCATTTCGATATGCTTCGCGGTCCGCATCTCGGAACCTGGGATTTCTCCGTCGTCAAGGACACGGCCTTGCCCTTTCTGGGGGAAGGGGGGAACGTCGAGTTCCGCGCCGAGTTCTTCAACATTCTGAACCATCCTAATTTCTCCCTGCCGAGCTCGGCAGTTTTCACTGGCGCCCTGTCGGACACCGGCGCGTATTCGGAAGCTCCACTGAGTTCAGCAGGACGGATCAACAGCACGGTAACCACGTCCCGACAAATTCAGTTGGCGCTGAAAATTATTTTCTGAGGCGAACGCGATGTTTCACTGCGCGTCGTAGGTTCCATTTTCCGGGTTCAGCCGCTGCTCTGGCGGTCACCGGCAAATAAAAGGAGGCCCTTATGCGGGTATTCACGAGGAGTGCCCTTTGGCTGATGGTGTGTATGGTTTCGGCCGTTTCGCTGGCCATTGGAGCCACGATCAGCGGGACGGTGAAAGGGCCGGCTGGCAAGCCTTTTGAGGGTGCGTTCGTCGAGGCCCAGAATACAACGACCAACATCTCGACGGATGTTCTGTCACACGCCGACGGCAGGTACACGGTGCCGAATCTTCCCGCCGGCACGTATCGTCTGACCATCCGGGCGGTGGGCTACAAGGCCGTTCCTCAGAGCGAAACCCTGCAATCTGCGGATCAGCATGCCAAAGCGGATTTCGCCCTGCAAAAAGGGGCCGTGAGTTGGACCGATCTTTCCGTTTGGCAGGGGCGAACGCTGCTGCCGGATGGCCCGGGGAAAGATCTGATTTTCGGTGCGAAAGGAAAATCGGGTGGGCTTTGCTTCGCCTGCCATGAGTTCCAAACCCGCATGGCGAGTCGCCGCTTGAACTACCAGGGCTGGCTGGGCCTGGTCAACTATATGCGGTATGACGCCGTATCCTACTTTATCGGCCCGAATGGTACGTTTCCGTTCAGCAACCAGATGGCGGGCCAAGTGGCGACCTATCTCACCCAAGTGTTTGGGGTAGATTCCACTCTCCCGGCATCTCCCGCCGACCTCCCCAGCTATCAGGCGACCGTACGCAACTTTAGCAACGAGGCGATGAATATCGTGTATGTGGTGTATCCGACGCCGGATCAGACCTGGCTTCCATTTCAAATGTATCCGCCGACGGCTAAAGGCTATCCTTCCGATGGAAGTATCTGGGTGGCCAATTTCGGGAATGCGAATGAGGTGGATCGTATCGATCCTGTGACCGGTAAGGCACAGGTATACCACGCACCGTGTTCGCATGCAGCCAACATACACGCGATCGAGATCGGTCCGCGCGGCGATGCATGGTTTGGGGAGTCGGGCTGCAATAGCGTTGGCAGAGTGGATGTCAAGACGGGGAAAGTAACTGAGTATTATGAAAAATATCCTCCAGGATTGGAGTGGGGTTCCCGTGGAGGCGAGAGGCACGACGCGCATGCCATGCTTGTCGATGGGAAGCTCTACGTTTTCTCGAGTGGATTACCACCTTCCCGGCTCGACCCGGCGACGGGCAAGTTCACCCAGGTCCCCGGACTCGCCCATTCCTACGACGTTTACGAGGATAAGCTGAACGGGAACCTGTGGTTCACGAACATTTACAAGGGCGGCAAGCTGAGCTTGGTCGATCCCAAAACCCTAAAAACAGTCATGCAATTTGCCCCCTCTGTCGATCCCGAGCATTTCGCCCCTCACCGCATCGGCATCAGTGAAAAAGGTGTCGTGTGGCTCACCTGCTATGGAAACCGGGTCTGCCGGTTCGATCCGAAGACGAAGGCATTCAAAATCTACACGCCGCTCGGTCCAAATCAGAGTGACTACGCCATCGGCCTCGACGGGGCCGGCAACGTGTGGTATTCGATGGAGGATTTGGATACGCTTCAACGGATCGACCCGAAGACGGGACAGATTGTCGAGTATCCGTTTCCCTACTCGGAAATTACCATGAGAAAGTTCTGGACCGACACGAAGGGACGGATCTGGACGACATCGCCGTCCAACGGCGTGGTTGTGTATTGGTACCTGGCTGGCGGCGACACGCGCGCCGCTAAATAACCGGCCGCGAAGTGCCGATTCTCCGGGCGAGCGCGGCTTTGCCCGCCCGGAGCGCAAGTGCCGAAGCAAGAGGGGAGGCGTTATGCGGTCACTCTCGATCAAGGTGCTTTGGTTGACGGTTTTGATGATTTCCGGTGTATCCCTGGCCATGGGAGCCACGATCACGGGGACGGTGAAAGGTCCGGGGGGCGCGCCTTTTGAGGGTGCGTTCGTCGAGGCCCGGAACACGTCTACGAACATTTCGACCGATGTGTTGTCGCACGCAAACGGCAGCTACATGGTGCCGAATCTCCCGGCCGGCAATTATCAGCTGACGATACGAGCGGTGGGATATAAGGCCGCTCCGCAGAGCGAAACCCTCCAGAGCGCGGATCAGCATGCCAAAGCCGATTTTGCCTTGGAAAAGGGAACCGTGAGCTGGAGCGATATTTCCGCATACCAGGGGCGGCAGCTTTTGCCCAATGGCCCTGGCAAGGTTTTGCTCTTCGGCCCCAAGGGACAGCCTTTTGGCGCCCCGGGACCCATGATGACCTCTCAATCGGGAGGACCTTGCCTGACCTGCCACGATTTCCAAAGCCGCATGGCGAGCCGACGGTTGAACTACCAAGACTGGCTGGGGATGGTCAACTATATGCGGTTTGACGTAGTCCCCGAGTTCCTCTCTCCCAAAAGGTTCACCAACCAGATGGCCGACGAAGCAGCCACTTATCTCAGCACGGTGTTTGGTCTTGATTCCACCCTCCCGGCATCCCCCGCGGACCTGCCCGGATATGAGGCGACGGTGCTGAAGTTCAGCAATCAGGCGATGAATATTGTGTACGTTGTATATCCAACGCCGGACTCGACCTGGCTGGATTTTCAGATGTACCCGCCGACCGCTAAGGGATACCCCTCCGACGGAAGCATCTGGACCGCGGATTTTGGGAATGCGAATAAGGTGGATCAGATCAACCCCAAGAATGGCGAGGCGAAGGAATACCACACCGTGACATGTCCAGGTCCTGCCAATATCCACGCGATCGAGGTTGGTCCGGACGGCTATGCATGGTTTGCCGAGTCGTCTTGCAATCGGGTTGGCAGAGTAGACCCGCGAACGGGGAAAGTAACCGAATTCGAGTACAAACCGGCCAATGGCAGGGGAAATCCACACGACTCGCATCCCATGCTCGTGGGCGGCAAGCTCGAGGTGTTCTCCAGCGGAGCTCCGACGCGTCTCGACCCGGCGACGGGCAAGTTCACACCCATCCCCGGCGTCCCGAACGCCTACGACGTTTATGAAGATAAGACGAACGGGAACCTGTGGTTCACCATGGTGGGCAAGGATGGCGCGCTCGTCGAAGTCGATCCCCAAACGCTAAAAACCGTCATGAGGTTTGCTCCCACGGCTTCCCAGGATCCCAAGAATTTCCGCTCCCACCGGATCGCGGTCGATCCGAACGGCGTCGTGTGGACCACCTGTAGCCTGAACCGCGTCTGCCGGTTCGATCCCAAGACGAAAGCCTTCAAGTTGTACGTTCCTCTCGGTCCCAAGGACGACGCCTACGCAACGGATACCTACGCCATCGCCCTCGATAACGCCGGCGACGTCTGGTATTCGATGTCGGATCTGGATACGATTCAGCGCTTGAACCCGCGGACCGGACACATGGTGGAATATCCGTTCCCCTACCCGGAAATCACGATGAGAAGGTTCTGGACCGATCCCGCGGGGCGAATCTGGACCACGTCTCCGGCCAACGGCAACGTTGTGTATTGGTATCTCGAGAGCGACCACATGCGCGCCGGCAAATAATAAGGCGCGAGCCGGCGCGGGTTGCTCCCGCTAGGCGAGTTGGCGGAGGTTGGACTCGGCGGCTAGGGTGGCGAGTTCGGTTCCCGCGGCGGCGGGGCCGGGGCTGGCGCCGCGGCGCATGGCCACGATTCCCGTTCTCACCATTTCGAGCACGCCGTAGGGACGAAGCAATTCCACCATGCCGTCGATCTTGTCCTCGGTGCCGGTGATCTCGATGACCACCGACTCCGGGGCGATATCCACCACGCGCGCGCGGAAGATGTAGACCAGCTCGAGCACCTGCGTGCGCGCTCCGCCCGGCGTGGCCACGCGGATCATGGCCAGGTCGCGGGTGATCGCCGGCTCGTGGGTAATATCCTCGACCAGCAGGACGTTGACCAGCTTGTAAAGGTTGGCCTCGACGCGCTGGGCCTGATCGGGATTGGTATCGACCGAAATCGTCATCCGGGAAACTTCCGGCCTTTCCGTGCGGCCGACGGTCAGCGAATCGATGTTGAATCCTCGGCGGCGAAACAGAGAGGCTACGCGCGTCAGTACCCCCGGCTTGTTCTCGACGTGAACCACAAAGGTGTGCAGCATAGGTCGTTTACTCGTCCGCCGCGGTTTCCACCAGCGGGCTAGGCCGGCGAATCATATCGTGCAGGGAAGCGCCGGCGGGCACCATGGGATAAACGGTATCTTCCTGCTCGACGCGGAAGTCGATGACCACCGGCCCATCGTGCTGGCGCGCCGCCCGGATGGCTGGAATAACCTGCGGGCGGCCGGTGACGGACATGCCCAGAATCCCATAAGCCTCGGCGAGTTTGACGAAATCGGGGCTCAGCAATGGCGTCGACTGGTAATTGCGCTCGTAGAAAAACTCCTGCCACTGGCGAACCATCCCCAGGTAGCCGTTGTTGATGATGGCCACGTTGATTTTCAGCTTTTCCTGGACGATGGTAGCCAGTTCAGCCATGGTCATTTGGAAGCCGCCGTCACCGGCCACCACCCACACCTCCGCCTCCGGGCGGGCCATCTTGGCGCCGATGGCCGCCGGCAGCGCGAATCCCATCGTCCCGAGTCCCCCGGAGGTGATCAGGGAGCGAGGGTGCTCGTGCTTGTAATACTGAGCCTCCCACATCTGATGCTGGCCGACGTCGGTCACGACGACGGTATCGGCTTCGCGCGTCTCCCGCCACAGGTCGTTGATCACGTGAGCGGCGTACAGATGGCCGCTGTCGGGCAGGTTCTGAATATCGCGCACGGCCGAAGCGCCCTTCATGCCGTCGATGGCGGCGAGCCACGCGGAGCGGTCGGCCGATTCGACGTGCATTAACAGTTCCCGCAATACCGGGCGCAGATCGCCGATCAGAGCGGCATCGACCTTGACGGCCTTGTTGATCTCGGCGGGATCGATTTCGATGTGAATTTTTTTTGCGCCTTTCGCGTAGGTTCGCAGATCGCCCGTCACCCGGTCGTCGAAACGCATGCCGAGGGCGAGCAGCAGGTCGGCCTCTTGAATCGCCTGGTTCACCCAGGCTTCTCCGTGCATGCCCATCATGCCCAGATTCAGCGGATGCGAGGCCGGGAAGGCGCCCAGACCGAGCAAGGTCAGCGCCACGGGAATCGACGCGCGTTCGGCCAGTTCACGGACCTCGGCCATCGCGCCGGAGAAGATGACGCCGTGACCGGCGAGAATCACGGGGCGCTTGGCCTGGTGAATCAGTTCCACCGCGCGGGCGTACTGCTCGGGAGCCGGCGAGAGATCGGGCCGGTAACCGGGCAATTTGGGCGCAGCCGCGTCCCAGTCGAACTCGCACGAGGCCTGCTGCGCATCCTTGGTGATGTCCACCAGAACCGGCCCTGGGCGGCCCGAGCGGGCGATGTGGAACGCCTCGCGGATGGCCGGAGCGATCTGTTCGGAGTGCGTCACCAGATAGTTATGTTTGGTGATCGGCAAGGTGATGCCGGTGATGTCGGTTTCCTGGAAAGCGTCCGAGCCCAGCGCGCGGCTGCCGACTTGGCCGGTGATGCAGACCATCGGCGAGGAATCCATCATCGCCGTGGCGATGCCCGTGACCAGATTCGTGGCTCCCGGACCGGAGGTGGCGACGGCCACGCCCACCCGTCCGCTCGCTCGCGAGTAGCCGTCGGCCATATGCGCGGCTCCCTGTTCATGACGGACCAGCACGTGGTAGATGCGGCTGTGTTTCAGGGCATCGTACGCGGGCAGGATCGCCCCGCCGGGGTAGCCGAAGACGTGCTGGACGCCCTCGCGCTCGAGGCATTCCCAAAGGATCTGCGCGCCGGTCATCGTTCTTTTCTGCGGCTCGGCGGCGGTTTCGGGCCGGGGCGGGGGACTGGTGGATAATCGGGCGCTGCTCATGCCGACACCGTTTTCTTTTGCTGGAGCCAGGCCATCCGCGAGCGCAGCTGGGCTCCGATTTTTTCGATCGGGTGCTCGAGGTCTTTCTGGAGCAGGTCGTTGTAACGGGGGCGGCCTGCCGCGTCTTCGGCGATCCATTCCCTGGCGAATTCCCCCGAGCGAACTTCGGCGAGAATCTTCTTCATCTCTTCCCGCACGTGGCCGTCAATCACGCGCGTGCCGCGGGAAAGGTCGCCGTACTTGGCCGTCTCGCTGACGAACTGGAGCATGCGGGAAATACCGCCCTCGTGGATGAGGTCGACGATGAGCTTCATCTCGTGCAGGCACTCGAAGTAGGCGACTTCCGGGTTGTAGCCCGCGGCCACCAGCGTTTCCCAGCCCGCGACGATCAACTCGGTGACGCCGCCGCAAAGCACGGCTTGCTCTCCAAACAGGTCCGTTTCGGTTTCCTCCGCAAAAGTCGTTTCCAGCACTGCCGCGCGCGTGGCCCCGAGCGCGTGCGCGTAAGCCAGCGTGCGTTCGAACGCCTTGCCGGAAGCGTCCCGGTGCATGGCGAGCAGACAGGGAACCCCGCGGCCTTCTTCGAACTGGCGTCGAACCAGGCTGCCCGGGCCCTTGGGCGCCACCATGGAAACGTCGATATTTGCGTCCGGTTTGATCTGCCCGTAATGAATGTTGAACCCGTGCGAAAAGAGCAGCAGAGCGCCCGGCTTGAGGCGCGGAGCGATCGCTTCCTGGTACAGCTTCGGCTGGGTCATGTCGGGGGCGAGCATGACGACGATGTCGGCGCCCTCGACGGCCGCGGCCGGCTCGAGCGGTTTCCAGCCGTCCTCGAGGGCCTGCTTCCAGGAGCGGCTGTTGGGGCGAAGGCCGATGGTTACGTTGCAGCCGCTGTCGCGCAGATTGAGAGCCTGGCCCCGTCCTTGGCTGCCGTAGCCGATCACCGCAATCTTCAGACCGGCCAGTGCTTTCGGGTTTGCATCCGCTTCACCGTAGATCTTGATCATTGCCTTCGCTCCTCTGTGGATTAAGTGTTTTTCTGGACAGCAACAGCGGCCACCTGCGCCGATTCGGCGGGGACTCGGGTGACGGCGCCTTCTGATGCCGAAGATACCAAGGCCGCATATTTGGCCATCACGCCGCTGGTATAGCGCGGCGCGGGCGGCCGCCAGGCGGCGCGGCGCGCATCGAGATCGGCGTCGACGTCGAGCCGTCTGGCCGCTACATCGAATGTGATCGAGTCGCCGTCGCGCACCAATGCGATCGGGCCGCCCACGGCGGCTTCGGGCGCCACGTGTCCCGCCATCAATCCATGGGTCGCGCCGCTGAAGCGGCCATCGGTGAGCAGAGCCACCGATTCTCCCAAACCCTGCCCGACCAGCGCGGCGGTGACGGCCAGCATTTCACGCATCCCCGGTCCTCCGCGCGGTCCTTCGTAACGGATCACGACGACGTCGCCGGAGCGTATCGAACCCTTTTGTACGGCTTCGAAGCACAGCTCTTCGCTGTCAAAGACCCGCGCCGGGCCCGTGTGGCGCCGCCGCTCGTGGCCGGCCAGCTTGACGACGCAGCCTTCGGGCGCGAGAGAGCCCCGCAGGAACAACAGGCCGCCGTGCGGATGGAGCGGGTTCGAGAGCGGGCGTACCACCTGCTGGCCTGACGTTTCTTTTGCCTGGCGCGCTTCCTCGACGAACGAACGGCCCGATACCGTCGCGCCGTCTTGGAGCAGACCCGCATCCAATAACCGTTTGGCGATCAGGCGCTCTCCTCCGGCACGCTCGAGGTCGGGCGCTACAAACCGGCCGAAGGGCTTGAGGTCGGCGAGAAGAGGAGTTTGTGACGAAAGGCGGTCGAAATCTTCCAGATTGATCTCAACGCCTGCTTCATACGCAATGGCCAGCAGATGCAGTACCGCATTCGTCGAACCGCCGGTAACCGCTACGGAGGAAAATGCGTTATCGATCGCCGGGCGCGTGAGTATGCGGCTCGGGCGAACGCCTTCCTGGAAAAGCTTCATCACTAACTGGCCGCATTCGAACGCCACCTGATCCTTCCTCGGATCGGTCGCCGGGACTTCGTTGGCTCCCATCGGAGACATGCCCAGCAGTGAGGTCGCCGTGGACATCGTGTTCGCGGTGAACTGACCGCCGCAGGCGCCGGCTCCCGGGCAGGCGTGGTCTTCCAGATCGCGCAGCTCTTCGGCCGTCATACGACCGGCGGCGCAGGCGCCGACGGCCTCGAAGACGTCCTGAATGGTCACGTCATGCCCCTGAAAGCGTCCCGGTTGAATCGAGCCCCCGTAAAGCATCAGGGAGGGTAAATCCAGGCGGGCTAGCGCCATCAGAGTGCCGGGAATCGTCTTATCGCAGCCCGAGAGCGCCACCACGGCGTCGAACTGGTGCCCGCGGACGACCAATTCGATGGAATCGGCAATCACCTCGCGGGAAATCAGCGACGCCTTCATGCCCTCGGTGCCCATCGAGATGCCGTCGGAAACGGCGATGGTGTTGAATTCGATGGGCGTTCCCCCGGCCGCGCGGACGCCTTCCTTTACTTTTTCGGCCAGACGCCGCAGGTGGAAATTACAGGGCGTGACCTCGGTCCAGGTGTTGGCTACAGCCACCAGGGGCCGCTCAAGGTCGGCATCGGTCAAGCCGGTAGCTTTTAGCATCGCCCTGGCAGGCGCTCGCGAGAGGCCTTTCTTGATTCCGTCACTGTTCATCAGGAGTCCTGTGAGTGGGCTGGTTTTCGTTTGTCCCCGGACAGACAAACGTCGCTCCCCAACGCTTCCATTAAACCCGTTCCGGTCCTTGCAGTCCAATTTATAATTCTACTATTTTTCATAAACAATTCTTATCATGGACCAGTCAACTCCGTCCCCGGGAACTGTACGCTGATTTTCGCCAAAAGCAAAAAGCTCTCGCGCATCAACGGCTCGCTCGCCGGGCCGGCGAGGCAGGGCAAAAGCCCCCGCGTGCCGGTAATCCGCCCAAGTAGTACAACAGGTGTTGTAGCAAGGTAAAAATGTCACCCCTAACAGCCGAGTGAAAATGTCACCCCCTCGTTATTTTTTTAGAGGGCCTCGATCTGCAATTTTGTGTCGCCGTGGTAGACGGCGACGCGCCCGGCCAAGTCCTGGACGAGT
>DATLSU010000039.1:0-11093 GCA_035533975.1 Patescibacteria group bacterium
TGGGACCTGGATTTATTTACGTACTCCTGGCTTGACGAGGTTCCTTCGCTGCGAAGAAGTTTCCGCATGGAGGATTATCTGAAGGCGGTCCGAGGCCTGGACGTTCAGAAGTCGGTCCATCTGGAAGCCGACGTCGATGAAGTGTACATGCTGGAAGAAACGCGGCATATCATGGCCCTGGCGGATGAGGATAATCCGTTGGAGGGAGTCGTTGCCTGCGGCAGGCCGGAGAAGCCGCACTTTGCGGAATATCTGGACCAGATCGCCGGTCATCCGAAACTGAAGGGGATCCGCAGGGTGCTCCACTACAAAAGTGGGTGGAGGCTCTCTCCTTGCTAATGTGAAGTTGGTCGGCCAGCGCGGTCAGGGCATGGCTAAAGCGATGCCCTGACGGTTCCGAGGCTGACTTAACATAGTAATACTAACCGGCGGCGCCGGCCCGGAGAAACAACGAAAGCTATTCTACGAAAACGCCGCCAGAGTTTACCGGCTGGAGCAGAGTCCCCGTTCCCCTTTGCCAACCTTCTCCGCTGAATCAAGGTTTGTGACAATAACTCCGTTAACCCTGTGGCATCAAATAGGTAGCCAAGGGAGCGACAGGGCTTGTGTTTAAGGAACGCGGTCAAGCCTATGCACAGGCAGAAACGCATAACAGTTTGCCGACTTCTTATTTCCTGGCCCGCCGTTACGGTCTGGCGGCAATTTCTTTTTCTTGCCTCGTGAACGGCTTGCGATGGCGGCCCGTTCACGCGGCAAGAGAAAAAGCGTAAGGCGTCCGCCTCTTTCGGCGGGGTTGAAACCCCGCCCTCCTGACGATGCTTCAACGCTTCATGAATAATCCGCGCCAGGCGCGGGCCCTGCGTCCGCCGAGGCCAAGCCATTTCTGCGATATCGGAAGCCCGGGTACGGACGGTTTCCCAGGCTATGGCCATAGGGGGGCCTGCCCTTCGGTCTGGCTGGTCGCGGCCGGAACGACGATGCCAACGAATCCACATGGCAGATTTGCCGCTAAATTCACTTCGCTCACTGTTGCCACCCCCCGCCGAGAGTGTTGTAAAGCTGAACGAGCGCGAGCCGCTCATTCAGTTGCGCCTGGACGAGGTTCAATTCCGCTGCGAAATAGTTTGTTTCGCTCGTCAGGATCTGCAGGTAACTCGCGCCACCATTGTGGTAGAGCACCATCGAGAGCCGGTCGGATTCTTGCGCTGCCTGGGTAAGCCGCTGCTGCTGGCGGCGGAATTCGCGATCCTTCTGGTAGCCGATGAGCGCGTTCGAAACCTGCTCAAAGGCTTGCTGGATTGTCTGCTGGTACGTCAGGACCATCTGCTGCCACTGTGCCCGGGCGAGCCTTACCTCCGCGCGAAGTGCGCCGGCTGCGAAAACCGGCTGCGTCACGTTTACGGCAGCATTCCACATCTGGGCCGGCTCGCTAATGAAATTATTAAGCGCGTAGCTCTCAAGTCCCCCCGTTCCGGTCAGAGAAATATCGGGGAAAAGCGCGGCTTTCACCACGCCGACCTGGGCGTTGGCAGCGATCAGGCTCGCTTCCGCTTCGCGAATGTCCGGCCGGCGACTAAGCAGTTCTGAAGGCAGTCCAGCGGGAACGCTCGGCGGCGCCGGTTGCCCGATGAGCGGACGGCCCCGCGGAATCGGGCCAGGATTCTCGCCCAGCAGGATGCGGATCAGATTTTCTTGCTGTGCGATCTGGCGTTCGAGATCGGGAACCGCTTCGGCGGCTGTAGCGACAAGCTGCTGGGCCTGGTTTACATCGAGCATCGAGGCCGAGCCGTTTTTCTCGAGCACGCCGATGAGCCGGAGCGAATCCTGGCGCGAGGCGAGGGTGCGTTGCGCGATCACGAGTTCGCTATCGAGGGCGCGGAGCTGGAAATAGGCCGTCGCCACGCTCGAAACTACTGACGAAAGGACCGCGCGCTGTCCCCACTCGCTGGCCAGAAGCTCCGCGCGCGCCGCCTCGGTTTCGCGCCGGTACTTGCCCCAGAAATCCAAGTTCCAGATCACCGAGAGATTCAGGCGGCCTGCATTCTCCTGATAGGCCGGAAACAACTTCGTAACTTTCGGGTTCTTCTGGCTGAAAAGTCCCGCCCCGGCGCTCGCAAAGGGAAACTGGTTGGCGCGAGTGATGCCGAGAGCTGCCTGCGCCTCGATTACCCGCGTGGCGGCCATGCGCACGTCGTAGTTGCGGATGACGGCAGTATGAATCAACTTCACGAGCACGGGATCCTGAAACACCTGCCACCATTTCTCATTGCCAAGCGAAGTGGCCGCAGCAGCCGGCGCCGTGGGCGCTTGCCCACGATAAACCTGAGGAACGCTGACAGGCGGCCGCCGGTACTTCGGCCCGACCACACAGCCGGTGAGAAAGACAAGCGATCCCAAAAACACCAGCTTCTTCATTCAGTCACCCTCGCCCGATGCTTCTCCCGTCGCCAGTTGGCCGGCCGCCTCGTGCCGCCGGGCGCCTGATAGCCGCTCCACCACGTAGAAAATCACGGGGATAAAGAACACACCGATCGCGCTCGCCGCAAGCATCCCGCCGATCACGGTGGTTCCCATGATCTGGCGCGCCACCGAGCCCGTTCCCGAGGCAATCCAGAGCGGCACGCAGCCCAGAATGAACGCGAACGAGGTCATCAGGATCGGCCGCAGCCGCAATCGCGCTCCGCCGAGCGCCGCCTCGGCCAGCGATTTCCCCTCCTCGTACTGTTTCTTTGCGAACTCGACGATCAGAATCGCGTTTTTGGCCGACAGCCCGATCAGCATGACCATCCCGATCTGCGAAAAGACGTCGTTATTGATCCCGACCATATACGCCGGGTAAAATTTTTCCACGAAGAGCCGCCGCAAGAGCAGCACGCCGAATGCGCCGCAGACAGCGACGGGCGTGCTCAGCAGCACGCTGAAGGGCAGCGTCCAGCTCTCATACAACGCCGCCAGGATCAGGAATACAAAGAGCAGTGACAGCCCAAAAATCGTTGTCGCTGACACGCCTTTCTCCGCTTGCTTCTCCTGAAACGACATCCCCATGTAGTCGTAGCCCATGCCGGCCGGCATGGTCTGGTGGAACACCTGCTGGAGCGCGGCCATCGACTGCGCCGAGCTGTAGCCGGGAGCGGCGCCGCCGTTGATCTGGGCGGCATTGAAACCGTCGTAATGCATCACGAATTCCGGCCCCAGCTCCGGATGGAACTGAACCAGCGCCGAGAGCGGCACCATCTGCCCCCGGTCGTTCCGCACGTAGAACCGCTTGAGGTCTTCGATGTCGCCGCGATACGCGGGCTGGCCCTCGATGTAGACCTGCCATTGCCGCCCAAAGCGATTGAAATAGTTGACGAACAGGCCTCCTAAAAAGCCCTGCAGCGTCGTATAGATGTCAGGAAGCGCCACGCCCATCTTGAGCGCCGCAGTCCGGTCGACTTTGGCGTATTCTTCGGGCACGTCCGGAAGAAACGTCGTTGAGATGTTCCCGATTTCCGGCCGCTTTCGCGCCGCTGCCAGGAACTTCGCGAGATTTCCCGCCAGATAAGGGATGCCGCGCCCGGCGCGATCCTCAAGGACGAAGGTGAATCCGCTCGAGGTTCCCACGCCGGGAATCGCGGGTGGAGAAAAGCTGAAGGCAGTGCCTTGCGGCAGCCGGCTCAGATCCTGGTTCAAGCGGTGCTCGATCGCCCACACTTCCTCGCTCAGCTTTTTCCGGTCTTTCCACGGCTGGAGAGTGACGAAAAAGAAGGCGTTGTTGCTTGACTGAACGTAGCTGAGCAGGCTGAAGCCGACTACGCTCGTCACGTAGCGCACGCCCGGCGTATGCATCAGGATCTGCTCGATCCGCTTTGCTGCGGCGTTGGTTCGATTGAACGAAGCCGCGTTCGGAAGCTGCAAGTTCACGTACGCGTAGCCCATGTCTTCTTCCGGCAAAAAGCCCGTCGGCAGCTTTTTGCCGAAGAAAGCCGCTCCCACCGCAAACAGCCCGAGGAGCAGCATCGCCAAGGCGCTCTTGCGAATCATCTGTCCCGAGATGCGGACGTAGCTGTTCGTCGATCGGGCGAAGGCGCGGTTGAACCAGCCGAAGAACCACTTCAGCGGGCCGCCTCGCGGCTTCTGCGGCCTCAGCAGGAGCGCTGCCAGCGCCGGGCTCAGACTGAGCGCGTTGAACGCGGATATGATCACCGAAATCGCGATGGTCACCGCAAATTGCTGATAGAGCCGGCCGGTGATTCCGGGAACGAAAGCCGTCGGCACGAAGACCGAGGAAAGCACCAGCGCGATGCCGATGACCGGGCCGGAGATCTCTTCCATGGCGCGCGCGGCCGCGGCCTTCGGAGCGAGCCCTTCCTCGATGTGGCGCTCGACCGCCTCGACGACGACGATCGCATCGTCCACGACCAGCCCGATTGCCAAGACCAGGCCGAACATCGAGAGCGTGTTGATGGAGAACCCAAAGAGTGGAAAGACCGCGAAGGTGCCGACCAGCGAAACCGGCACGGCCAGCAGTGGAATCAGCGTCGCGCGCCAGTTCTGCAGGAACAGATAGACCACCAGGATCACCAGCACCAGCGCGATCCCGAGCGTGATCAGAATCTCCTTCATCCCCTCGGTCACCGCAAGCGTCTGGTCCAGCGAAACGGCGTAGTTCATGTCCTGCGGAAACTGCTGCTTCATCCGGGCCATCAGGGCCCGGACCTCCCGCGCGTCGTTCACGGCGTTCGAGCCGGGAAGCTGGTAAACGGCGATGACCGCGCTGGGCCTTCCGTTCAGGCGGCCCTGGAGCGTGTAGAACTGGGTGCCGAGTCGCACCTGTCCCACGTCGCGCAGGCGAACCACGCCCCCGTTCGGGTTTTCGCGGATTACGATGTCGCCAAACTGCTGCGCGGTGATCAGCCGGCCCTGGGCCCGCACCGAATAGGTGAATTCCTGGCCGGAGGGCGCCGGCTGCCCGCCGATCTGGCCGGCCGGATTAACCGTGTTTTGCGCCTCGATGGCGTTGACGATGTCCGGCACGGCGATACCGAGCTTCGCCATGAGGTCGGGGTTCAGCCAGATCCGCATCGCGTACTGGCCAGCGCCGAAGATCTGGACATTGCCGATGCCGGGCAGCCGGCTGACCGGGTCATAGAGGTTGATGTAGGCGTAATTGGCGAGGAACTTGGCGTCGTAGGTGCCGTGCGGCGAATCGAGCGCCACGAGCATCAGTGGAGCGCTGGTCGACTTCTGAACGATGACGCCGTAGCGAACCACATCGGCCGGGAGCTGGGAGGCCGCCTGGGTTTCGCGCATCTGGCTGAGAATCAAATCCGTGTTGGGATCGGTCCTCACGCCGAAATCCACAATCATCGTCATCTGGTTGTTGGCCGTGGCATTCAGCGAGTACATGTAGTTCATGTTGTCGATGCCGCTCATCTGCTCTTCGATGGGCGTGGCCACCGATTGGGAGATCGTATCGGCGTCGGCGCCAACGAAAGTCGCCTGGATCTTGGTTTCAGGAGGAACGATGTTGGGAAACTGGGAAATCGGCAGGCGGAGAATGGTAATCGCGCCTACCACTACGGTCAGGATGGCAATCACGATAGCCACAATCGGCCGGCGAATGAAAAAGCGCGACATGGCTTACCGATCCCCCGCCGGCGCAAACGGCTTTGGCGTTACCCGCACCCCGTCGTGCACCTTTTGCGTTCCCTCGGCCACCACGCGTTCACCCGGCTGCAGCCCCGAGGTTATCACCCACATCGTACCGACCGTCTGGCCCACTTGGACCGTACGGATCTCGACGCGGTTGCCGGAGTCCACCACGGCCACCTGGTAACTGCCCTGCAACTGGGACACCGCCTGCTGCGACACGAGCAGCGCTCCCTTTAGGACCTCGGTCAAGGCGCGCACCCGCGCGTACAGTCCCGGTCGCAGCAAATCTCGCGGGTTCGGGAACGCTCCGACAACCTGGATGGTTCCCGTCGCCGGATCCACATGCCGGTCGGCAAACAAGATCCTGCCGCGATAGGGATACGTGCTGCCGTCCGACAGGACCAATTGCAACGGGACCGGCGAAGCATGCGACAAAAAGTCCACCGCCCCGGGTGCGACCCGGCCGGCAATCTGCAGATATTGCTGCTCGCTGATCGGGAAATAGACCTTGATCGGGTCCACCTTGGAAACCGAGGTCAGCACGGTGGAGGGTCCGACCAGGTTGCCCACCTGCACCGTGGTGATCCCGGCGATTCCGGGGATGAGCGAACACACTTTCGTATAGCCGAGATTGAGCGCCGCCTGCTCGACCGCTGCCTTGCCCGCTTCGACGGCTGCTTTGGCTCCCAGTTCCGTCTGCCGGTCATTATCAAGCTGGCTCTGGGGAATCGCCTGGGCCTGCGCTTCGGGGACGTCGCGATTGACATCGAGGGTGGCTTTGGCCAGTTGTGCTTCGGCTTCAGCCAGTTGCGCCTTTGCCTGGTCGAGCGCGGCCTGGAAAGGCCGAGGGTCAATTTCAAACATCACCTGGTCTTTCCGCACCAGGCCTCCTTCGTGATAGTCCTGCCGGACCAGGTAGCCGCTCACCCGCGGCGAGATTCGGGCGTTGAGGTAGCCCTCGAGAGTTCCCACCCATTCGCTGTAGACTGGCACGTTCTTCTGAACGACCGGCGTGATTTCAACGATCGGCGCAGGCGGCGGGGGCGCCGGATCCGCCTTGCCTCCGCATCCGGCGTAGAAAGCCGGCGCAAGCGCAGCCAGCGCGGCAATCGCCCATCTGCCCGGTTTCGTCGCTTTCTTCCTCAATGACTATTCCTCCTCCAACGCTCTTTTACGAACCGCTCTTTGCGGGCCTCTCGCCGACAACGCTCTGCTCGGAGCGAGCTACTGGGCAAGGTTCGGATACAATCGGGTGGCCAAGCCCACTAAGGCCACGGTTATTGCCGACAGCACGATGAAATCGAGGCCGATGCCATATAGGCTGGCTCCGCCCCGGACCATCAAGGCGCGCATGACATCAACCTCATAGGTTAGGGGGTTGATCCGCGCGGCAACCTTCAGCCATTCCGGCATAATCGAGACCGGATAGACTGCGTTGCTGGCGAAAAACAACGGCATCGTCAGTATCTGTCCGATGCCCATGAATCGTTCCCGCGTCTTGACGATGCAGGCGACGATAAGCGAAAGCGTCGAAAAGGCCGCCGCGCCCAGCATGACCGCCGCCGCCACGCCTGCCAGCGGGCCGAGCTGCCAGTCGATTTTCACGCCTAGCAGCCATGCCAGGAGATAGACGGTGCATCCCTGCGTCAGCCCCCGTACCCCGGCGGACAACGACTTGCCGAGCACGAGCGCCACGCGAGACGCCGGACTCACCAGCAGCTTGTGGACAATCCCGAGATCGCGCTCCCAAATCACTGCGATGCCGTAAAAGATCGCAATGAACAACACGCTCTGAGCCAGCACGCCCGGCGCGAGGAAGTCCAGATAGCGCAACTGCCCCGTGGGAATGGCCCGGACCCGCGTAAACACTTCTCCAAACACCGCCAGCCACAAAGCCGGCTGAACGGCGCGGGTCACCAATTCTGTCGGATCGTGCAGTAGCTTGCGCAGCTCCATTTCCGCCAGCGCGAGGCATTGCCGCAGGAACGCTCTCGCGCGAGAAGGAAACCGCGCGGCAGAGCGCGGCTCAGCCCAAACGGGCGGCGGTGCGTCGATTTCGCGAGATTTCACGGTAATTGCCTCCGCTATCCAGTTCATGGCCCGTGTAGTGGGCGAACACTTCATCGAGGGTGGCATCAGGGCGGCCGAGCGATACCTTCAAGTCCTCCGGCCGCCCGAGCGCTGCTATGCGTCCCATGTTCATGATGGCCACCCGGCCACACAAACTGTCTGCTTCCTCCATGAAATGGGTGGTCAGAAAAATCGTCATCCCGTATTCCTGCCCCAGCAAACGCAGATGTTGCCAAACCGCTTGCCGCGCCAGCGGGTCTAGCCCCACGGTCGGCTCGTCCAGAAACAGCACCCGCGGGCGATGGAGTATCGCCAAGGCAATCTCCAAGCGTCGCATCATCCCGCCCGAATACCCGCGCACTTGCCGATGTGCCGCTTCCTCAAGGCCAAAGAATTCCAAGGCTGATGCGATCCGTGCTTGCCGGTCGGGCCGTGGCACACTATAAACCTTGGCGAAGATAAGCAGGTTCTCGTAGCCGGTCAGTGTTCCGTCCACTGATACCAGTTGCGGCACGTAGCCGATTTCCGCCCGCACCTGTGCCGCGTGGCGCCGCACGTCGAAGCCTGCAACCCTAGCTTGGCCTGACGTTGGAGGCAGCAGAGTCGTCAGCATCTTGACGAGCGTCGTCTTGCCTGCCCCGTTCGGCCCTAGAAGGCCAAACACCTCGCCCGCAGCAATGGACAGGTTCAAGTTGTCCACTGCTGTCAGGTCCCCAAAACGCCGCGTCAACAAGGAAGTTTCGATGATGTTCATCAGAGTGCCTTTACGGACCCGCTCCGGGTCGCTACGGACTGGAATTCTCGGCGCAGCGCCCGCAATGAGCGCCGGATGGCCGCGCGCTCGTCGCTCGGCAACGAAGCCACCACTTCCGCCAGCCGCCGTTCCGTCGCCCGCCGCGCTGCACCAACTGTTCTCTGCCCACGTCCGCTAATCGAGAGGGCAACCAGACGCCGGTTCCCCGGAGGGATTCGGCGGGCCACTAAGTTCTTCCTCACTAACCCCTCTACCAACCGCGACGTTGCAGGCAGCGATAGTCCGAGGAATTCTGCCAGCGCCGAGAGGGACGCGCCCGCGTTGCGGTCGAGGAACGCTAACGTGCGGAACTGCGGCACAGAAAGATCGGACCCGCGGTGGCAGCGCATCTGGGTGCGGATAAAGCGCATCACGGCCGGGACTACTTCGAGGATTTCCGCTGCGCATTCCCCAGCAGAGCCGGTCGCACTTGTTGTAGTCTGCAACTGTTGCATAGCGCAATAATAGGACAACTTCCCGGTTGCCGTCAATCATAGCGGCCTGAATTCTGCTCTGTTTCCCAAAACCCGATCGGTTGTGGAAAAACATCTCTTCCCAGAACCAAAACCAACGGTCAGACTTCGTAGCCGGGATTGCAGGCACAGTCTCTTCTTCGTCACTCACTGTAGGCGGAGAGCAAAATTCTGGGGGACCGATTCCCCAAGGGTCTGGGAGGAAACAAGGAAATAAGCGCATGCCCACGCAAGTCAATATCGAAGTTAACTTGAAGGCAGTTATTTTGAGACGGCTGTAATTTGACGAACGATATCCGCGGGGAAAGGTTTCCACTACTCTTTAAGCATCTTCGCTAACGGTTAACTCCTTTTGTGTGAGGCGAATAGTGGCAGGGAGATTTCAGGAATGCCTTACCGTGCTGGCATGCGCGCCTTTAGCTGGTTCTTGAGGATCTGAATCTGCTGAGCGGGTAGAGCAGGCCGCCGTGGTTGCGGTCTGCGGCTTTTATACTGTTGGGAAGAAAAACCGCGGACCGCAAAACCGGAGGTTCGCGCTACCGGCCGGCAAAGCTGCCCGCGCGGGGGCGCAAAGTGCTCGAAAGGCTTGAAGGCGTCGCGGAGGGCCTGCTGGTATAGCCGGACGTCATAGCCGTGCAAGGCGGTGGTCGAACCGGTGTTTGGACAGATCAAGGAGCAGCGCGGGTTTCGGAGATTTCTGCTGCGCGGGCTGGGGAACGTGGCGGCGGAATGGAAGCTGATCTGCGCCACCCACAACCTGCTGAAGCTTTTCCGCTCCGGATGGATTCCGCAGGGCGCCTGAAGACGGAAGCCTGACCCGCCCAACTCGCTTCCCGGGCGGCCGGGTCAGAATCAAAGGCTCAAAATCCGGCTCGCAAAGACCCCAGGAGGCAAAAATGGGAATTTCAGAATGCTTATCTCCGACGCACTCCTAGCCTGACGGAAAGCAATTTGTCCGCCTCTTGCTAAGGCAGGAATTGCGGACTTTTTAAGAGCGCCTGGGGGGAAGCTGGCGCCTGTGGGGTGCAGCCTGCGTCGCTGGACGGTCTGCAAAGTCTCCCGTCTCATCATATGGTGCCGAAGAGAGGACTCGAACCTCCACGCCCTGACGGGCACTACACCCTGAATGTAGCGCGTCTGCCAATTCCGCCACTTCGGCACAAACTATTGCGGGAGCCGCCGCTGCTCAGCGTCCTCCAGCCGGGGAAACACTACAACCGGCGACAGGTTTCATGTTGCCATTGGGCTTAAATCGTGTCAAGCAACACGGAGCGCACGGGAGGCATTCAGGGAAGCGGCATCCCCGTATTCCGGCTATGTTTTCAACGCTGCCGCTGAAGCGCTCTGCGCGCTGCGCGGCTGGAAACGACGAGTGTGGCGTCACAGAAATTCCTTCAATAATTTGGATCGTCAGAGCAGGGCTTCAGCCCTGCCGCTCGAGCACGGGTGGGATTTTTTCAGGCCTTCAGGCCCTGAGGCGACAGCCCTCAGCGGCTAAAGCCGTCTTCGGAGGGCGCCCCGGGGGCGGCACGCCTGAAGGCGTGCCCTGACGAATTATGGAATGAACTTGGGTGACACTCCACTTGCCGGATTTGCAATTTTCTGAGGGTCCCATCGCGGGGCGCCTGCTTCAGCGAAGCACAATCAATCGAACCAGAAGGACCACTCCGCCCAGCAGTTTGGCGCCGTCCAGGCCCGCAAACATGGCGTGCATCTTCCAGAAACGCTGGTAGCCGGGCGGCGGCGGAGTGCGCGGCAGGAAATCGATGCTCCGTCCCAGCGAGATGATCTGCGGCATCACTCCCAGCGTCAGGATGATCACGATAAAGAGCATGACGGCGGCGATGGCCGGGTCCAGCGTGTCGCGTGGCGTCCTCCATGCCAGGAGGAAAAGGAGAATCGTGCCGAGCAGGATTTGTCCCCAGCCATAGGCCCGGAAATAAGTGCGGTTGATCTCCGAAGCGAGGTAGCGCAGGACCTCGCGGGCCTGCCCGGGCTTCAGGCCCTGCACGTCGCGCGCGAGCTGAGGCGGAGGTGACTTGAGCACCTGATCAGCCGTTCGAAAACTTCGGGTGGCCGCAAACCACATGAACAAGGTCCATCCGACCCACAGGCTGAGAATT
>DATLSU010000040.1:0-31855 GCA_035533975.1 Patescibacteria group bacterium
CAATACGTTGTGGCTGCCGACGCCCGACTCGGGACCGATCGCATTGAATCCCCAGGATTTCAGCCGCGCCGTCGCCTGCGCCGCCCACGCCTGCGAACCGCCATATTTGTTCTGCACTGCCGTCGAGTACGCCGCCCCGCCCGTGGTCCAATCGACTTGATAAACCGAGAGCATCCAAAACGCATGCCCCAAAGGAGTGCAGAGCAGCCAGCGCCGGTTCGCGATTTCCAGATGGAAATATCCCGTCGCGGGAAGACGGCATGGCGCGCCGGTAACGCCGCCGAATCGGTCGAGCAGCGCCGGGGGCGAGAGCGAATTCGCCCTGCGCGAAACGGAGCGGCCGGGCAGGCAGAAAAAAATGACCCCGCCCAAAACGAGAATCCATCGGAAGCCGCGTCTCACGTTCATTCGGGGATCGCCTCGCGTCCCCGCTCACCCCCTCGGCGCTCGATGATCCGCCAGGCGCGTTCAACCAGCGCCGGCCAGCTATGCGCTTGCGCGATGGCGCGGCGCCTTTGCCGGTTGCTTTCGCCGTCTTGGCGCGCGAGGGCGTGGCTGACAGCCTCGATGAATTCGTCATGGGTATCAGCCACGTAGCAGGCGTCCCGATAGTGGCGCGCCACCGGGACCGGCGCAGTCACCACCGGTTTCCCCATGGCCATGTACTGATAAAACTTCATCGGGTCGCGTTCCCGGTTGAAGCGATTGCGAAGAAGAGGGATCAGACAGACGTCGAATGCATGAAGGTAGGCAGGGAGCTGGCAGGGAGGGCGGAAGCCGAGAAGATGCACATTCGCGAGCGATAGGAGTTCGCGCAAAGCTTCCCGCTGGCGCCCTTGCGGGCCGCTATGGCCCTTGGCTACGCGGCCCAGGATGACAACGCTGTGGCGTGGGAAGGCCTTCGCGACTTTCGCGAGGAGCTCGAGGTCGGCGTGGCAATTCACGTATCCGACAAAACCGAGAATCGGTCCCCGCCCGGGAATATCGGAGGGTCTCGGCATGCCTGCCGCCCGGCCGGGATCGAACAGGTCGAGATCCACGCCGTTGGGAAGCAGAAACGTTCGCCGGTTCAACGCTTTGTATTTGTCGGCGAGCGCCTGGCTGACGCAAAAAACCACGTCGGCCCGTTCCACCAGGCGCCGCTCCTCTTCGCGGGGCGAATAATCCAGGCAGTGATAGACGAACAGTCCCCGGTCGATCGCATCCATCAGCGGCTCGGACCAATACGGAAACGAATGCCACAAAAGCCTTCTACCAACGGCGCCTTTCTTGAGCACCCGCGCGAGTGCGCGAGCATTGCTCGTGGTCTGAAACCTGCGGAATTTTTCGAGCCGGCCCAGCGGGAATCCTCTCCTGTGAAAAACGGTGAGTCCCGGCTCGGCCGCTTTCTGCCGCCCGCGAAAGCAGGAATCGAAAACCCGATGCGCGCGAAATTCCTCGCTCCACGGGTTCCATTGGACCGGGGGCTCGACGAAGACGGTGGGAACGCGCCGGGATAATGCCCGGGCGATGTGATGGGTGGTCTGCCACATGTCGTCCCGGAAGTTCCAAAAGAATGGCGAAAGAACCACGGCTTGATCGATCGGGTTGCGCTTTGGGCCAGTCACTGGCCGGTTCTCGTCTCGAACGATCGTTTGGAGATTCGGGCTCATGACTCGCCTCCGGAAACTGAATGGGATCCCGTCGCCCATATGCCGAGACCGGCCCTGCCCGCCAGCGCGGCAAGGGCAGCGCGCTCCTGGCTATCGAGAATGAAAAATAGGCTCAGAATCAGAAAAATCGCTCCAGCGAACGCGAGCGTCAGGAGCAACGTTCCGATCGACTGCGTGTAGGGCTGGCAGAGGCCCAGGGCAATCGCCGCTCCGCCCAGTGGAAGCAGGGCCGGCGCGTAGGCTCGCCGGAACAGTTCCCGCCATCCCACGCCCACCATGCGATTCGCCGTTCGAAGGAACCCTGGCGCCACGAGCACTTGTGTGATCAGGTAGCCGGCGGCAGCTCCAGCCACGCCGAAGGGCGGAATCAACACAAAGAACAGGGTGAATTTCAAAATGGTTTCCGCCACGTTGAATCCCGCCGGGACCCACGGGCGTCCCAGGCCGTTCGAGATGCAGTCGGGAATGTGCATCAGGCAGTTCAGGAAAACCGCCACGCTGAGGAGCTCGAGCGCCGTGGCGCCTTCGCGGGCGAACACCGGATTGATCCAGTCCGCCAGGACCGGGCGGCCGAGAAAACAGAGCGACAATGCCGGCAGGCCCGCCAGCGCGAAGACCATTTTGCTGCTGCGAAGATAGAGTTCCCGGAGCCGGGCCGGGCTGTTGCCAATGGCCGGGGAACTAGCGGCGGGAAACGTGACGCTGGTCACGTTTCCCACCAGCGCCCAGATCTTGAAGCACAGCGTTGCCGGCACCACGTAAAACGCCACGAAGGCCACCGGCATCAAGTGCCCGATGATCACGCCGTCCATTCCGTTCCCCAAACGGGAGGCGGCCTGCGAGACGGCGGCGAATTTCGAAAAGTGCAGCAGGTCCCGCAGATGTTTGCCCGATATGGAAGGCCGCAGCCGCGCCCCGGGAACCAGATGCCAGGTGGCGAAGAGGCTTCCCGCCAGAAAGAGCAGACTGGACAGTATGGAGACCGCCAGTACGGTGCGCACCAGAAACCCGAGATAGACGACGGCCACCGAGCCGGCGATTCTAACGATCTCCGATCCGACGAACAACGCGTTGACGATGTCGAATCGCTGCGCGGCGATGGGAACGGCGCTAAAAACCTCCGCGACGAACCGGAGCGCAAAGGCTACGGCCGCCAGATACAGTCCCATCACGGCTTCCCGGCGAAGCGAGCCGGGTACCTGGAAAAAATGGCTCACCGACCATTGCGCCCCCAGGCTCAGCGCGAAAGCAACGCCGATGCCGATCCCGAGATACAGCGCCAGACCGGTGCACAGATAGCGTTCGGTTTCTTTGGCGTTGCCGCTCCCGAGCGCCGCCGACAGGTACTTCACAAGTCCCGAATTGAAGCCCAGCTGGAACAGGGACAACAGATTCACGAAGCCAAGCACCAGCATCAGAACGCCGTACCGGCTGGCGCCGAAGCGGCCGACGATGTAAGGAGTGGCGGAAAAGGCAAGCGCCAGAAGAACGGCTTGTCCCACGAAATTCGTGGCCGCGTTGGCGACGAGCCGGTGCCCGAGTCCATATCCATCCGGTCGCTCCCGGATGTTCGTAGCGGCAGAATCAGCCATCGGCTCCCGCCTCGGCGCCCGGCATCCATTCCGGCCCAAGCCCGCGATCGGAACCCGGGGTCGTCTCGGCCAAAGCGTGCTCTTCGGCCGGTTGCTGCTGGCTCAGTGAAATCAGGCAGATGGATAAAAACAGCATGAACCAGAACATCCTGAGGAATTCGGCCGATACGAAAAACGCCGCAACGCCGAACCCCACCAGTCCCGCTTGGATTCCCGTGGCCGCCGCCGGCAAGAGAGCCGGGCCGTCCCGGCTGGCGGCCAGGCGCACTTGGGTCAGCGAGCGGAAACTGAAAACGAATATGGCGAGGAATAGAATCAGGCCAGGTATCCCCATTTCCGCGGCGATTTCCAGATACGTGTTGTGAGCCAGCAGGGCGAGATTTTTCACGCTGCTGTAGGCGCCCACGGCGGATTTGAACTGCCCGACGCCGATGCCGGCGAGCGGGTGGTCGCGCAGGATTTTCAAACCGGCTTGCCAGAGTTCCAGGTGAATGTGCACCGAATCGGTGTCGCTGTAATCGGGGTGAAGCAGCCGCCCGACCGGCGACAGGGGAGAAACGGCCAGGAATGCTCCCATCAGGAGACTAACCAGCAGAAGGTTGCGCCCCCTGTTGCGCGAATGCCAGAGCAGCCAGGCCATGGCCATCAGCAACCCCAGGAATCCGCCGCGAGAAGCAGCCAGGGTAACCGCGGCGAGCGTGACGGCCAGAGAGGCGAGACAAAACAGTTTGATGGGAAGACCCTTTTCCCGCCAGAGAAGAACCAGCGTCAGCGGCAGGCAAAGAAGGACCGAGGCGGTAAAGAAATTGGCGTCGCCGGCGACGTAACCCGGCCGGTAATTCAGACCGTAAACCGCGCTGCCGATCTGCCAGTCCCGCAGTACGTAGAGCGAAACAAAACCCATGGACGCAACGGCGGCCAGTAGCGTCCAGCGCAGCCGGGCAAGGGAATCGACCAGCGAAACCGTTATCACCAGGAACAGCAGGTGCGAGGCGTAGACGACCAGCATCGTGGTGGCGCTCAAGGTGCGGCCCAGGGTCAGCCAGGAGGCCGATGCCAGCGCAAAGAAGATCAGAAAAGCGCGCGCCTGCGGAGTCGAAAACAGAGGGGGAAGGCGGCGGCGCGCAGTAACATGAAGCGCCGCCGCCAGCAGGCACAAAGCGCCGAGATATTTTTCCACGGTGAGAGGCCCGATCGTTCGCCCGAACACCGGATGCGACATGAAGGGCAAGGACAGAATCATGATGTAAAAGAGGATCACGACGAAACGCCTCCACGCGCCGCGAGGGATCGCGGCTGGGCGAGTGGATCGAGCACGGCGCAGAGCGCGCTGCGAAGCACGGCCAGGCTGTAATCCCGCTCGACGCGGCGCCTGGCCCGCTCACCCATCTCCCGCCTTCGCCCGGCATCGGCCAGCAGTTCGGCCAGGGCGCGGGCAAACTGCCCGGGCTCGTCGGCGATGACGATTTCGGCGCCGGGCTTGAAGTCCAACCCTTCCGCTCCGGCCGAAGTCGAAACCATGGCCTTGGCCATGGCGGCCGCTTCGAGGATCTTCAGCCGGGTGCCGCTGGCGATGCGCAGCGGCATCGCGCACACCGTTGCCCGGGCCATTTCCCGCCGCATGTCTTCGACGAATCCGACCATCTCGGCATGGGGATGTTTCCGGATGCGCTCGATGAACTCGGCCGAATGGCAGGAGCCGGCCACGCGGAACCTCGCCTGGGGCCGAAGCCTGTGAAGTTCCGGCAAAATGCCGGTGACGAAAAACTCGACTCCGTCGCGGTTGGGAAACCAGTCCATGTTTCCCGCAAAGAGAACGACGTCCTCTTGCTCGCGCTCGACCCATGGCTCGTACTGCGCCACGTCCACGACGTTCGGTAGCGGCACGACGCGAGTGGCGGGACATATCTCTCGAAACAGCGCGGCTTCCCGCTGCGAGGTGGCGCCCAAGGCGAATGCCTTGCGGCCCTCGCGCGCTTCCCAGCGGCGCATCTTCCCGGCTTCCATTCGCGCGTAAAGGCGCTCGATGCGGCCCGGCATCCACCGGGCGTACCGCCGGAGCAGTTCGTAGGCAACGTGCTGGGTGTCCACAATCACGGGAACGGCGAGTCCGGCGGGAAGGCTGGGCAGCGTGTAGACTTCATCGCAGATGATGGCGGCGAATTCCCGCTGCTCGACGCGCCTCGCGACCGCCGCGGCCAGTTGCGGCTGGCTGGATTGGCGGACGTGGAAAGGTTCGCCGGAGAGGAGCGCGGCCAGGCGCCGGCGGTAGTCTCGCAGGGCGTAGCTGCCCGGCCGCCAATATACGAACTCCACTTCGCGGCACAGGTAGCTGAGCGCCTCCGGGATTTCCTGCCCGGCGTTGTCGGTGAGGGAAACGAGCGTGATCGACCAACCCTCCGCGCAAAGCGCCCGCACCAGATTCCACAAGTGGATCTTGTGGCCGTCGGTGGGCGGATGAGGAGGAACCAGCGTGACCAGGAGCACGTTCCGCGCAGGCTTGCCGGCCGCCGCGTTCACGAACGCTCTCCCGCGCGGCCGGAATGGGCGAAGGCTCCGTCAGGCTGGCCGGGTTTTCCTTTACGGCAAAAAAGATTGATGACGCCCCGGGCCCGAATCTTCCCGGTCGCCTCTCGAAACTCGCTGGCGCGGAGCGGGACAAGCGATCCGTCATCTTCGATGGTGAATAGTTCCATATCCCGATCGGCCAGGGCGGCGAGAAAGTCGCGGGGCGATGCGCCGCCCGCCTCCAGCATCCCGGGCGAAAATTCAACGATCATGCGCAGCCGGCTCGAGCGCTCGATCAGGCCTCGCATCCCGTCGATGGCCAGGGGCTCGGCGCCCTCGATATCCATCTTGACGAGATCGATTTCCGGCCACCGGGCCGAAACGAGGAAATCGTCGAGCGTCGTCGTGTGTACGGTTTCGGTCGATTCGCGCAGAGGGCTGCTGGGGTTGCGGAAGAGGCTGTGGCGATCGTTCCCTTGGCGGCTGACGAACAGTTGCGACTCTCCCGATCGGTCGCAAACGGCCAGAGGCACAATCGTTACATTCCGGTAGCCGTTCAGCCGGATATTTTCCCGCAGCAACTGACGATTGTCCGGCTCGGGTTCGAAGGCAAAGACGCGGCCGCTCGGGCCAACGCGCCGAGCCGCCGCCAGGGTGTAGAGGCCGACATGCGCGCCGATGTCGATGAACGTGCCGCCCTCGGGCAGCAGGGTTTCGATCAAGCGCCGGGTCGCGCCCTCGTAATGCCCCTCGATCAGGGCGCTCGCCAGCGCCGGACTGGGGGCGTGTTTCCCGGCCAGGCGCACCGATTGACCATCCACTTCGATCGGCCTGCGGCCCCGGAATAGAATCTGGCGCGCGGCAATCTGCCCGAGAATGTTCAGGGCCGCCTGCGCCTGTCGGCCCGCTGAGGTGTTCCGCAATCCCAGCCGGTCGGCTAAACCACGCCCCAGGCGGTAGGCGCCGGCCGAGAGTTTCCTCGCCGGCGAGGGCGCGCCTCTGCCGGAGGCTACTGCTTTTGTGTTTCGATCGCTCATCCGCCCTCCACAATGCCCGCGCGGCGCAGCAATTGCACCAGGGACCGCACGGGATAGAAAATCCGGTCCTGTTCGAGCGCGTACTTTACGAACCAGCGGTAACGGCTCATGAAATTCATGGCGCGAATGGCCTGATCGAGGATCGCGGGCTCGAACTCGGTCCGATGCCGCTCCCAGTCGCCGTCTACGGCAATCTGGCGGGCATCTACTTTTCCCAAGCCCTCTTGCGCCGCCAGTTCAATGTGACGCGCCCGGCGCGGATCGAGACCCACCAAGCGCATCGCCGTTGCATCGAGCGCTACGGCGTCGCGGCTCGCCAGCAGGATGTCGAGCCGGCGGGGCCGGCCGTTGGTGGGGCCGCGGCCCTCCATCGCCACCAGGCCATCCATCAGCGAAAGGGCCGGCCGGAGAATGCGATGCAGGGATACGATCATCGGATCGAGCCAGCGGTGGAACAGGATGCGGTCGTGCTGCGGCAGGCATCCCCACTGGTTTTTGAGCGAGCCGGTGAAATAGGTCAGCGCATGCGTCTTCAATACGGGAAGCGTTATAAAGACATCGGCTTCGAAGAGCAGGCGGGGCAGTTCGATTTCTCCCGCGGGCGCGCACAGCGTTCTCACCCGCGGCTGGCGCGACAAATTCACCAGGGCCACGCCGTGCTGCTCGGCCAGAGCCGTGTATCCGGCAGCTTCGAAGGCGCGGTCGGCGCTCTCGTGCAGTCCGTCCGATTCCCCGATCGTGATTCGGCTGGTGCGTTCCTGCAACACTTCGCACACAGCAGCGGTGATCTGCGCCGAGGTGTCCGACATTTCCACTTTGTCGGGGATCGCCGTGCAGAGGTTGGGCTTGATGACGACGGTGGCATTGTTTCCCACCAAATCCCGCCAGTTGCACATTTCCATGCATTCCCGCACCACCTCGGCGACGGCCCGGCCGGCCGCGCCGCGGAGAACTACCAGACTCGCGTCGCCGTTTTCGCCGCGTGTCGTGCCGGAGGAAGCAAAGCGTTTTGCGTCTGCCGTCATGCCCGTGTCTTCTCGACAAATTCGTGGTAGTTCCACGCCAATTCGCGCACCAGCGGCCGCCAGCCGCGGCCTTCTTTAATCGGCGGCTCGGGCACGGGAAGAAACTGGCGCAACTTGGCGGCCTGCAACTCGAAGACCAGACCGTTCTCCGCCGACGGCTGGAAGTCGCCTGAACGCAGCAGGCATTCCGCCGCCACGGCGTAGATGCACTGTCGCGGCGAGCCCCATCGGCCGAGCGCCCACCAACGGCGCCGTGGCTCACGCATATGCTGGCGCCGGCATTCCCGCGCCGTGCGCAGCCATCCCCGCCAGGGGCTTTTTTTCAGGCGCGAGGAGCGGAGGAACGTCAATGGCGCCGACGCCTCGTCGAGTCCGGTTAGCTGCGCCGCTTCCCAGCACCACAAAATCCCGGCGTAGCGGCGAGCCTGATCGCAGAAGTCCCAGCCCAGACGTTCCGCGGCGGATTCTTCCGGCATGAGCTTCCATGAAGTCGCGGCATTCACTCCGGCTGAAAGTTTCTGGAGCGGGAAGGGAAGCCCGGATGGCTGCGGCGCCCTCGCCAAAGCGGCCAGGCGCTCGGCGCGGGCTTGGTAGCTCGGTTCGTACTCCCGCAGAAAAACCAGAAGGGAAGTGGCCGCGTCCATCCACAGCTTTACGCTTGCATAGAAGAGCGCGATATCCGGTTGCCTCCGATCGGTTGCGGAGGCTAGCAACTCCAGCCATTCGATCATGCGATTCGAAAGCAGATGCCAGGCGTCCGCGCGTTCGATTTCACGGGCTTGAAATTCCGGAATCGCGGTCAAGATATTTCTATCTCCCGTCACGACTTTTCCGGACATTCGCAGCTCGTAACTGAAAATGTGAGCGGGCAGCCGGCGCAGATAGCCGGGCGTGACGCCAGACAGGTGCACCGGACACACGATGTTCCGGCTGCGCAGGGAGCGGGAGATCCTATCTCCCAGGGCGCCGATCTCGGCCGGGGCCGCGAGCGTCGAGCGCCGCCGAAAGACCAGCAGAAACTCGGCGTCGCCCGGAATGCTGATGGCGTCGCCCGCGGCGAGCGCTGCCGCTTCTCCCCGCGCCATGCTTCCCGCCAGGACAATCGCGCGGAGCGCGCTCGTATACCGCCGCTCGCACTCGCGCACGACCTCGCGGATGATCGTTTCGCTGGTATCTTTTGGGACGATCCAAGTTGGAGCCAGTAGAATTTGCGCTGCGGCGCTCACGGCAGTTCACTCCCGGAAACGTTATGTGCCGGAACCGGCCCGGCATGGCCGAAGGCGAAGCCGGTCGCGCGCTTCTCCCAGATTTCGCGGTACAGATTTTCCGTATCCCGCACCTGGCGCTGGAGCGTGAAATGTTTCGTCACCAGTTTGCGTCCGGCTCTGGCCATCGCCTGGGCGCGGGCCGGGTCGCGAAGCATCCGCAGGATTGCCGCGGCGAGTGACGCCGGATCGCCCGGAGGGACCGTGAGGCCGGTTCGGTTGTGGAGCACCACTTCCGGCGTGCCGTCGACCGCCGTCGCCACCAGCGGCTTTTCGGCGGCCAGAGCCTCCAAAGCCGCCAGAGGCAGACCCTCATAGAGCGACGGGAGCACGGCGACCTGCGCGAGAGCTAGCCAGTCCGCGACGTTCGCCTGCTGCCCCGTAAAACGCACCGCATCCCCCAGGCCAAGAGTGCGACTCGAACGCTCGAGCGAGTGACGCAGACTGCCCTCGCCGACGATGATCAGCCGGGCGCGGGGAACCTCCGCTCGAATGCGCAACATCGCATCGAGCAGTACCGCATGCCCTTTTTGCGGCTCCAGGCGCGCGACGCAAACCAGCGCCGGGTCGTTTTCCTGGATTCCAAGCGAGCGTCGCATCGATGCCGGCGGCCTCTGGCAGGCAACGAAGCGCCCCGGGTCGATGCCGTTCGGAATGACGCGGATTTTCTTCGGCGGAAGTCCCTTTTGGCCGGCCAAATAACGAGCGTTCGCCTGGGAAACCGCGACGAAAACATCGACCATCCGCCCCACCAGCCGGTCCGCGACGAAGCGCCCCTTCAGCCAGCCGCGGCGCCACCGCTCGCTCACATGCGGGGTCTCGACGACCGCCGGGACGCTGGCCAGGCGCCCGATGGGAGAAGCCAAAACGCTGCTGCAAAAAAGATGCGAGTGAAGAATGTCGATTCGCCGCGACCGCACCAGGCGCGCGAGGCTCCAGGCGGCGCGAAAATCGGAAGGCCGCTCGAGCTCGATGGGGACGATCTCGACGCCGGGACCGAGATCCATGCGAATTTGCTCTTCGAGCGCCGGCGGGCAGGCCAGAATGGGCTGAAATGCGCGGCGATCCAGCCCGCCGATCAGCGAAACCAGATGCTGTTCGGCTCCGCCCCGGCTCCGGGAGTTTGTGAAATAGAGGATGCTCAACGGTCGCATGGTCATATTCACCCGTTCGCAACGCTTTCGATGGCTCCGAAAGTCGTATCCATCAGGAAGGCATGCACGTCGGCGACGCTGCGAACCGGGGATGAGGGTTCGCGGTTGGTCAGGAATACGCCATCGGAATAGGGATCGTCGGGGTGATAGCCGTGCATTCCAGCCGGCTTCCAGCCGCCGTTATGAAAGCCGCTGTCGCTCAGCAAACAGCCAGCATCGAGCAGGTAAATCAACTCGCCGTAGCGGCGATCACCGAAAAAGACGCCCAGCCTTTGGAGCTCCTGGTCGGTGAGGATGCGGCCAACCGGGAGCGCCGCCAGGTGCCGGGTGATTGCCTGGCGCGCCCGATCGCCAAAGAACCAGTAGCGCGCCATCGTGGAGTCGTACACGGCGAGGAAGTCTTCGGGCATCCGGTAGCCCAGCCGGCCGATTTCGCCCGCCAGGTCGATGTGCCGCCGCACCGGAGTCATGCCGTGGTCGGAAAATACGGCGCAGGTGGCGCGCCGGTCGCGTTCGAGAGCCTTCTCGAATAGGCTTAGCAGCCGCGTTTCGTAGCGGGCCAGCGTTGCCATCCAGTCCTGGCGGCTGGCGCAGCGTTCATGCAGGAAGCGGTCGATTTCCGACAGGTAAAGAAAAAGAACGTCGGCCTCGCCCGATGCCAGGTCTTTCTCTGCTTTTTGAATGATTTCCTCGTCGCTCGAATCGCGGTAGGTGTAAACGCGGCAGGAAACATCGCGGCGAGCAATCTCGTCGAAAAACGAGGGGGCGCCGGTGATTCCCCCGCGCGCGAAGATGTTCCGCTTCTCGACCCAGTTGAACCACGGCAGAAGCCGCGGGTTCACCGAACAATCGAACAGCGGCCCCAGCCCGAGCGCCCGCCGGCCGATCTCGGTGATGGAGCGGCGCGTAAGCCGGTTGTTCAGAACGCGCTCGGGAAGAAAATCGAGCCGCCGCAACCACCGGAATGGGGAATGTTCGGGATCGTAATAGAGCAAATTCCAGTGGCCGTGGCGCTGGGGCGGCGCTCCGGTCAGAATCGTGGGTATCGCCGCCGAGCTGAATCCGAGCACGGTGCGAATCGGGGCTCGGTACCGCAGCAGTCCCTGGAGAAAACCCTGCTCGCGAACGTAGGTCCAGCCCAGGGCGTCGATCAAAACGAGGATTCGCGGTGGTGCTAGATGATTCATCACGCTGTCTCCGGCAAGAACTTCCGTTTGGGCGACGGGGGTCGCAGAAATAGTTTGGCCGGCGCGAGAATCGCCGCCTGCGCGCTGCGTCCCCAATAGGGCATCCGGCGGCTCTCGATCAGCCCGGCAAGTTCGGTTGGTTTGGTCCCCGCGTGGATGGCGACGCGGCTCACCCGTTCGGCGCGCGGAGCCGCCGGGCGCGGATCGGACGTGCAGACCGCCTGGTAGCCCGCTTCGAGGGCCGTATCGACCACCCGCCGGCTCACGCGTCCGTAGGGCGCAGCCAGGAATTCGACCGGTGTTTTTACCCAGCCTTCGAGCAGATCCTTCGACATCCGCAGTTCGGTCTCAAGCGCCCTGTCGTCCAGCCGGGTCAGATCGACGTGCCGGTGGCCGTGAGACTGGAACGAAGCCCCCTCGGAGCTCATCTTTCGGACTTGGCTCCAGCGCAGATGGCCCGGCTGGCCGAGCGTCTGCGTGTTTACGAAGAACGTCGCCGGAATGCCGGCTTCCAGGAGTAGGGGCCATACAAGCGAATAATCCGATTGCCAGCCGTCATCGAAGGTCAGGACGAGCGGGTCCGGTTGCGGCGGACCCTGCAGAAGCGAAGGCACGGACGAGGGGAAAGTTGTGGCGCGCCAGCAGTCCGCCAGTCGCACAACCGGGTGTTTCGAAGCACCGAGAAGCGCCAGGTGGCGGCGAAATTCGCCGGCATCCATCCAGTACTTCCGCTCCCTCCAGCGAAGCCACTGCGGGCGCCTCGAAACGACCGCATGATAGAGAAAAACGCTCATACGCATGATTGACCCGCCTGTATTGGTTTGGTTCATCAGCGCACCCTCGTCCACGTCACCTCTTGGCGGCCCACCAGGCTGCGCGCCAGGCCCATCAGAAACGCCATGTTCATCGCCACCAGGAAGTAGCCCACCAGGGCGAACCGGACTTTTTCGAGTTGCTTGCGATGCGACCAGCCGAGAAGGGCCCAAAAGCAAAAAGCGCCTTGAAGGGTCAGCGCGAGTCCGTAAAAGGGGTTATGCCGCAGCGCCACGCTGGCCCCCAGCAGGGCCAGCAGGAACAGGGGCGCAAGCCAACGCAGCGCCTTGTGCGATAGAAACGCCCACAGAACCACCGGACTCGACAAGGCTCCGCGCGTCAGCGTTCCCAGGGATCGAAAGCTCCCGGCCGCCAAACGAACGCGCCGGGTAAATTCCCCCTTCACCGATTCCGCCGCCGTTTCCATGGCCCGGGCTTCGGGCTCGTATTCCACGCGGTAACCCAGGCGGCGCGCCGTCATGGGAACCAAGAAATCGTCGAGAATTGCGCCCGGCGCCAGCGGGCGGTAGCAGCAGCGGCGGACGGCGTAAATCGCGCCGCTGGCCGTCAGGGTCGCGCCGATCCGGCCCTCCATTTCCCGCAAGGCGGTTTCGTACCGCCAGTAGACGCCCTCGGTTGCCGCCGATTCGCCGGTCCGGGTGAATTCGATCGAGCCGCATACCACGCCCACGCGCGGGTCGGCAAAATGGCGTACGAGCCTTCCGACCGCGCCGGGTTCGAACATCGTGGAAGCGTCGGAGAATACGAGGATTTCTCCGTGGGCTCTGGCGACGGCCAGATTCAGCGCCGTCGGCTTGCCTTGGCGGGAAGCGAGGCGATGGAATTGAAATCCCGGCCGGCGGACTGATTCGAGGATGCCGTCGGTGGCGTCGGCCGAGCCGTCGGAAACGAACACGCATTCAAGCCGGTCGCTCGGATAGTCGATTCGATCGACATTTTGGAGCTTGGCGGGAAGGTGCTCCTCTTCGTTGTAGGCGGCCACCAGAAGCGAAACGCGCGGCAAATCGCGGGCCGGCGGCGCATCGCCTCGCGGCTCGGGCCCGGGGGAATCGCTGCTTGCCCCGCGCAGCCGCGCGATGTGGCAAGCGGCCGCCAGCGCAACCGGATAAAGGGCGTAGGCGTAGATGACGACTGCGAGACAAACCCAAAATAGCCACTCGGTTGCGCTGATCATCATTGTCCTAACGGGCTCCGCGGCCCTTCAGCAGAATTTTCGTGGTCTCCAGCAGAATCAACAGGTTCATGGCGAACGAGCGGTTCTTGATGTAAAAGAGGTCGTAGGCGAGCTTCTCGACGTTGTCTTCGCGCGTCGAACAATAGCCGCGCCGAATTTGGGCCCAGCCGGTCGCCCCCGGTTTCACCCGCCAGCGCTCGGTGTACCAGGGAATTTCCATCGCCCACTTGCTCTCCTCTTCCCAAGCGAACGGCCGCGGACCCAAAAGCGACATATCGCCGCGCAGGATATTCCAGAACTGCGGCAGTTCGTCGAGACGCGTGCGGCGAATCCAGCGCCCGATGCGCGTGAACCGCTCGTCGTTCTTCTCGGCAGGCCGGAAACGTCCGTGGTCGCCTTTCGTCATGGTGCGGAACTTGTAGAGCGTGAACAGGCGTCCGTTTTGCCCGGCTCGCCGCTGGCGGAAAATCACGGGGCTGCCCGAATCCACCCAAATCGCCAGGGCGATCGCCGCCATGACCGGCATCACTAGAAGCAGGACCATCAGCGAGAAAGCGATCGATAGAATGCGCGCGCCGGCAGCCGGCAACGGAGAGCGGATCGCCGCCCACCTGCCTTGCAATCGATCGGGATCGTGAGCCTCGAGCCAGACCTTCCCCGTCAACTTTTCATAAAGCTCGGGCCCGTCGAGCGTCTGCATGGCGGGAACATCCGCATTTCCGGCGCCGGTGTCGATCGGCACGGCAGTCCGGCCCGAGGCCAGAATCAATCCATCGACGCGCAACGAACCGGCTGGCGCCGCAACTGGCCGGGCCGCGCCCGCCAGCAGCCGCGTCGCGCTGGCCGCGTCCGGGAGCATGCCGGCCAGGCGGATTCCCAGTTCCGGCCGCGACTCGATGATGCTCGTCAGCTCCGCCGCCAAGCGGCCGCCACCGATCACGACGAAGTTCTGCGAGAGACGGCCGGAGCGGGTGAGCGCGAAGTGGACTTGACGGGCGATGGCAACGCCCAGGCCAAGCGTCGCCATGGCGAGCAGCACGGTCGCCAGGCGCAGCCGGATCGCCGGCGCCGCCAAATAGAGCGCAGCCAGAACCAGGCAAGCGGTTCCGAGCGCCTCCGGCAGACGCGCCAGCGCCACCTGCAGATTCCTCATGGCTGGCCAGTCGTACAGGTCGTAGTAATACATGCAGGTAAAAAACGTCAGGGCCACGGCGCCAATCCGCAGGAACCCGTTTTCATGGCGAAGCCAGAACCAGGCATCGCCGTGGGACACCGGCACGAACCACAGCAGCAGAGCGAGGGCGGGCAGAGCCTCCGAAGCGGCCAGCAGCAGCGTTCGCGCGGGAAGGTAGATGGGGAGCCGGTTAGTCATGAAGGGAAACTCCCACCTTGTCCGTTTCGCTGGGGGGCGGCATCGCGCCCCGCGAATGGATGGTTCGTTCGCGCCCGTAATACTCGTAGTAGCCTTGGTTGCTGTCGCGAGCCCCGTTCAGGATGGCGCCGGCGACGAAGACGCGTTCGAGCGAGACGGAAAGTTCAGCGAGCACCGAACGCGGCGTGACTCCCCGCCGTAAAACGACCAGGGCTCCGTCGACCAGAGTCGCCAGATGGTGCGCGTCCACAAACGGACCGAGCGGCGGCGAATCGACGAGGACCCAATCGAAGTTCGCCTCGGTGGCGGCGAGGAACTCGGCGAGCGCGGGTTGCCTGAGCAGTTCGCCGGGATTGGAATGGGCCTCTCCGGCTGGCAGGTAGAAGAAGCCGTACGGCTCGACTCGCCGCAGGACGGCGGGAAGTTCTTCGCGATGTTCGAGCCAGTCGCCGACACCCTTGTGCGCCGGGATCCCGAGCGTTCGATGCACTCCCGGATGGCGCAGATCGGCGTCGACGAGCAGCACGCGGGCGGTTTGCGCGAGCGCCATGGCCAGACGGCAGGCGACGGTGGTTTTCCCCTCCTTCGGAATCGCGCTGGTCACCAGGAGTTTCTGCAGGTGACGCCTGCGCCGAATCAGTTCCAGGCGGTGGCGCAGCACGCGGAAGGTTTCCGCGCTGGCGTCGCCGGCTTCATCGGGGAAACCGTTTTCCGGGCGGGAATGAATCGCCGGGACCATGTCGAGACCGGCGACCGGCGTTTGCGCTCCGGCAGCAGCCTGGCTCCAGGCTGCCGGCTGCGGGGAGGCATCGGGCCGGGCTGCTCCCGTGCGGTCCTGTTCGGATTTGCGCAGTGCATCAAATATGCGGCTCACGTTTCGCCTCGCAAGAGACGGCGGTTTCGTTCTGGCCGTCTCGGAATTGGGGTTGGAATGCTTTCGGGTCCGTGCCGCGGTCGCTTCGGGCCGAAGCGTTCAATGGCGGACGGGGTGACGCGCTGGGAATTGCCGGCGACAATCTTCGCGCCGGCCTCATGCGCAGATCGCCGGCGGCTTCCTCGACCAGTTCGACCGAAACCTGGCGGCGGCCCATCGCGAATGCGGCGATCAGACTGTTGTCGCAGAGCGTATTGATCAGTCGCGGGATTCCGGAGGAGAAATAATGAATCATCGTCAGGGCGCCGGGCGTAAAGAGCGTTCCGGAACTTTCCCCGGCTAGGCGCAGGCGGGATTGGACGTAGCGGAACGTTTCGGCGGGGGAGAAGCCGCCCAGGTGCAGCCGCAGCGTGATTCTCTGCTTGAGTTGCCGCAACTGGTGAGATTCCAGTTTCTCGTCCAGCTCGGGTTGGCCGACCAGCGCGATCTGTAGCAGCTTGCCTTGCGGCGTCTCGAGGTTGGTCAACAGGCGCACCTCTTCGAGCACGGATTCATCCAGGTGATGCGCCTCGTCGATAATGGCGACCGTCGTCAGGCCCTTGCGATGGTTCTCGATCAGGTACCGGCTCATTCGCAGCAGCAGCTCGTTCTTCGAACACGGACCGTTTGTAATTCCCAGATCTTCGGCGATGTAATGCAGAAACTGTTCGGAAGAGAGCAGGCTGTTGAAGAGGTAGGCATAGACGACCTTCCGCTTGTCGAGCTGCTCGAGTAGGCAGCGGACCAGGAGCGATTTGCCGGTGCCGACCTCGCCGGTGAGCACCAGAAATCCCCTTCGCGCGCTGATCCCGTAGATCAGCCCGGCGAGCGCCTCGCGGTGCTGCGCGGTTGGGAAAAAGAAGTAGGGGTCCGGGCTCATCTCGAACGGGTTGCGCGTCATTTGGAAATAGGCTGAGTACATGGCTAGCCCACCAGGCAAACGAGGATTCCGAGGCCCGCCGATACCAATAGGAGAGCGACGACGCCCACAATCTCGGCGATGCGCTTCCATTTGTGCCGCCGTTGCTCCGCCGCCGGGCACAGAATCGGCAAATGCGCCAGGATGGGCCAGGACATCTCTCCGAGAAGGTCAAAATCGTTGCGCAGGGTTTCGTCTCCCATCTCCTCGGCGGAAAGCAGGCCAATGCCTGCCGCCAGGCCCGCCGCCCATCCTCCCAGCACGATCTCCAAGCGATTCGGCGAGACCGGCTGCTGCGGCAGGCTGGCCGGGTCGATGACCTGGAGCCGTCCTCCCTCTTCCCGCATTTCGAGGTTCGTGGCGAGTTCGGATTGGAGTTTTTTCTGCAGCAGGGATTCGTAATTGTCGCGGGCGTTTTGGTAGTTGCGGGTTACCGCGGCGAGCTGCTCTTCGCGCAGCGGCGTGAGCTGCAGCCGGGTCTCCAGGGCCGCGATGCGCCTATTCAAACCCGCCATTTGGCCGTTGTGCATGGATATTTCGGCCTGGGTGGCCTTGATGCGACTCTGGACTTCGGCCAGGTTCGCATCGCTCGAAATCGCCGCGGCTGGCGGGGCCGAAGGCGCAGCGCCCGAGGCGGCCGGCTGGCGCGCTTGCGCGAGAGCCGCCTTGCGCATGGCCTTCCACTTGGCTAGCTGGTGGCGAGCTTGGACGACGTCCGGGTAATCGGGCGTGTATTTCGCTTCGAGTGCGGTGATCTTGCGATCGAGGTCGCTGGTGGCCTTGTCGATGACGGCAAGCGGCGCGGGGCTATTCGTCGCTCCCGCCTTCGCCGGAGGCTGCCTGTTGTCGGTGCGCCGGTAGGCGGCGGCGAGCGACTGCAAATAGATTCGCTGCTGCTTGGCGTTGTCGCGGGCGTTGGTCTCGGCGTAGAGCTGCGCTTGAAGGTTGCTGAGGATCTGGACGTTGCTCTGCTGCTGCTCGGGCAGCTCGCCGAGGTAACGCGTCTTGAGGCTAGCCAGCTTGGATTGCTGCGTGGCGAGGTCCTGCTCCGCTTGAGCGAGCTGGGCCGTCAGGAAATCGGTTGTGGCGGCCGAGGCCTGGGTGCGCGCTTCGAGGCTCTGGTTGATGAACTCGGAGGTCAGGTCACTCGCAACCCGTTGCGCGATGCGCGGGTTGTTGTAGGTGAATTCGATTTTGAGAGCGGTGAGATGCCGGTTTCCGTTGGTTTCGACCGGATCGAGCGCTACATTCTTTCGCATCCGGTCGATCAGCTTGTTCCGGTCGGAGCGATCGGCCGCCGACGGGTACAGGTGATAGCGGTCGATCAAGTTCTCGAGACGCGTCCGGCTGAGCACCTGCTGGCTGATCGTCGCCAGGCGCTGGCGGGCGTCGGCGGTGACGTTCGGGCGCACGTAGTCGGAGGGCACGTCCTGCTGCTCGACCAGAATGAGCGCTTCGGACCGGTAGAGCACCGGCCAGAGAGCCGCCAGCGCCGTTGCCGCAAGCCCGAAAGCGAACAGCGCGGCCAGCAGAATCCATCGCCGCCGTGCCAGAACCTCCCAATAATCGTGCCATTCCAATTGTTTTTCGATTTGCGCCATCGCTCACCGTCCCAAGGGGATGTTTTTGAACCGGTAGACCAACGTGAAGTAGACGAAGTTGCGATCGAAATTGGCTCCGAGTGGAATGGAGCCGCCGACCCGCTGCCGCTCGAACTGGTAGCCCGCTCCGGCTGTCAAGAGGGACGAGATTGCATGAAGGATCAGAATCCGGCCGTATTCGCCTTGCGCTTCCCCGGGATCGAGCGCGGCTTCGAGCGCTGTGTTGCGTTGCCAGCCTGCCGACCACTCAATCGACCATCTGCGCGCCAGGTGCCGCTCGAAACTTTCCTCGACGACGTCGTTCGTTACCGCGTCGATCAAGCCGCCGCCGTCGGTCACCTGTCGCGAAGCGCTCAGCCGCAAGCTGTTCTTCGCCGTCTGGAACGTGACTGCGCCGCCGGCCGCCCAGTGCCAATCCCTGTGGCTGAAGGGAAGCGGCAGCGTGAGTGACGGGCCAAGCGCCAGGAGCGCGCTGCCTTGCACACCGCTATGTACCGGGCCGCCGAAAACATTCACCTTCAGACGCGGCGTGACCGCCAGCGTCCAGGAGATCGAGGCGACGTCGAGGCCCACGCGCGTTGCCGCGCCAGCGTGAAACATCTCGTACAGGTAGGTGAGCCCGAGCGTCGAGCGCGGGCCGGTTTGATAGAGGTAGGTGAGGCCGGCGCTTCCTCCCTCGGTCTCGAACAGAGGTACCGACGATGCGGTCGATTGGGAGAAGGAACGGAGCATGTAGGTGGTGAAAACCTCGAAAGCCGCCCGGGGGCCGATCTGATAACGGACGTCCGCTCGTGAATTGTTTTCAAACTGATTGGCAAAGGGCGTGACGATGGTGTCGTTTAACAGTCCTGGTGAAACCGGCCCGGAGACCGGCGCGGTCCCGGAAAGGGAATCGAGCAGCCCGCTGCGGTAAAGCACATTCGTCCGCAATCCGAAGCGAAGCCGGTCCGTGGCCCGGAAATTGGCGTCGAAGTCGAGATCGTGGTCCTGCTCGTTGTAGCCTGCCTGATGCTGGTATACGAGAAGCGTCGGCCGGTAGCTCAACCCCATTGCTAGCCGCCCTTCTTCGCGCCTGATGGCCAGATGAGGCGAAATCACGTAGGCCGTGTCGGCCATGCGATTTGCATTGGTTTGCGCGATGTTGTCGTCATAGCCGGTCGAGAAATTCGTTCCCCACGAGAGCAGGTTGCGCGCGCCGATCAGACCTTCCGGGGAGGGGGCGTTGAATCCCGCGCTATCGTTGATGGATGTGGTCGTGGCGGGCCGATTCGCCGGCGTCCGCGCCGCCTCGGAAGCGGCGCTCTGCTGTCCCCAGAGCGAGAGCGGCGTCAGCACAGCCAGCGCCAGGCAGCACCAATGTCTTCGAGTCATGAGCGTTCGCCTTTCATGGAACGATTACCGTGTCCCCGGGCATCAGCACCAGGTCGAGATCGCGCCGGTCGCCGCGGACGGCGTCCTTGTAATTGAAGGGAATGCGAAGCGAGGAACCGTCCGTCCGCCGCCGCACGACGTAAATGCGAGTGACCTTGGCAAACTCGCCGAACCCTCCGGCTGCGGCGATGGTGTCGAGGACGCTCATCCGCGCGCCGAGCGAATACGAGCCGGGCCGGAGAACGTCGCCGATGATGTTGAAGCGGTAACTCTTTGCCTGTTGCACGATGACGGTGACGTCTGGCTGGCGGATGTAGTGGGCCAAGCGCTGCGCAATCTCTTTCTGGAGAGAATGCGTCGTCTCTCCGCTGGCTTCGATTTCGCCCGCCAGCGGGAGCGTGATCCTGCCGTCGGGCCGCACCGGCTCGACTCGAGAAATTTCCGGCTCGTGCCAGACGTCGATGGCCAGGACGTCTGCGGGCCCGATCACGTATTCGGCGTGAGTGGAGACAATCCGGCTGGACGAATGGGCCGTGCTTGCCGGGCGACCGGCTGCCTTCGCGGGGCGAAGCTCGGCGATCTGCTTCTGTCGCGCTTGGAGCGTGCCGGCCAGAGCTAGCGCCACACTCAGCCAGGCGGAGCGGTATAACCAAACGTTCTTTCTCATTCGAATCCTCCTACTCGTTACGATTTGCGGTCGGGGGCAGATCGAACTGTTGCGGAATCCTTTCCACTCGCGCCCCTCGCATCGGCGGAACGCCGGCCTCGCGCATTTTGTAGAGCAAGGCCGCATAACTGATCCGGAGCGCACGCGCGGCGAGCCGGCGATTCCAGCGGTTGGCCTCGAGCGTGCGCAAGATGATGCTTCGCTCGAGATCCTTCACCGCATGGCGCACGATCGACTTCAGCGATTCCTCGCTGTCGCCGGCACGCGGTGGTCTTGTTTGGGCCGGGGCCCCCGTGGCGCCCAATGGGCCGCTGCCATGACCATTGCTTGGGGGGATGGCGAACGCTTCCTCGGTGCCGAGAATCACATATCGTTTGGCCAGGTTTTCGAGTTCGCGGATGTTTCCCTGCCAGGGCCTCACCTCGAGCATGCGGAAAACCCGGCTGTTCAGCGGGGGAACCGGCCGTTCGTACTTCGCGCTGTATTTTTCCGTCAGGTAGCGGACCAGTTCGGGTATGTCCTCGCGTCTTTCCGAAAGCGGCGGAAGGGTGATGGAAAGTACGTTGATGCGGTAAAACAGGTCGCGGCGGAACAGCCCTGCTTCGACGTCTTGCGCAAGATCGTGATTGGTCGCGCAGACCACCCGCACTTCAACTTGGCGTTCCTGATGCCCGCCAATCCTGCAAAACCGCCCGTCCTGCAACAGTTGAAGCATCTTGGCCTGCAAGGGCGGTTCGAGCTCGGCAATTTCGTCCAGGAACAGCGTGCCGTCTTCGGCTGTTTCGACCCTTCCTGGTTTGGCCGCGTAGGCGCCGGTAAATGCGCCGCGCTCGTAACCGAACAACTCGCTTTCGAGCAGCGTTCCCGGAATCGCCGGACAGTTGACCTTGACGAACGCTCCCCTTCGCAACCGCGAGCGGCAATGAATCAGTTTTGCCAGGACTTCCTTTCCCGTTCCGCTTTGCCCGCCGAGCAAAACGGGAACATTGGCTCGGGCCGCTGTTTCCACCTGGTGGCGAACCAGTGCCATTGCCTCGGAAGCGCCGAAAATCACATCCTCGGGCGGCAGTTCGAGTTCGCTCGTTATCGCAAGAGGACTAATCGTACAGCTCATGATTTGTTTCCTCGCTTTCTCTGTTCCGAGTGTCAGAATTGAGTCCCCATTTGCAGTTCGATAGCCATCGAGTTCGCACCGGAAAAAGCAGCAAGCCCCGCCGCTGGCGATAAAGACCCCGTTTGAAGTTTTGCGGCTTTCTGCTGCCTGCCGGGGCGAACCCTGGTGAACAATTCGTCCGGACTTGACCAAGAGTCCATGCGGAAACCACTCGGCAACTTCCCAAAACGATCCACGCTTCCCAGCCAGACGCCCGTTTTGCGAAAGCCCGCCGCCAGCCTCCGGAAACCGGCGGCCGCGCCGAAGCCGGACTTACAAGGGCTCGCACCCCAAGCCGCTTCGAACGAGCGCGGCCGTGCTAGCGGGGACCGGCGATAAGGAAAAATCCCGGCATTCCCGCGCAAGTTCTTTGCTGTAAACCTGATGTGACTGCACGAGATGAGTCCGGCCGATTCGGGCCCGGACGAAGCCTGGCTCAACGCACCAGGTTCTTCCGCTGCCGTCTCGACGAGCATCTTGACCGGACGGCTCGACATCTCCGCTTCCTTTTGCTCTCTCATCGCTCCGCTTCCTTCTGTTCCTGACCGGCTCACATCCGGCCAAGATGCAAGAGAGAGACCAAAGTTCTGCAAAGCATCTACAAGCGGATCGCCTACTTATTGATCGGCTGTTTCTGCTGCAGCATCTCGTGCTGTGAAGAGGAACAGAATGAAGCAGGAGCGGGCGGCGACAAATCATCAATACCGCTTCGCGCAAGATCGATCCGGCCGTAGAGAACCGATTCTCCGGCAGCGCCCGGCGGTGTTTGACACATGCTTGGCAGGAGGTTTAAGGTTCTTGAACTCTATTTCTGGGGAAATGAGGTTTACATGATCGTCGCGACACTGGCGCTTGGCATGGCAACTTTTCTGGCGGCTGCGCCGCCTCCGGCAAAGCAGGCCGCACCGCTGCGAATCAGCAGTGTGGTTATGCAAACCAAACTCGTCGAGTCCACTCCGGTGAAGTATCCGGAAGCCGCCCGCAAAAAGAATATCCAAGGTGACGTCAATCTCGATGTCGTGATCGGCCGCAATGGTTCGGTGAAGTCGGTGAAAGTCACTGACGGCCCCAAGCAGCTAACCAAGGCCGCCGTGAGCGCCGTCAAGCATTGGCGGTATCAGCCTACCGTGGTCAACGGCAAGCAGGTGGAAGTCGAAACAGCCGTAGACGTCGAATTCAAGTTGACGCCGCCCCCGGCCGCTAAACCGGCCCAGGGTAGCGAAAAGCACTGACCTTCACGGGGGCGGTTTTGTGCAAGCTCGCAGGAGCCGCGCTGGGACGGCGTCGCACGCCCCGCCGGGGTCGCCTTTCCGATCCGGCGGAGACGAGCGGGCTGGGAGGCGCTCAGCGCGCAAGGGGTTCAGCTTGATTCACGGTGCCAGTCTGCGTAAAGTGGAGTCCCGCTGAGGCCGGAGCGCTTTTACCAGACCGCCTATGCACAAGAACGCGACAACCGTAAACGATTATTCGTTGGCATGGCTGCGTATTGCGGTGGGGATACTGTTCCTGATCTTCGCCCAGTACAAGGTGTGGGGACCGCAATTCGCCCACGGCGGCTTCGCGGATTGGATCCACCTGTTCCTGCGGCACGGCGCTTACCCGTTCATGGTTCCCGTCTTGCGGGGCTTCGTCCTCGCTCATGCCAAATACATTGCCTATCTGGTCGGCTACGGGGAATTGTGCATCGGATTGGGATTGCTTCTGGGAATCCTCGTGCGGGGCGCGAGCTTTTTCGGCGTGATCTATATGGGCGTCCTTCTTCTCTCGTCGAACTACCCCGGCCCGCATGCAGCGATCTGGCAGTACGTGGGCGCGTCGCTCAATCACCTGGTTTTCGCCCTTTGCTTCGTGGCCTTCGGCATGGGCGATGCGACGCGCGTCTGGTCGGTGCCGAGCTATTACCGGCGCAAACTCCGCCATCTCGCGGAAGAAGCGATGGAAAAACCCGATACTTCCTTCATTGCGTCGAACGTTTTTGGAAAATAGACGATCATTCCGGCGCCGTCCTGTCCGCTGGCATTTTTTACAGATCGTTCATCCGGCCTTTCCCTGCCTGTAACGGACTTGCTGCAAACTGCGTGAAACTGGCGCGCGCTACACCCCAAAACACGCCTGAAAAGAGGTCTTTCGACGATTGTGGAAAACAAAGCCGGGTGGCGAGCCTCTTCGATCCTTGGGGGTTGCCGGGACGCAAGCGGTCACGCTTTGGGCTGCCAGGCTTGCTGCAGGCTGCCGGCGGAAAAGCCTGGAGGAATGGATTTGGTGGTGGCGTAGCGGTAAAGCGCGGCGGTGAAAACACCTTGCACGGCCGAGCTAACGACCGACAGAAGCAACCAGTAGACAAGCGCGAGGACAATGCCGGCGATCAAGGCAAGGTGGCCGCTCGTTGCGACCATAATCGGCAGGAGCGCGCCAGGCAATGCCAGCAGGGTGAAGATCATCCCGAAGCTGAACCCCCCAACCAGCTCCTCGCCCCAGGTTTGCCGGAATAGTTCCGCGGAGCGGGAGAGCGCCTCGGCCGGACCGAGATCTTCCAGGGCCAGAAGCGGCACCACGAAATAAGTAGCCAGATTCCACGCGATGCCGATGAAGTCCGTCACCATGCGGCCGAGCCAGCCCATGCGTTCTTCGAAAGAGCGGAGCAAAATCCCCACCGTAGCGTCGAGCAGCGCCCACTGGAAAATCGTTCCCTTGCGTTGCCAGGCGGTCTGGAGGCCGTCGTTCAGTTTGGCCTGGCCGCCGCCGATGCGATCGAAGGCCACGCTGACCAGAGCAACATTGAAGTATATGACGATGAAATAATTGACCAGGTAAAAGAGCAGCAGCCAGAGCCACATCCCCTGCGATAAAGTCCCGCGGCCGCCTTCGGCCGCGCCCATCGCCTTGAGCTGCGGCAGGAAGGCGAGCGCTCCGCCGCTCAGCATCACCAGCGACACCGAAATGCAGGCGATGCCGCTGAAAACCGGGAGCCACAACAGCTCTTTATCTGCCAGCAGGACCCTGAAGCTCTGACCGATCAGGTCCAACGTCCGCCCGATTCGTCCCATCGGAGTCCTCCCGCCTGAACAACCAGGCTAGGCGAAATCCTAACATGCGTGGCCGGGCAGAGAACACCGTGACGGTGACGGCGCGCGAAGGCGCGGTGACGGCGGTCTGGCAAGCGGCGAAGTATCTCGCCGTGCCGATCGGAAACTCCTGTAAGAGACCTGTCATCGGTAAATTCCATTTTCCCGGAGTCATGAAGCCGGCCGTTCCTAAGGAAAAGGAAAAAAAACACCGACGCGAGAGCGGATCGCGTGGACGAACCTCGCGAGAACCGCTTAGAATTCAATGTTTCGGTTTAACACTCGAATTGGCTGACGGGCCCACTGCGATTGGCCTTTGTTGCAGAGAACGCCATATTGTTCGCGGCGCGGCTCCGAACTTGATGAAAACTCGAATTCCTGGCCTTCATTCTAAACCCGGCGCAGCGCCTGCGTGGCTGCTTGCCGCAGTCGTGACGCTACTGCTTCCCTTTCTGGCGTCGTGCGGAGGCCAGGGACAACTTCCCGTCTCCGCGCCGCAGATTCGAATGGGGTCTGAGCTGGCGAAGGAGCAGGGCCTGCGCCGTGAGATCGGCGCCGATCCCAGCACGCTCGATCCCTCCCTCGTCACGGACGTGGTGGGATTTGATGTGGATGAAGACCTCTTCGAAGGGCTCGTCACGCTCGACGAAGACGGGAATCGGGTCCCCGGCGTCGCCTCCTCTTGGGAAACCAGTAGCGACGGCAAAACCTGGACCTTTTACCTGCGGCAAAACGCGCGCTGGTCCAACGGCCAGCCGGTCACGGCGAATGACTTCGTATATGGCTGGCGCCGCGAAGTGAATCCGGAAACGGGCTCGGAATACGCGCAGGCGCTGGCGCCAATCGAGAACGCCATGGAGATCGCCGAGGGCGCTCTTCCTGTCGACCGCCTGGGAGTCGAAGCGCCCGATCCGCACACGCTGATCGTCCATCTCCGTGGCCCCACTCCGTACCTGCTCGCGCTGCTCACCAACTGCTATCTTTTCCCCATCTACGAGCCGGCTGTAAAGCAGTGGGGCAATAGCTGGACGCAACCCGGACACATGGTTTCGAACGGCCCCTTCGAGCTCGCCGGCCGCGTGATCAACGGACCCATCACACTGGTCAAGAATCCCTACTATTGGGATGCCAGCCATGTACGGCTGACCCGGGTGACGTATTACCCCATCTCGAACGCCGATTCCGCCACCGACCAATATCTGGCCGGGAGCATCGACTTCACCGACGAGCTGAACGCTTCCGAAAAAGATATGCTTCAGCGCACGCTCGGTGACCAGGTCGTTCTGGCTCCCTATTTCGGCACCTCCATGCTCAGCTACAATCTCACCAAGCCTCCCTTCCAGAACAATCCCAAATTACGCCTGGCCCTCAGCATGGCCATCGACCGCAAGACGCTGGTCAAATACGTCCAGCGCGGCATCGGCATCCCCGCCTATAACATCATGCCTCCTTTGCCGGGCTACCAGCCCGTGATCCCCGATTGGGCCAAGCTGCCGCGAAGCGAGCGCCATGCCCTGGCCCGCAAACTCTATCGGGAAGCCGGCTATTCCGAGAGCCACCCCTTGCAGACGGTTCTCACGTATCCGAGCGGCGGGCCGGAAGGGCGCCGGATGATGGAGGCCCTGGCGGCGATGTGGCAAATGAATCTGGGCGCGAAAATCCAGATCTACAACATCGAATGGAAGGTGTTCCTGCAGGACCTGCAATTGAAGCAGCCAACCTTCTTTTGGGCGGCCTGGATCGGCGACTTTCCCGATCCGTTCACGTTCATGCAGTTGTACTTGACCGGCTTCGGCATGAACTACGGCAATTACAGCAATCCGCGCTTCGACGCGCTGGTGGACGAGGCGGCGAACACGCAAGAAATCGCGTCACGCTATAAACTGTTCGCGGAGGCGGGCGCCGTCCTCAACGAAGACGCTCCCTTTCTCCCGATCTCCTTCTTTGAAAGCGCGCACTTGATCAAACCCTACGTGAAGGGCTGGCATTCGAACATCCAGGACCGGAACTTATCGCGCTATATGTATATTCTGGCGCACAAATGAGGGCGGCCAGAGAAGCATCCGGGAAATGGGCCGGCCTTCGCGTAAATGCCGGCTAGGGGACTCTGTTGATTCGATACACATTGCGGCGCTTGCTGGGAGCCATACCCACGCTGCTGATCATCATCACGCTGGCTTTTCTGCTGCTTCATGCGGCTCCGGGCGGCCCATTCGACGTCCAAAAACGGATTCCTCCCGCGATCGAGCACAACATCGAGCGCATGTACCACCTGAACGAACCCCTCTACGAACAGTATTTCCGGTATCTGGGCGACATCCTGCGGGGGAATTTCGGCCCCTCTTACCAATACCGCGATACCACGGTCAATCAGATCATCAGCGAGGGCCTGCCCGTAGACGTCGTGATCGGAGGGTTTGCGCTTCTCTGTTCACTCCTGATCGGGCTTCCCATCGGCATCGTAGCCGCGCTCCGGCGCAACACGCGATGGGATTACTGGCCGATGGGACTGGCCATGATCGGAATATCGGTCCCCGTTTTCGTGGTTGCGCCCATCCTGATCCTCCTGTTCGCGGTATACCTGCATTGGCTGCCGGCGGGCCAGTGGGGCAACGGATCCCCTTCGCACGTGATCCTTCCCGCCGTGGCGCTGGCCGGACCTTATATCGCCTACGTGGCGCGCCTGATGCGGGGCAGCATGGTCGAGGTATTGAACAGCCCGTTTATCCTGATGGCGCGGGCCAAGGGCCTTCCGGAACACCGGGTGGTCTTGCGCCACGCGATGAAGCCGGCGCTCATCCCCATGGTTTCATTTCTGGGCCCGGCGGTAGTGGGGATCATCACCGGGTCGATTGTGATTGAGACGATCTTCGGCCTTCCCGGCATTGGCCGCGCCTTTGTCGACGGAGCGCTCAACCGGGACTACACGCTAGTGCTGGGAGTCACGATTCTTTATGGAGTCCTGATCGTCGCCTTCAACCTCCTGGCGGATCTGTGCTATTCACTGCTGGACCCCAGGGTGCGCTACCAGTGAGCCGCGAGCGGAGCGATTCGGCCGCGGCAGTGCCGGCGGCGAGCCTTGCGACCGCGCCTGGCCGCAGCCTGTGGCAGGACGCCTTTACCCGCCTGCGGCACAACCGGGCGGCGATGGCGAGCGGAATCGTTCTGATCCTGATCGTGCTTGCCGCGATCGTCGTCCCCTGGATCTCTCCCTACAACTACTACACGCCGCAGTGGGCGCTGCTGGATCTGCCTCCGACGCTGCGCGGCTGGCACATCTTCGGCACCGACGACCTGGGGAGGGATCTGCTGGTGCGCGTGATGTGGGGATGCCGCATTTCGCTGTTGATTGGTCTCGTCGCGAGCGTGGTGAGCGTCGCGATCGGCGTTTTCTGGGGGGCGATCGCGGGCTACCTGGGCGGAATGGCCGATTCGCTGATGATGCGCGTGGTGGACATTCTGTATTCGGTGCCGTTCATCCCGTTCGTGATCGTGCTGATCGTGATGTTCGGCCGGGATCTGATCCTGATCTTCGTGGCCATCGGAGCGGTTTCGTGGCTGGATATCGCGCGGATCGTGCGCGGGCAGACGCTCTCGCTGCGCAATAAGGAGTTCGTCGAGGCGGCGCGCGCCTCGGGCGTTCGCGGGCCGGCGATTGTCTGGCGGCACCTCATCCCCAACCTGGTCGGCATCGTCGTGATTTACGCGACGCTCACGGCGCCGGCCGTGATTCTGTTCGAGGCATTCCTGAGCTTTCTTGGCCTCGGCGTGCAGGCGCCGATGACCTCGCTCGGCGTGCTGGTTTCCGACGGGGCTGGCGAACTGCAATCCTTTCCCTACCTGCTGATCATCCCGGCCCTCTTTCTGGCCGCGATCGTCTATTGCCTGAATTTTCTGGGTGACGGGCTGCGCGACGCGCTCGACCCGAAGGAACGCTGATATGGCCGGAGCCAGTCTCATCGAGGCGCGCAACCTGACCGTGGAATTCACGACCAGGGGCCGCGTGGTCCACGCCGTTACCGAAGTCGACCTCGATCTCTGCGCCGGCGAAGTGCTGGCCGTCGTTGGCGAATCCGGCTCCGGCAAGAGCCAGATGCTGCTCAGCATGCTCGGCTTGACCGCGCCCAATTCGCGGGTGAGCGGAAGCGTGCGCTTCGAGGGCCAGGAGCTTCTGGGCGCCCCCGAGAGCCGGTTGAACCAGGTTCGCGCCAGGAAAATCGGCTACGTCTTTCAGGACCCGATGACGTCGCTGAATCCGTATCTTTCCATCGGACTGCAATTGACCGAGCCCTTGCTCGTCCACAAGCGCCTCGGCAAGGTCGCCGCCGCGGCGCAGGCGATCGAGATGCTTCGCGCGGTGCATATCAGCGATCCCGAAGAGCGCATGCGGCAATATCCGCACCAGCTTTCCGGCGGGATGCGCCAGCGCGTGGCCATCGCCATGGCCCTGATCTGCGGGCCGGAAATCTTGATCGCCGACGAACCGACGACCGCGCTTGACGTCACGGTGCAGGCGCAGGTGCTTGCGCTTCTGCGCGAGGCCCGCGAGCGCCTGGGAACCGCCGTCATTCTGGTGACGCACGACCTGGGCGTGATCGCGGAACTGGCCGACCGGGTGAACGTGATGTACGCGGGCAGGATCGTCGAGAAGGGCACGGTCGATGACATTTTTTACCATTGCCGCCACCCGTACACCGAGGCGCTCGAAAACTCGATCCCCGAACTTTCCGAGGCTGCCTCGGCGCGACTGACGGCCATCGAGGGCAACCCGCCCGATCTTTCCGACGTGCCCGCCGGATGCGCGTTTCACCCGCGCTGCCCCTATCGCCTGGGGATCTGCGATCAAGGCGTGCCGCCGCTCGAACGCGTCAGCGGCATGCACCTAAAGGCCTGTTTCTACGAGGGCGACCTGGGGCGCGGAGCAAAGACGGCCCAATGAGCGAAAACGTCCTTTCCGTGCGCGACCTGTGCGTGTATTTCGAGGTTCGGGGCGAAGGCTGGTTTCCCGAGCGAAAACAGTTGCGCGCGGTCGACGGGGTGAGCTTCGATCTGGGGCCGGCGGAGACGCTCGGCGTGGTGGGCGAATCGGGCTGCGGCAAATCGACGCTGGCTCGCGCGGTGGTGGCGCTGGTGCCGGTGACATCGGGTGAAATCCACTTCGATGGACACAACCTCGTGGGCCTCGGCGCCGAACAGATTCGCCAGCAGCGCCGTCATCTACAGATCATCTTTCAGGACCCGCTAGCTTCGCTCGATCCGCGCATGACGGTTGGGCAGATTATCGGCGAGCCTCTGCGCTCGTTTTTTCCGCGCATGAGCGGCCAGGAGCGGCGGGCCAAGGTACTCGAAATGATGCGGCAGGTCGGACTGCTGGCCGATTACATCAATCGCTACCCGCACGAATTCTCCGGCGGGCAGGCGCAACGGATCGGAATCGCCCGGGCGCTGATTCTGCAGCCGGAGGTGGTGGTCTGCGACGAGCCGGTATCATCCTTGGATGTATCGATCAAGGCGCAGATCGTCAATCTTCTGATGGAGCTGCAACAGGTGTACGGCGTATCGCTGATTTTCGTCGCGCACGATCTGGCCTCGGTGCGGCACATTAGCCATCGCGTCCTGGTTCTGTATCTGGGCAAAGTCATGGAACTGGCTTCGTCGGATGCGATCTACCGCGCCCCGCGCCATCCCTACACGCAATCGCTAATTCATGCGGTTCCGGTGGCCGATCCTCGCCAGGCGCGGGCGCACCCGGCGAAGGGGCTCGAGGGGGAGCCTCCCTCGCCGATTGCCCCGCCTTCGGGCTGCGTATTCCGAACGCGTTGCCGGTATGCCATCGAGCGGTGCGCGCAAGAAACGCCCATGCTACGGCAGGTGGGAGAGAGCCTGGTGGCCTGTCATCTGGCCGAGCAGATTCGGGTTCCCGCGGAGCGTTAGCTTTAGCTACTTCTTATTGTGCTGCGCGGTGGGCGGCAGCATGCCGTTGAGCCGCAGGTAGGTGGCGAGTGTGGCGTAATGATCGATCAGATCGTTGGTGACTTCCATGGCCGCCCCAAAGCGCGTCGTGTGCTGGCCGCCGAACCAGGGAACCGAGTCACCGAGTTTCGAATCATCGAGTTTCGCGAAGGCCTGCTGGCAAAAATCCATGGAGGATTTGAGCCCCTCCACCAATTTCTCCTTGTCCGTTAGGCTGACCTTTGCCAACTCTGGCGTGGGGACGCCGGCGACTTTCGAGCAGGCGAAGTTGTTCACCTGCGCGATGTGCCGCATCGTTTCTCCCACGGTCATTTGCGCCGGGGTGGGATGGTAGGTGTATTTGTCGGCAGGGAACTCCTGGGCGGTGGCAATCAGGTTGTTCGCAAAGAAGTTCAGAACGTGCCGCAAGTGGGAGGAAACCGGGTTCACCGGCGCGCTCTGCGCGCGAACACCCAGCGCCGCGGCCAAACAAATCACAGCTATGCCAAGCAGTCGTTTCATTTCGTTTCTCCCGTGAAGCCGCGCGATCTCGATCATGGCCCCGAGACTGGAAACACCCGCGGGGCGCGATAGCTCCGCATTCTAACCGCAAAAGGGTAAAAGCGCGCACGAGCAAGTAAAAAAGCCCGCTTTCGCCGGATATGTGGCGGGGCTGGGGGAGGGAAGGCAGGCAGGGAGCTAATAGCTCCGGCTACGAAGCAGGGGTGCGCCCGAAGGTATATCCATTTCCCGGCGAGTCGAGCGGGTGGAGTTGCCGGCGCGTGATTCACGCCACGAACTGCGCATCCTTACCCTTCAGGCACCCTCTCGACAATCCCGCGCGCCTCGTAGCATCCGTCACGGGATGGGCCGCGATCGGGGCCGGTCGTCGCCCGTCAGGCCCCTGAGTCATGATCCTTAAATCCTTGCTCGTGTCACTTGGCGCTTTTCTTGGCCTTGGCTTTCCGCCGGGTTTTGTAGGAAGGGCCCCAGTTTATTCCACGGTGCGTAGCATCGTGCCCTGTCGCGTCCATGCCCTGGTTCAGGTTTTTCAGCCCGCGGCGTTCGGCTTCGATGCGGGCGGCATCCCGCGATTTCAACGCCTCATTCAACTCCTCGGCCGCTTTAGACTTCCGACCCCCGGTGGCGCTCATAGGTTTCTCCTGGAAACGTCAGACCCTTTGTCATCCGGAATTCTCATTCGGACCTCAAAAGGTTCGTTTGTTCAATTATATGCTCATTTCGGCGCTTTGCGAACACTGCCTGCGACGCACTGTCTTAGCCAGATAATTCTGTCACCCCTTAACGGCCGCGTGAAAATGTCACCCCATGAGACAGGAGACATTCACGTTGAGCCAACGGGAGTTGCAAAAGGTGGCCGTCATCGCACAGTGCGTGAAAGGGGAACTGGCCT